>JAYRVO010000184.1:0-18973 GCA_041918515.1 Chloroflexota bacterium | reverse complement strand
GGGTGGCGGGCAGCGCGCCGACAAAACCCACACCCGCCACGTCACCCCCCAAACCCCCTGGCGCGCCACCAGCCAAAGCCGCCAACCCTACTTCGCCTCTCTCCCCAGCCAGCGCCAAAACCTGACCGACCCCCTCCCCCTCGACTACCAAGTCTGCATTGACCGCGCCCACCTCGAACCTGACTCCGACATCTACGCCTTCGCCATCGACCGCGTCATCTCCGTCACCCCCCTCAGCGTCAACCTCACCGCCCGCGTCCCCCTCTCCACCTTCGCAGCACTCATCCTCCGCCAACCACCCCATCCCTGAATGTCCACTCTGACCGAACGCGCCCCCCGCGCAGGGCGCGAGCCTGACTTCTTGACCGAACGCAGCGCCGTTCTCAGACGCGCGCGGGCCTACCTCCTCGTTCGCGTTACCTTCGATCTAGCGGCGCTGATCCTGGCACTCGTCCTTTCCCCCGCGCCTGGCTACTTCCCCACCTACCTCGTCTTACTCACAGACTTGGTCGGCCTGACAGCCTACTTCCTGACAGTGCAACGCGGGCCGGCCCTCAGCACCTATGTACAACTTGTCCTCACCGGCCTCTTCATCATCGCCATCGATTACAGCCTCGGCCAAGTCACCGTCATCCCGTGGCTCGCCCTCATCCCCCTGGGGATCACTGGCGGTCTCATCGTCATCCGGCCTGGATTCAACAGCCTCGTTACCATCAGCGTCCTCACCACCTTCGGCCTGTACGTAGGATCACTCGCCTTCGGGCGCAACCCCTTGCCCCTGACCCTCCCCGGCTCTCTGACCTTCAGCCTGACCATCGCCCTCGGCGTCGTCCTCATCACCCTCAATGTCCTCGTCGAAACCCTCGTCATCCACCTCTACCAGGCCGAAGCCCGTTTGGTCCAGGCCCAGGTCTCCCTCCTCCAAACCCAAACCGAGCTGGCACAAAGTCGCGACCAACTCTACGACGTCCAACGCGACACCCGTCGCACCGAGCGCCTCAGCGCCATCGGCCAAATCGCCAGCCAAGTCAGCAAATCATTGCGCGCCCCCCTGGTTGCCGTCGAACGCACCCTGGTCCAACCCCCTGCCCACTCCACCCCGCCCGAAACCCTTGCCACCCTGAGCGCCGACATCCAAACCGCCCTGCGTATACTAGACGGCCTGGAACAATTCGCCGGCTTGGGCCAGATGCGCACCCAAACCGTCAATCTCGACGACCTTCTCATCACCGAAATCGCCACCCTGTCGCCCCCCCAGGGCGTTGCCATCCACATCGACAAACCACCCATCCTCTCCCCCATCCAGGCAGATCCCAACCACCTCTACCTCCTCATCCACCACCTCCTGGCCAACGCCCTGGAAGCTGTCGGCGACAACGGATCGATCACAATCTCGCTGACCCCCGCCCCCGAAGGCATCCACCTTGCCGTCAGCGACACTGGCCCCGGCATCGCCCCCGAACGCATCGGACGTCTCTTCGAGCCGCTCTACACCTCCAAACCCCAGGGCCTGGGCCTGGGCCTGGCCATCTGCCAACAAGTCGTGCGCATGCAGGGCGGTCGCATCCAGATCCAAAGCGCACTCGGCCACGGCGCCACCATCAGCATCTACCTCCCCCGCCTCCCCCGCAACCCGCCCGAAGAACTGGCCCAAGACATCGCCGGTTGAAACGCCATGTGCGATCGGCCAACCTTACGCTGCATCCACCAAGGCTATTCTGACATGTTGCACTCCTCTGGACCTTACACCATCTCCCGGCATGTCCGGGTCATCCTCTTCGTCGGTCTCCTCGCTGGCCTCGCCATCCTCACCGCCTGCACGCGTGAGCGCCCACCGCTGCCGGGAACCACCCCCTTCCCCACCCTTCCCGCCATCAGTGCAACCATCGCCGTCGGCGCCACACCCACCATCGATCCCCAGACCACCCCCGTTGTCGTCGTCACCCCTGGCATCGTTGGTAAAGACGCCGGCCTGGCCCCCACCCCCGCCACCGATGAAAACGCACCGACCGGCGCCACCGCTGGCGGCGCCTCTGGCGACCTTCAAAGCTACACCGTTCAACCTGGCGACACCCTCTACGCCATCGCCCGCAAATTCGGCGTCGATCCACAACTCCTCATCGACATCAACCAAATCGCCAACCCCAGCGCCCTGCAGGTCGGCCAGCAACTGCGCCTGCCCGATCAGGCGCAACCCGCTCCCGCCGCCAACGCCGAAAACTCCACCGACGGCGCCACCCAGACTGGCGCTGGCTACATCCATATCGTCAAGCGCGGGGAAACCCTCTTCGGCATCGCCCAGAAATATGGCGTCCCCCTCGACCAACTGGCCCAGGCCAACAACATCACCAACCCCAGCGCCTTGCGCGCCGGCCAGAAACTGACCATCCCCACCGGCAGCCAACAAACCCCCAACGCTGGCAGCGCCCAACGCATCCACATCGTCCAACCAGGCGAAACCCTCACCGCCATTGCCGCCCGCTACGGCGTCAGCCCCCAGGCTGTCATGCAAGCCAACGGCCTACAAAACCCCAATCGCATCCGCTCCGGCCAGAAACTCATTATCCCCTAACCCGGACGAGCCGCAACCAAACTCATCGTGAACCACGAAGACACGAAGACACCAAGCTGTTCAATTTCTTCTCCTTCGTGTCTTTGTGCCTTCGTGGTAAGTTTTCCTGCTCATCGTGCAAGAATTTGGCTGGTAAGATACTAACCGGCCGATCTGTCAGCCTCGCGGAAGCTGGCCGTCATACTCGCGGGCCAAAATATAGCATACTGAAAGTATTCAACCTCCAACCCTCCAATCCCTCCACTCAGGAGCCGCCCCATGGGACAACTCATCGTTAGCCTGATCATCGCCTTCATCGCCGGCATCGGCGTCGCCGCCCTCATTGCCGGCGCTCGCTCGCGCAAGGGCAACCTGCAACCCACCGTGGGCCTGATCCCCGGCCTCGTCACTTTCCTACTCGTTTTCAGCGCCCTCGCCATCCTCAGCAGCTACACAATCGTACAAGCCGGCTCGGTGGCTGTGGTCAAGCGCCTGGGTCAGGTAGTAGGCGTCTTCGAGCCAGGCCTGAACTGGAAAATACCATTCATCGACGAAACAGTCGTCTACCGCACCCAAGAAATCGTCTACGAAACCAGCGACGAGCCGAATCAATCACGAGCCGACTACACCGACATCCCCGTAGACACCGCCACCAGCGACGGCCAGCAGATCACCGCCCGCTACACGGTGCGCTTCCGCATCCAACCCCAAGAGGCAGCCAACATCATCAACAATATGGGCGCCGAAAACGACGTCGTCGAGAAATTGGTCAAGCAAAACAGCCGCGTTTGGGTGCGCACCCTCCTGCGCAAATTCACCGCCACCCAACTCTATTCCGGCGACATCCAGGCTGCACAAGAAGCCATCACCCAGCAACTCGCGCGGGACTTCGAACCCGAAGGTCTACTACTCGTCTTCTTCGGCTTGCGCCAGATCACCTTCTCGCCGGCCTACATCGACGCCGTCGAAAAGAAACAGATCGAAGCCGAAAACATCATCACCAAACAAAACCTCGCGCGCCAAGCCGAATTCGAAAAACAGCGCGTGATCACCGAAGCCCAGGCCCAGGCCGAACGCCAGCGCGTCGAGCGCATCGGCGTGGCCCAGGGCGAGGCCGAAAGCATCAAACTCAAGGCGCAAGCCGAAGCCGACGCAACCCTGGTGCGAGCGCGCACCCAAGCCGAAGCCAACCGCCTCATCGCCGAAAGCCTGACGCCGGACGTGATCAACTGGCAGGCCGTGAACCGCTGGTCGGGCCAATACCCCACTGTCCTCGGCGCCGGCGGACAATCCATCATCCTGCCCGGCGACCTCTTCCACGCCCCCACCCCCGCCCCCGAACCGACGCCTGAGCCAACACCCCAACCAACGCCAACCACACCCTGACGCCCAGCAAGCGCGCCCACGCCCAAATCGGGGTTGACAAGAACGCCACAAAGTGCTACCCTTGAGATGGATGAGGTGAGCGGCAGTATCGTTCGTGGCTTCTCGAAAGCGCTTCTGCGATGCACTTAACCACTGCAAGTCCATCTTATTTACCTTGTCTTTTCTCAGCGGCAGTGCGCGCGTCTGGCCCAACGTCAGATGGCGAACACTGCCGCTGTGTTTAATTTCATATCTCCCTCACAGCCGAGGGACCCCTGTGTGTAGGAGGCAATACCATGTTTCAGGAAGCCGATTTGCGGGAGCTTGTGGAATTCGATGGTCAAGGCAACCCTGTCATGAGTCTGTATCTCAACGTCGATTCGCGCCATCGAACGATCGAGACGTACAAGTTAGCGCTGCGCGGTCTGTTGGAAAGCGCCAGCGGCGCCGATAGCGCCGACAAAGAACGTATCGAACACTACCTCGACCTGGAATACGACCGCCAGGCGCGCAGCGTCGTCTGTTTCTCATGTCAGCGACAAGGCTTCTGGCGCGCCTACACCTTCGAGGTGCCTGTGGACGACGCCATCATGGTAGACAGACGCCCCCTGGTGCGACGACTTGTAGAAATGATCGACACCTATGGTCACCTCGGCGTAGTCGCCGTGGACAAGAACGGCTCTCGCTTCTTCTCCTTCCACCTGGGGGAACTGGAAGAAGCCAGAGGAATCGTGGGTGAAGAAGTGCGGCGACACAAGCAGGGCGGTTGGGCAGCCCAACGCTACCAGCGCCACGAAGACGAAGCCGCCATGGCCAACCTGCGCGAAGCCGCGGAACAAACCGAAGAACTACGGCGTCAGTACAACTGGCGGCGACTGGTTCTGGCCGGCACCGACGCCAACGTTGCCCGTTTCAAAGAGACACTCCCCCTATCCTTACAAAAACTCATCGTCGGCGCCATTCCCCTGGCGCTAGACGTCCACATCAACGAAATACGTGAGCGCGCTGAAGTCGTCGCCTTACAGGCGCGCAACGCCTACATCACCCAACTAGCCGATGACTTGACCGTGACTGCCGCCAAAGGAGGCGCCGCTGTCACGGGACTCACCCCCACCATCGATGCCATCCAAAGCGGTCGCGTCTACCAATTGCTCTTCACCGACAAATACGAAATTCCCGAAGGCCAGGTGCAACGCTGCGAAACCTGCGGCTACCTGAGCACCGACAACGGCGCCTCCTGCCCCATCTGCGGCGGCCCCAAGCGCACTGTGCCCGACGCCATCAACACCATCGCGCGACGCACCATTGCCCAAGGCGCTCAAGTCATCGTCCTCCCCCCCGAAAACCGTCTTGCCGCCGAAAACCAACACATCGGCGCCTTCCTGCGATTCTAACCCCACCCGCGCCTGTCAGGTCTCTGCCAAAGCTTCGCACAACCTGACAGGCGTCTGCAATGAACCCTCCCCCATGACTCCACCCCGACCCGTCCGCAACCCACCCAACCCCATCCTCGTCGCTTTATTGGTGGCCCTGGCCGTCTTCACCCTCGGGTTGATCGGCATCACCATCGGCTTGCGCACCTTCGGCTCGCGCCCCACCCCCACCCCCACCACCGACCTGGCCGGCATCCCCCTGACCCCTCTCGCCACCACCACCCTGTCGTCTTCACAAACTCCCACCCCCACCCCCACTCCATCGACCCCCACCCCCACCCTCACGACATCGCCCACGCCGACCCCCACCCCCACCCTCCAACCCACCGACACCCCCACCGCCACACCCCTCCCCAGCCCCACCCCCACCCCGCCGCCCACACCCTACGCCGGACCTTTCCGCAACAATGGCGGCGACTACGTGGCCAGCAAACGCGGCGGCTTCATCATCGACGGCTTCCCCGGCGAATGGGGCAGCACCCCGGCCATGCCACTCACCCGCATCCAACAAGGACCCGAAAACTTCTCTGGCCCGCAAGACTTCGCCGCCACCGCCCGCCTGGCCTGGGACGACACCTACCTCTACCTCCTCTACGAAGTCACCGATGACACCCATGTTCAAGAGCTGAACAGCTACGAACTCTTCAACGGCGACGAAGTCGAACTCTGGCTGGACGCCAACCTGGCCCTCGACTTCAACGACAACAGTCTCAACGGCGACGACTATCAATTCGGCTTCTCGGCCGGCCGCACCGCTGGCGCTGGCGCCGAGGGCGTCGTCTGGTATCCGCAACGCCGTAACGATTGGAACAGCCAGATGATGGTGGCTGCCCAGCCCCAAGGCCAGGGCTACACCCTGGAAGCAGCCATCCCCTGGACCATCCTCGGCATCCAACCACTGTCCGGTCTGGCTTGGGGCTATGCACTAAGCGCCAGCGACAACGACACACCCGGTTCGGCCGCCCAACAGACCATCCTCGTCCACACCCCCGGCATGGCCTTCGGTCAGCCCGCCACCTTCAGCAATCTGCGCTTCCAATAACGCCTTATGCCTGACAGGTCTTGCCGACCTGTCAGGTCTCTATTTGCACTATTTGCATTACATTAGCGTTGGCTCAAATTGGGCGGTGGCCTACGCTTGGGAAAACAAGCGCGGGGTATAGTAGGCGAAAGACTGATCGCAACCGATTGGAGTTTCCACACACATGATGCAATTCGAGAAATATACCGAACGCGCCCAAGACGCCCTCATGCGCGCCTACGAAATCCTGACGCGTTTTCAACACAGCCAGGCCGACACCGAACACCTCTTCCTCGCCCTGCTCGAACAGTCGGAAGGAATGGTGCGCCAGATCCTCAGCCACCTCAAGGTGGACCTCGACAAAATCCAGGCTGAGTTGGAGGCCATCCTGCAACGCGCCCCGCGCACCGGCGGCCCCAACATGGAGATGGCCGCCACCGGCCAGATCTACATCACACCCCGCCTCCACCGCCTCACCAGCCAGGTGGCATTGGAAGAAGCCGAGCGCATGGGCGACCAATACATCTCCACCGAACACCTCTTCCTGGCCATCGCCAGCGAACGCAACACACCCAGCGCCAACCTCCTCCGCAAATACAACGTCAGCAAAGACGCCATCGGCCGCGTCATCGAAGAACTGCGACGGGGTAAAGGTGGCAGCGAAGCCAAAGCCGAGAGCCGCTATCGCGCCCTGGAGAAATTCGCCCGCGACCTCACCACCCTGGCCAGCGAGGGCAAACTCGACCCCGTCATTGGCCGCGATCAGGAAATCCTGCGCGTCATCCAGGTGCTCAGCCGTCGCACCAAAAACAACCCCGTGCTCATCGGCGAGGCCGGCGTTGGCAAAACCGCCATCGTCGAGGGCCTGGCGCAGCACATCGTCGAAGAAGATGCACCCGAATTTCTGCACGGCAAGCGCATCATGGCCTTAGATTTGGGCGCCATGATCGCCGGCACCCGCTTCCGTGGCGAATTCGAGGAACGGCTGAAGGCCGTCATGGACGAAGTGCGATCATCGGCGGGGCAGATCATCCTTTTCATCGATGAGCTGCACACCGTCGTGGGCGCGGGCGCGGCCATGGGAGCCATGGACGCCAGCAACATGATGAAACCCGCCCTGGCGCGCGGGGAACTGCGCGTGATCGGCGCCACCACACCCGACGAATTCCGCAAATACATCGAACGTGACGCCGCCCTCGAACGCCGCTTTGCACCCATCTGGGTGGACGAACCGAGCATCGAAGAAGCCGTGCAAATCCTGCAAGGGCTACGCAAGCGTTATGAGGATCACCACCAGGTGCAACTCACCGACGACGCCCTCAGCGCCGCCGTGCGCTTCTCGCACCGCTATGTCAGCGGCCGCCACCTGCCCGACAAAGCCATCGATCTCATCGACGAAGCCGCGGCCAAAATGCGCGTGGCTATGGCCTCAGAGTCGCCGGAACTGCGGCAGCTGCGCCGACAACTCAAAGACATCCGGCAGGCCGAGGAAGCGGCGTGGGCAAACCGCGAATACGAGCAAGCCGCCCAGTTGAAGACCGAGACCATCCGACTGGAAAAAGAGATCAAGATCAAAACCACCGCCTGGCAAGAGAAATCGGGACTCACCGGTCTTGTCGGCGAGGAACAGATCGCCCAGGTCGTCCATGCCTGGACCGGCATCCCCGTCAGCCAAATGCTCGAATCCGAGACACAGAAGCTGTTGCGGATGGAAGAATTCCTGCACAAACGCATCATTGGTCAGGAAGAAGGCATCGTCGCCATCTCCGACGCCATTCGTCGCTCTCGCGCCGGCCTCAAGGACCCCCGCCGTCCGATTGGCTCCTTCATCTTCCTCGGCCCCACCGGCGTCGGCAAGACCGAACTGGCGCGCGCTTTGGCCGAATTCCTCTTCGATGACCCCGAAGCCTTGCTCCGCATCGACATGAGCGAATATCGCGAGTCGCACACCGTCAGCCGCTTGATCGGCGCGCCGCCGGGCTATGTGGGCTACGACGAGGGCGGTCAACTGACCGAGGCCGTGCGGCGACGACCCTACCAGGTCATCCTCTTCGACGAACTAGAAAAAGCCCATCCCGAAGTTTGGAACGCTCTGCTACAAATTCTGGAAGATGGACGGCTGACCGATGGCCAGGGCCGCACCGTGGATTTTCGTAACACCGTCATCATCATGACCACCAACGTCGGTTCACAGCACGTCACCCAGACCAAGCGCATCGGTTTCCGCTCGGACGAGGGCGTGAACGATGAACGGCTGCTGGGCGACATCCAGCGCGAATTGAAGCGCACCTTCCGGCCCGAATTCCTCAACCGTGTGGATGAGATCGTCCCCTTCCATGTCCTCACACCCGACCAGGTGCTGCGCATCGTCGATCTGCAGGTGGCCGAGATCGCCAAGAGATTGGAGGAGCACACGCTGGAAATCGAGCTAACCGACTTGGCCCGGCTTGTACTGGGCGCACAGGGTTACGATCCCGAGTACGGCGCCCGCCCGCTGCGCCGCGTGCTCCAGCGGGTGATCGAAAGCCCACTCAGCAAGCGCCTGCTGAGCGGCGAGTTCGCCACCGGCGATCTGATCATCGTCGACGCCGAGATCAACGGCGACCCCACTGACAACAAAGTCTTGCAGCAAGGCAAGATCGTCTTCCACAAGGGCGAACGCTCGCCCATCGCCGTCGATTTGCCGGTGAGTGTGGAGCAAAGGTCTTGACGTTCAGCGTTGGCCGAGATAAGCGATGTACTTGCAATTGTCAAAGCGCCGGCATCTTTCATGAGACCGAGTAGTCATCCCGATTGGTGAGGCTCCAATGTTCGATACTATCACGACGAATCCGGCTATTCTTGGCGGCAAACCCTGTATCAGAGGAACGCGTATCAGCGTCGATTTCCTTTTGGAATTGTTTGCCAGCGGAGCGACGCGGGAGGATATTCTGCGGGCCTATCCTCATTTGACCGTAGCCTCCGTCGAAGACGCTTTGCGCTATGCTGCTCGCGTAGTGAGTGACGAATTTGTGATGGCAACCGAGCTGGCGGCATGAAACCACTCAGGTATCTAAAAGCAATTTCATGCGGCAAGTTCTACGACGCGGTCGTCTAAATAAGTTGCCGCATAGGCCAAGGCTTGACGAATATCTTCATCGTCGAGTTCAGGGTATTCGCGACGCAATTCATTGCGATCGATATAGAGCGCCAGCAGTTCGATCACGCGGCGCACTGTCAGGCGCAAGTTGCGGATGCTCGGTTGCCCGTTCATTCGCGCCGGATCGATAGTGATACGGTCAAGTCTGATCATAGATCACTCCTTGCCATCATTGTCGCACACCCTGCCTCTTTGGTCAATCACCCTCTCTTCCTCCCTTTTACTCGCCCCAGCGCCCATATCCCACCCTACCACTCTGCCAATCGTCCAACACGCGGCGGGTACCGGCTGTCAGCGGTTCCGGTAGGGCAGCCAGCGGAAACCAACCGGCTTCATTGATCTCCCTGCCGTCCACCGCCAGCGTTCCGCCCGACCTCTGGCAGGCAAAGACGAAGATGTGGTCGCGCTTGTAGGCGCCGGTGTACAGATACACCCCCACCAGCCGCGCGATCTCCACCGCCAACCCGGTTTCCTCGCGCATCTCGCGCACCATCGCCTCATCCGCAGATTCACCGGCATGGTCGCCGCCGCCCGGCAGAAACCAACGCCGACTGCCGTAACTATGGCGCACGAAAAGGATACGGCCTGCTTCGTCTGGTAGAATGCCGCGTACACCCACAGTGCGCGGCTTCGCCAATCGCCACCAAGCCAGAGCCAGCTTGAGCGCCGGGTCGCGCCAATTCCAGTTGATTGATCCGCGAAGGGCGCGAAGTGGGGCGAAGAAGGAATCGAGCATTCGCTGGTATTCGCGCCCTTCGCGGATCGAATTTCCTGTCATTTGGGGTGAAAAAGCGATAGTGCGATCTGTGCGCCCAGGCGAGCATTGTTCTCCAGCAGGGCCAGATTCGCCCGCAGACTAGCGGCGCCGGTGCTGGCAGCGATGTGGCTGAGCAAGAACGGCGTCAGCGTCTTGCCGCGGATGCCTTGCTCGGCGGCTGCGGCCAGGGCTTGTTCGATGGCCGTGTTCGCCACGCCCTCGTCCAACGCCGCTGCCGCGGGCACGGGTTGGGTGACGAGCATGCCCGTGCGCAGCCCCAGCGCCCGCTGCGCCCGCCAGATGGCCGCCACCTCAGCGGGCGAGTCGCAGCGGGCATCGACCGGCAGGCCGGACGAGCGGGTGTAGAAGGCGGGGACTTCATCACAGCCGTAGCCGATCACCGGCACACCCAGCGTCTCTAATCGTTCGCGGGTGCGGGGCAAGTCGAGGATGGCTTTGGCTCCGGCGCAAACAACCAGCACCGGGATCGTGGCCAGGGCCGTCAGATCAGCCGACTCGTCGAAATCGTCGCCGCGGTGCACTCCGCCCAGCCCGCCGGTGACGAAAACCTCGATCCCGCCCCGGTGCGCCACCCACATCGTCGTAGCCACGGTGGTGGCGGCGTCGAGCTTGTGGGCGGCGACGATGCCCAAATCGCGCAGCGAAGCCTTGACGATGCCCTCGTCGCGGGCGAAGTGCTCGATCTGACTGCGACTGAGTCCGGCCACTGGCTGGCCGGCGATGAAGCCGCAAGTGCGCGGCTCGGCCCCGGCCTGGCGGATGATCCCCTCCAGACGCAGGGCAGTGTCGAAATTCTGCGGGTACGGCAGCCCGTGGGCGATGACGGTGGATTCGAGAGCAACGAGAGGTGGCATGGGGGGGGCAGGGGGCAAGTGGCAGGTGGCAGGTGGCACGTTTTCCGTTGATTGTTGATTGTTGACTGTTGATTGTTAGCAAGGTTGCAGACGGCAGGCGGCGCCTTGTTTCCTTGTCTACTTGTCTACTTGTTTCCTTGTCTACTTGTCTACTTGTTTCCTTGTCTACTCTTCTACTTACAATACCACGCCTTCAGGATCATTGCCCGAATCGAGCATGGCTTTGCGCACACGCACGGGCACGAGCAAAATCAGGCCGACGACGAAGAAGAGAATGACTGAGAGGATGGCCACGCGGGTGGAGCCGGTGATCTGCACAGCGGCGGCAAAGACCAGCGGCCCGATCCACGAGGTGCCACGCTCACTAATCTCGTAGAACCCGAAGTACTCAGATTCGTTGGCGCGGGGAATGATCTGCGAGTAGAGCGAGCGACTGAGGGCTTGGGAGCCACCGAGGACGATGGCGACGGCCACGCCCAGGACGAAGAGCTGCCAGATCTCGTACAGCAGGGCATAGGCGGCGATGGCGATCACACTCCAGATGACCAGGCTGATGACGATAGAGCGTTTGGCGCCCAACCGCGCTGCCAGCCAGCCAAAGAAAAGGGCGCCGCCAAAGGCTACGAACTGAATCAACAGCACCAGGATGATCTGAGTCTCGGCAGGGGCTTTCAGTTCGGTGGCGGCAAAAAGCGTGGCGACTACGATCACGGTCTGGATGCCATCGTTGTAGATCAGGTAGGCGATCAAGTAGCGCAGGGTTTCGGGATATTTGCCTCTGATCTCGCCCAGCGTTTTCATGATCTGCCTGATGCCCTGCCGGAAGTAGCCCACACCCGACGGCAAGGTCTTCGACGCCGGGCGCTGGCGCAGCCGCCGGGCAGGAAAGAGCACTGTGAACGCAAGCCACCACAACCCCGCGCTGGCCAGGCTGAGACGCACAGCCAGGGCGGTGTCGTCCATGAGTTGGATGAGAACGAGATTCAGGGCCAGCAGGATGCCGCCACCCAGATAGCCCATGGCCCAGCCTTGTGAACTGACCCGATCCCGGTCTTCGGGCGCGGCGATGTCGGGCAGAAAGGCGTTGTAGAGGACGATGGCGGCGCCAAAGGCCAGGTTGGCAAGGATGAACAAAAGCCCGGCCAACAGAACCCCGCCGTTGGCTCCCACCACCGGCATATCAGCGCTGATGAAAAACAGCAGGGTGGTGGCGATAGCGCCAATGGAGGCAAAAGTGAGAAGCAAACGCTTCTTCAGGTTGGAGTAATCGGCGATGGCGCCCAGCAGGGGCAGGAACAAGACCTGAAGGATGACGGAGATGGAGACGCAGGTGGGGAAGAAGGCGTCCGGCTCGAACGAGAAGCCGAACACGTTCACCCCGCCGCTGGTTTTGGCGATGCTGGCGAGATAGGGGCCGAGCAGGGTGGTGACGACTGTGGTGCTGAAGGCCGAATTGGCCCAGTCGTACATCATCCAGCCCCGGAGTTCGCGGCGATCCTCCTGCTCGCGATGGGCGATGATAGCTTCGGTCATGATTTGGCTCCCTTGTGTGTAGAGATTGGAGATTGGTTATTGGAGATTGGTTATTGGAGATTGCCCCTGCGACCTTGCTAACAATCAACAGTCAACAGTCAACAATCAACGGAGAACCTGCCACTTGTCTACCAGGGCTTTCCGGTTCTCGCACCCAACTGCGTCGGATAGCACCCAAGATTTGATTATGTCATGCTGAACACAGTGAAGCATCAGCGGGTCGATCACACAAAATTGTTGCGGTTGAAAGCCAGCGAAGCATCCATTCGCTGCGCTCAGAGCCTGTCCTGAACGCAGTGAAGGAACAGGTTCTCGCGTTGCCCCAAAAGCCATCTGGCCTGAGAGTCGCGATGCTTCGCTTCGCTGATGCTTCACTGCGTTGCTTAGAAACTCCCGAACATAGAGACCCTTCGCTGGCTGATCGGAATGACAGGATGCCGGATCGACCCGCTCAGGGTGACACGATGAGGAGTTTCTCACACGGACGCATGCCGCCGCGTGGCATCGAACATTCAGCATGACACAATCGACGCTTTTTTCTTCATCAAACGAGAAACGGAAAGCCCTACTTGTCTACTTGTCTACTTGTCTACTTGCCTACTTGCCTACTTGCCTACTTATCTACTCTCCCCACCCACCGCCAGAGGAGGATGCTGGCAAGGAGGGCCAGGCAACCGCCGAAGAGGAAGGGGGCGGCTGGGCCGAAGCCCATCCAACTGCCGAGACCTTGCCACAACAGCCCGGCCAATACGCTGGCGGGCAGGGCGGTGAGGCCGATGGCGGCGTTGAACACACCGTAGGCTGTGCCGCGACGCTCGGCGGGCGTCAGATCGGCCACGAATGCCTTGGCCACGCCTTCGGTCAGGGCATAATACACGCCATAGGTGGCATAAAGCAACCAGAACTGCCAGGTGGAGGTGGCAAAAGCAAAACCCAGGTACACGAGGGCATACAAACCCCAGCCGATCACGATCAACCGGCGCCGGTCCATGCGGTCGGAGAGGGCGCCGGCCGGGCCAGCGAGCACGGTGTAGACCAGGTTGAAGCCCGCCACCATGGCCAGGATCATCAACACTGAGGCGCCCGCGGTCTGGGCGCGCAGGACGAGGAAGGCGTCGCTGCTGTTGCCCAGGGTGAACAAGACCATCACGGCCAGGAAGCGGAGGAAGGGGCGCTCGAAACCGGCCAGAGTCAGGCGGGGCGGGGCGGAGGAGGAGGGTTTGATCGCCTCCTTGACGCCCAGAACGAGGACGAGCACAGCCAGAACGCTGGGGATCAGCGCCCAGACGACGATTGTATGAAAGGTATCGGGGCTGAGGCCCAGTTCGCCCGCCTGGGTGCGCCAGACCAGGAGCATGGCGATGAGCAAGCCCAGGAAAGCGCCGGCGGTGTCGGCGGCCCGGTGCAGCCCGAAGCTGAGGCCGCGCTGGTCGGGCCGCACGGAGTCGGCGATGAGGGCGTCGCGCGGGGCCGTGCGGATGCCTTTGCCCAGACGGTCGAGGAAGCGATAGAGGAGGATGGCTGGCCAACTGCGGGCGACGAGCAAAAGTGGCGTCGCCAACGCGGCCAGGCTATAGCCAGCGACGGTCAAGCCTTTGCGTCGTCCCAAACGATCCGAAAGCCAGCCAGAGTAAATTTTCACCAGGCTGGCGGTGGTCTCGGCCACGCCCTCGATCAGGCCGATGACGCCGGTGCGCACCCCCAGCACATTGGCCAGAAAGAGCGGCGTGAGATGCACCAGCATCTCGCTGGCCACGTCGCGCAAAAAGCTGGTGGCGGCCAGCACCCAGATGTTGCGGGGGAGGGAGCGGAGGGAGGACATAGGTGGGGGTGCGTTCTCCAATCCTGACCCGCCTTGCAAATTGCCCGGATTCAGAAAATCAGAACACAGAATTCTGAAATCAGCAAACAGAACTAGGAGACACGAGAGCTGGGGACGACAACCACCCGCAACCCGACAAAGTCGTCCCTGTCCCCCGGAACGTCCCTGCCCGGGGAGGCCGAGGTGACGCCTTCGGCATCAGTCCACCAGGCGCCGCCGCGAAGTTTCTTGCCCCAAGTGGGATCATCGTCATCTGACCATTCCCACACATTTCCACACAAATCATAGACACCTTCGGGCGTGGCCCCGGCCGGATACATGTGCACAGGTGAAGATTGGCCAAAGCCGCTTTCTTTGGAATTGCAGCGCTTAGGGTCGAAGTCGCCTTCCCAGGCATAGGCGCGGCGTCCCGTCCCTGCCGCGGCGCCCCATTCCGCCACGGTGGGCAGGCGCACTTGCCATTGCGAATTGTCGATGGCGGATGGTGAAATAGGATCGCCAGGTTGGAGTCGATTGTCCCGCAATTCGTAATTCCCCTTGCGCAATTCCTCTGTCAGCCATTGGCAATAGGCGGCGGCCTCGTACCAACTGACGCCCACCACGGGTTGGGTGGCCTTGTTCAGAGTCGGGTTGTCGCGATAGCGGGGGCCGTTGCGCCAGTCTTCATTGCTAGACCACCGCTCGATATCCGCGACGACCTCCTTCGTCCACCAGGGCCTGTCGAGGTTGTAGCCGCCGGCGACGATGAAACGCTGATATTGGGCGTTGGTGACCGGATATTTGCCGATGCGACAGGGATAGGCGAGGCCGGGCGCGGGGATCAAGGCGTCGAGGTCGGCGGGCAGGCAGCCCAGGTCGGCGGCCAGCAGGCCGGCTTCCAGCCGCGAGGCCGCAGGCAGGTCGGGGTTCTGCATGATGGTGGTGAGGATGGGGGGAAGGTCCTGGCGCAGCCGCTTGCCGATGCGCCCCTCCACCTTGTCGGGACCGAATTCCAGCAAGGCCACGCCCGCCAGAATGACGGCCTGCCAGGCGTTGGCGTCGTCTTCGATGGCGAAGGCCAGTTCGTTTACGATCATGCCCCACAACGAAGACAGCCCTCTGACCGCCAGGTGGCCACAGGCCAGAAGAATGACTTCATGCCAAACATCATCGCCGGCAAGTTTCAGCGCCTCCTGACCGGGGTCAGGCAACTCCAAAAGGCGCCGCGCGGCCAGGTATTCTTGAAAGCTGCGATGCGGAAAGGTGAAAGTGGCGTCATCGACCGCGGTGAGCAGCCCACCTCGTTCTTGCATGAACTTGACCATACGGTCGGCCCACATCCAGTTCGCCGATCTCACCGGCGTTGTCAGGGCCAGCGCCTCGCGCAGATCGCTTGTCTTGAGGTCAGCGTCGCGCTTGCCACTGAGTTGATGGGCGCTGAAGGTGAGCCGCCACAAGACCTTTTCCACATCCAGCCGCGAGCGTCGTGGCTCAATGGCGCCCAACAGGTGGTCGAGGCTTTGAGTCTTCCCCTCCTCAGCCTTTACTTGCTCCCACTCCCACAACAATTGCTCGGTGCACTGGTCATACAGTTCGGCCCGATTCTCAGGCAGACCATAGCGGTTGTTGACGAGCGCGAGCATGGTCAGCAACAAAGGGATTTCCGCCATCTCATACAGCTCGGAACGCCGGTCGATAGCTGCCAGCAAATCTTCTGTCAGCTCCGTAGCGCGCGCATCCGTCATTCCCTCCACCCGTTGCACCTCGTTGTACCACAAGCGCACGAATCGTTCCATGCGCGGAGCATCAAGCTTTGCCAATGTCGCTGTCTTCGTTCCCCCAAGCTGATAGCCCGGCGTCTGGTAAGGGCGTATGCGGCTGGTCACCAGCACGCGGCACTTGGGATGGGCGACGATGAATGCCTCCACGGTATCTAACAAGACGCGGCGGCGATCATAAGCGCCTTCATACTCGGCCACCGGCGCTTCGTCCAGACCGTCGAACAGCACCAGCGTGTTGGGTTGGCGCAGGCGTAGCAGGAGTTCATCTCGCTCCATGCCGCCGGGCAAGGCCGCCAGGGCGCTATACACGCGCTCGATCCCCGGCGCGTCACCTTCGTTCAGGCTGCCGCTCCAGCGCCGGGCGACGATGCGCAGCGGAAACAACGGCTGCATGAACCGAGTTTCCAGCATCTCCGCCCAATCTGGCTGTTCGCCCAACAGCGCGCCTGCCAGCAAAAAAGCCAAATGGTTGACGAACGTGGACTTGCCGGAGCCAGGATCGCCCAATAACACCAGGTGGGGCGTCTCGGCCAATGCTTCCACCGCTGTAATCGGCCTGAGCGCCCGGCGCAAGGTCTCTTCGTCCTTTACCCACTTCTTCAGCGTTTTGGCAAGGGCTTCTGGTTCTCCCCCGGTCGTGGCGCTTCTCCCTACCAGTGCGTGCAATACCGCCAGTTCATCGCGGCGTCGCTCACCTTGCTGGTCTGGCAGCACCTCTGGCGCTACGCGTACGAGCGCCTGTTGTACGGCCTGGCGCTGTGTAGCAGGGATGCGCAACCGTTCGCACACCCGCCCGAAGTCGGGGTCGGCGATGGTGTCCAAATCGATGTAGACATTGGCCAACGAGGCGCGGGGCTGATCGGCTTTGCGTGCGGTGGGCGAAGATCGTTCGTCCTCGACTAGGGGCAAGCGGTCGCACTCGGCCCGCAGGGTGCGCAGGTAGATTTCTTCGGCTATGGTGAGGGGAGGAGGTTCAGGCGAAGATGGCGTGTTCTGCTTCAGGATCAACCGCTCAACACGAAGCGTCCCGGCAGTCAACTCATCGACTGCTTGTACGGATGTCTCTGAAGTATGAAGCGGCGCATGACCCGCAGAAACCAGCAAGGCATCGATCTCCTGCACAGTAAGGCTAAGGCAGTCTCCAATGGCTGTGATGACATCGCGCGTTGGAGGATCGATAGGGTTCTTTTTGTTCACCCATTTCCCCACTTGCTGGCGGCTGTAATCCAAACAATCCGCCAGTTCTTGCTGCGTCATTCCTTCCCGACTCAGGTATTCCCGCAATCTCTCGCCAAATAGCGCCATAGATAAAGACCTCCTCGATTTTCCGGCAACAAACAGGAGCATTCAGTTGGCACCATGCAAACTCAAAAATTGCATGTATCTGCCATGATACAAGTAGATCGATCATCAAGTCAATGATAACGCCGGCGTTATCGCATCCCACCGGTTCCCCAAGACCGGCCACCCAGGAGCGATAACATGAACTTCGACGCCCTCACCCTCATCCTGCTCGTCCTCGGCTTCATTCCCCACCACCTCAGCCGCACGGTCATCCCGTCCCAGCGATCGTCTCAGCGCTCTGGCCGCTCCCGACGCTCTGGCCGTCTCGTCCGCTACCAGATTCACGCCCTCTTCTGGCGGCTGACCATCGACTGCCCCGCCCATGGTCGCCGTCGTTGGCGGTTCACCCTCCCCGTCATCCGCCGCCTCGCCGACGCCGTGTGGGCGGCGCTGCGCAGCCTGCTAGACTAATCGCACGCCAAGCGGTCGGAGCGCTGCGAGTGCTCCGACCGCTCATCCTAATAGATGGCTAGCCAAAGAAATTATGCTCAGATCTGAAACGTGATACAGCCTGCCCTGAGTGCGTTGTACTCAACGCCGTCGAAGGGTGATGCGTGAAAATTGCCGACGTTTTCTCACGTTTCACCCTTCACGTTTCACGAGCTTCATAACAAATCAACCTTGCCGCCCACATCACCACAGGCAGGAAGTGAAGCAATGAGCGCCACCCAGGCCACGCTCTCGATCAAGTCGATGATCCCGGTGTGCTCACGATTTGACTTCGCTCAGGCGGGGAGGCTAGAATCAGTAATCGACGATGCGCCGACGTAGCTCAACGGCAGAGCAGCGGTTTTGTAAACCGCTGGTTATGGGTTCGAATCCCTTCGTCGGCTTTGGCTGTAGTCGTCATTTCTGCCTCTCCAAACAGGTAGCGCCGGTTTGGTATTTCGGCAGAATTTGTTTAAAATAGTTTTCCTTGGGTCGGTGTCCCGAGCGGCAAAGGGCGCGGACTGTAAATCCGCTGGCGAAAGCGCCTTCGCAGGTTCGAGTCCTGCCCGGCCCACCTGTCAATTGCGAATTTCGGATTGCAAATTTGGAAATCCGAAATTCGCAATTCGAAATTCCTTCCTGCCCACATAGCTCAGTCGGTAGAGCACATTCTTGGTAAGAATGCGGTCAGCGGTTCAAATCCGCTTGTGGGCTCCATAGATTTGTCACTTTTGGCCGCCTTCTGTAAAGAGGCGGCCAAAAAACGCAAACCACCTTTTTTTGCCCCGGAGGCATTGACAACTATGGCTAAGCAAGCATTCGAGCGAAAGAAGCCCCATGCGAACGTGGGGACGATCGGACATATCGACCACGGCAAGACGACGTTGACGGCGGCGATCACGAAAGTATTGGCGCTGAAGGGATGGGCGCAATTTCGGGCGTTC
>JAYRVO010000183.1:0-15297 GCA_041918515.1 Chloroflexota bacterium | reverse complement strand
CCTCCAAGGTTCACACATTGGATTGTGCTAAATTTGTGCTAAACTTCGCGCAAATAGACCAGAATCAATGGAAAGAACTCTACCATACAGAATCGTGTAAGCTACTGACTGAATTAGATAAAGCGAGAAACCAGACGAAAGATCAGAGCGTTAGCAAATCACCCATTAGGCATCTCATAAACTCTGTCCTGGTAGCACATTGGGTTCTTGATCAGGGAATGCCTGTGCTCGGACAGCCTAGCGTGGTCGACAGTTTGTCGATACGCGGGAATGGCCCTCGCTCCATGTTGTACCCTAGTACTCAACCCCACCTCAGCATGTCGGCAGGCAGGGCATAAGTACCTGGTATACAATTCATTCCAACCACTACCCGTCCTGAGTCGAAGCAATTTCTCCGCAGAATTCCGGACATGCGCCCCAGGAACTGTTGCTATGAGCGGTGTGTTGTGGTATACCAGGTACTATGAAATCAGGTCGAACTCTTATCACACCCGATCAGGCCTCGACCCTGATCGCGGCATTTCTTCATGAGCGGGCGTCAGTGATTGCCGACACCACGGTCGCGACCTATGCGCGAAAACTCGCCACCTTTCACGAATGGTGGCAGCAGCATGAACCCACCCTCCCCGTCTCCGAGACATTGGCGACACGGTATGCATGCTGGCTTGCAACACCCGGCACACGGAGCAAGGCCTCACAAGGCCTACACCTGTCGGCCGTCCGGCAATGGGGATGCTTTCTCCTGGCCGCCGGCCACCTGTCCGTTAACCCCTTTGCGGCTGTCTCAGGGCCGCCGCGGGCTCGCTGGTTGCGGCATCGTTTGCTCACCCGAACGAATCTTCAAACACTCCTGAAGCAGTTCCCGGTGACCACGCTCGTGGGTCAACGGGACTACCTCCTCGCTGCGTTGATGATTCGCACGGGAGCACGGGAGTCCGAACTGGCCGCAGCCAACATCGGGGATCTCACGGAATACGGAGAGGAAGGCAGTCTGCTGTTGTTGCACAGCAAAGGCAAAGCCAAACAGGAGCCCGTCGTGGTTCGACCGGATCTCAGCACCAAGCTCTGGGCGTATCTCCGGCAGCGATATCCTGACGGCCACTTCCCGTCACAAGATCCGCTGTTCACGAATCATCATCCGCATTCCCGAGGGGAGCGCATGACGACACGCGGGATGCGGAAGCAGCTGAAGGCCGGGTTCAAAGAAGCGGGCCTTGCCCAACCCCATGTGACCGCCCTGTCACTCCGGCTGTCGGGCGGAGCCTTGGCCTATCGGAAAGGGGCGAGCCCGTCTGAGCTCAAAAGGACCATGCGGCATGAATCCATTCAGACGACCCAGGTCCTCATTGACCAGGTCAACCGCATACGATTTGGGGCGGAACGCTACCTGGACGATATTCAGTAGTTACGGAAATGGCGGTGCACCCGCCAAAAGGCTCTCGGAACAGCCTCTACCCACCGACTTCCCCCGGGTGACCAACCCAGGAACCGGTTGCCAAGTGAAACCGTGAATGAGTCAGACCTTCCTAGAATGCTTTCTGGCGGCGTACCCAGCACCCCACGGCCAAGGCAGGAGCGAACGAACGCACCACCGCTGGTCGGTCAGAGCGTGATAGACCCTTCACAACTCGGAACAGCCGCGGCCTTTCATTGATAATCTTCTGGTTTTCTTTGCAGGATCTCCATGAAAATCTTTGCCGCCAGATAGCGTCCCGCCGCTTCCACATATCGGAATTCCGCATCTACCGCAATGGGATAGCGCTCACCAACGACGAGCGACTCAGCCATCTCCACATGGTGGTTGATCTCGCCTTCATGACGAACCACGTGCAGGACGCGCGCAGGACCGATCCATCCTCGATCCGCCGTCTGTCCTTCTTCTTCCGGAAGAAAGATCGTACGCGACAGCCTCACCACAGGACGCTCACCAGGCACAATAGCCGTGACCACAGCGAAACTTTGCAAGCGTGGATCCGGAAGATCCTCGCCCCTGGTGATAGTGTTGAAGGCGTCGTCTTCGTCACTCACGCGGCAGGCCTTGGCTGATAGCGCTGAACGCGAATGTCTTTCGCCCGACTGCGCGTTTGGGTGATGTCATAGGAATTTTGCATTCGCATGAGCGTCTCCATATCGACTCCGAAGGCCTTCTCAAAGCGCAACGCCATGTCACCCGACAGATCCGCCTTGGCATTGAGCAAACTCGATAAGGTCGGGCGCGAGACACGTAGCACCTTAGCCGCTTCCGTCACAGACAGATGATGAGCCTCGATAACTTCCGATCGTAAAAAATGGCCCGGATGGACCGGCTTCAACATCCGCATAGCTTTCCCCTCAGTGATAGTCTTCATAATTCACCTCCACAATTTCCCCGTCCTTAATCTGGAACGTCAGACGCCAATTGCGTGTGACGTGCAGGCTCCAGACGCCTTTGCGATTGCCGGTGAGCTGATGGGCTTTCCATGAAGGAAAGGCGCGTAAATGCTCCGGCTCCCGCATATCCTGTAGAAAGGACAGCATGGCGCGGAGTTTATCCACCGCATCGGGAGGGAGACCTTTGGCCTTGTCCTCGAGATATAGTTTCTTCAATCCCTTATGGGAAAAATTCGTAATCTTCACTTCTTACTGTAGCCTGTTGCCTTACACATGTCAATATTGAGCTGGCGCGGCGATGAACTCTTAGCAGGAGTGGATGTAAGGAAACAGCTACCCAGCGTGGATTGCTCTTATGGTTCCTGCCGCCTAGTAACGAGCGGTTTCAAGCTCCAAGTGCAACGGGCGAATGATAGCGCACGTGCGCATAGACTTGCAGCGGGGTCGCAAAGTCGAGACATTTTCGTTGGCGCGTGTTCAGCCGATAGGCAATGGCGCTCAACTATCGCAGAGTATAGCAGGACAGGTCTGTCCCCTTGGGCAAGTACTGACGCAGCAACGCGTTGGTATACTCGTTGGTCCCGCGTTGCCACGGGCGCATGCGGATCGGCAAAAAGATCTGGATCGCAAGCCGCTGGGCCAAGCGCGTGTGCTCCACCATTTCTTTGCCCCGTAATAGGTCAGCGTTGTTCGCAATGGAGCGGGCGCCTGTCACAATATCCTGGTGAACCCTTGATAGGTACTCCAGGCATCCGGTCCATCCATTCGCGCCAGCAAGACCAGGCGCGTGATCCGCGAGCTGGGCTCTCATTGCCGACGACGAGAATCGACCGGCGTTGAGCCGACTGGCATCGTGGGAGACACACCACAGGGCTCATCGCCGATACAATCGGGAGGTATTCCCCCAGGTGGTCTCAACTGCCTCCTGTTTTTTCCAAGTCCAATTTTGCTACAGGGACACGTCTGGTCCTGAATGCAGCGCATCGCTTCGCACTTCAAATCGTATGTACTAAGCCGTTGCAGATCTCCAGCACTATTCTGCTTCTTTTCCTTGGCCCTTATCCCCACAGTGGAACAGTTGGGCTGCCTGGCCGATTCGAGTGGCTCTCGGCCAGCCTCTCTGCAAAGGCATCATGTCCTCGGTTACCCGGTGGGTTTTCATCCAATGCGCCCACATAGTGGAATAACGCGCCAAAGGCCGCCACGTTTAGGCCGTGCCCGGTCTCATGGCGAACCAGACCTGCATCGCCGCTCGCGCCCTCCCGCAGGAAGACGAAGTTACCGAGGTTGAAGCCATCCGCACCACCTGATGGCTCAATCAACCCGCCGCCCATCACGATGATGCCCGTGCCCCAATCAATGCTGATGTGGTCAATGCGCGCAGCATCCCAACCGCTGCCACCAAACCAGCCGGGGATAGTCACTGTGAAGAAGTGCATCACGACGTTGACGACGAAGAAGATGAGCCCCACGCCCGTCGCCAACCACGACATCGGCATCAGCCAACTCGCCCAGCCCAAAACGCCCTGGTAAAAACTGTTCTGCGCAACGCCATCGAACACGGCTAAAAAGTTGATGACGCCCAGCGACACACCCACAAACGGCCCAAAGATGGCGGTGGCCAAACCGGCGTTCAACCCCGCATTCATCCCAATCAAGAAGCCGCGCATAAAGTCGCCAAAGCCGGTGCCCGCCGTTGCGCTGGCGATGGCGTACAAGCCCACCATCACCCCAAACGCACCTACTGTTAAGCCTATGCCCACCAGCACGGCCACAAACACACCAAACGCGCCTGCCGTCATCACCGTGAGGGCCACAATCGCCACAGCAGCAATCACGCCCACAATCACACCCACAACGCCGCCCAGCACGCTCCAAAACGAGAGGCCGGTTGGGTCGGTCTTATTCAGCGGATCGTTGGCGACGTAGATAAACGGGTGCAGCGCCTTCGGGTTGTTCAAGAATTTTTCCGGCTGGTAAATCGCCAGCGGGTCGGGCGTCAAAAAGCGCCCGATCTCCGGTGCGTAATAGCGTTTGCGCATGTAGAAGAAGCCAGACTCGGCATCGAACGGATGCGCGCCGAAGGTTCGGAAATCCACATTGCCCGAACTGCTAAATACGTTGCCAAACGGGTGATACACAATCGCCGCGATCTTGGTGCCTGCGCCATCCGTAAAGAAGGCTGAGTTGCCCAGATAGTCATCATGCACAAAGCGTGTATTGCCATCGAACACAATGGCGACGCGCAAATGCCCCAGCCGCACAAAGTAGGCGGGTTTGTCATCGCGAATTTCGACCAGTGCGCCCACAAACAACGTGCGTGAGACATGCCCATGCCCGTCGTCCACGGTCTTGCTCACACGCTGGCCGGTGTGGTCGTAGGCATAGGTCGCACTCAGGCCGGATACGGCGGTAAAGCGCGTCAGTTCGTTCTTGGCGTCGTAGGCCAACGTCTTGCCGGGCAAGCTCAGCAAGTTTCCGTTGGTGTCATACGTCACATTCACGCGCGCTGCACCGTTGAGTGTCACACCAGCCACGCGGTCGGGGTGCGCGGCATCGTCGTAGTGCATCACACAGCCAGCCTCGTCAAATCGCGTCAGGTTGTAGTGGTTGGCGTAGTCATAGCTGCGGCTCACTGGCGCGCCGTTCTCAATCGTCGTCACACCTTTGATTTGATACAGCGGATCGTAGGAAAAGCTGCGCTGCCCTGCGCCACCCGCCGCGCTGTCCTGCCAATTCAACAGCATCTCCATCTGGTCAAAGTCCAGGGTACTGCTCTCCAAAATCTGGTTCTGGCTGTTGCGCGTGGTTTGGGTTTTGATGCGACCTGGGCCAGGCGTGTACTGCATGTCGCGCACCACGCCGTTGGCATACGTCACCTGCACCGGCAACCCGCGCGGGTCATAGCGCACGTTGCTCACAAAGCGAGGGATGGCTTGTGTCCACCCGTTCGACGTCAGCGTTCTTGCGAGACGTGTACCGTCGGGGTGTTGCACAGCCACTTCGCGCCCCAGCAAGTCATACTCGTGGCGCAGCGTGTGCGGCGCGGCTACCCCATCAAAACGATACTCGTGTTCCACCAGGCTGCCGGTCGGGTTATAGATGAACTTCTGGCTGCCGCCCACATAGCTCACCTCGGCCAGGCGCCCAAACGCGTGTTGCGCCAGGTCGTCGTAGCGGTATCGCTCCAGCGTTATGCCCCCGCTGACCAGTTGGGTGATGCGCCCATGCGTATCTATCATTGCGCGAATGTCGTTGCCGTTGGCATCCAGCGTGCGCACGATCAATTTGCGCGCGTTGTAATACAACCGCCGCGCCCCTGCATCGCGCTGCTGAATACTCAGCCGGTTGCCCAACCGGTCATACTCATATGTGGCCATCACGCCGTTCGCATCGCTCACGCTCAACACCTCGCCACCCGCACCCACGCTATAGCGCGTTGTCATCGTTGCGCCATTGCCCAGATCTTCAATCACCTGCGTGCGGTAGCGAAAAACATCGAACAGCTCGCGGTGAGGCGTGTTGAACTGCCCGCGCGCCACATTCGCCGCCGAAGCGTCGTGGTCGTTGGCGTCGCGGGTTACCACCTCAAACGGAAAATACGCCGCTGTCGAAACGCCGCCGTTGTAGTTTACGGTTTTCACCACTCGCCCGCGCCCGTCGTAAAACGTATCGCGGTGCGGCTTGGCGGTTAAGTCTGGCACGGCAAAGGCCAGGTTGTTGGAGAAGGTGGGCTCGTATTCGCGCTCGGCCTCGCCCCAGGCATTGGCGGCGCACCAGCCCGACACCACGAATTGCCCACCTTGCGTCTCGGCACGCTGTTGCACCTCTTTGCCGCCGCCATCGAAGTAGGCTACCGCTTGCGCCAGGCCAGCCGCGCCGGGCGCAAACCGCAATTGCGCGATGCGCGCGTGCGGCACATTGGCGTCGTCGTAACGGTATTGGCGCGGCGCATCGGCCAACGACTCACCGGGCAGCGCTGTAGCGGTGACACGCCCTTGTGCATCGTAGGCAAACTGCGCCTGTGTGCCATCGGCGTAGGCAATGCGAGTGGGTTGGCCGATGGCGCGGTCAAACGCAAACTGTGTCACTCCTGCCGCGTCGGTCAACTTGATGCGAAACAACTGGTCGGCATCGTGTTCATATGCAGATGTGTTGCCCAACTCATCCTGGATTGCCGTCTTTACGCCATGCGTGTTGTAGGCGCAGCGACCCGTCTGAGTGAACAAGGCAAGATGGCCGTCCACGTCGTTGCTTGCCGCATAGCCCAGGGTTGCGGCATTCATGCCCGCGTAGTGCGCGTCGAACTCAGCTTGGAGCAACACCAACGCTTCTTCGCGACTCAGCAACCCGCGCACCGTCTGGCCAAGGGGCAAGCCCACAAAGTCTGGCCCATCGTAATAACGGCGCGTCTCGGAGAGCAACGCGCCCGCTTCATCGCGCACCACAATGCGCGAAGCACGGTCCAACAACCAGGCTGTGGTACTGTTGGCATAGCTGATCTCGCTAGTGCGTTTACGTTCGGGCTGCGCTACGCCTGCATGCGTGCCATACCCACGATGCTGCTCCTTTGTCACGTTGCCGTTTGCGTCGTAGGTGTAGGTCTTCTCCTCTCCGCGCAGGTCGCCGGTGTTGGTTCGTTCGGTGTCCTCCAGGCGGTGTTTGGCTACAAACACGAACGAGCGTTTGCGGCCGTCGGGCAACATCCCCAATACGCTCAGCCCATACTCGGAGACTTCGGTGCGATACGGCCTGTTTTGATCGGGTGAGCCATCCAGGCTATAGGTCTCGCTGCGGTGCAACATGCCGTTGAGCGCAGCGTGTTCCAGCCCGTTGCCCGGCAAGCGCTCCTGACCCATTAGGTAGTGAAAGACGATGCGAACATCGGCGCGGCTGAGGCTGCCATTGCTTCGTTCGATGCGCTCACTGCGCCGAAAGCCGTGGAATTGGCGCGTGTTCGGCTCGTAATGCGCTTGGTGATAGTTGAAATCTAGCGCGGTGCTCCGACCGCTCACCAGGTCGCGCTCGCGCGTGCCCGCCACCACCAGATACGGAAACGGAAAGTGGGTGTCCCACAACTCGCCCGCTGCTTCGTCACGCGCAAAGTCTTCCACAGCCGAGCGATACAACAACTCCGACACCAGGCCAGACCCGTTCTCGACCGTGGTGAGCAAATAGGGCAACGAATTGCCAAACGCCAATTGCACGTACGCCATCGTCCGCCCGCGATAGCTGTTCCACACCAGCCCACTGCCCATTTGCCCCTGCATGTTGGCGGCACGCACCGTGCCCGAAATGGGCGGCGGCACATCGCGGATCAAAATCGCATCCGCAAACTGCATCCCGTTTTGGTTGATAAAAATCTCGATGCCTTCGGGCGTGAAGTGAACGAGATCGGCGCAGCCATCGCCATTCAGGTCGGCCAGCAGCACGCTTTGTGGCTGACGCAAGGCATCGCGCAGGCGTGGGCTATTGCGTAGCTGCATGGGTTGGCCAAAGCGCCCAATCCCCAGGCTCGGCCACACCTCCACCCGCCCAGACTGCACCCGCACCACATCTTGCAAACCATCACCGGTCATATCGGCCAGATGCACAGTGGGGTCGGCCAGGCTGGGAACGTTTTCGCTGTTGAAGATCAATTGCGGCTCGGCCCAGCCGCGCTCGCTTTGGTTTTGCCACAGTGCAATGGCGCGGCCCATGTTAGCCAGCGCATCTATGCGGCCATCGCCGTTGCAATCGGCCAGCTTTAGCGAGGGCGAACGCCAGGTTGGCGTCGTGCGCTGCCCACGAGGGAAAGCCACAAACCGCGACCAGCCCTCGCGACCGCCGTTTTCATAGTAGCCCTGCAATTTGTCATTGCCAGCCACCAGCAAATCGGCGGTGCCCGATGCGTTCATGTCCAGAAACGCCAGCCCCTCGCGCGAAAGCGAGCCAATGTGTGGCATGCGCTGCAATGGCACAGGGTGGCTCCAACGGCCGTCGCCTCGGTTACGCCAGTAATACTGCGCCCCGTTACGAATGTGTAGCACGCCCGGCAGCGGCGCGTTGTCCATCGTGACCAGCGCCACATCGTCCTCGTTCAGCGGGGGCGGTTGAGGGCCTTCCTCGGGCGGGTCAATCCAATTGATGGCGTACTGAGTGGGTTGGAAGCGCGTGTAGCCGAATTTGGTCGCTGGCCGTCGGACATCTTGCGAGCCATCTTGTGCTGCGCCGTGTGAGGTCATCCGCACCGAGGTCAGCAGCGACAGCCCACTCAGGGCATCGGGCTCGTAGCCCACGGTCCACGAGCGAATCAATCGCTCGTTGGGCGTGTCTGGGTCGAGGAACAACGCAAGGCGTTTGCAGCGCAAGGCGCGGTGGCGCACAAACCCCATCCGAGCATCGCTGCGCGCGTCGGGTCTCGACTCGTAGTCCAGCCGCACGGCGTAAATGGCGTAACGCACCTCGGCCAAATACGTCATGCCCGCGTCTTGGGTGTAACGGTACGTGATGGCGTTGCCGGAGGGGTCAATGGTGCGCTCGATCATCCACTCGTGGATGCGTGCGGGGTCAACTGGGTCGGCCACGCGCGAGTCGGCGGATTGGCCCAACTCGTGTATCACGCCGTTGCGGTCCTCAATCTTCCAGCCCAAATTGTGGCCCTGCCCAATGCGGGTATAGCGCGAGAAAGCGGTTTCGGCTAATGCGCGATAGCTGCCATCCACCATCGGCACAATCTCTGCGCCCGAATCGGTGAAGCGCTCTGGGGAGACCTCGTTGGGTACGCCAAGGTCCAGGCGTCGGGCGATTGCGCGCACGCCCAATCGCCATCCAAACCCAAACGGACTGTGGCCTTGCCCGTGCGCATATTCCATCGCCAGGCGTGGGGTGTGCCCGGCCACACCGTCGGGCAGGGGCAGCTTGTAGGAATACACGCCTTGCCCGGTGCTTAGATTGATGGTGAACGCCTCGCCCAGCCCTGGTACATTGCCTGTGCCTGCGGGTGGCGAGGTGATGGCTTGTTTGGCTCCAGTTGACATGGTCATTTCCAGTTCTTAGCGGTAGTCAAACCCGTACTCAAAGAACGCCAGCACATCGCTGATGCCGCTGAGGTCGAGGGTGCCGCCTTGCACCAGGGTCGGGTTGTCGTCGACGGTGATGCGGATCGTCCATTCGTCCAGCAGGGTTTGATTGCGCAGCGCGTTCAGCGGTTGCGGTGCAACGTCAGTAATCAAGCCTTGCGCATCGGTCTTCAACACTAACTCCGTGCCGTGGATTTTGGATTTGAGCCGCAGGGTGAGGCCGCTGATGGCCGCAGGCTTGCCTGATACCTTGAGCGTGGTTTGGTTGCGATTGAAGTTGGTCTGGTTGCGCGGGAACATAGCGGCATCGAAAACCACCTCTGCGTCGCCCTTGTTCTTCAGGTAGAACAACTCATCGGGGAAGGACAGGCGCATGGAGAAGGCGCGCGAGGCTGTGTCTTTGATGGGTAACGCGGCTTTGACTGTTTGCTCCAGCGTGGGGCTGAAGAAGCCGTCGTAATATAGCACCAGTTGCACATCCAGAATTTCACTGTAGTCGAAGTCGTTGGCGTTCAGCGGTAACTCGATCTGCCACATGGTCTCGATGCCGTTGTTCTCGAACAGGCGCAGGTCGTTGGGGTTGAAGCGAAAGGCCAGCGCATCCTGGCGCAGGTCATACTGCGATAGCGCCATCACATCCGATGGATACAGCCGTGAGGTCACTGTGCCATCTTCTTTGCGGAATTTGGAGACGCCAATGTTGCGCAGCGTACCCGCAATGGACGTGGCACCAGTGATGCCGACAAATACCAACTCCACGTTGCGCAGTTTGGCGAGGTAGAAGCCGGGGTGTTCGCGGTCAAAATGCGCCAACTCGGTGACGAAGAAGCACCGCCCCTGCGTCTTGAGTTGCTGAAACGCCATCGCATACGAATCGCCCAGGCTGATCGTCTTCTTCACCGGAATCTTCTTGGTCTTGGTCGTCGTTATATGATCCAGCGTGAAGTAGTCGACGTCGCCCAACAGCATGTCGGCCCCCAGCAGGTCTTTGGCGCTGGTGCGGCTGTAGTCGTAGCGGATGACATGCAGGCTGCGCTCGGTCTCGGCGTTGTAGGCACGCTCCATCAGGAAAGCGACCTCTGTCGCCATATCCAAATAGCGTTGCTTGATGAGTTTGGCTTGCTGCGCCAACTCGTACCACAGGCTGGCGCTGAACTCGCGCATGTCTAAAAAGTCGCGGTTCTCCTCGGCAAAGCGTTGCTGCAACTGAGCGATTTTTACGCGCTGCTCGGCAATGGCTTTGCGCGCCTGGGCTTGCCCGATCTGCGCCTGGGCGATGCCTTTGTAGGCGTTGGCCGATGCTATATCGCGTTGCAACCTTGCGGCCTCCAGATCATGCGAGATGCGCGTGCGGCGATAGGCCAAATCTTGAATGACCAATGAACGACGCTTGCCCCGGGCGTTGTAGTAGTTGCCGTTCCAGGTTTGCTTCACTTCGTCGTCTTGGTCTACGGCGGCGGCACCCGCCCATGCTTCTGCCTCCGATAGCTCCAGCAACTCCCAGCGCACATTATTGAAAGCGGTTTGCGCGGCCACGGCGTTCTGACGCTGGGTCTCGGCGTAGTTCAGGCCAGCCTGCGCCACGTTGATGCCCGCTTGGGCCTCAGCCACGCCGCGCTGCTCCAGCACCACGGTTTGGCGGGCGACCTCGGCCTGTTGGTCCAACTGCTCACGGCGGAATTCCTCGTTCTCGGCCTGATTTTTGAATTGAATGTAGCGCTGCTCGATTTGCGAGGCCTGCTGCGCAAAGTAGCGCGCGGTGTTTTGCAAATACTCGAAGCTGAAGGGTGGGACGTAGTTGGGCGCAAAGCCAAAAAAGTTCAACCCCGCTGCGATCTGTTGCAGTTTGTTCAACGCTTCTAACACCAGAATCAGGATGGTCGGGTTATCGTTGAATGTGGCTGGGTCTGCCGCAGCCAAAAAGTTGGTGACGCGCGTCTTGATGGTGGAGAATTTGCCATCTTGATACAACGGGGAGTTAACTTTGAGCGTCTTGTTGGTGAGAACGATGTTTTCGTAGACGGTTTTTGCCGCCGCAAACCCAGCGATGTTGTCCTTGGCCCCGCGATACAGCATGTCGCCCTGCGTCAGATAACTCTGTGCCAGGCGCGTCCACAACTTGGGAAGTTCGTAGCGTTTGTTGATGAATGGGTAGGCCAACACCTGCTTGTATTGCGCCTCGGCCAGTTGTGGGGTGCCCATCCCGGCAAAGCAATCGCCAATAGACATGGGGATGACGTAGAAGTACATGTGCGGTAAATAGGCCACCCACTGCGTATGCGTCGCGATAAACCCGGTGATGAGTTGCAGATCAACCGTGTTGGTGAGTACGCTGAGAAAATTCTTGACGTTGGCGGTCGCATTGGCATCCAACACAATATTGGCCGACTCGGCAGCGCCTCGAACCAAATACGATTTCTGCGGCACAGCTGTGGACACATACGTCAATGCCATCAGCGTGGGTGCATCGGCGGTGGATAGAAGCGCAGTTGGTTGAAGCACGGTCGGGCTAATAGGGCGATCAACCTGGATGCCCAATCCGCGCTTGAGGATGGGCGAGTTACCGCCGCTCAGCTTGTCAGTCAGCGTCTTGGTGGGGCGGATGAAGACCGGGTTGAGGTTGTTGCTATTGCGCAGGGCGCGGGCTTGCTTGGCAAACTCATCGGCCTGTGGCTTTTGCCCGGCGCGGGTGAAGATGCCGGCGGCGGTGTCCAACGCCTGCACCTGAGCGTCCACTTGCTTGGATTCTGCAAATAGTCTAGCGCTTGATTGGCTAAATTCCATCGCCTGGCCTTTGTTGCCTGCCTTCTCAAACAGCACGGCCAGGTCGTGGCTCAGCGACGCGCGCATCACCAGATCGTTGGCAGGCGTTTGCTGCAAGGCGGTTTGGTACTGCTTGACCGCCAGTGTCCACTCTTTGTCCTCGGCGGCGTCTAGCGCAGCCTTTACCCGATCGCCTACCACATTGTGGAATGAGGTAATCTGCAAACCACTCTCTAAGGCAGATTTGAGTTTCTCGATCACGGCGGGCGGCAGCGTCGTCTGCTCACTCACAATCGTGGGTGGAAAGTCATACCGTGTCAGTGGCGTCTTCTTCAGAATGTCGGCGGCTTTGGCGGAGAACGTGTCGATTAAGGCGATATCGCGCGGGAAGTCGAGGATATCGATGAAGATCGGGTTGATCGGCATCCTGGGATGTGCCGTGACCAAGATCAAACTCATCAACTCTTTGAACTTGTCCAGCGCCAGCGCATATTCCTCGTGCTGCAAATGCACCTGGCCTTCGTTGAACAGGCTTTGCACGCGCCGTTCAAATTGCGTCTCCGGGCTGTCGGCCTGGTAATCCACATTGGCTGGTGGCCGACGAACACCGATATACGAGTAACGATTCTCTGCAAAATAGTGCGGTTCCATCGCAAACCCCCTTTGATGCAAGAAGCTGAAATAGGTAACCAAACGTTATCGAATTGTTTGGTCAACCACGATTGACCAGCCGAATGAACGTTGGCCGCACCTAAATCTGGCAGGAGTCGTCCACGCGTTAGACTCTCTCTTGCGTGATTCTGCATTGGTCTCGTGCATGCGACGTGCCAATATCGGACAGAAGCATCGAATGGCAGCCTTAATCTCTATACTTTCAGCGTGATACGTTTTACAGAGTACGAAAACACCTGTTACGCATAGCTCCTGACCACAGACGGGTGTATCCAAAGAGATTCATGAGGTGAACCCAATTTGATTCACGAGAGGTGGTCCAATACGTTCGCGGCCTGGCTGCGCCAATGACCAGAGATCGTGGCCCTACTACCCTCATCCCGGCACACGTCCCCGTAGTCCCTCGGGACCTGAGGTATTTCGCCTGGAGTTAAAACGCAAGTTCACATTTTAGGTTGATCGTTCCGACGGATGGTTTGTCAGACTTAGGGAAGGTCCGATGAATTCACGTTTGTGCTCAGAAATCTGTTCTGGAGTCGGTCATCGAGGCGAATCAGGATCGGAAGGAGAACATCCGGGAACGGCCTCTGGGATTCGTCCGCCGTCGGGCGGCCCACCGGTGCAGGTCCTTTCCCCACTGGCGACACCACCGTCAACAGGCGCCGCCTTGCGACGTAGAAATTCGCTCAATCGCAGGCGACCCAGATCCAGTACGTATTCTTTGCCAGCCCGCCGGCGCGCACCTTGGCCCACTCAAAGATCCGCTTGGTCACCAAAAGCATATGTTCGACTTTCGTGCGGACCTTCGATTGTGTGCGATTGCGGGCGCTCTCCGCCTCGCTCACGAACCGATGGCGATGGGTGTTGACTAAGGAAGGTCTGATTATTTCGAAATCTCAGACAGCGACGAGATAAGTCCCCTGCGTTTTGGACACCGGCTGATCAATTAGCAGGGCCAAAGAGCGTACGCTGACAGGCAGCTGCGTTTCGCCGACTAATATCGCGTGATGGCGTATTCCGCGCCTTCCTCCAGCCGATCAATCGCGTGAAAATACTTTTGGGTGGTGCGGATGTCCTTGTGATCCAGCATGGCTTGGACTTTGAACGGTGATTCGGTTCGAGCGGCTTCCGTCGCGGCCGTATGACGGAGACTATGTGGCGTCACCCGTCGTTGCCGCCGGCGGCGACTTTCGGGCGGTAACGCTTCGCCAGGTCGCGCGGCATCCCGCAGCCCGCAGCGGGTCATGGCTTCCGTAATTCGAAGCTGGATGGCGCGAGTCGTAAGTCGCAACCGCTCATTCGGCGCCGAGTTTGAACTCTCCGCTCCACCCGGTTTCGACCGTGCCTGCTGAAGATGCGCGGTGAGCTTGTCATGATGCCGGGCAAATAGCGGTTCTCGTGGCGACACCGGCCCGCGAGCCTCCAGATATCGTTGCAGCCGGTTGTAGACCTCAGGCATCAGATTCACAAAACTCTCCTTCGTCTTCTGCCCCTTTCCTTGAGTCCGCAAGATCCATTGTGCTCGGATGACGTTCTCGCGACTGACTCCTTTTGTACCATCCGTTCCCTGATGTATCTGGATCTCCAGGCATTCGAGGTCCCCGCAATCCGCCCGCTGGATCTGAATCGCGCGCAAGCCGGTCTTCGCCATGAGATAGGTCATGGCGGCATCGCGCCGTCCGATAAGGGAGTCATCGAAACTGCCGATCAATGTGGTGACTTGCGTGGGGCTGAGTGGGAGGCGCTGATAGGTCTTATTGTCGACACGCTCGTCCGGAATCTCCCGGCCGGGCTCCCAACTGAGCGGGTATCGGGCGTGAATCCATCGACAGAAGGCCCGGACCGCCGCGAGGTAGTTGTTGATCGACCGTGCCTGCAATCGTTCTTGCCCCTGATCACGACTCTCACACAACCAAAGCTTGTAGGCATGGAGCAGTGGGGGGCCAAGCGTCTCATCTGGCCGTTCTTGCCTCCACCAGCGATAGAAAGCCCAGAGGGTGGATTGGTAGATTCGGTGCGTACTCGCCGCTTTGTTTGCCTGACAAAAGAGCAGGTAATGGTAGAACGTGGCCTGAAGATGCACGCGATCGCCGCCTCGCCCAGGCCGGAGTATTCCCGGGTTCCTGATCCCCTCCCCAATCTCACGCGGTGGCATGGGCATTGGCGACCCACCATCAGGCATCGCATCGGACTCGTCCACGGTCTCGCTCTCATCTCGGTTCGGCATGGAGGTCGGCATAGTAGCCTATCCATACTACTTCGTCAAAGGTTCTCTTTTATGAAGTAGTAGTCCAGCACTTGACATTTGTCCATAAGACGACTATACACATTTTCATATGGACAAATGACAAGCTAACGCAAAACCGCTAATCGCACTTAGACATCAATGGCTTAGATGAATATTCCTGAGCACAATCCTACCCCTGAAGGG
>JAYRVO010000182.1:0-2216 GCA_041918515.1 Chloroflexota bacterium | reverse complement strand
GGCTTCGGGCGTGGTGGTGAGCGACCTGCTGCCCTCGACGCTGGAATTCGTGGCGGCGTCGGCCGAGCAGGGTGGGTACAACCCGGTCACTGGCGTCTGGACCGTCGGCAACCTGGGCAAGGATGTCGAGAAACGCTTGTTTCTGGACGTCAAACCCAAGCCTGGAACAAGTGGACAGACGATTGCCAACACTGCCACGCTGGCGGCGATGGATCAGGCGGATCTCGTTCCCGGCAACAATACCGCCAGCGTCACGGCGGCGGTGAACGGGGTGGACATCGTCGTCACGGCGGCGGTCGATGACAACCAGCCCAGCGAAGGGCAAACGGTGATCTACACCCTCACCGCCCGGAATACTGGCCCGGCCAGCGTGGCGACAGGCGTGGTGGTGCGCGATGTGCTGCCATCGGGCTTGACCTTCGTTTCGGCGGCGGCCAATCAGGGCAGCTATGACCCGAACAGCGGTCTGTGGAACGTGGGCAGTCTGAACAAAGATGTCACCAAGACCCTGACGATCACCGCCCGCGTCAACTTCGGGACGTTGGGACAAGCGATCAACCATGTGGCTTCGCTGCAGGCGGTGGATCAGTACGAGACGGATGCTACTGACAACAGCGGCAGCGCCTCGGCCACGGTCAAGGCAGTGGATGTGGCTGTGGTCGCCAGCGTGAGCGACAGCACGCCGGACGAGAATCAGACCATCGTCTACACCATCGACGTCAGCAACGCCGGCCCCGGCGGTTTGGCTTCGGGGCTGGTGGTGCAGAGCGCGCTGCCTGCGGGCCTCACCTTTCTGTCGGCTTCGGTCGATCAGGGTGGTTACGACGCCGTCGCCGGCCTGTGGACCGTGGGCAATCTGGGCCGCAATGGGACGAGCCGCCTGACGATCAACGCCCGCGTCGATGCTGGCGCCTCTGGGCAGACGCTGGTCAAGCAGGTGCAGGTGCAGGCGGTCGAGCAGAGCCAGATCAACCTCGCCAATAACGCCGCTTCCGTCAGCGTCACGGTGAACGGCGTGGACATGATCATTACTGCGATGGTCGATGACAGTCAGCCGGGCGAGGGTCAGACCATCGTCTACACGGTGAGCGCCAAGAACAATGGTCCGGCGGGGTTGGCCTCGAACATCGTCGTCAGCGACGTGCTGCCGGCGGGCGTCAGTTTCATCTCCTCTGCGGCCGAGCAAGGCAGCTACAATGCGAGCACAGGTGTCTGGACGGTAGGCAATCTGGCTCAGGGCGCCAGCAAGAAATTGACGATCCAGGCCAGCGTTCGTCTTGGCGTGGCCGGGCAAGCGTTTGGCAACCTCGCTTCGCTGCTGGCGGTGGATCAATATGAAACCAACGCCGTCAACAATGCGCAAACAGCGACGATCAGCGTGGTTGCGACCGACATCGAAGTCGTCAAAACTGTCAGGTACAGCAGCCGCGAGCCAGGAGCGACCAACGACTACACCATTCAGGTGCAACACCGCGGCCCTGGTGCGAACAACGCCAGCGGCGTGGTGGTGCGCGACCTCCTGCCGGCGGGCGTCAGCTTTGTTTCTGCGACGCCGGATCAAGGGGTGTACGACCCTGGCAGCGGTTTGTGGCAAGTGGGCAGTCTGGTGAGCGGCGCCGCCGCCAAGAAATTGGTGATCCGGGTCATGGTGCAAGCGTGGACGCCCGAAGTGGGCCTGACCATCGCCAACAGTGCTACGCTGTTGGGTCTGGATCAAACGGAGACGACGCCGAACAACAACTCCAGCAGCGCCTCCTTCACCATTCCGCCCCCGACTTCGACGCCGACTTCGACGCCGACACGCACGCCAACGCCGACCTCGACCCCGACGCCGACGGTGACGCCGACGCGAACGCCGACACCCACCCCAACTTCGACGCCGACAGCGACGCCAACGCCGACCTCGACCCCGACACCGACTTCGACGCCGACGCGAACGCCGACGGCCACCGCCACCCTCACGCCGACGGCCACGGCCACGCCTCCCTACTATCTCCGCCGCGTCAACAGCGGCGGCCCCACCTTCCTCGATGGCCTGGGCGCCGCCTGGGGGTCCGACCAACTCTTCGATGGCTCTTGGGGCGCGAGCGGCGGCGCGGCCAAAGTCTCGACCACGGCCGTGAACAACACCACCGACGACGGCCTCTACCAGCGCTGGCGCGAATCTCCGGGCGAGTACAAGTTCGTGGCGCCCAACGGCTACTACGAGGTGACGC
>JAYRVO010000181.1:0-18351 GCA_041918515.1 Chloroflexota bacterium | reverse complement strand
TGAAAACAAAGAGAGGGAGCCAACCTGACAGGCTGATGCTCCCTCTCCGCGGAGGCGCACGACGTTGTGCTGAGAGTATGATGGCGGTCTGGCTCGGCCGGTCGTCCTACCACAGGCCACACAGTTGCGGGACAGCGCCGGCCTTGCACCGGCTTCGCCCTTACATATGTCAGAAATCAAGTGAGTGCTGACATATGTGTGATATATCAGGAGTCTAGCATACTGCCGGGACGCTGTCAATTTCCGTGCATGATTTGGGGGTCTCTGCGAACAGGCAAAGTATTCAACCTTTGCGATATACTTACGATATATCACCCCCTCCCCGCCGGCCCACCGCGCTCGGCGGGGGGAACACGAACGCACGAGAGATCATGAACACGCTCGCATCACCACGAACCGCATCCTTCATCGAAGCCGGGGAGTCGTTGCCCCGGCCACAGCCCGGCTCACTCAGCCAACGGGCCTACGAAGCCATCAAGGGTCAGATCGTCTCGCTGCGATTGCCGCCGGGCGCCGTCATCGACGAGAACCGCTTGCAAGTCGAGCTTGACTTGGGACGCACGCCCATCCGCGAGGCCCTGCAACGACTGGCCCAAGAGAAGCTGGTGGCGGTCGCCCCGCGGCGGGGCACGTTCGTCACCGGCATCGAGCCGAAAGACCTCAAGCTGCTGTTCGAGGCACGGCTGCCGATGGAGACGCTGGCCACTCGGCTGGCGGCGCAACGTGGCAGCGAAGAGCACTGGCGCCAGATGGCGGCAACCCTGAACCGCCTGCCGGCCAACGGCGCTCCACATACGAACGAAGACCTGATCGCCATCGACGCCGCTTGTCACGAGATTATCTATGATGCCATTGGCAATCCTTTCTTGCACGACACGCTGGCCACGCTCTATGCACTGAGCCTGCGTCTCTGGTATTATTCCCTTTCCCACATGGGCGATGTCAGCGGCGCCATCCAGGAACATCGGGCCATCCTCGAAGCCCTGCGAGAGCGCGATAGCGACCGGGCCGCCCAGATCATGGAACAACACATCCGGGCCTTCCAAACCGAAATCCAGACCGCCATAGTCGGCGGGCCTGGCCCCCATCCATTCACCTGAACCGAACGAGGGCACACATGGACCGCAGCCGAGTGACCGAGCGCCGCGAACGACGACGAGAACAACGAGACCAGGCAGCCCTGATCAAGATGGTGCAGCCGCTGCACCGGCTGCCGGTCTACGAGCTGGCAAGCGCCGAGGGGATCGAGATGATCCATCAGGCGGCGATGCGCATTCTGTCCGAGATCGGTATCGCCTTTCTCGACGACGAGTCGGTGGGCATCTTGCAAGAACACGGGGTGGAGGTGCGCGACCAGGTGGCGTTTTTCGATCCCGCTCAAGTGCTGGCGATGGCGGCCAAAGCGCCCGCCCAGTTCACTCAACTCGCGCGCAACCCTGAAAACAACGTCGTCCTCGGCGGCGAACACCTTTGCTTCGCCCCGGTTTATGGCCCGCCCTACGTGCTCGATCTCGATTACGGACGCCGCCCGGCCCGGCTTGTCGATTTCGAAAATTTCGTCAAGCTGGCCTTTCTCAGCCCCTGGATTCACCATTCCGGCGGCACGGTGGTGGAGCCGACCGACCTGCCTGTCCCCACCCGCCATCTGGACATGGTGTTCAGCCACATCAAGTATTCGGATAAAGCCTTCATGGGGTCGGTGACATCAGCGGAGAACGCGGCCGACAGCGTGGCCATGGCCGAGATCGTGTTCGGGGCCGGCCGGATTCGCGAGCAACCCGGCCTGTTGTCACTGATCAATGTTTCCAGTCCCCGCCGGCTGGATGACCGCATGTTGGGTGCGCTCAAGGTTTACGCGCGGGCCAGGCAGGGGCTGATCATCACGCCTTTCATCCTCTCCGGGGCCATGAGTCCGGTCTCAGTGGCGGGGACGTTGGCGCAGTTGAACGCCGAGGCGCTGGCGGGCATCGTCTTCGCCCAAATGGTCGAGCCGGGGACGCCGGTGGTATATGGCTCATTCCATACCAATGTCGATCTGCAGAGCGGCTCGCCCGTGTTTGGTTCGCCCGAAAGCCAGATCGCACTCTACACCAGCGCCCAACTGGCCCGGCGCTACAACTTGCCCTTCCGTAGCGGCGGCATGTTCACCAGTTCCAAACTGCCCGACGCCCAGGCCGGCTACGAGTCGATCATGGTGATGTTGCCCACCCTCCTCGCCCGCGTCAACTTCGTGCTACACGCGGCCGGCTGGCTGGAGGGCGGTCTGACGGCTGGGTATGAGAAATTCGTGCTCGATTGCGAGTTCCTGGGCATGTTGCACAAGTTTTTGCAGGGTCTCGACCTTTCAGAAGATGCTTTCGCGCTCGACGCCATCGCTGAGGTCCCGCCCGGCGGCCATCATCTGGGCACCGAACACACTCGTCGCCACTTCCGCACGGCGTTCTATCGCTCGGAACTGATGGATTATGGCACGGGCGAACAATGGATGGCGTTGGGATCGAAGGACGCTTACCGGCGGGCGAACGAGAAGGTCAAGCAGCTTCTCGCTTCCTACCAGCCGCCGGAGCTGGACCCCGGCATCGAGCAGGCATTGCGCGAGTTCATGGCGCAGCGCAAGGGATCCCAAATATAAGCCATGCCCACCATTTCACGCTTCTACGGTATTGTAGTCTTCATGAATTATCGTGACCATACGCCGCCTCATTTTCACGCCCGCTACCAAAATTTCGAAGTCACGATCGAAATTGAGACAGGCATCGTTCAGGGTTCGATGCCAAAACGCGCCCTCAGTCTGCTGTTCGAATGGACTGACGTTTATCGCCGCGAACTACTGCGGAACTGGGAACGTGCTCAGAGTCGTCAGCCACTCGAACCTATTCCACCGTTTATTTAGGAGAAACCGAACATGTTCTTACACATAATTGACGTCACCTGCTTGGAAAACTATCGCCTTCGACTCCGCTTTGATAACGGCGCGCTGAAAGATGTGGACCTCAGGGGTGAGATTTACGGCGAGGTGTTCGAGCCGCTGGCTGATCCCACATTCTTTCGTCGCGTACAGGTGAATCGTGAGACGAATACCATCGAATGGCCCAACGGCGCCGATTTTGCCCCTGAGTTTCTGTACGAAATTGGACGAGATGCGACCGCTCAACCCGCAGAGCGAGTTCTTGTAATGTCGTAGTCCATTTTATCCAACCACGGAGCCAACCATGCCCGAACGACGCACCCCCCTCTACGACTTCCACGCTCGCACCGCCTCGGCCCTGATCAAAGGCGGCGGCGACTACCTGTTCCCGGCCGCCTACACCTCGCCCGGCGAAGAGCATCTCAATACCCGCACGAATGTGGGGATGCAGGACCTCTCGACCATGGGCGAGGTGGACATCAAGGGGCCGGGCGCCGAACGCCTGATCAACCGCCTGCTGGTGAACGACATCCTCGACCTGCACCCCGGCCAGGTGCGCTACTCGACCATGGTCAACGAACAGGGCGGCATCGTCGACGACATCACCGTGTACAAGTTCGGCGACGAGCACTTCATGATCGTGACCAGCTCCGGCCCGCGCAAGCAAACCCACCGCTGGATCGCCGAGCACGCGCGGGGCATGAGCGCCTATGTCACCGATCTTTCCGGCGCAGTGGCGCTGCTCTCGATCCAAGGCCCGCGCGCGCGCGATTTCCTGCGCACTCAGGTGCAGGAGCTTGATCTCGAACCGCTCAGGTTCTTCTGGTTCGGGCGCGGGAAGATCGGCGAGACTGAGCTGCTGGTCTCACGGTCGGGCTACACCGGCGAGTTGGGCTACGAACTCTATGTCCCGGCGGAGGAAGCGGCCTCGGTGTGGGAACGATTGCTGGCCGCGGGGCGAGAGTTCGGGCTGCGGCCCTACGGCGTCGAGGCGATGCAGAGTCTGCGCATCGAGAAGGCTTTCCCGCTCTATGGCCCCGACATCGATGAGACCCGCACGCCGTTCGAGCTTGGGCTGCACCGCTGGATTCGCTTCGACAAGCGCGAGTTCATCGGTCGCGAGGCGTTGTTGCGTATCCAGGACGCGGGCCTGAATGAGCGCTGGGTTGGGCTGACGCTGGAAAGCGACATCCCCGCCAGCCGCGGGGACCGCATCTACAGCGTGGCCGATATTGCCACGCTGCGCCAGAGGATGTTCACCGGCTCGGAGGCGGGCGACAGTTTCGATCTGGAGAACGCGGGCGAGCAAGTGGGTGTGGTGACTTCGAGCGCCAGGGGGCATTCGCTGGGCAAGATGCTGGCGTTGGGCTATGTGCGGGTGACGCATTCGTGGCCGGGGGCGCGGCTGCTGGTGAATATCGCCGGTCGCCCCACGCTGGCGACTGTGACCCCGACACCCTTTTTCGACCCCGAAGGCATCCGCCTCCGCGCCCGCGGCCCGCGCAAGGTGTAACATGATCGGCTACTCGAAACACTTCAACACAATCGTCATCGGCGTCGGCGGCATGGGCAGCGCCACCTGCTACCAACTCGCCAAGCGCGGCCAGCGCGTCCTCGGCCTCGAACGCTTCGACATCCCCCACGACCTCGGCTCCTCCCACGGCTACACCCGCATCATCCGCCTGGCCTACTACGAGCATCCATCTTATGTCATGTTGCTCAAGCGCGCCTACGAACTATGGCACGAGATCGAACAGCGCAGCGGCGTCCAGGTCTTCTATAAAACCGGCTCACTCGACGCTGGCCCGGCCGATAGCTGGGTTTTCAAAGGCTCGCTGCGCTCCTGCGTCGAATTCGACCTCGAACACGAAGTCCTCACCGGCAAAGAAGTCAACCAGCGCTTCCCTGGCTACGAGCTGCCCCACGACATCCTGGCCGTGCTCCAGCCCGACGGCGGCTTCATCACCCCTGAGATCGCCACCGTGCAATATGTCGAGGCCGCGCACGAACTGGGGGCCGAAATCCACGGACGGGAAACGGTGTTGGGCTGGGAGCCGCGCGGCGATGGCGTCCGCGTCGTCACTGATCGGGCGGAATACGAGGCCGACAGCCTGGTGATCACCGCCGGCGCCTGGAACTACCGCATGTTGCCCTTCCTCAACGGCCTGGCCGTGCCCGAACGTCAGGTGCTGGCCTGGCTGCACCCCGAACGCCCGGAACTGTTCCGCCCCAGCAATTTCCCCGTCTTCAACTTGCTCGTGCCCGAAGGCCGGTACTACGGCTTCCCCGTCTTCGCTGTGCCCGGCTTCAAATTCGGCATCTACCACCACTTTGGCGAGCAGGGCACACCAGAGGAGCTGGACCACGAACCAACCTGGCGTGACGAACAGGCCCTGCGCGAGTTCGCCGCCCGCTATTTCCCCATGGGCGCGGGGCCGACCATGACCCTGAAAACCTGCATGTTCACCAACTCGCCCGACCGCCATTTCATCATCGACCTGCACCCCGACTATCCCCAGGTCTCGTTTGCCGCCGGCTTTTCGGGCCACGGCTACAAATTCGCCAGCGTCATCGGCGAGATCATGGCCGATCTGGCCGAGCGCCAAGACTGCCGCCACGACATCAGCCTGTTCAGCATCGAGCGGCTGACCGGGCAGGTGAGCAAACTCTACAGCGACCGGCCAGGCGCCCGCACCGCGCTGTCGTCATCCCCCCACCGTCCCCTGCCGATGCTCCACCACCCAACTGCACCCCACCGCTTCGCCGCGAACCCGTCCGGCTTCCAACCCCAGCGCTTCACGCCTCGCCGCCCGGAATCAGGCTCACGGCCGGGCTATCCGGGTGTCATCTCTCACCGATCGGCTTATACTTATGCTAATTCAACTGCTCCGCTTTCGTGGGAGCGGGAGACTATCGAGCCGTTCTGGTAAGAAGAGGAAAATAACATGACCACACAAGTGCTTGTTGCTTTACCGGACAATCTCTATCGTTCTGCCGAGCGTTTGGCTGTCAACACGCGACAATCGATGTCGGGCATACTCGCCGAGATGCTCGGTGAGGCGTTGAGCGTTTGGGAAGAGCCACGGGCGCCGTTGGCAAATCTTACTGACAACGAAGTGCTCGCTATCTGTGATCTGCAGATGAATACACAACAAAGCGAGAGACTCAGCGAATTGCTCGAGCGGCAGAGTGAAAGCACTTTGAGAGAAGACGAGCGACCGGAGTTGTGGGCTTTGATGCGTGTATATGAGCGCACACTGGTGCGCAAGTCAGAAGGTCTTGTCGAGGCCGTGAAACGCGGCCTTCGCCAACCACCCAATGCGCGATGAGCCAGCGCATCTCTCCGACACTGGCAAAGCGCATCCGTGAACAAGCTCGGAAGTTGAGGCGCTCCGTCTGAACAATATACACGCCGTTGCAGTTCGTTATAACTGGATAGCAGCAGGTTGGCATCCACCCAAAATCGAGGAGTAGACCATGCGCACACACGCCCCTCTCGTCATCATCGGTGCTGGCATCGTTGGCTGCAGCGCCGCCTATCACCTGGCTAAGCTGGGGTGGAAGGACTTCGTTGTCGTCGATCAGGGGCCGCTGTTCGAGACCGGCGGCTCCACCTCCCACGCGCCGGGGCTGGTCTTCCAGACAAACTCGTCCAAGCTGATGTGCGAGTTTGCCATGACCACCGTCCGGCTGCTGCAAGAACTCGACCGGCCCGACCACCCCACCTGGTTCCCGGTCGGCGGCGTCGAGATCGCTTACACACCCGAGCGCCTGGTCGATCTCAAGCGACGGCAGGGCTGGGCCACGGCCTACGGGCTGGAAGCGCATCTGATCTCGCCCGCCGAGGTCAAGCAGATGATCCCGATCCTGGACGACCGGGTCATCTTGGGCGGCTATTACGTCCCTTCGGATGGCGATGCCAAAGCCGTCAACGCTGCTGCCGAGATGGCGCGCATCGCCGCGGTTGAGGGCGGAGCCGAGTTCATCGGTCACAACAAGGTGCTCGACATCGTGGTCAAGGAGGGCCGGGTGCAGGCGGTGATGACCGAGCAGGGGCGCATCGACTGCGAGAGCGTGCTGCTCTGCACCAATATCTGGGCGCCGGTGCTGGGCGGCAAGACCGGCGTCCCCATCCCGCTGATGGCAGTCGAGCATCTTTATGCCATCACCACGCCGGTGGCCGAGCTGGCAGGCGCGACGCGCGAGATCGCTCATCCCATCCTGCGGCACCAGGACCACGCCGTCTACTATCGCCAGCACGGCGAACGCTATGGTTTGGGGTCATATCAGCACAAACCGCTGCTGGTGGACCCGCACGACCTGGGCAAGACGGCCACGCGGCCGTTCACGCCCGAGCATTTTGCCGAGACCTGGCAATCGACCGTGGAACTGTTTCCAGCCCTCCGGCAAACCGAGATCGAGCGCAGTTTCAACGGCATGTTCGCCTTCACGGTCGATGGCTACCCGGTGCTTGGCCCGGCCCCGAATGTGGGCGGGCTGTGGGTGGCCGCGGGCGTGTGGGTCACGCATTCGGGTGGGGTGGGCAAGGCCATCGCCGAATGGATGACGACCGGAGCGGCGCAAAGCGACCTGCGCGAGGCTGACATCAGCCGTTTTCATCCCCACGTCTTCAGCCGGCGCTATCTCCAGGCCCGCTGCGCCACGCAGTACGACGAAGTTTACGACATCATCCACCCCAAGCAGTCGATGGAGCATCCGCGCAACCTGCGGCTCAGCCCCGTGCACAGTCGTTTGCAGGCGCTGGGCGGGGTGTTTTTCGAGGGCGCGGGCTGGGAGCGACCGCAATGGTTCGGGGCCAACGCCCATCTGCTGGAGAAGTACGAGGATCGGATTCCCCACCGCACGGGTTGGGCCGAGCGTTTCTGGTCGCGCATCGAGGGGGCCGAGCATCTGGCCACGCGCGAGCACGGCGCGCTGTTCGATCTCTGCGCCTTCACCAAGATCGAGGTGGCGGGGCCGGGCGCGACCGCTTTCCTCAACCACCTGGCCGCCAATCAGATCGACCGCGGGGTGGGCAAGGTGGTCTACACCGCGTTGCTGAACCCGAATGGCGGCATCAAGTGCGACCTGACGATCACACGCCTGGGCAAGGAGCATTATTGGGTGTTGACCGGCGGCGGCACAGGGATGCACGACCTGGCCTGGCTGCGGGCCAACGCGCCGGCCGAGGTGCAGATCGCCGATGTCACCTCGCAGTACGGGGCGCTGGGCTTGTGGGGGCCGCGGGCGCGGGATGTGCTGGCGCATGTCTGCGAAGACACTGTCTCGAACGCCGCCTTCCCCTATTTCACCGCCCGGCAGATCACCATCGACGCCATCCCGACCCTGTCCTTGCGCCTGTCCTACGCCGGCGAGCTGGGCTGGGAGCTGTACGCGCGCACGGAGTATATGCAGCGGCTGTGGGATGTGCTGTGGGAGGCAGGCCAACCGCACGGGATCATTGCCGCCGGCGGGGGCGCGTTCGACTCGCTGCGTCTGGAAAAGGGCTACCGGTTGTGGGGAGCCGACATCCATACCGAATACAATCCCTTCGAGGCCGGGCTGGAGTGGGCGGTGCGACTGGACAAGGGCGATTTCGTTGGCCGCCCGGCATTGTTGAAGGCCAAAGAAGGCGGCGTCGCCCGCAAGTTGTGCTGCCTGACCTTCGTCGAGCCGGGCGCGGTGGCGCTGGGCAAGGAGCCGATCCTGGCGGGCGACAAGAAGTTGGGCTATGTGACCAGCGCCAATTTCGGCTACTCGGTCGGTCGATTCATCCTTTATGGCTATTTGCCGCTAGAATACGCCACCGAAGGCACAGAAGTCGATGTCCTTTATTTTGGCAAACGCCACCGCGCCGTCGTGACCCGCGAGCCGTTGTTCGACCCGGAGATGACGCGGCTGAAGGGTTAATGCCAGGCGCATCTGGCATGAAAGAGAGAAACACGAAGGCTCAAAATACGCAAAGCTGAACTCATATGCATCCTGTATAACTGTTCAAACCTGACGAGGAACTCACATGTCTGACGAAATCAACCTGAAAGAACTGGAAATCAACGAATTGATGGAACTGATGGGCGAAGACCTCTATGATGGCCTGCAGCCAGAAGTGGTCGAAGAAGTCAATGAGGCGCTGAGCCGCAACCTGACACCCTACGAGGTGCTCACGCAGGGCCTGGTGGCGGGAATGGACATCGTTGGCATCGATTTCCGCGACGGGGTGCTGTTCGTGCCCGAAGTTCTCATGGCCGCCAATGCGATGAAGGCGGGCATGAGCGTGTTGCGACCGTTGCTGGCGGAGACAGGCGCCCGCAAGATCGGCACCATGGTGATCGGCACCGTCAAGGGCGACATCCACGACATCGGCAAGAATCTGGTGGGGATGATGCTAGAGGGCGCCGGGTTCGAGGTCATCAACCTGGGCATCAACGTGTCGGTGGACATGTTCATGGACGCCATCCAAAAGCACCAGCCCGACATCATCGGCATGAGCGCCTTGCTGACGACGACGATGCCCTACATGAAGGTCGTCATCGACCACCTGACCGAGGTCGGCATCCGCAAAGACCTCATCGTCATGGTGGGCGGCGCGCCGCTGAACGACGCTTTTGCCGAGGAAATCGGGGCCGACGCCTATTGCCGCGACGCAGCCGTGGCCGTCGATACCGCCAAAAAGCTGATGATGATCAAACAGGGTGCGATGTAGCCGTTTATGTCTGATTTCAGAACCAAAGTCATCGATCTCCTCGACGCGCACGGCGTCTGGTACAGGTTGCTGCCACACGACGAGCCGGTTTTCACCGTCGAGGCGGCGGCGCGGCAGCGCGGGGTGGTCAAAGAAGAGATGGTCAAGTCCATCCTCTTGCGCGAGAAGAGCGCCGAACGCCGCTATGTCATGGCCTGCGTGCTTGGTCATGAGCGGCTGGACCCGCAGGCCGTGCGCCAGTATCTGCCGGGCGATTGGAAACGGCTGACTTTTGCCTCGGCGGAAGAGATTCTGGCCGTGACCGGCTATGTGCAGGGGGCCGTGGCGCCGTTGTGCCTCCCGCCCGCTGTGCCGGTCATCTTCGATGAGGGCATCGCCTCTTGCCAAAACGTCAACATCAGTAGCGGCGACCCCCTGGCCGGGCTGGAACTGAAGCCGGGGGATTTGATCCGGCTGGCGGGGGCGCAGTTGGGGATGATTGCTGATTCAGACGAAGTGTATGGATAAAATTTCTAGCCACCTGACAGTTTCCGAAAATAGGACGCGGACGAGCGCGGAAAAAGCGCTTCTTTGCCGTGAATTTGAAGAAAAATCCGCGTTCATCTGCGTTTATCCGCGTCCCATTCCCAAAGTGTCAAATAGCTAGCTAAAATTTGCAGAAAAGGAGGCTAACAATGACTCTCGAAGAGATATTGCAGGATATTCACGGTTTGGATACCCACCTGCAAGAGCTTGAATCGCAATATGGCCTGTTGTCAGCAGATGTACACGCTTTGTATCGTTTGGGTGAACTAGAGCAGAGCCGTGATCTCATCCGCTGGATGGGTTACTACGATCTACGGCAAGAGCGAGTGCGCGCCTATGAAGCAGCCTTACGCGAACGTCTGCTGTCTTGGCGTAGGGCGGGCATGGGATCGCCGTTGCCACTTCGACCTCATTTGACGACGATGGCCGAGGCCTGAGATGCTGCCGCCATTCGCTGATTATTGCGCCTTGATTGCTGACCTCCCGAATCGTTTTCCCAGCATTCGATCTTCGACGCTGACGCCCTATACAATCGGCCCCTTCGCCGCGGAAATTCAGGGGCGTTTGGTTTTCGATCACGGCTTTGTACTTGATGTGTGGGAATTGCTCGATCTGGATAGGCGTCTCATACAAAGCTACAGTTACGAACTCGATTGTAGCGATGAGCGCGTCTGGTGGTACGACCCTACCGAACACCCACACGATCCAACTTTGCGCAGTTCTTACCCCCATCACAAGCACGTTGCTCCTGACATGAAGCATCACCGTGTCCCGGCTCCAGAGATTTCGTTCAGCCATCCTAATTTGCCGATACTGATCGAGCAGATCGAATCGCTGCTGCCTGCATGACACTATTGGCGCTGGTCATCGTTCCATAGATCACACACCGTTCAAAGGAGAACACCCCATGGCCCTCCCCAAACGCGTCGAATATCTCATCATCGGCGCCGGCGTCCACGGCCTTTCCACCGCCTACCACCTGGCCAAATATCTGAAAGCCAAAGGCCAGGGCAGCGGCGCCGACATCCTGGTGGTCGAAAAGAGCAGCATCGCCGCCGGGGCATCGGGCGTGGCCTGCGGCAATGTACGCTGCAACTACTATCAGGAGCCGATGACGCGGCTGATGATGCACTGCATGGACATCTGGGAATCCGACCCCGACCTCTTCGCTTACAACTCGGTCGGCTACCTGACCGCCTCTTTCGCACCTATGGCCGAGGGCCTGGCCGCCGTCCACCAGCGCCACCAAGAGCTTGGCTATCCGTCCACCTTCATCCAGGGCGAGCAGGCGGTCAAGAAATACATGCAGAACATCTTTTGGGATTGGCAGGCTGAAAACCTGGAGGTGGTGCTGCACGAGCATCGGGGCGGCCATGCCTGGAGCAAGCAAGCCATTCATGGCCTGGCGATCAAGGCCGAGCGCGAGGACGCCCGGCTCGTCACTGGCGTCACCGTCACCGGCTTCCAGAGCAACACGGCGGGCGAAGTGACGCAGGTCGAGACCGATATGGGCAGCATCAAGGTTGGGCATGTGATCGTGGCGGTGGGGCCGTGGATCAAACGGCTTTGGCAGATGCTCGACCTGCCCGCCCAAGTCCCCGACCCTCGCAACCCCGGCCAGATGGCCGAACTCTGGCGCTACCTGGCCCTGCAAGAAGGCGAGATCGAGATCAACCCTTACATCCACATCACCAACGACGGCAAACGCCCGCCCCTGGTGCATGTGGACAGCGATGTCCTGCTCTATGGCGAAGATGGCCATCTGGTGTGGGATAAACCCTGGGGCATCTACTTCAAGCGCGATAAAGACGCGGTGCAGGGCGGAGCCGTGCCGCTGGATGTGAGCGGCGAAGCGCAGGTGGACCCTTACGGCGTCCGCAGCCCGCTTTACTGCGTCACCGATTGGTTCTACGATATCTGGGTGGCCTCGTTGGCCCATTGCATGAAGCGATTCGAGGGCACGCGGCGGTTTGCTTCGACCAAACCCTCCGGCGGCATCGGCTCGTTTTCAGCCGACAACTTCCCCATTTTCGACTTCATGCGCCCCAATGTGTACGTCATCGCCGACTCGAACCACGGTTTCAAGATGATCGGCGTGGGCGAGCAAGTCGCCCGCATCCTGACCGGCGAAAGCAGCGACTTGCTGGCCCCGTTTGCCTTTAGCCGCTTCGAGCAACAAAAGGCGCTGCCCAAATCAAAAGCGCCCTTCCCGTGGATGTAGGAACACCGACCATGACCCGAACTGCTGACTATCTCATCATCGGCGGCGGCCTTTATGGCTGCGCCACCGCCTACCATCTGGCCAAGCACGGGGCCGGGAACATCGTCGTGCTGGAACGCAAACAAATTTGCGCCGGCGGCACGGCCAAATCCTGCGCCATCGTCCGCACGCACTACTCGATCACGACCAACCTGGTGCATGCGGTCGAGAGCCTGAAAATCTTCTCGCATTTTGATGAATCCGTTGGCGGCGAGGTGGGCTTCCATCGCACCGGCTACCTCATCGTCGGGCCGGAGGAGCACCGCGAACCGATGCTGGCCGTTTTTCGAGAACAGAACGCGCACGGCATCGACACTGCCGTCCTCACCCCCGCCGAGGCGCAGAAAATCCACCCCTTGCTCAGCTTTCACGATGTCGATGTCATTGGCTATGACACCCAAACCGGTTTCGCCGACCCCTACCTGACGACGATGGCCTACGCGCAACGCGCCCGCGACCTGGGCGCGACCATCGTCACCGAGGCGCCCGCCATCGGGCTGAGGCTGGATGGCGGCGTCAAGACCGTCTCCACCCCCGTGGGCGATTTCCAGGCGCCGGTCGTGCTGCTGGCGGCGGGGCCGTGGACGAACACCATCGCCGCGGCGGCCGGTCTCAGCTTCGATTACGTGGTCAGCCGCCACAAGGTCATCACCCTGCGCATCAGCCAGCCCTATCAGATGACCTGGCCCATCGTCAAAGACCTGACCACGCCCGACAAGATTTATTTTCGGCCTGAAACCGGCGGCGTGGTGCTGGTGGGCACCGGCGATCACGGCGACCCCATCGACGACGCCGACATCCTGACCGACAATGTGGGCATGGACCATGTGCAGCGCATCGACCGGCTGATCTCGAACCGGATGCCTGCCTTCGCCGAGGCCGAGTTCACGGCCGGGTGGACGGGGCCTTACGACATCACGCCCGACTGGAACCCGCTGGTGGGGCCGGTTCCGGGCGCGGAGGGGGTTTTCGTGGCGGTGGGATTCAGCGGCCACGGCTTCAAGCTGGCCCCCACCATCAGCGAATCTCTGGCCCAAACCATGCTCGGCCGTACGCCCCGCTTGCCCATTGACGATTACGCCGTCGATCGCTTCGCCCGCGGGCGAAAGCTGCACGGGGCGTATGGGATTGGGTCGATTTCGTAGGCTGCTGGGGCGTGGAACCAGCGCGGCCAATGGAAGGAACACAGATTTTTGACCAAAAACTCTGAGGTCACGACGAGAACAGAAGTTTTGGTGGCGACGAAAGACCAAAGACGATGGACGAAGAAGCCCACTTCGATAGACGAATTGCCTTCGTCTTCCGTCCCTTCGCTTCGCTCAAGGGCATGCTTTCGTCCTTGGTCGAGCTAAACACAGAACTGATGTTTTCGAGCTGACTTCAGTTTAGACCAGGCAACACGAATCAGGTAAAATAGACGCTTGCTGCAAGCTCACTGCCTTGCGAAGGCAACGGCAGTGGCAGCAATCCACCCCAATTTAGCGGAGCGGAAATGCAATTTGAGTGGGACCGGTCGCTTGCTGGTCGTTTCGCACATGGAGCGGGGTGAAAACATTCGGATCATCAGCGCCCGCCTTGCTACGCGGACAGAGAGAAAGCTGTATGAAGAAGGCTGACATGCTCACTGATACGTTACGCCCTGAGTATCGACGTGAAGATTTCGGGCCGATGGTGCGCGGCAAATACGCGGCGCGGCTGAAAGAAGCCTCCAACATCGTTGTGCTTGACCCTGATCTTGCTGAAGCTTTCCCCAACACGAAAGCTGTCAACGATGCGCTACGTGGCCTCCTCGAATTAGCAAAGGCAAGCGCACGTTTGCCCGCGGCATCTATCCCGCCTCCTGCACCGACGCTCCAGCCCTAACGCGGGCAGCTTGTCAGGCGGACGGTCCCTTCGGCAAGCGACCTCCGGTCGCCGCTCAGGGTAGGCCCTTTGTTCCACTCAGGATACGCCCTCCTGAAGCCGCACGCGAACTTGAACCCCACCGTTGAGTTGTTCCCGACCTTCGAACTGAACCCGCCGCCCGCCGCTGAACTTGGCCGTTGGACGGCTTAAATAAACTTCACTATGCCTAAACTAAACCCTATCGTCGTGATATTGTTCAATTTTCTGATAGCAGTAATGTTGTTTATAGTTATCAAGGAGAGAATTTCAGACCCGTGTGTATATCCTGAAATTAATGCCTTATGTTGGAGTATGGCGACTCTTATGCTTATCAATATCATATGGCGGTATTTAGGTCCATGGATGCAAAATCTTATCGAAACAGTACAAGTGGGAATATTCAAACTCACTGGCAGCAAACCCATTGCAGATTTGATTAGTGTGCTACAACTTAAAATGTTACCTACTGGCCTGCTGTGGTTTTTGTTGACAGTTTTCGCATTATTTCCGTTTTTTGCCCGTAATCCTAATTTTCCTTTTCATCCCTACCAAACCGCTCCTATTATTCAAGGATTCTCTGTACGATCGACGACGACTCAATTTCATCAATCAGGAGATACTATTACCGTCCCGACTGGTCAGCAAATATTAGTAGAAGCGATAATTGCAGGGGAATTTACCGAACCCTGTGAATGGTATGCAGTGAAAGGCACTTTTTTGCGAAGTGGAAAATGTTCCATTCTATACACTCGTCCAATTGGGAAGAGTGGAGATAGTTTAACAATTACAGCAAATTCACAATGTGGAACTTTGCAAACTTCGAAAGGTTTGCTTGTGGCCCCATGAAAAGGAGAATAAAACCATGCACACTAAAATACACATGAAATTGCTTGTTGGAATATTTGCAACCCTGTTGCTTGTCAGTTGTAACGGAGCAGAAACCCCTCCTCAAGTAGGAAATATAACCGGCTTGCCTGACGCAATTCAAGCTGGCGCACAAATAGGCCTTTCTATAGAAGCAACCGGTCAAGACCTCCGCTTTGAATGGATAGCAACTGATGGGAATTTTTCAGACCCCACAAAGGCATCAGTAATTTATACTGCTCCAAATTCGTCTGTGGAGGTTGTGATAACAGTAAATGTAACTAGCAGAAAACAAACTGTAACCAAAAGCATCAAATTTAATGTTGTTACTCCGACTCCAGAACCAACGGACACGCCGCCACCTGCAACGCCTACCCCGGAGCCAACTTTTACACCTGAATCCACCGCAACTCAGAGCCCAACTAGTACGCCGCCCCTTCCGCCTTTGGTGGAGACATTCCCGCAGGTTGACGGTGGTGAGGAGTTTGCATTCATTAATCAAGATGGCGTGCTTTCCAATGAATTTGTTCCTGCTCAAAACTGCGTTCACTCAGGTTCATCTGGACTCCAACTTACATATGAAATGAAAGATGCAGGTAATGGTGGCTGGGGTGTGTATTGGGATGATGCTCCGACAACGCATTTCGACGCCTCTGATTTTACCACCTTCACCTTTTGGATAAGAGGGGCATCCGGCGGTGAAACATTCCAAATTGGACTGAAGGACACGAGCGATAAGGAGATAAAAGTTGAGTCGAAATCGCTAGCCTTGGTTACTTCTGACTGGTTGATAGTGACAGTACCGTTGAGCAAGTTCAAAGGAGTAAATACTGCTTCTGTCAGGAATGTAAACTTTGGTTTTAATAAGAGTCATGGTTCAGGTAGCGTCTGTATAGACGATATTGCCTTTACACCGTGACATAGTTATTTCCGAGAAGGTATCATTCAACGAAACGCCGCCCAACACAGGTATGCAGACAATGGGGCTATAGCCCTGCGCCTGATACCTGTCGTTAGGCACACAAATGTAATGCTGTGGATCAGCCGGCCGGCTGATCCACAGTTCGCCACCACAACTGATGGACAAAGAGCGCTTCAAAGGGCGCATTTCAATTTGGGGACCCACCGGGGGCCAGAGGCCGCCCGGCTACAAATGAAAGCCCCTTCGGGGCTGGCGTGTTAGGCTCGTAGGCGCCGTCCTGAGCCTGTCGAAGGGGCCTTCCATTCATAGCCGGGGCCGTTCCACGGCCCGGTGGGCGTTGCCAGCACAAAACTTGCCCTCGGCCTGAAATGCACCCCGCCTCAAATTCCCTCTTGCAATAGCATGACTCCCATGCTATGATGTGGCTATGATTCGGTCGTTCCACGACTCTGGCACAGAAGACATCTTCAACGGTGCAAACACGCGCGCAGCGCGTCAAGCCTGCCCGGAGACTCTGTGGAAAGTTGCTTTTCGCAAGCTCGACCAACTCGACTCGGTTGCGGCATTGCCAGATCTAGCCGTGCCACCTGGCAATCAACTGGAATCCTTGACGGGCGACCGCAAAGGGCAGTTCAGCATCCGCATCAACCGTCAATACCGCATCTGTTTCGAGTGGACTGATCTGGGGCCAGATCAGGTTGAGATCGTAGACTATCACTGAAACAAGTAGAGCTAAGCACATGGTTCGCATTCCCACCCACCGCCCACCCACCGCCCCAGGCGAAATGCTGCTGGAAGAATTCCTGCGGCCGATGGGCATTACGCAACGGCAACTCGCTGATGCCATCCATGTGCCCTACCAGCGGATCAATGAGATCGTCAATGGACGGCGCGGCATCACACCCGCCACGGCCTTGCGTCTGGCAAAGTACTTTGAAGTATCACCCGATTTCTGGATGAATCTCCAACTGCGTTGGGATTTGTATCAGGCCCAGCAGACGGAGAGCCACGAGTTGACGATGATCCATCCTCTGCGCTTGGCTGCGCCCGTAGCAGCATAGATCGTGGGCGGCGCGGCAGCGAGATGCCGGCACGGTTCGCCGTTATGGGCGGGTTGGCGCGTGGGGTCGCGCTGAGCGGCCCCGCCGGGGGCCAGAGGCCGCCCGGCTACAAATGAAAGCCCCTTCGGGGCTGACGACCAGGCCCGCAGGGCCTTCCATTTATAGCCGGGGCCGTTCCACGGCCCGGCGGTCGTTGCCAGCACAAAACGTGCCCTCGACCTGAAATGCACCCGTGAACGCCTGAACGCCCGGCAAGATGGCGACTGACTCACCGTTGAAGTATAATGCTGGGCGAGAACGCCATGAATTAACATATTTCCCCCACAACAACAGAGAGCGAACGATGAAAACAGGATTCGTCGAGCGACATGGCAAACTGAGTAGAACTAATGTTTTCGAACTGATTTCAGTTTACTATCACCTAACTGCCAGACGGTGTAAACTTGTCACTCAACTTTTGCGCAGAAATTGGGGCGATACCATATCAACAAGTCACACTGCCCTCTGAAGGTGCGTCACGATGAAAAAGCTGCTCCAACTCGCCCCCATCTTCCTCGTCCTCCTCCTGTCCGCCTGCACCCCACGCCCGCCCACCCCTCACGCCTGCACCGAAATCGGCTGCACCAACGAGCTGAAGATCGTCATCGACGGCGCTCTGCCCGCCACCTACACCATCGAACTGGCAGCGCCCGGCCTCGAGACCGTCAGCCTGACCTGCGTCAACGGCCAAAGCAGCGAAGCCAGCATCCACGAATGCCGGCCCGATGGCGCCGTCTTCCGCGGCCTGACCCCGGACGAAGTCACAGTCACCTTCACCTCCGACGCCGCCATCGTGTCCGACAACCTGCGGCCTACCTACACCACCATCCAGCCCAACGGCCCCGACTGCCCGCCCACCTGCCGCCAGGGGACGGCAAAGCTGAGCTTGCCATAAGGCGTTTTCGGCGGGGATTTGGGGATTGGTGGATGGCTCTTTCGGGTCAATCCCCCAATCCCCAAATCCCCGCTTTTCCTCTCTGTGTCTTCGTATTCAAGCCTCCTTTGACTAGGGACTTATCGGGCGATGTGCTAAACTTGGGGGCAGGTGGGGGGGCCGAAAAAAAATTGGTGGCACCCCAAAACGGCGCCACCAACAACCGGATATCCTAAAACACGGCGCGCAGCCCCCCACCCACACCAAACAAAAGGCCCCCCCCCCCCCCCAAACCCACAACCCCAACCACC
>JAYRVO010000180.1:0-3453 GCA_041918515.1 Chloroflexota bacterium | reverse complement strand
TCCCCCCCGGCTACACGCTTTACCGTGGCTCCTACCCGCGGCTGCCACCGGGGGGGGGGCTGGGGGGGCGCGGGCGCGCCCCCGCGCCAGACGGCCAGGGCGCCTGTCTGCGGCTGCAGCCAACCGAAGTACGCGTCGGCAGCCCCGCTGGAGTCGAAACTCTCATTGTCCTGACCAACCCCGGCGGCCAGGCTTTGCGCAGCATGTTGGCAGGCGCTGCGGCCATCGCCGGGCTATCTTTGCTGATTATGCTGGCGGCGCGCTTGTGGGTGCGTCGCCAAGGATGAAACATGGAAACACTTACCAACAAAACCCTGGATCCCATCGAGCAGATGATCGAGCGTTTGAACGTAAGCAGCGTCTTCGGTGAACCGGTCACCGAAGACGACGCCACCATCCTCCCCGTCGCCGCGCTGAGCTATGGCTTCGGCTATGGTTTTGGGGGGGCGCAGCAAGAAAAGGGCGGCGGTGGCGGCGGTGGGACGGCTTTCCCGCGCGGCTATCTGCACATCACCCGCGAGGGCGTCACCTATCATCCCATCAACGATGACACTCTTCTGGGCGTGATGGGCATATTTACCGGCATCTGGGCCATCTTCTGGGTGGCGCTAGCGGTCATGAAGGTGGCCAAGTCGATTGCCCAGGTGCGTAGCAGGCCCTAGCAACAGCGCGAGAAAACCAAAACATGAAACTCCTCGGCACCCTTTCCGTTTTTCCTGCTCTTCCCCAACCCCTCACCCGGCTCAACGAACTGGCCTACAACCTCTGGTGGACCTGGAGCCCTGAAGCCCAGGCCCTCTTCCATGCCATCGACCCCGATCTGTGGGAGAGCACCATTCACAACCCTGTCAAGCTTCTCCACACCGTTTCGGGCGAGCGGCTGCGCCACCTGGCGACCGATGCGGCGTTCCTGGCCCAGATGGAGACCGTGCTGGCCACCTTCGACGCCTACATGCACCCGGCCAGCGTCTGGTTCGACCGCGCTCACGCCGAACATAGCAGCGACATCATCGCCTACTTCTCCGCCGAATTCGGCTTGCACGAGGCCCTGCCCATCTATTCCGGCGGCCTGGGCGTGCTGGCGGGCGACCATTGCAAATCGGCCAGCGATCTGGGCTTGCCCTTCGTCGGCGTCGGCTTCCTCTACCCCCAGGGCTACTTCAGCCAGCGCATCAGCGAAGATGGCGTGCAGGAAGCCATCTATACCAAACTCGACTTCGCCGACCTGCCCGCCACGCCCGCGCTCGATGCAAACGGCAACGAAGTTCTGATCAGCGTGCAGCTGCCGGGCCGCAACGTTTATGCCAAAGTCTGGCGCTTGCAGATCGGGCGCATCCCGCTCTATTTGATGGACACCGATGTCGGGCTGAATACACCCGACGACCGCGATCTTTCGGCCCGGCTCTATAGCGGCGATATGGACCTCCGCGTCGCCCAGGAAGTGGTGTTGGGCATCGGCGGGGTGCGGGCGCTGCGCGCGCTGGGCATCCACCCCACCGTCTTCCATATGAACGAAGGCCACGCCGCCTTCCTCAGCCTGGAACGCGTGCGCGAGCTGGTGCAGGAACAACGCCTGAGCTTCTACCAGGCCCAACAAATTGTGGCCGCCAGCGGCGTCTTCACCACCCATACGCCCGTGCCCGCCGGCAACGACGCCTTCCCCTTCGACATCATGGACAAATTCTTCCGCGGCTTCTGGGAACAGATGGGTCTCGACCGCGAGGGCTTCATGAACCTGGCCCGCTGGCAAACCCCCTGGGGCGAGCGCTTCAGCATGACGGTGCTGGCCCTGCGCTTTGCCGCCCATGCCAATGGCGTCAGCGCCCTGCACGGCCAGGTCGCGCGGGCCATGTGGGCCAACATGTGGCCCGACCTGGCGCTGGAAGAAGTCCCCATCACCCATGTCACCAACGGCGTCCACACCGGCACCTGGCTGGCCCCCACCCTGGGCAAATTGTACGACCAGCATCTTGGCGCGGACTGGCGCGAGGAACCCGATCTGCCTGCGGCCTGGGAACACATCCTGTCCATCCCCGACGCCGACCTCTGGGACTTACACCAGCAGCTTCGCCGGCAAACGCTCGACTTCCTGCGTGCACGCGTGGCCCAGCAACGCCGCCGTTATGGCGAAGCCCCAGCCCAAGTGGCCGCCGCTTTCGCCATGTTCAACCCCAACGCCTTCACCATCGGCTTCGCCCGCCGTTTTGCCACCTACAAGCGCGCCACCCTCATCTTCCGTGACCTGGAGCGCATCCACCGCCTGCTCAGCGATCCTGAACGTCCGGTGCAGATCGTCTTTGCCGGCAAAGCGCACCCAGCCGACGAACCCGGCAAGGCTTTCATCCAGCAAGTCCACCAGCTCGCCCAAACCGACGTCTTCGCCGGCAAGATCGTCTTCATCGAAGACTACGACATGAACGTCGCCCGCTATCTGGTGTCCGGCGTTGATCTGTGGCTGAACAACCCACGCCGTCCCAACGAAGCCAGCGGCACCAGCGGCCAGAAAGCCGCGCTCAACGGCATCCCCAATTGCTCGATCCTGGATGGCTGGTGGGACGAGGGCTACAACCCTTCGACAAGCTCAGGGCAAGCTCCTTCGACAAGCTCAGGGCAAGCTCCTTCGACAAGCTCAGGGCAAGCTCCTTCGACAAGCTCAGGGCAAGCTCAGAACGGCTGGGCCATCGGCGAGGGGCTTCGCGAGCGCGAATACAAGAGCGAAGCCGTGCAGGATGAAGCTGACAGCGCCTCGCTCTACAACATCCTGGAGAGCGAGATCATCCCGGCCTTTTTCGATCGCGACGAGCGGGGCATTCCCGCGCGCTGGTTGGCGATCATGAAGGAGGCCATTCGCTCCTGCGCCCCGCGCTTTTCGATGAGCCGCCAGGTGAAGGACTACGTCGAACAGCTTTATCTACCGGCCGCCAGCGCCGGCCGCCATCTGAGCGCCGATCGCTTTGCCGTCGCCCGCAATCTGGCAGCCTGGAAAGAGCGGATGTACACGAATTGGGCGCAGGTGCGACTCAGCGCCGACCGTCCTGATCTCGATAATGCCACCGTGGGCGACACCTTGACCGTGGAAGCCAGGGTCTACCTGGGCGCCATCGATCCGCAGGACGTATCGGTCGAGTTCGTGTGGGGTGCGCGCGAGGGGGAGGGTCTCCGCGATGTCCACATTGTCACCATGACACCTGTTGGTATGCTCCCCGGCGGCATCCTCCGTTACAGTGGCGCCGCCTCCTTTGCCACGAGCGGTCGTTTTGGCTATGGCGCCCGCGTTCTCCCCCGCCATCCCGATTTTTGCAATCGCTTCGAGATGGGGTTGGTGAAGTGGGCGTGAGATGAAAAAGTGCGACGCACGACCAACCGGTCGTGCGTCGCACTTTTTGTGTGGGGGGGAGAAAAGGTTACCGCAGGGAGGTGACGGTCCACCTCGCCCGATGACCATGGAAACAT
>JAYRVO010000179.1:0-39464 GCA_041918515.1 Chloroflexota bacterium | reverse complement strand
GGGCAGGGCTTGCCCCCGCCCTGATGAACGATGACACCCCGCCCACTTGGGCAACCGCTTGGGCGACCGCGAGGGTCGCCCCTACCCGATGTACAGGGCGGGGCTTGCCCCCGCCCTGATGAACGATGACACCCCGCCCACTTGGGCGACCGCGAGGGTAGCCCCTACCCGATGTACGGGGCAGGGCTTGCCTCTGCCTCGATGAACGACACCCCGCCCATTTGGGCGACCGCGAGGGTCGCCCCTACCCGATGTACAGGGCAGGGCTTGCCCCCGCCCCGATGAACGACACCCCGCCCACTTGGGCGATCGCTTGGGCGACCGCGAGGGTCGCCCCTACCCGATGTACAGGGCAGGGCTTGCCCCCGCCCCGATGAACGACACCCCGCCCATTTTGGGCGACCACTTGGGCGACCGCGAGGGTCGCCCCTACATTCAACAGACATGAATCAATCCGCCGCTATCGTCCAGCGCCTGTGGAACTACTGCAACGTCCTACGAGATGACGGCGTCTCGTATGGCGATTACGTCGAACAGCTCACTTACCTCCTCTTCCTCAAGATGGACGACGAGGGGGCGCGTCTGCTGGGCAAGGCCAGCGCCATTCCCACCGATCTGAACTGGCAGAGCCTGCTGGGGCGCGATGGCGAAGCCCTGGAGACGCACTACCGCCACATTCTGACCGAGTTGGGCCGGGGCAGCGGGCTGATCGCCACCATCTTCCGCAAAGCCCAGAACAAAATCCAGGACCCGGCCAAGCTCCGGCGTCTGCTGATGTTGATCGACGAAGAAACCTGGGTCGGTCTCGACATCGACATCAAGGGCGACATCTACGAGGGGCTGCTGGAGAAAAACGCCCAGGACATCAAATCCGGGGCCGGGCAGTACTTCACGCCCCGCCCCCTCATCCAGGCCATCGTGGACGTGATGCAGCCTGCGCCCGACCAGACCATCTGCGACCCCGCCTGCGGCACTGGCGGCTTCCTGCTCGCCACCCACGACTACATCGCCGCCAATCAGCAACCGCAGCGTCAGCCGCAGCGTCAGCCGCTCACCCGCGAGCAATGGCAGCATCTCAACCATGAAGCCTTACACGGTTGGGAAATCGTCGATAGCGCCGCCCGCCTGTGCGTGATGAACCTGTATTTGCACGGCATCGGCGCCAACGGGGGCGGTAGCCCCATCATCGTCGGCGATAGCCTCATCGCTGATCCCGGCGACCGCTTCGACATGGTGCTGACGAATCCGCCCTTCGGCAAAAAGAGCAGCGTCACCTTCGTCACCGACGAGGGCGACATGAAACGCGAGGCCCAGGCCGTCTTCCGCGACGATTTCTGGACCTCGACCAGCAACAAGCAACTCAACTTCGTCCAACACGTCAAGACCATCCTCAAGATTCACGGCAAGGCCGCAGTGGTCGTGCCCGACAACGTGCTCTTCGAGGGCGGCGCCGGCGAGACGGTGCGTCGCAAGCTCCTGCACGAATGCGACGTCCACACCCTGCTGCGCCTGCCCACCGGCATCTTCTACGCCCAGGGCGTCAAAGCCAACGTGATCTTCTTCGACCGCAAGCCCGCCAGCGAACGGCCGTGGACGGACAGGCTGTGGATTTACGACCTGCGCACCAACCAGAATTTCACCCTCAAGCAGAACCCCCTCACGCGCGCCGCCCTGGATGATTTCGTCGCCTGCTTCCACCCCGCCAACCGCCACGAGCGCACGCCCACCTGGTCATCCGATACGCCCGACGGACGTTGGCGCGCCTTCAGTTATGATGATCTCCTCACCCGCGACAAGGTCAATCTTGACATTTTCTGGCTGCGGGATGAAAGTTTGGAAGACAGCGCCCATCTGCCTGCCCCCGACTTGCTGGCGCGGGAGATCGTGGAGGATCTGCAGGCCGCGCTGGAGCAGTTTTCCGCCATCGATGCTGATCTCGAAACCCTGGCTGAACCATGAGGTCTCCATGACCACCCTCCAACCCACCTCCATCCCCGCCGTCCAAGACGCCGTCCGCAGCGCCGAACGCCTGCGCATCCGCGGCGCCGGCAGTAAACCCGCCCTCTCTTCTGCCCCCGATGGCGTCATTGCGCTCGATCTGTCGGGTCTGACCGGCGTGCTGGAATACGAGCCGGGCGAGTTCGTGTTCACGGCGCTGGCCGGGACGAAAGTCGCCGCGGTCGAGAGCTTGCTGGCGGAGCATGGTCAATATCTGCCTTTCGATCCCCTCCTGGTCGAGCGCGGGGCCACGTTGGGTGGGGTGGTGGCCGCCAACACCGCCGGGCCGTGCCGCTACCGTTATGGTGGCGTACGCGACTTTTTGATCGGCGTGCGTTTCGTCGATGGGCAGGGCAATCTGGTGCGCGGGGGCGGCAAGGTGGTGAAGAATGCCGCCGGTTTCGATCTATCCAAGCTGATGGTGGGCAGCCTGGGACGGCTGGGCGCGTTGGTCGAGTTTTCGTTCAAGGTCTTTCCCAAACCCCCGTCCTTCGCGACACTGCAAGTCGCCTTCCCCGCTCTGGTTGCTGCCCATAACGCCCTCTCTCGTTTGCTCACCTCGTCCTTTGATCTGGAAGCTCTGGATTTAGACATGGCAGCGTCTGACCCCACCTTGTGGCTGCGTCTCGGCGGCCCGGTGGATGTGCTTCCCTCGCGCCTGGAGCGTTTGCGTACCTTCCTGGCTGGCCCGGATATCTCTGTCCAAGAGCGGTCGGGCGACGACGAGGCCGAGCTATGGCGCGCGCTGCGCGAGCTGGCCTGGGTTCCCCCTGACGGCGTCCTCATCAAGGCGCCTGTGACCTCCGCCCGCATCCCTGACCTCGAGACCCATGTTGCCGAGCTGACTGTACAACGTCGCTACAGCGTGGGCGGCAATCTGGCTTGGCTGACCTGGCCGGATGCAGCGGGTCGCTTGCAAGCTGACGACCTCCTGGCGCGGCTGGGGCTATCTGGCATGCAGCTTATGGGTGCTCCTGGCGAGCCGCTGCTCGGCGCCCGCGCTGGCGAACCCTTCTTCCACCGCCTCAAACAAACGCTCGATCCTTCTCATCGTTTCGTCTGAGGCGCCTTCTCGATCACCCCTTCCCGCCCGTGCAACATTCCCTACCCCTCCACACCCTCGGCCCCCAAGGCCCAGCCATGGCCCATGCCATCGAAGGCTGCGTCCACTGCGGTTTCTGCCTGGCGACCTGCCCCACCTATCGCGTTCTGGGCGACGAGATGGACTCGCCGCGCGGGCGCATCTTTCTCATGAAGGACGTATTGGAGGGCAACCTGGCCGCGAGCGACGCTCTCCCTCCCATCGACCGCTGCCTGGGCTGCCAGGCCTGCATTACATCCTGCCCATCGGGTGTGCGCTACGGCGAACTCTTGATGCCCTTCCGCGCGCGCATGGAAGAAAACCACCGCCGCACGACCTCCGAGCGTTTGACTCGATGGGCCGTGCACACAACATTGCCCTATCCCAACCGTTTTCGTGTAGCCATGCAGCTAGGTCGCATCGGCAAGCCGTTCCGCCGCTGGTTGCCACCAGGCTTTCGGGCGATGATCGCCCTGATCCCGCCTGAACTGCCTGCGGCTGAGCCACTGCCCGCCGTCTATCCGGCGTTGGAGCAGCGACGGGCGCGGGTGGCATTGCTGGCGGGCTGCGTGCAGCAAGTGCTGAATCCCAGCATCAACTGGGCCACGCTACGGGTGCTGCGCCAAAACGGCGTCGAGGTAGTTGTGCCCAGCGAACAGGGTTGTTGTGGTGCGCTGGCGATGCACACGGGCGAGGGAAAACGGGCCGAAGAGTTGGCGCGCCGCACGTTGCGCGCTTTCCCGCAGGACGTGGACGCCATCATCACCAATGCTGCTGGCTGCGGTTCAGGCATACACGAATACCCACTCTTACTTAAAGGTTCGGAGGACGAGGAAGGGGCGCAATCTTTGGCAGCGAAAACGAAGGATATCAGCGTTTTCCTGGACGAACTGGGCATCGCCCCCCCGCCTCCTCTGGCCCAACCGCTCAAGCTGGCCTATCACGACGCCTGCCATCTGGCGCACGCGCAAGGGGTGCGGGAAGCGCCCCGGCGCTTGCTCCAGGCTATCCCCAATGTCACACTGATCGAAATTCCCGATCCTGACATTTGCTGCGGCTCGGCAGGAACCTACAACCTGGAGCATCCTGACCTGGCTCGTGAATTGGGTGAGCGCAAAGCTCGCGCGGTTTTGGGCACGGCGGCCCAGGCGTTGGCCACTGGCAACATCGGTTGCCTGACCCAATTGCAAACGCATCTGGCGGCTTTAGGCCAACCCTTGCCCCTTTATCACACCGTGCAAGTCCTGGATCTGGCCTATACCTTTGGCCAGGCGTGATTCGGCTATCGGTAGCGAGCGACGACAGCCTCCATTTGCTCCATATTTCGTTCCATCTCCGCCGCTATCTTGAACTGCACGCGACAACGGTCGAGATTGTGACGAGGGCGATGCGTCTTGAAGTACACGTCCCCGTTCAGATAGTCCGTGAGAAAACGCATCCCGCATTCCAGGGTGATGAGCCTGGCGGCAAAAGCGAGATGGCCGATTTCGGTGGGGGTCAGGAAATCGCGCGCAGCCTCGAGGTAGCCGTGCGTCAGGCGTTCGAAGCGAGCCAGATCGATATCGACATCATGCAGGTTTCTCTCGTCCTCGGCGCTTGTACTGGCGCCGATGCGCACCGCATCACCGAAATCGTACAACGCCGAGCCAGGCATCACCGTGTCCAGATCGATGATGCAGATGCCTTCTCCGGTTATATCGTCGATCATGACGTTGTCGATTTTGGTGTCATTATGGGTTACACGTTCGGGGATGCGGTCAGCAGCCAGGAGATCGACGATGATCGATGTGGCGCTTTCGCGCGCCAGAACGAAATCGATCTCGTCTACGACCTCGTGCGCCCGATTGAAGCTATCGCCTGACAACACTTCCAGAAAGGTCTGGTAACGCTTGGGTGTGTGATGGAAATTCGGGATGGTTTCGTGTAGTCTTTCTCCTGGCAAGGTGCTCAGGAGCTTTTGGAACTGGCCAAAGGCTTTGGCGGCGTTGAAGATATGATTCATATCTTCGACCTGTTCGTAGGTGCGCGCGCCTTCGATGAAGATATACGTGCGCCAATAATCACCATTGGGCGCACGGTAGAACGAGCGGTCATCCTCAGCGGGGATCAGCGTCAGCGTCTGACGGAGGGGATCTCCGCCGTTGACTATGATTTGTTCGCGTGTGTAACCCGTTACCCGCGCGATGTTTGCCATCACTTTTTCTGGTTCGCGAAAAACGTGGTGGTTGATCCATTGATGGATGTAACGCACCTCGCTTCTGCCATTCTGGAAGCGGCTGGCGTAGGTGTCGTGGATGTGGCCAGCGCCATACGGCGTCACAGCTAGAAAGCGACCGTCGATTTGAAAGTGTCGGATGATCTCCTCGACTTCGTGCGTGTTGTGCATACGTCGTTGCCTCTCACGCCGCCCATAAAGGGGTGGAATACAGTCCCTGAGCGACGAGATCGCGCACAGCCATCTGTACGCGTGGTCGATCTTCCTGATAAGTCACCCCAAACCATTTTTCCTCGGTCGGCAGCACTTTCACCTTTGCTTTTCCCGCGCGCGCCAGGTCGCCGACGATATTGGGCAAGAGGAATTCGGCTTTGAGTGGGTTGGCGCCGCTGGCCTGCAAGAAGCGCGGAAAGCTGTCGGCCAGGGCCGCAAAAAAGCCTTGTGTGAACCCCCACATGTTCATCGATACCGTGGTGTCAGCGGCAAGGGGCGTCCAGGTCGTCCCGTCTTCGGTGTAGGCGATGCCTTCGAGCCGCGGTTCGATGTGCAGGCGTTCGCGCAAATCGGCCAGATAACCATCGGCTGTGATCTCGCAGATGCCCCGTGCCACGTGTCCGTGTTCAGAGAGCGTGTTGCCTAGAATATATCCCACCAAGGCGATGTCGAGCGGATCATCATGAGCAGGCGCCTGGCGAAGATGGCGGGCCAGGGTCTGGAAGGCGGTGGCGCCGTAGAAATCGTCGGCGTTGATAGCGGCAAAGGGCGTCTGCACTGCTTCCCGACAACACAAAATCGCATGTCCCGTTCCCCACGGTTTTTTGCGATCAGGGGGAAGCGTAAAGCCAGGGGGCAGATCGGAAAGTTCCTGGAAGACGTAGGCCACGTCCGCGCGCGCTTCGATCGTCCGCCCGATTTTTTCCCGGAAGATTTCCTCGATATCCCGGCGAATGAGGAAGATGATCTTGCCGAACCCGGCCCGCAAGGCGTCGAAAACCGAGTAGTCGATGATCAGTTCGCCCTTTGGCCCGACCGGATCGATCTGTTTGAGACCGCCGTAGCGGCTGCCGATGCCTGCGGCCATGATGATCAGCGTGGGATCAGTCATAGTTTCTCCCTTCGGACAACAACATGAAGCCCCAGGCGGCTGGCCCAGGGCTTCAGATGGCGCCCCCAACGGGCTTCGAACCCGTGTCTTCAGCTTGAAAGGCTGACATCCTGGTCCGCTAGACGATAGGGGCTGACGACATGGTAGGATGCAGGGGGCATTTTAGCAGAGGGTGCGTGGATCGTCAAAGAACGGCGGTCAAATCGATGAGAGCAGGCGTCGTGACGCGCAGCAACTCGGCGGTGTGTAGTTTCATCATCGTGCGGTCGTCGCCCCCGCCGCCGTAGATCGTCTCCCAGGCCAGGAGGGTGCGGTTGAGCAAGGTCGGCAAGGGGGTGCGATGGCCGAAAGGCGGCACCCCACCGGCGGGATAGCCTGTGATCTCCAGCACCTCGGCGGCTTTGGCCAGCCGGATTTGGCGTTTGCCAACGCCGAAATGGTCGGCCAATTGACGGTCGCGCACTGGCGCCGTGCCGTGCGAGATCACGGCATAGGGTTGGTCTTGGACGAAGAACAGCAGGGTTTTGATGATCTGGTCGGTGGGAACGCCCAGGGCCGCGGCTGCGGCGGGAACGGTGGGGGTTTCGCCAATGTCGGCGATCAACTCGGCGGCAATATGGTGGGCGGCGAGATAGCGGGCGAGATCGTCAGGGCTTAGCATGGCTGCTCGTAGTTTCAGGCGCCGATCCGTTCCGTGATCAGTGCGGGAATGCGGTCGAGGTCGGGCGCCAGGTGTAGCTCGAAGGCGGGGGCCAGGTCTGTCAGCCGGCGCAGGGCGTGCAAGTGCGCGGCCATGGTTTCGGCGTCCCAGTTTTCGAGAGATTGGCCGACAAGGCGTTGGAGGGCGGTGAAGGGGCGGAGTGGTCGGAGTTCGGAAGCGGCGAGGCCGGGCATGATGCGAGGGAAGAGGAGGAGGCTGGGAGTGGCTGTCGGCTGCCAGATGTCGGGCCAGATGTCGTCGGCGGCGAAGGAGAGTTTGGCGCTTTCGTCCAGCTTTTCAGCTTGAGCGAGAACGGGGGCAAGTTGCGGAAACCACGAGACCGAGTCGGGATAGGCGCTGAGAAGGCCGGGATAGGCGCAGATTTGCGGGTCGTCGCCGTCGAAGCGCAGGAGCGGCGAGTCGTTGGCGCAAAGCTTGTAGCCGGCGGCCAGGAGGCTGAGGCCGGTGGTGGTTTTGCCGGCGCCGATGTCGCCCACCAGGATGGCGGAGCGTCCTTGTCTGGCGGCGGCGAAGGCGTGGAGGGTGTAGAGGCCCCGGCGGCGCAGCAGGGGTGCCAGGGCAATGATGATCATGTCTTCGAAGACGCCGTAGACGCTCAGGCAGGCTTCGGTCATGGCGCCTTCCACAGTCCCGGCAGCCAGGTCGATGTCGTATCTGCCCCAGCGCTGGAAGTAGGCTGCCAGGTGGTTGCCCTGGCGATGGTAGACGACGACCGGGCCGGCTGAGACAGTGGGAAAATCGGGCGGAGGCGGGGCCTGAGGAACGGCTGCCAGGCGCACGCGCAGGGGCGGGGTTGGTTCTGCCGCGGGGGCGATGAAGGGCGCCCATTGTCTGCGCCAGCGCGCGTCGATGCGTTCGTCAGTGGTCTCGAAGCGGATGGGAACCCCGTGGAGGGCGTACATATGGCGGATTACGTCAAGCGGTGGGGTTTTGTGCGACCAGGGCGCGCACGCCTTCGCTCAAGCGTCGCGCGGCTGCGGGGTCCGTCCAGACCAGGCTGCGGATTTGTACAGCGACGGCGCCCAGATCGAAGCAGAGGGCCACATCGTCCAGGTCATAGATGCCGCCGGAAGCGATGAGGGGGATGTCCAGCCGGAGTGCAGCCAGGCGGCGCAGCCCCCGTAGGGTGAAGGGGAGGGCGCCCGGCCCTGCCAATGGTCCTTCCAATAGGCTGCCGTCTTCGGCGGGATAGACGACCGCTGGCGGCGTTCCCACGACCAATGCATCGGCGCCAGCAATCTGGCAGGCTTCGGCCAGGTAGGGGGCGCGCGTGGCCGGGAGTTTGATCAGGAGGGGGAGGGTGGTGGCGTGGCGCACGGCAGAGACGAAGGCGCTGACTTCGCTCAGGGTGGCGTCTTCGGCGACGGGCAACTCGATGCCTGCCACCGCCGCGGACAGGCCGGCTTCGTCTTCTTCCAGATGCGCGGCCATCCAGGCGCGGTCGCCGGGGTCGCCTCCGGCCAGGCTCAGGAGCACGGGGATGCCCAGGCGTCGCCAAAGGGCGGACTGGCGGGTGATGACGCCGCGCCAGCCGGGGTTGTGGTCGCCGGTGACGAGCAGGAAGCCGGACGGGAGTTCGGCCAGCCGTGGTTGCTCAGTTCCTTTGCGCGGGCGCTGGGTGATGGAGGCGGTGACGATGGCGCCGAAGTCGCTGGGGTTCAGGCCAGGCGGCCAGGCGTCGCCATAGCCGAAGGCGCCGCAGCCGGCGATGAGCGGCGAATCGAGGACGAGTCCGCGTTTGTTGTGCGGGGCGAGGTCGATGGACACAGGAGTGAAGAGCTGGCGTTAGGAGTCGATCACGTCCAGCAGATCGAAGACAGGGCCGCGCAGGCAGACGCGACGGCGCCCGCCTGCCACATCGGTGGCGCAGGCCAGACAAGCGCCCATACCGCAGAGGAAGTTGACCTGGTAAAGAACCTGGGCAAAGCCGCGCGGCAAGAGCACACGGTGCTGGCGGATGGCGTCGGCCAGTTGGCGGTAGAAGGCCGGGGATACTGCCGCCGCCACCACGTCGGCCCAGGGCAATAGCTCGGGCAGCAGGCTTGCCAGCCGGCCTTTGCGTCCGCGGCTGCCATCGGTGGTTGTCAGGATGTGCTCGATGGCGAGGGGGAGGCGTTGGGCGGGGATGGCGGCGCGGGCGGTGAGGGCTTCGGTCGCCAGGGTCACAGACAGCTTTGCGGTTTCGGCGGTGATGACAAGGGGGAGAAGAGTCCAGGCCATGTCGCCTTCGCCCAGGCAGAGTAGGCGACCCCCTTCGGGCAGACGAAAACCATTTCCCACTGGCCCCAGGCAATCAAGCTGTGCACCTATGGGCGCCATGCGCAGCCAGGCATGTCCGCGATCACCGCTGGGCGGCAGGCGCAGCACCCACGAATCGGCGTCGATAGCGATGGGATAGAAAGTACGCCGCAAGTAAGGATCGACGCCCCAACCCGTGCGCACGAGCACCGGCTGACCGGGTTGGAGTTGCGCTGCCAGCGCGGGCGCGTAGAGGCGCAATTCCTGGCTGGCTCCCAGGTGGCTGCGTTCGCGGAGTTGCGCACTGACTTGGAGCATCCCGTCAGCTTCGGTTCTCAGCCGTTGCGCGCCACTTCGGTCAGTTCCTCCGGCGAGGCAATGATGATCCGCCCCCGGTTGCTTGAGATCATGCCGGCTTTGCGCAAGCGGCTCATGATGCGGATCGCTGTCTCGACGGTGGTGCCGGTCATCTCGGCAACGTCCTGCCGCGTGAGGGGCATGTCGATGATAACGGCTCCTGGCCGGCTGTCATGGGGTTTGCCTGCCAGATCTGCCAGACGCAGGAGCGTGCGGGCGATGCGTTGTTCGACCCGATCCACGGCCAGGCTGCGCACCATCTCGGTGGTCAGGCGCAGGCGCCGGCTGAGTTCCGAGATGACGCCCATGGCCACGCGCGGGTAGCGTTCGAGCAACATATAGAAATCACGACGCCCCACCGTGACCACAGCCACATCCTCGAGTGTATGCGCAGTCGTTGCATACGGACGCCCGTCCAGAATGGCCATTTCGCCGATCAACTGGCCCGGCCCCAGCACTTCCACCACCACATCGCGGCCATTATCGGTGTGCCGCACCAATTTCACGCGTCCCATCCAGATGATGTAGAGGGCATCGGGTGGGTCTCCCTGGAAGAAGATGTAAGAGTCTTTGGGAAAGCAATGGCCATGCAATAAGGGCGCAATCGTGGCCCAATCTTCTTCTGCCAGCCCCCGGAACAAAGGCACGGTGCGTGCCACCTGCACCATGTTCCATTGCAGTTTGTCCGAGCGAGGGCCGGCGCGTGTAATCGTGGTCTCTGCCATAGCCAAAAGAAGAACTCCAACATTCTGGCGCCGTTGCTGTGTGGTAGCATCAACGTCGGGTTTATTGTAGCATAAGTTGGCAGCGTTTCCTAACCTCGGCGCTTCGTGCTTACTCCGGCTCCAGATTGTATGTCAACGCTGTGATCACCCAACCTTTTGCCCCGCGCCGAAACGCCCACAAATCGCCCGCGGGCGAGATTTCATGGCCGATGCGCGTGGTCGAACGCGCTGTGGCTGTATCGCCATTTATGGTGATCTGCACATCCGCCGGCCTGGCAAACGCCGGGTGACCAGGAAAGACGAGGGAGACATAGCGGTCGAGGATGGCGTCGCTGCCCCGCCAGATGGCGTCATCGCCTGTGTCAGCGGGAGTATGGCGGGCGTCGGTGACAACGCTGTCCTCGGCCCACAGCGCCGCCAATTTCTCGATATCTTGAGAAACCACCGCCGCGCCCTCGGCCTCCAGCAGGGCCAGGATGGCTGCGCGATCGCTGGTAGGGTCCGGCGTGGGCGTGGGAGCGCGGCAATCGGCCAACAACAAGGCAAGGATGATCACGAACACGGCTTTTTTCAGCATGGCGACGAGCATAACGACGAAGATGGGAGCGTGTCAAATGTGGAATGGGCAGCATCGGCATTTCCCTATCCGCGTCCACAAGTAATGTGGAATGGGCAGCATCGGCGTTTCCCTGTCCGCGTCCACAAGTAATGTGGAATGGGCAGTATCCGCGTTTCCCTATCCGCGTCCACAAGTAATGTGGAATGAGCAGTATCCGCGTTTCCCTATCCGCGTCCACAAGTAATGTGGAATGGGCAGTATCCGCGTTTCCCTATCCGCGTCCACAAGTATGGAAACAATCACTCAATCACTGAGTCAGATTGCCCCCGCCACACGACTGTGGTAGCCTGCACTCCTATGTTGCGCGGCTATCTCCTCCCCCTGATCATCGTTCTCGGCGCCTCGGCTGCTCTGCTCACCCTCTGGCGCGGCGACGCCCGCGCCGATGAGCCAGATTGGCCGCGGTTGCGCCTCGACCTGTTCGCAACGGGGCTATCGCAACCGGTGGACATGACCCATACCGGGGATGGCTCCGGCCGTTTGTTCGTGGTCGAGCGCGCGGGCCGGGTTCGCATCATCAAGAACGGCATCCTCTTGCCCGACGCCTTTCTCGATATCCGACCGCTCGTGGGCAGCGATAACTTGGAGCAGGGCTTGTTGGGCATCGCCTTCCCCCCCGGCTTCGCAGAAAAACAGCATTTCTACCTCGACTACACCGATCTGCGGGGCGATACGATCGTAGCGCGCTACCGCGTCTTGCCCACCAACCTGAATCGGGCCGATCCCAACAGCGCCGAGATCATTCTGACCATCGCTCAGCCCTTCCCCAACCACAACGGCGGCCAGATCGCTTTCGGACCGGGCGATGGTTTCCTCTATATCGGCATGGGCGATGGCGGCGCCGGCGGCGATCCCTTCGACAATGGCCAGAATCCGAACACACTCTTGGGCAAGATCCTGCGCATCGATGTCGAAACGGGCGTGTCGCCCTATGCCATCCCGATCACCAATCCCTACACCGTCACGGCTGGCTATCGTGGCGAGATCTGGGCCATGGGCTTGCGCAATCCCTGGCGCTTCAGCTTCGACCGACTGACAGGAGACCTCTACATCGGCGATGTCGGTCAGAACCTGTGGGAAGAAATCGACTTCCAGGCTGCAGACAGCGCCGGGGGCGAGAACTATGGCTGGAGGCGGATGGAGGGCCGCCATTGTTACAACCCGCACGACTGCGATCCCATCGGCCTCGTCCTGCCGATCAGCGAGTACGAGCACAGCCAGGGCTGCGCCGTCACGGGTGGGCGCGTCTATCGCGGCGAGGAACAGCCCCGACTGCGAGGTATCTATTTCTATGCCGACTATTGCAGCGGCCGCCTTTGGGGTTTACGGCGCGGCGAGATCGCTGGCGACCTTGCCTGGCAGAATCAGCTTCTGTTCATTGCACCCTTTCCCATCGCCGCCTTTGGCGAAGACCAGGCCGGCAACCTCTATATCGCCAATTTCCGCAACGGCGCCCTCTACCGCCTGGTCGATTCTTTCGCCGTTTGGCTACCCCTCCTCCACACCATAGCCGCGCCCACCCCTGCTCGCGCCCTCGTTGGACGCCCGTCCATCTTCCCACTAGAATACCAGCATTCCCCAAGGACGACCGGCGCCATGCTCAACTTCCAAACGCATCTGCCCACCCACCCCTCGGACGATCCCCCTCTGCTGGTGCTACTGCACGGTCGCGGGGCCGACGAAAGCGACATGCTCGCCCTCGCGCCCTTCTTTCCTGACGCTATCGTCGTCGCCGCTCGCGCACCTTACCCGGCTGCCTCATGGGGTTACGGCCCTGGCTTTGCCTGGTATCGCTACCTGGGTGGCGTGCGACCTGATCCCGACCACTATCAACACAGCCTGGACGAACTGGATAACCTGCTTGATTTGCTTCCCGGCGCCCTGCCCATTCGCTCTGGCCCCCTCGTACTCGGAGGCTTCAGCCAGGGCGGGACGGTCAGCCTGGGCTACGCTCTCAGCCATCCTGGCCGCGTCCACACCCTCCTCAACCTCTCCGGCTTCCTGCCTGACCACCCCGCCGTGCGCGTCACCCCCGAAACCATAGCCGTCACCCGATTCTACTGGCCTCACGGCACGCTCGACCCCGCCGTGCCCTTCTCCTATGCCCAGGAAGGACGCGCCCAACTCCTGGCTACAGATGCCTGTCTGGTCGCACCCGACTATCCCATCGCCCACACCCTCATCCGCGCCGAAATCGATGACATCCGCGAGCTTCTGCGCACGATTTGAAGCCAACGACTCGCAAGTCGTCACTGCGAAACCAGCCCCGCCACCATGATCCGCATTGTCACCGACACCACCTCAGGCATTTCCCGCGATCTGGCAGCTCTTCATGGAGTAGCCGTCGTACCACAAGTCGTCATCTTTGGCCAGGAACAATACCTGGAGTTGGAAGAATTGAGCGCCGACGACTTCATGACCAAACTACGCGCCGCGCCCGAACTGCCGAAGACTGCCGCCCCCTCTCCGGGCGCCTTCGAATCCCTCTACCGTCCCTGGGTCGAGGCTGGCGACACGATCCTGTCTATTCACCCCTCCTCCGACGTGAGCGGCACCGTGCGCGGGGCCACTATAGCTGCCGAAGCCTTCCCCGGCGCTGACATTCGCGTCCTGGACACACGCACGATCGCTGGCCCCCTGGCCCGTCTGGTCCTCGTCGCCGCGCGCATGGCTCAGGAGGGTGCCAGCGCAGACGCGGTCTGGTCTCGGCTGTTGGCCCTGGCCCCGCGCGCTCGCATCTACTTCCTGGTGGACACGCTCGAGTACCTGCAAAAAGGCGGACGTATCGGCGGCGCCGCGGCCTTCTTGGGCGGGCTTTTGCAGATGAAGCCCATCTTGGGCCTGCACGATGGCCGCGTGGCGCCAATCGAGCGCCAGCGCACCCACCATCGCGCTTTGGCCCGCCTGAAGGAACTTGTCCTGCTGGAAGCCACGCGGGATGACAACGCCTATTTGTCGGTCATGCACGCCGGCCGACCCGATCTGGCCCAGCAATTGGCAGACGAACTCCAGGCCGCCTTGAATGCGCCGGATGTGCTGATTACCGATCTCGCTCCCGCCATCGTCACACATGCCGGACCAGGCGCCCTCGGCGTCGGGTTCTTTCGTGAGGAAGCCGCATGATCACCACCCGCGCGCTTGACACCAAACGCCGCCAGGATGTACGCGCCTGGATCGACTTGCCCTACCGCCTTTATGCCAACGATCCGCTGTGGGTGCCGCAGATGGTGGATGAGGCCAGGAGCCAGCTCGACCGCCACAAAAACCCCTATTTCCTCCATTCCCACGCCGATTTCCTGGTGGCCGAGCAGGACGGGCAGGTGGTCGCTCGCATCGCCGTGCTGGAAAATACACACTACAATGCCCGGCGCCAAGCCCGCACTGCCTTCTTCACCCATTTCGAGACGACGCCCGACTTCGCCGTGACCGAGGCCCTCTTCGACGCCGCCTTTGCCTGGTGTCGCCAGCGCAACCTCGACACCCTCATCGGCCCCAAAAGCTTTCTGACCGCGGACGGTATCGGCATGCTGGTCGATGGCTTCCACCGCCGCCCGGCCATCGGCATCACCTACAACCCATCTTTCTACCCCGACTTCATACAGCACCTCGGCTTCGTGCGCGAGACCGACTTCGTCTCCGGCTATCTCCCCGCCAACTACGACATCCCCGAACGCATCGTGCGCATCGCCGACAAGGTAAAAGAACGCTACGGCTTCCGCATCGAACAATACAAAAGCAAGCAGGAGTTACGTAAAATCGTGCCCAAAGTGGTGGAGGCATACAACGCCAGTTTCATCGATAACTGGGAATATGTGCCCATCACGCCGGAAGAGGCGGAGGTCATCGCCAAACGCCTGCTGGATATCATCGTGCCGGAGTTGGTCAAGCTGGTGTGGAAAGACGACGAGTTGGTGGGATTCTTGCTTTGCTACCCCGATATCTCTGCTGCCATCCAGCGCACGGGCGGGCGACTGTGGCCGTTTGGCTTCATCGACCTGCTGCGCGAATTCAAGCGCACCGCGTGGATCAACGTCAACGGCGCCGGCATCCTGGAGAAGCACCGGGGGCGGGGCGTGGACGCCATGCTCTTCGCCGAGATCGCCCGCACGATCAAAGCCAGCCGCTATCAACACGCCCTCATCGTGCAGATCGATGAGGGCAACGCCAAGATGCAGCAGGAAATGGCAGCCTTGGGCGTGACATTCGATACGCGGCATCGTGTGTTTCGGCGTCCGCTCACATGAGCAGTACGGGCGGTTCATGAACCGCCCCTACGATGCCAACGCTTCTTTCATGCGTTTGGCCTGTTTGTCGCGCTCGCTCTTTTCCAGTAGGCGCTTGCGGATGCGCAGATTGCTGGGGGTGACTTCCAGCAATTCGTCATCGGACAGATATTCGATGCACTCGTCCAGGCTCATCTCCAGGGGTGGGGTCAGGCGTTCGTCGATCTCTTTGGTCGAACTGCGGATGTTGTCCAGATGTTTGCGCTTGCAAACGTTGACATCCAGATCCCCCGGCCGCTGATGCTCGCCCACCACCATGCCCTGATAGACTTCGACACCCGGCCCCACGAACAGCACACCGCGCTCCTCGGCGTTGCGCAGCCCGTTCGAGGTGGTGGGGCCTGTCTCCCAGGCGATGAGCGAGCCGCGGCTGCGTGAGGCAATCGAGCCGGCGTGGGGTAAATAGTCGTGGAAGAGACTATGCAGGGCGCCGGAGCCGCGCGTGGCCGTGAGAAATTGGTAGCGAAAGCCCAGCAGTCCACGGGTGGGCGCCAGGTAGGTCAGATGGATGGCGCCGCTGGCTTCTTCCTCCATGTTCATCATTTCACCGCGGCGTTTGCCCATCATTTCGACGACAACGCCCATCACTTCGGGCGCGCACTCGATGTGGACTTCCTCGAACGGCTCCAGCTTCTCGCCGTCTTCCCCGTCGCGCAGGATGACCTCAGGCCGCGAGACGTGGAATTCGTAGCCTTCGCGGCGCATGGTCTCGATGAGAATGGCCAGGTGCAGCTCGCCGCGCCCCGAGACCAAAAACGAATCGCGGCTATCGGTATCCTCGACGCGCAGGGCGACGTTGTGCTTGAGCTCGTCGTACAGGCGCTCGCGCAGCTTGCGCGAGGTGCTCCAGCGGCCCTCGCGTCCGCTGAAGGGCGAGGTGTTGACGCCAAAGGTCATGCGCACCGTCGGGGCCTCGACCTTGATGATCGGCAAAGCGACCGGGTTGAGTGGGTCAGCCAGGGTTTCGCCGATGGCAATGCCTTCCAACCCGGCAATGGCGATAATCTCGCCCGCTTCGGCGCTCTCCACCTCCACTTTCTCCAGTCCTTCGTGGATGTAAAGATAGCGCACGCGCTCTGGCAGCACGTCGCCCTCCAACATAAGGCGGGTCACGGCCTGTTTGGCCTGGATGCGCCCAGCGAAGATGCGACCGATGGCCGTCAGCCCGCGATAGGGGTCGTAGCCCAGTGTAGTCACGAGCATTTGCAGCGGCGCATCGGAATCGACCTGGGGACAGGGAATCCGGCGCAGGATCGTATTGAACAAAGGCTCTAGATCTGGCCCCAGTTCTGGGGTCAACCCCGCGCGGCCCTCGGTGGCGACGGTGTAGACGACGGGGAAGTCGGCTTGTTCATCGCTGGCACCCAGCTCGACGAAGAGATCGAAGGTTTCGTTCAGTACCCGATCGGGTTCGGCGTCGCGGCGATCCACCTTGTTGATGACGACGATGGCGCGGCGGCCCAACTCCAGCGCCTTCTTGAGTACAAAACGGGTCTGGGGCATCGGCCCTTCGGCGGCGTCAACCAGCAGGAGCACGCCATCCACCATGTTCAATATCCGCTCGACTTCGCCGCCGAAATCGGCGTGACCGGGCGTGTCGACAATGTTGATCTTGACCTGTTGCTGTGTCGTCGCGTCCCAGATGCTGATGGCGGTGTTCTTGGCCAGGATAGTGATGCCGCGCTCGCGTTCGAGGTCGTTGGAATCGAGGATGCGTTCGGCTACCTGCTGGTTGACGCGGAAGACGCGCGCCTGTTTGAGCAGGCCATCGACGAGGGTGGTCTTGCCGTGATCGACGTGGGCGATGATGGCGATGTTGCGGAGATCGGTGCGAGGTTGGAGCATGTATCGGTACGCGGATGCTGATAGACAGACAGAGACCCCGGCATGTGGCCGAGGTCTCTGCATAAGGAAACGCTGGAGAGCAAAAAACAGTATAACAGAGGCGCGGCTTTGGGGCAACTCGCGCCCTTGCAGCGTGTTGCGTGCTGTGCTACACTCACGCTTGTGATTCGGTCTTTCAGACACAAGGGCTTGCAGCGATTCTTCGAGACTGGCAGCGCGGCGGGTATTCAGCCCCAGCACGCCAAGCGCCTGCGGGTGCAGTTGGCTGCTATCGACACGGCAAAGGTCATCGATGACATCGACCTGCCAGGTTTTCGCTTGCACTCCCTGAAAGGTCAGCAAGAAGGGCGCTGGTCAATCAGCGGCAATTGGCGAATCACCTTCGAGTTCGCCGACGGCAACGCTTCCATCCTGGATTACGAGGATTATCACTCATGAGTATGTTCAATCCCCCCCACCCTGGGGAATTCATCCGAGAAATCTATCTGGAACCCTTTGGCCTGAGTGAACGACTGCTGGCCGCCAAGCTTGAGGTTTCGCCATCGACCTGCAATCGATTGCTGAACGGGCGTAGCGGGCTAAGCCCTGAAATGGCGCTGAGGTTGTCGCGCGTGTTGGGGCGGACGCCCGAAAGCTGGCTGGCCCTACAGAACAATTACGACCTGTGGCAAGTGCAGCAACAAGTAGACCTGGCGCACATCCAGAAGCTTGAATTTGCCACGGCGTGACCCCTCTCGAAGCGCAAGGCGGCGGCCATGCAGCATTTTCCCCGGCAGCGGGCGGCCTGACGGGTTCAGTGCGGATTTGACAACTCCCAAGTGATGTACTACATCTAGGGGGTACTCGCCCCCGTAGCTCAGCGGTTAGAGCAACTGCCTTCTAAGCAGTGGGTCGCAGGTTCGAATCCTGCCGGGGGTGCTTTACCGCAAGATGTAGGGGGTGGGACAAGAGCAAACTACTACGGGTAGTAGGTAAGGGGTGGACGCCAGACAAGCTAACCCCATGTCTGACGCACTATCCCACCCGATTCTAAATCTGCAAGACGCCCTCGCCGCCTTCCTGCTGGACGTACAGGTAAGACGGTTATCGATGCGCACGGCGGAGCATTACCGCTATCATCTGGGCGCGTTCGTTGCTTTTCTGGATGGGTTGGGGGTGCAGACAGTGGACGTTATCACGTCGGGGCTTATCCGGGCGCACCTGGTTACATTGCGGGAAAGGGGCTTGAGCGCCAACACACTACATGGACGGGCGCGCGCTATCCGAGCCTGGTTCAATTTCCTTGTGCGGGAAGGGGAGATACCAGAATCGCCCATGCGCCGGGTGAAGATGCCACGGTTAGACAATCGCATCCTGCCCGCCTTCACCGAGGCAGACGTTAAGGCCCTACTCGATGCCTGTCTGAGCGGGCGGGATAAGGCCATCGTCCTTTTCCTGTTGGACACCGGGCTACGGGCAAGCGAGTTTGTGGCACTGAATCTGGGAGACGTAGACATGGCAAGCGGGGCCGTCATGGTGCGACAGGGGAAGGGCGGGAAAGACCGTCAGGTGTACTTGGGGGCCAAGACGCGCCAAACGCTACAGCGGCATCTGAGACGACGACGGGATGCCGAGCCGATGGGCGCATCTTCTCCCCTGTGGGCTTCGCTGACAACGGGCAACCGGCTACGTCGTGCTGGATTGCGGCAAGTGTTGCGCCGGTTGGGTGAGCGCAGCGGGGTAGAGCATTGCCACCCGCACACTTTCCGCCGCACGTTCGCGCTTTGGAGCTTGCGCGCCGGGATGGACATTTACAGTTTGCAGCGATTGATGGGCCATAGCGACCTTACCATGCTTCGCCGCTATCTGGCCCTGGTCGAACAGGATTTGCAGAACGCACACCGGAAGCATGGGCCGGTCGATTCCAATCTGTGAGGTTACGCCATGAAACCAAGTACTTTAATCGCCGTCATCGTTTGGGCTATTGTTATCATGCTGTTGCTGGCTTTGGCGTCCAACGCTACGCCGGAAGCGCGCGCCGCAGCCGCCGCACGTCAGGTCGCCAAAGCACAGGCAGCGCAGGCGTGGGCAGCAGAGGCGCCAGCACGGGCGGAGGCCGTCACACTGTTGCTGTGGGGGATGGTTGTTGTCATCCTCCTTGCCTGTACGGGTCTGGCCGCCGGGATGGTGCGGATGCTGTACGTTCGCAGCGGTGCGTTACACGCGCATCGGGAGCATGGGCTATACCCGGCTGTACGGGTTGGTGGGCAGTGGGAAGTCCTGAGCGACCCGGTAGCACAGCAATTCGCCGCCTTGCCGAGTCGCCCAAGTGCTCCGCTGGCACGCGCCCTGCTGGGAAGTGTGACGGCCACAGGGAGGAGGGGGGCGCCGACCGTCATCGACGCCCTTCAACCACCGGTTGCATTGCCTGCCCTGCCAAGTCGTTGCAGCGTGTACGACGCACCCCAACCGCCTACACCCGCCCTGCAAGTGGGACAGACGGCCAACGGGCCGCTATCGTTGCCATTACAGAACCTGGGTAACGTGCTGATTGGCGGGCTTCCTGGCAGTGGTAAAAGTGAACTGCTGGCCGCCATGATTGCCGGTCTGTTGCGCCATCCGCAGGCCGCACAGGTTGCCGTCATCGACCCCAAGATGGTTGACTTTGGGACGATGCCCGCAGACCTGGCCGGTCTATGGCAGCCAGTCGCAACCGAGCACGCCGCCGCTATCGACCTGCTGGGCGAAGTGCTGGCGGAGTGTCAAAGGCGGTTTGCGATGCTGAAGGAGGTCGGGGCGCGCAGCCTGGCCGCCTACAACAGCCAGGCCGAGCCGTTACCCTACCTGGCGTGCTTTGTGGATGAGTTGGCGGACTTTGCCGGGGATAAGCAATTCGTACCGCTGGCCCTGGAGATTGGCCGCAAGGGGCGCGCCGCTGGCGTCAGTCTGATTCTTGCCACGCAGCGTCCCAGCGCCGATGTGGTCGATTCCAGCTTGCGGGCCGTGGCGGGTGCGTCGGTGGCGTTTCGTGTGCGCAATAGTCACGATTCACGGTGCATCATCGGGGACGGGGGGGCGGAGCTATTGCCGCCGGATGTTCCGGGCCGTTGCATCGTGCAGCGGGGCGACCTGGTGCACTGCCAGGCATTCTATGCGGGGTTGGCAACGGGGGATTTTGACCGTTTTCTCGCCACGATGTCGAAAGACGATTCCCACCGGTTGCAACCGGTTGCAGATGCGAATATTTGCAATAACAACCAGTTGCAACCGGTTGCAGAACGCATTGACCGGGGTCGAGCGCCGACGGCTGAGCAGGCGGCCAGGATGCGTAGCCTCTACCACGACCGGGCTTGGTCGATGAATCGGTTGTGTTTCGAGTTCTACGGGTACAAGGACGGCGAGGTTTTGGACTTCGTCAGGGAGGCTATTCGATGACACGCCAACGGAGAGCACCACGAGCACGACGAACACGACGCCGGAGCTATGCCCCCCTTTCTCTGTGGCCGTCACACGTCGGCACGGGGAGCTATGCGCCGCCTGAGAGCCTTGTAGCGACCGCTAATGACCTGAACGCCGTCATCAATTGGGTTGACCCGCTTATCTGCCTGGTGTGGGCTGTCTGGCGCATCGTCAGGCATGGTGACGCCTTGCGGGGGTTGTGGATTCCCGCCAACGGGAGCTACAGCATCCGAGACGCGCAAGCCGAACTGCGCCGCCTACACGTGCCATCGCACCCCCTGTACATGCGGAATGACGGGATGCTACTGCTTGTGCCATCGAAGCAGCACCAATGGGCCAACTACGTGCTTGGCCGGATGCTGGCGGGGGAGGCTGTGCCTGCATGGGGGGAAAGATGAAAACCTACCGACTTGCTCTTACTCTCACTCTCATTTCCACGGAGGAAACACCATGACAACACGACCACCACTTGCCATTTGTCCCGTTGTCGCCGAGATGACGGCTGGCGGTTCTTTCAACCTGGACGACCTGAAGGCGCACGTCAAAGATTGCCCTGTCTGCCGGGCCATCACGGGGGCGCTGATGAAGCCCATCGCCGACGCTATCACCGTTTGGCCGCCGGAAACATCGAAGGATGAGGAGCCATGAGCCGCAACCCTGCCCCCGACATCTTCGACCGGTTGGTGAGTTTGCGCCTACCCGCCGAACTCGAAGACAAATTGCGCGCGCTGGCCGCCGAGCAGGGTTTGACGCAATCCGAGGTTCACCGGCGCGCGTTGCACGCGTTCATGGCGGGGATTGCTGGCTTTGGACTGGCCGCCGATGAAGCACCCGCCGAGAGCGTAGTACAATCAAGGCATCCTCAACTCATGACCCCGGAGACAGTATGACCCCTCTTGTAACGATTACGGCCAAGCTTGATTCTCTAGGTCGCCCGATTGCCGAAAGCTTCTCTGTCGTCTTTCATGTACCCGCGACACCCGAAAACATAAAGAAGGCACTCGAAGGTAAGGATGAACTCATAGAAGAAGTGAATCGTTTCGCCCCGACTATCGGGAGAGCGATAACCGACCCATATTTCGAGAGCATCGACATGCGCCAGGGATTGGACGATGCCAGAACACTGCTAGAGATAGGCAAGCGGTACAACGTGATGTTCTACGGGATACCCTACGAAGAACACCGCCCAACAGGTAGACCGACGACGCAGCTTTACGACCTTGCCTTTCGTTGGATTGCATCTGGCAGGCTTTCCCATGACCAAGCGCGCACCCTGGCCTATGCGATGCATGGAATCGACCTGGGAACCCTGTCCGAAGACGAACGCAAGGACCTCGAAAACAGGTTTAAAGCCGCTATGAGGCGTCGCAAAGTGCTGAAAACGTGACTTTCGTACCCTATTTCGTCGCGCGCTTATCTGCCATAATGCGTTTAACATCTTCGCTTTGGAGGTCACACCTATGCAGAAGCTACCCATCTTCACCGCCGTTCGTTTGCCGACTGAGCAGGCGCACGCCCTGAAAGCCCTCGCAGTCCAAGCCGGTTGCACCGAATCGGAGCTACACCGCCGGGCTTTGGCGTCTTTCCTGGCTGCCCAAGTCACAGTCACCCGCCCACCCACCGAGGTCAAGCATGATTTCGCCTAGCCATCCCATCCTACAGCAGCGCCCTGGCCGAAGATTGGAACCCGGAAGCCAGGGCGCAGGTTGGGACACTCACTCACGTTTGGAGGTCATGAACCATGAAACAGGATACCACGATTTGGGCGAACGGTAAAGCAGTCGGGGCCGTTCGTGATGGAGTCTTTGTCAAGCGGGTGCAAGCATCGAAGCATTTCTTGCATAAGCCGCCTGCAATCTGTCTCGATGCTGGCAGCCTGGCAGACGCCGAAAAAGCGGGCGCCCGCCGAGTCGAAGTCACCGATTTGGAGACCGGGCGCGTGTATCGGGCGGATGTTGCAACCATCCGCCAGCACGGGCAGAAGCTCGACCGGGGGCACGGCGCACAAGTGGCCCTGAGCATCGGTAAGTGGGCAATCGATGACCCCAGCGTCACCTACAGACAGCTTGACTTGTTCGCTGTGGCGGGGGTGAAGCTATGAACGTCCTTGCCGAAGACCTGGCCGCCCTGGGGTACGATGTGATTCCCATCCTACCGGGAACAAAGCGCCCCGCCGTGGACGCCTGGCCCACCGTCCCACCTGCCGAGCAATGGCGGGGTGCGCCGGAAAATTCCAACCTGGCCCTACGGCATGGGGGCGACATGCGACTTGCATCGATGGAGGCCGAGCGCGACCGACCCGAAGCGATACCCGCCCTTCGCCGTTTCCTGGCTGGTCTGGGCTATGACTGGCAGAGCTACCCGGCGAACCGAACGGCGCACGGCGGAGAGCGTTACTTTTTCTCCCTCCACGACGCACCAGACGGCCATAACCGCAAAATGGCCGATGACCTGGGCGGGGGTGAACTGCGATTTGGGCCGGGGGCGCAAGCCTTGATTCCGCCTTCGTCGTTGGTGGACGGGGGCCGGTACGAGATGGCGGGGGGAGCTTGGCACGGGGAGTTACCCAAGCTGGTTTGGGCGGATTTTTCGCCGTTGCTGAAAGACGCACGACGCCGGGAAGCGCCCGCCGAGGTTGTGGCCGGGCCGCTATCCCCACTGGCCCAAGCCCTGGCCGATGGTGAAAACCTGCTGCCCGAAGATGTGCGCAGGCGGTTGCATGGCCGTGGCGGGAGCGACTACCCAAGCATCGATGATTTCAAGACGGTGTATCGCCTGGCCGCCCTGGGAATCGATGCCGATACTACCCTGGCCCTAATGTTGGCGCATCAGGGCTATGGTCATTTCTCCGACCTGGCAGCCAAGAACAGCGCCGACGCCGTGACCTGGTTGCACGACGCCTACGCCAAAGCCAGCGCCTACGCCGCCCAACATGGCGGAGATGTGAGCCAGCGCCTTGCCCGCCTGATTGAACAGGCCGAGGCCCAACCCTGGAAGGGGCGAACGGGGACGATTGACAAAGCCGTGTTCCTGGCCCATCTTCGTATCGCCGCCGACGCCAACACGCCGGTATGGGCGGGAGCATCGCGCCGCCTGGCGGACATGGTGAACGTGAGCCAAATGACCGCCACGCGCGCTAATGCCCGCCTGATTGAAGCTGGCAAGCTGGCCCTGCACACACCCGCCACCGCCCAACTTGCCGCAGAATACGCCCTGCCGGTTGCAGAAAAAGTGCGTAGCGTTTCACTTCTTTATGGTTCTACAGAAATAAGTGAAACGCTACGCACTTTGCCCGCTGAAAGAAACGAGCCGTCAAGTGTGGGTGTGCGTGTTCGTGGTGATTCTGGCGTGAACCTGGCCGGGGTGCGAGCCATCATCGGTCATGACCTGTTCTGCTGGCACGGGATGGGCAAGGCCGCCGGTTTTGTCTATGCCGCCCTACTCGATGAACCTGGAACGGTGGCGGAACTGGCCGAGCGCAGCGGGCGCGCCGTTTCAACCGTCAGGCGCGTCTTGTCGAAACTGGCCGCCATCCGTGACGATGCAACCGGGGAGCAATGCGCCCTGGTGGAAGAGTCGAAGCCGGGTACCTGGGAGATTGCAGACGACGCCGACATGGACAAGGCCGCCCGTCTGTTAGGTGTAGCTGGGAAAGGGGACAAGCGCAAGGTCAAGCACGAACAGGAACGCCAACGCCACGCCGCCGCCCTGGAACCTTACAAGAACGGCGCACCCATCCCGCACCCAAGCCAGAACCGGGGCGCCAAGTTGACGGCTGATGAAGTCACCCGTAAGGCGCGCGGGAAGACCCACAGGGAGCGTAAGCAGAAATGACCCTACTCCGCACACCCATCGCCACCGAGTCGCCCAAAGCGCCGCATGGTCGATGTGTCTTTTGTGGGATGCCGTTGCCCTCCCCTGAGCCAGGCGAGCGCCGACGCTGTACGCACTGCACCCGACTGGAACCACCACCGAGACGCCTTTCGACAAGCTCAGGATGCAGAAAAAGTGCGTAGTGTTTCACTTATTTCTGTAGAACCATAAAGAAGTGAAACGCTACGCACTTTGCCCGCCGAAAGCCTGAGCCGCCACCCTTCGACAAGCAGTGTACCGAGTTCATCGAGGTGCTCAGGATGCCACCCTTCGACAAGCAGTGTACCGAGTTCATCGAGGTGCTCAGGATGCCACCATGCCACGCCGAAGACCTGAGCCGCCGGAAGCATGTAGTGAGTGCAACGAATCTGCCGCCACCCTGCGCCGAGAACTGGCCGCCGTGATTCTGGCCCTCCTGAAAGCGCCCGATGTGGCGGAAGTGGAGCGCCTGACGAAAGAGCGTAACGCCCTGGGCAAGACACTGGCGCATCTGCTGAAGGACGAAGCGACGCCACGACACAACTAACGTGCGTGCGCCACTTCTTTTTGTCTCCATTACGCCAAACATTGAAACTAGCTTTTGTCTAATTAATGCACAGTCTTTTTGGTTTTCCCCTAAAAATTGAGCGGGGCTAGTAGAGGTGTAGGAGGGAGCTAGAGGTGTGGCGGGGTGGGGGGGGGATGCGTCGCCCCCTCTCTTTCTCCCTGCATCGCCCACCATCGCCACCGCACCGGACAAGCTGATTGTTCTGCGAGGATGAAACTAGATTGCCGATTCTGGTTATGGACGAGTGATGCCAGGCGCGCGTCAAAGCCACAGGAAGGCCGTAGAGCGTTTTTTGTGGGTGGGTGCGTATGTTTTGACGTTGAAATCGTCCTGAGCCGTTCTACGGGCTTCTGGCGCAATCCTCCTTCTGTGGCCGTTGCAGCCAGTCAGAACAGGCCCAGACCGGGCAGAGACACGCCAACCGTGGACGCAACGTCACCTCCAAGACGGCATGTCTATATGATGCAGTTTTTACCGATTAGCGCGCGTGATTCTTACCTATTAGTCCGTGTATTACGCATAGTGCAATAAGCAACGGTTATTTTTGCCCATGTTGGGGGTGTGTGCGCAAAACCTGGACAAGATGGGCGAAAAGTGGACGAAAAAGACGATTCTACTTTACATAAGCTTTATAGTGTGTAGTCATCCGTAGTACTCCCTCGCGTGCGCGAGACCGTCATCTGTGATTGCGCCCCACACCCTGAGCCGCATTTGACACCCCTGTAAACTGTGTGATACAGTCCCAGCCAACAAAACGGGCCGGGGCGGTGCAGTCAACACCGACACCCAGCCCTGACCGCCACGCTAGTAGGCCCTAGCGAACCGGCTAACCCCGATTCTACCCAAAGCCTCTAGCGTGAAGCAAACCACGCCGGGGGCTTTTTTTATTGGCCCTACGGCGGGGTGCAAGTGACTGACTGCTTCGCCTTAAGTTCCATGCGCGCCCTACCCTTGCACCTACTACCCGTAGTATCTCACGCCTCACTTCGCCACTACATCTAGGGGGTACTCGCCCCCGTAGCTCAGCGGTTAGAGCAACTGCCTTCTAAGCAGTGGGTCGCAGGTTCGAATCCTGCCGGGGGTGCTTGGATGAGACCGTTGTCACTCTTCGACAGATTGATCGCCAGCCCCCGCCGTCCGTGGCTCACCCTGGGCGTTGCGGTGGTGATCTTGTTGCTCTTTTTTTCCGGCGCCCTCCTCAGCGGTTCATTGAACGAAACGCTCGCCAATGGCCGTTGGCGAGTGCTGCTGATCGCGCCAGCCGTGATCTTCTACATCCTGATTATTTCGCCCCCGCTGCAGCGCGTAGGCTCTAGCGTGATCGACTCCCTGCGCCCGTTGGCCCCTGTCGATGACGAGACCTTCGACCGGCTCGTTGGCGGTGGCGCTGTCGTCAACCCACACTACGAATGGCTGGCCTTTGGCGTTGGCATGACTCTGGGCTTTGCTGTAGTGTTGAGAAATTTCTCGTTAGCAGTCTCCTGGCTGGCGCTGTACTTGTTCATCTCGTTCGGCCTGATGTACGGCCTCTTGGCCTGGACGATCTACATGTCGTTTGCCAGCACGCGTGTGATTAGCTCGATTCTGAGCCTATCCTTGCATGTCGATCTCTTCGATCTCAGGCCGTTCGAGGCGATCGGTCACCAGAGCTTGCTCCTCGCTCTGGTCTTCATCGGTGGCGCCACCCTCAGTTTGTTGTTTTCAGCGTTCGATATCGAGGCGTTGCGGCAACCGGGGTTTTGGTTGGCTTACACCCCGATGATGCTGGTGTCCATCACCATCTTTTTCTTGAACATGAGGCCAACGCATCGGGTTCTCGTCGCGGCCAAAGAAAGCCAGTTGCGGGCCGTGCAGGAACGCATCCGGCGGGTGGGTGGGACTTTTGCAGAACGCCTGGATACGAATCAAGACGCGGGCGATTTGGCGCAGGAAATCACCGCGCTCGTGGCGCTCGAAAAACGCCTCCGCGAGGCGCAAACCTGGCCCTACAACGTGGCCATGTTGCGTACGCTCTTCGTCTCGGTGCTCGTCCCCATCGGCGTCGCTCTGGGACGATTGGTGATCGACAAGCTGATCGGTTGATCGGCCCTAAATCCCCAAATACGCCCGCCGCACTTCCTCGCTCGCCTCGATCTGGCGCGATGGCCCCTCCATCGTGACCTTCCCACCTGCCAGCACATAGGCGTAATCGCTCACCTTCAAGGCCATGCGCACGTTTTGCTCGACGAGCAATAGGGTCAGGCCCTCGTTGCGCAGCTTGCGCAGCGCCTGGAAGAGGCTGAGGGTGAGCACCGGCGCCAGGCCCAGCGACATCTCGTCGATCATGAGTACGGTGGGATCAGACATCAGGCCGCGAGCCACCGCCAACATCTGTTGCTCGCCGCCGCTCATCGTGCCGGCTTTTTGACCGGCGCGTTCTTTCAGACGGGGAAACAGCGCGAAGACGCGCTCAAGATTCTGGGCGGCTTTGGCGCGAGCATGGCGGGGTGTGGCGCCCATGTCCAGGTTTTCCCGCACGGTCATATCCGTGAAGAGTTGGCGACCTTCGGGCGCCATGATCAGCCCCATCTCGGCCTTGGCATAGGGCGCGAGACGGCTGACATCCTTGCCCTGAAAGGTGACGCTACCCTGCCAGGGCTTGATCTGGCCGACCACCGAGCGCAAGAGGGTGGTCTTGCCGGAGCCGTTGGCACCGACCAGCGTGGTGAGTCGCCCCTGCTCCAGGCTCAGCCCGGCGCCCCAGAGAATCTGTAATTCTCCGTAACCGGAGGCGATATCTTTGACTTCCAACAGACTCACGGCCTCCTCCTACCCGCTCGCTTCGAGCAATTTCTCGGCCATTTCCGGATTGCCCAGATAGGCTTCGACCACCTGGGGGTTTTGCGACACTTCAGCGGGCGCGCCCTGCGCGATCATCTCGCCATAGTTCAGCACGATGATGCGGTCGGAAAGATTCATGATGGCGTGCATGATATGCTCGATCATGATAATGGTGAGGCCCTGCTCACGGAGGCGATGGATGGCGTCGATCATGCCCGAGACTTCAGTGGGGTTCAGGCCGGCCAGGACCTCGTCGAGTAACAACAGGTAGGGGCGAGCGGCCAACGCCCGCGCCATCTCCAGCCGTTTCTTTTGGGCCACGTTGAGTGTGTTGGCCAGGGTCTCGGACTTGGGCGCCAGCCCCACGAACGTCAGCACCTCATCCGCAACTTGCGTTGCGGCGCGCAGACTCAGATTCTCGCGGCCATAACACGCCCCCACCACCACGTTCTCCCGCACCGTCAGCTCGTTCAGTGGGCGCACGATTTGGTGCGTCCGGGCCAGCCCCAGCCTGGCGACGCGGCAGGTCGGCAGGCCGGTCAGGGGCGCGCCGCGGAACATAACCCGCCCATGCGTGGGCGGATAGACGCCGTTGATGCAGTTGAAGAGCGTGGTCTTGCCGGCGCCATTGGGGCCGATGAGTCCCAGGATTTGGCCTTCGGGCAAGTCGAAGCTCACGTCCCTGACCGCCGTCAGGCCGCCGAACCGCTTGGTCATGTTTTGCACTTGCAGGATAGGCCCTGTGGCGCTCATTCCAGCACCCTCCGCAAGCTTGTTGATCGGCTACGCAGCCAGCCCACGGCGCCGCTGGGGATGAAGAGCACGATGAGCAACAGCAGCACGCCCGCCACCGCCAGCTGGATATCTTTGAGGAAGGCGGTGGTGAGCAAGAGGCCGCGCAAGCGTTGGTAAAAAGCGCCGCCCACCAGCGGCCCCAGCACCGTGCCAGCCCCGCCCAACATGACCATAACCAGCAACTCGATGGACAGGTGCAAGCGAAAGGCGCTGCCCGGTTCGATGATGCCGTTTTTGAAGAAGAAGAGGACGCCGATCAGCCCGGGGAAGAAGGCGGAGATCACATAAGCCCAGGTTTTGGCGCGCGGGGCGACCACGCCCATGATTTCAGCAGTGTCTTCGTCCTCGCGGATGGCCATCAAGCCCAGCCCAAATTTCGACTTCTTGATCAGATAACTGACCACCACGACCACCAGACTAATGACGACCAGGCCCCAATAAGTGGTCCATAAAGCTTTGGCTGGCCCGCCGTACTGCTTGTACACGGCGAAGTTCAGCTCCATGCCGGTGGGTCCGCCCAGAAAGTCCAGATTGACGATCAGCGCTTTCATGGCTTCGTTGACGCCAATGGTTGCCAGCGCAAAGTAGGCCCCACGCAAGCGCAGGATCGCTACTCCCAGCAGCAGTGCCAGGGTCGCGGAGACCACCCCTCCCAGCAGCACGGCCATGAGGAGATTGAGCTTGAGTTCGTCGATGGCCCAGAAGCCGATATAGCCGCCCAGGCCGAAGAAAACGATGTGACCGAAGCTGACATAGCCGGTGTAGCCCAGCAGGATGTTCAGGCTCGAGGCCAGGGCGATGGACATCAACATCGTGAACACCGTCTCGCGGGCGCTGGCGCTGCTGGCCGCGAGAGGGTACAGGCTGAAGGCTGCCAGCAAGGCAATGGGCGTCCAGAAACCGAATGGGCGCCGGGTGCTCATCGTTTGGCTCCGAACAAGCCCTGGGGCCGAACGAGAAGGATGAGGACGAAAAGGACAAACTCAAGCACGGGCGTCCAAGTCGTGCGCATGAAGACGGGCGCCAGACCCTCGATCAATCCCAGGATAAGGCCCCCAACCAGCGCACCCAAAGGATTGCCCAGCCCGCCCAAGACTACGATGACAAAGCTTTTGAGTTCGTAGACGCCGCCGGAGAGGATGGTGAACGGCTGGATCGTCGCCAACAGCCCGCCAGACATGGCCGCCAGCATTGTACCCAGGCCGAAAGCGATGGCCAGCACGCGCGTGGAGGGGATGCCCATCAGCTCTGCCGACTGGCGATTATTGGCCACGGCGCGGATGTTTTTGCCGGCGCGGGTGCGATAGAGGAAGAAGTACAAGGCGCCAGTGACAAGGAGTGTGATCAGGCTGGCGGCGAGGCGCGTACCGGTAATGGTGACGCCGCCCGCGGCCAGCGAACCCAGGCTATAGTCAACATTGCGAAACGTGGTGGAAAACAGGCTGGTGCCTACCCCAATGATGATCATGTTGATCGCGAACGTCGCCAACAGGCTGGTCAGATGCGGTGCATTCAGCACGCGATGTACGGCCACGAAGTACATGATCAACCCCAGCACCAAACCGAAGACAGCCACGAAGACAAGGGCCAGGTAGGGGTTCATCCCCAGCCTGCTGAAGAGCAGATAGACGCCGAACATTCCCAAGGCGATGATAGGGCCATGGGCCAGATTGATGACATTCATGACCCCGAAGATCAGCGTCAGCCCCATCGCCACGAGGCCATAGACGACGCCGATGAGAAGACCATCGATCAGGGAGGGTAGCAGGGTGGGCAGCATGTTGGTGATCGGTGATCAGTTGATCGGCCCCCTGGTTCCCCGGTCTACCGAACGGGGTGGACGACGCTGGCGGTTTTGGCTTCCGGTGGCCAGACGATCTGCTTGATCAGGTTGCCGCTGCCATCCTTCTGCCACTGGATGTAAACCATGTCGTGGCCGATTTGCAGGCCGTGCGCTTCGGCGGTGGTGTCGAACTTGATGCGGCCGAACAAGGTCATCATGTCCATGTTCTCCAGGGCCTTCTTGACAGCCGCCGTGTCGAGAGAGCCGGCCTTCTCGATGGCGGCCTGGAGGATGAGGCCAGCGGCGTACCCACCAGCGGCATGGTACGACGGCTCTTCGCCGCCATAAGCTGCTTTGTAGGCGGCGATGAAGTCGGCGCCCGATGGGCCATACCACGGCGCCCCTGCGGCCGTGGCTGCCTCTGCAGTGTAGGCAGCCTGTGGCTCCCACTGGCTGGGGCCGGCAACACCCATAGCCGCGTCGCCCAATTCGGCGAACTTGGGTTCGGGCGGGGCCACCAACAGCGCCAGGAACTCAACGGGCGTCTTCTTCTCGGCCAATTGACGGGCGAAGGTGCTGCCATCCTGGAAGTGCCCGCCGCCGAGGATGGCCTGCGGCGCAGCCTGTTGCACTTTGTTGATGATAGGCGCAAAGTCGGTCGTGCCGGAATCGTAGCCCTCAAAGAGTACGACTTCGTAGCTTTTCTCCTCGGCGTAGGTTTTTGTTGCGGTGGCAACATCGGTCGAGAACTTGTCGTTCTCATGGATGATGGCGATCTTTTTTAGATCAGGCTTGGCCGCGGCCACCATATCGATGGCGCCGGTCAGGTATTTGCTGGCGGGGGTGTAAGCCTGAAAGACCAGGGTATAGCCTTGTTTGTAGTTGCTATCCGAGGCGGCGCCGGTGGTGATCATCACCTTGTCGTACTGTTCGGCGATGATGGACGAGGCAGCCGTGAGGCCGCTCGAGTAGGGGCTGATGAGGAAGTCGGCGCCGTCTTTCGTCGCCAGGCGGGTGTAAAGTTCTTGCACCCGATCCTGGTTCGACTCGTCGTCGTAGAATTTGGAGTCGAACTTGACTGCGGCGCCGTTGGCCAGTTTCACGCCGCCGGCCTCGTTGACCTGTTTCATCCACAAGTTCAGGCCATTGGTCTGGCGTGTCGATTCGACATTGAGCTTGCCGGTGAGCGAGGCGGTAAATCCCAGGATAGCCGTTCCGTCCTTGCCGGCGGGCGCTGCTTCCTGTGCCGGCTGCGTGGCGGCTTCTGTCTGAGCTGGCGCTGTTGTGGGTTGTCCGGCCGGGGCGGATGGGGCGCTGCCCGTACAAGCAGTGATCGCCAAAACCAGGGCAATGAGCAGACCAAGAATCAAAATGGCTTTGCGAGACATTTTTCCTCCTACAAGTTGGATGGAATCTGGTAAGCAGGCAAACTTTTGTTGTCTATCCTACTTGTTTCTGGTCGAGTGGGCAAATCGACCCTTTAGGGCCGGGCGCGCCAGTCTGCCTCGAATAGGCTCGTCAGATAGTCGTAGGCCTGGGCGGATTGGAAGGCAAGCGCCATTTCGCGGTTCAGTTTGTTGCTCACTTCGCCGCCGTTGATGGAGCCAAGCACGACCCAACGTTCATCGCCGAGGGCCAGGAGGTGCAATTTGGCGTGTATGCCTTCGCCGGTGGGGTTGCCCGTGCGTGCGAGCATGTCCAAGCCTTCGTTTTGGGCCAATCGATTGACATAAGCCACCGTGGTGACATTGCTGCGGGGGTCGTTGCTGTTATCGAAGAAGTCATCGAGGAAGAGGCGCACCGTGGCGCCGCGGCGGGCGGCGGCGATGAGCGCCTCGAGCCGGGGGTTGGGATCAGTGGCGGCGGTGGCGTTGCTGCCGCCCCAGAAGGGGTGCTCGTACAGTTGTTGGGCGAGGAGGATGTCGCCGGGGCCGGCGCGGGCGATGAGGTCGAGTAGGGGGCCGGGGGTCAGGCTCGATTCGGGCGAGGTGAAGAGGGTGGCTTGTTTCAGGTCGGTGAGGACGAGGGTGTCGGTGTAGCGGACGGTGTAGCCGGTCTCGTCAGGCAGGGCGGGCGGGGTGTAGGCGGGCGGCGGGGCGCCGTAGGTGGGATGGTCGGCCTGCCAGGGGAAGATGTCGGGGTGGGCGAGGTCGTTGTCGTGTGCGAATAGGGTCTGGGCGCGGGCGATGAGGGTGGGATCGCTGAGGATGAGGGCGTAGCCACGGCGGCCGAGGGTGTCGCCTGCGCTGGCATCGGGCGGGAAGCTATCGGGGTTGAGGTTTTCGGTGCTGATAAGCAGGGTCTGGCCGTCGATGATGGCGAATTTGGCGTGGATGTAGGGGTAGCGGTCGGCGGCGACGCCAACATCGTTGACCATGAAATGCACAGTTCCGCCCGCGCTCACGATTTGTTGTGCCGCCCAGCGTTCGGCGTTGTCGAGGCCGCCTGCGGGGCCTCCCTCCAGCAGCACACTGACTTCCACGCCTGCCTGCGCACGGGCGACCAGGATTTGCACCAGATCGGGGTGCGTGATTTCGTAGGTTTCCAGATGGATGCTGGCGGCGGCGCTGGCCAGAAGGGTGGAGAGGGCGACGAAGGTGTTGTCGGGGGCGACGAGCAGGCGGGCGTTGGGGGCGTCCGTTTCCCAATGAACGGTGGCAGGCTGGGTGAGTTCGAGCCAATCCCAGCCGACGAAGGCGGTGCGGCGACCACGAGCCGGGTCGGGGTTGCCCTGTGCCCAATCACTGGCGGCGTCGGCGTCGGTCAGGGCGAGTGCGGTGGCGGGGTCGAAGAGGCGGTAGAAGACTTGACCAGCGCGCGAGAAGCGAGTGTTGCGCTGGTAAAAGGTGACGGGCGCTCCTTTCCAGCCGGGCAGAGTGGCGCTGCTGTTGCCGAAGAGGACGGCGTCGTAGGACTGGCCTTCTGGTTCCAGCAGGTTGAGTTCGTCGCCGCTGTTGCCCAGAGCAGGGGCTTTGCCGGTGGCGTTGGGCACAGCGGGATCGCTGTCATTCTCGTACTCGCAGGCTGGGGCAAAACCCCACCAGGCGCGGAAGGCGAGTGCTTGCCGCGCACACCAGAGTATGCCGCCCGGCGCCAGGCTCAACGCCGGCAGGGTGATCGTCCCTTCGCCGTCGCTGATTTGCCAGCCGCCCATCTGTAAGGGGTTCCGCCCGGCGTTTTGGATAGCGAAGAATTCGTCGGCGTCGTTGGCGGCCAGGCCGTCGGGGAGGAAGGCGAAGAGGAGGGGGTGTGGCCGGGTGGGGAGGTGGGTGGTCTGAATCTGAAAGGGCAGATAGGAGGCGTGGGGGGGCGAGTCGGCGATGAGGGGAGGGGCGGCGATCGCTGTCAGGAGGAGGATGAGGAGGAATCGTTTGAGCTTCATGTTGGCGATGAAGGCGCGTTTTCTCAATCTTCGATCGGCCCCACCAATAGCCGGTCGAGAAGGTATTTCTGAAGGCCCAGAAAAATGGCGACCACGGGCAGGCTCATCAGGATTGCCAGTGCCGCCAGCTTCGCCCACGAGTCGAGGTAGTTGCTCTGAATCATGCCTGAGATGGCCATGGCCAACGTCACGTTGCGGGCTTTGTCTACGAACAGCCAGCCCATGGCGAATTCTGAGTAGCCGATTAGGAAGGCAATCAAGCCGGCGACGGCGATGGATGGCAATGCCAGGGGCAGGGTGATGCGCCAAAAAGCGATCAGCGGCGTGGCGCCATCCAAAAAGGCGGATTCTTCCAATTCATTGGGTATAGATTGGAAGGCGGCGCGCATGTTCCAAATGCAGAATGGCATGGCGAAGGCTGTGTAGACGATGGTCAATCCCAAAAGGGTCGTGCGCAGGCCGGCCGCCGCCAGCAGGATGTACAGTGGCGTCATCAGCGCCACCGGCGGCAGGAGCGCGCCCACTAGCAGCGCAAACAGCCCTGCGCGCCGGCCAGGGAAGCGATAGCGGGCAAAGGCATAGGCCATGCCGGCGCCCATGGCGACCGAGCACAGGGCGGCGCCGCCGGAGACCAGCAGGCTGTTGCGCAGGAGGCCTACGAACGGCAATGACTGCGATGGTTTCTCCCACACTTGCCCGAAGACGGCAAAGGTGAACTGTTGGGGCCAGAGGCGAAAGGTGGTGGGCCAACCTTTGACGCCGCCGTCGAAGGCGAGGTAGACGATGCCCCAGATCGGGATCAATACGAACAGCGCCAACGCCAGCAGGCCAAGCTGGTACGCTCCCTGTTGCCACCAGCGCAGTTTATACATACGTCACCCCTTCGGCGACTTTGCTCCACTTATTGAACCACAGCGCCAGGCCTATCAAAACCAGGACGGTAAAGATGTTGATGGCTGCCGAAACCGCGAATTGTCCGCCAAAGTAGCCGGACGGAGCGAAGAAATAGTAGGAGGCGGTGGCGAAAGTGATGGTGGGTGGTTCGACGCGCATCGAGTAGAAGAGGTAGAATTGGTTGAAGGCGAAGATGGCGCGGATGATGAGGGCGGGGGCCACCAGTGGCAAGAGGAGGGGCCAGGTGATAGAACGGAATCTGTTCCAGCCGGTGGCGCCGTCGATAGCGGCAGCATCGTACACTTCGTCGGGCACGAGTTTCAGTGCGGCGGTTGCTGCCAGCATGATGAACGGGAAACCATACCAGGTGGCGGCGATCAACAGGATCAGGAGGGTGGTGGTGGGGTTCTCGAACCAGTTGGAAAGATTGACGTCGGCAGGAATGTGCTGGGCCAACGCCAGCCAGCCATAGCGTGGCTCGAAGATGCGCAACCAGACAAGCGCGCCGACGAATTCGGGGATGGCCCAGGGCAGGATGAAGAGGGTGCGCCAGAGACTGCGCAAGCGCAGTCCTCGCTGATTCAGCGCCAGCGCCGCGGCGATGCCGAGCGCGGCTTGCAGCGCCACCGAGAGGATCATCCACAGCAGGTTGAAGGCAAGCACGTCGGGCGCAGCGCCGAGGAGGAGTTGGCCCAATAGCGCTGGCCCTGCATAGTGCACCGTCTTTGATTGCGAGCCGCGACCAAAGATGCTAAGTGGCGCCGCCTTTTCCTGACCGGTCAGGCCATACCAGGCCGCGCGCCAGACGCCGCCATTGATGCCGTCGCGGATGGAGATGGCGTTGAAGTCGGTGAGGGACATGGCGCTCTGGTAGATGAAGGGGTAGAGCGCCAGGATGAAGAGAACGAGGGCGCCGGGGGCCAGCCAGGGTAGAGCGCGTTTGAGGTCGCGCGGCCTGGCGCGTTCGGCCGCTGAGACAGGGGCGGACTGTGTTTGTCCGCGATTCTGGCGCCATTTGCGAGCGAGGGGCGCCCACACCGTGGCCCGGAATCCCTCGGCTGCGGCCAGACAGAGGGGCGCCGTGATGGTGAGGATGTATTGCGGCCATTTCGTGGGCCAGAGGAGTAGAAAGATCAGGCCGATCAGGAGCCAGAGGGCGAAGACGCGGTGTTTTTGCCAGAAGGGTCGCCAGCCGAGGGCGGCAAAGATCGTGATCGGCAAGTCCAGTGGGAGCAGGAAGACGCCGGGATGCCAGGGCACCGATCCTAACAGCCAGACCAAAGGTTGCCAGAAGGGGAAGTTGGCTTCGCGGACATGGGCGCTTTGGGCGTAGGCGCCGTGGTAAAGGAGCGATTGCGCCAGGCGCTGGAAGGGGTGCGACCACAGGCGGGGATCGGCGACGAAGAAGACGGCGATGGCGACGGTCCCCCACAGTAGCAACCGGCGGAAGGGGCGGTCTGACAATGATGACGTGCTTTGCCCGGAGTGATTCGCCATTCGCCATCCCATATCTGCCGCTATGGCCAGCCCGACCACACAGTAGGTGTATTTCGAGGCGGCGGTCAGACCCAGCGCCACAGCCGAGAGGAGGAGCCAGAGCCATGTGCCTCGCTGGTTTCCCCGCGGCTGGCTGAGGGTGTAGAAGAGGACGGCCAGCAGGCTGGCGAGGGCGGGCAAGGGTTCCAGCATGATCTGGCTGGTGTATTTGGTCTGCCAGGTGTGGATGGCCAGGAACAAGCCGGCCAGAGGGTTGAAGGCAGCCAGGGCCAGCACTTCGAGGGTGCCAAAGGCGGCGGAGAGGGTGCGGGCGATGCGAAAATGCGGCTGCGGCAGTGATTTGGCCGGGGGAATGTTGGGCGATTGCTCAGGAAGCAGCGGGGCTTTGGGAAGGGGTAGGATCGCCAAGCCATAGGCCAGCTTGGTGAGAGGTGGGTGCTCGTAATTGAAGTCGTAGTCGATCAATCCCCGTAAGTCGCGATCGGCGAGGAAGGCCGCGTAGCGTTGGGCCGCGCCGAGGTAGTCGTCCTCGTCGTAGTCGATGGGCAGCAGGCGTACGGCGCGCTGGTGTAAGCCGAGCGCGATGATCGTGACGAGGGCGACGGCGAGGAGGCGGAGTAGCAAGCTGTTGTTGCGCATGGGCGCAGGGATCCTGAAGCAAAGAGAGGGCAGCGTTGGCGCCGCCCTCTCTGGGGTTCAGAATGGAATGGAAAAAGGGCGGGGCTACTTGACGCTGCCGATGGTAAGGCCAGCCTGGAACCAGCGTTGTAGCAAGAGGTAGATGATGATGACCGGCGCCGCCACCATGAGCGCCATGGCCGCGAAGGCCGACCAGGGTGTATCCCCGGAGAATTGGCCCACCATGTTCCACAGTGACATGGATAGGGTGAAGCTCTTGGGGTCGGTCAGGAACATCCACGAGAGTGCGAACTCTGTCCAGCCATTGATGAAGCCCAGAAAGCCGGTCACGGCCAATGCTGGGGTCACCAAAGGCAGGATGATGCGGACGAACAATTGGTTGGGGTTGGCGCCATCGATGCGCGCGGCTTCTTCCAACTCGCGCGGGATCGTGTCGAGGTAGCCTTTCAAGTTCCAGATGGCAAAGGGCAGGCTTGTGGCCGACATGGCGACGGCCACTCCGAGGAGCGAGTTACGCAGGTTGAACTTGATGTCGCCAAGCTGGAGAACGACCCGGTTGAGCAGCACAAACAGGGGTGCGATGGTGGCAATGGCTGGTAACATGAGCACCGTCACCACAGCCAACATCAGGAAGCGCCTGCCCTTGAACTCGAATCGGGAGAAGGAATAGGCCGCCAGAATGCCAACGGCAACCGAAAACAGTGCTGTGCTTCCTGCCAGGAAGAATTGATTGAGCGCTAATTGCCAGAATTTCACCGGATTGGCGGTGGGTTGATCGAGCACGCGCTTGTAGGCATCCAGGGTGGCGCCGGGGGGAATGAGTCGGAAGTCAGGTGGACGGGAGATGTCGCGGGGGTCGAGCGAGAGGCTCACCACCCACAACAATGGGAAGATGATGGTGAAGGCGATCAGCAGGCACAGCAGTTGGTAGAGTAATTGCTTGCCAAAGGGGAGGCGTTTTTCCTGTTCGCCAGCTTGCTTGGACTGGAAGCGACCTGACAGCAGGCCTCGGGAAGGGGTTTGGGCTGTGCTAGACATCGTAGCGCTCCGTTGCCTTGGTGACGCGGTTGGTGGTTAGAGTCAGCACCAGGAGGACAAAGAAGATGATGACGGAGAAGGAGGCGGCCACACCATAGAGTCGTTGCGTACGCACGATGTCGTAGGCTGCCGTAACCAGGATGTTGGTCTTGTACAATGGCCCGCCTCCCGACATGAAGAAGATGCAAGTGAAGAGGTTGAAAGTGATGATGGTGCCGACCATGGCGGCAGGGATCATGGCGGGGCGCAATAAGGGCACGGTGATGCGGAAAAACTGCTGGGTGGGGCTGGCGCCGTCGATGGAGGCAGCTTCGTAGAGGTCTTTGGGGATGCTTTGGAGGGCGCCGGTGGCCACAATCGTGTTGAGAGGCCAACCCATCCAGATGTTGGTGAAGAGCATGGCGTAGAACGAGAGGGGCAAGGCCAGGCCGGGTAGGAACCATTTGAGCGGCGGCTCGATGCTTTCGAACCAGCGGATGCGAAAGACATCTTGGGAGACGCCGAACAGTCCGCCGATGAAGGCCAGGAATTGATTGATGGCGCCGGAGTCCTGGTCGAACATGTTGCGGAACACGGTGGCAACTACCAGCCACGGCAACACCAGCGGAATCGCATAGATCGCCCGATAGAAGCGTTTGAACCATAATCCCTGCGTGTTCAGCAAGACCGCAATGAGTACGCCCAAGACGACATGGATGGGTACGTTGGCAATGACCCACACTAGATTGAAGACGAGGATGCGCCAGAAGCTGAAGTTGGCAATTTTGGCGGATAGTGCACCCTGAAAGATATCCAGATAGTTCTGGATACCGACGACATTGGGTGGCACCGTTCCCCGCAGGTTTTTGATGTTGTAATCCGTGAATGACATCCATAACTGGTAGAACATGGGATAGAAGGTAATGAATCCCATGACTACGAAAGCTGGAATGAGATAAATATAGGGTGCGCGAGTGTTAGTGGTGCGTTCCCACCAGGATGGCCGCGATTCCTTACTCGTGGGGGGCATGGCGTTGCTGATAGTAGCCATCGACGTCACCTCCGAATGTGAAGGGGCTGCTAACGAAACTGCCCCCCCGAAACGTTGCTTCGGGAGGGCAGTGAGCGAGAAAGCTTACTTGTTGTTGGCGGTGTTCATGGCGGCGCAGGCTTCTTTGACGCCATCAGCAGGGGAGAGGGCGCCTTCGATGACCTTGGTCCACATGTCGCCGAAGGGGGTCCAGAAGTTGCCGAATTCCTGGCTCTGGGGGCGGGGGAAGCCGCTGGCCGAAGCTTCGGCGAAGGCGGCGATGAGCGGATCCGCCGACTTCACATCCGAGCGGATGGGCACATGGCCGGCCTTGTCGGTGTAGATTTGGGAGGAGTCTTTGCTGGTGAGGAAGAGGGCGAGGGCGAGGGTGCCATCGACATTGGCGCTGTTGGGGTTCAGGTAGAAGCCGTCGATGCCGTTGAGGGGGTTGGCCTTGCCACCGGGGCCGGCGGGGATGGGAACGACGCCGAGTTTGTCACCGAGGTCTTTCTTGTAGTCGCCGAGGGCCCAGGGGCCGTTGATGAACATGGCGGCTTGGCCG
>JAYRVO010000178.1:0-50630 GCA_041918515.1 Chloroflexota bacterium | reverse complement strand
CTCGATTGCCTGGCAGAAGGACCCCGACATCGATGTGTTCTATGGCAACTCGGACGAGATGGCCATCGGCGCAGCCCTGGCGGGCGAGCAACTGGGCAAGGTCATCAACAAGGACTTCTTCGCTGTCGGCATCGATGGCAACCCGCCCACGCTGGATCTGCTGAAACAAGGCAAGTTCTCCGCCACTCTCGGCGTCGATCCCTACCGCATGGGCGTGACCGTAACCAACACCCTGCAAAAGGTGCTGGCAGGCGAAAAGGTTCCGCAGATCATCCTCACCCCGTCCGTGGTCGTGACGCCAGACAATCTGCCAGACTACCTGGCTGGCAAGCTGTGGACCGAGCCGGTTGCCGGCGCCCCTGAGATCGATAACGACAAACCCACCGTACCGGAGTAAGTAGACAAGTTGGCAAGTAGACAAGCAGACAAGGAATAAGGCCCAGAAGACTGGGCGAGAGGCGCCGGGTGTTTGGCGGCAGCGCCCGCCAGCACTCGGCGCCGGTGATCGTGTATCACAAGGAGGCGGTATGTCCTACAAGGTCTTTTTCGTCGAAGATGAGATCGTGACGCGCGAGGGGATACGCGATAAGGTCGATTGGCGCGGCAACGGATTCGAGTTTTGCGGCGAAGCGCCTGATGGCGAGATCGCCCTGCCATTGTTGCAGACCGTCCGGCCCGATGTGATGATCACCGACATCAAGATGCCCTTCATGGATGGGCTGGAATTGTCGCGCATCGTGCGAGAGCGCATGCCTGCCACCAAGATCGTGGTTCTGAGTGGCCATGACGAGTTCGAGTACGCTCAGGAAGCCATCAAGCTGGGCGTTACAGAGTATTTGCTGAAGCCAGTCACAGTACAAGACTTGCATAGGACGCTGCAACGGGTGGCAGCTGAGTTGGATCGCGGGCGCCAGGCCCAGGAAGATATGGAAAGGCTGCGCACCCAGGTGGAGGAAACGCGCGCCAGTCTCAGGCAGCGGCTGCTGTTGGACCTGGTGGTAGGGTCGGTGTCGTCATCCCAAGCCATCGCCAAAGCCGAGGAGCTTGGCATCGACTTGCTGGCGCGGGCCTACCTGGTGGTCGTCATCAAGATCGAGTTGAGCGATCCCACGGCTTCGTTCGACTATCAGCGCTACGCGGCCACGTGCAATGCGGTTTCCCGCCTGGTCGAGAGCGACCCCGCGGTGTTGTTGATCAACAAGGATCTGGAGGAGATCGTCTTGATCATGAAAGGAGAGGCTGGCGAGGCCCTGCTGACCAAACAGGCCGCGCTGTGTGCACTGATTACACAGCAAAGCAACCAGACGGGATGTCAGCTGGCTATTGGCAGCGGCGCGCCCAAATCACGGATCACCGACATTTGCACCTCTTTTGTGGAGGCTCTGGCCAACCTGCAAAGCGCGGCCCATCATAACGGGGCCAACAACGGTGTTGCCAGGGCGGAACTGCTCAAAATCAACCGATCAGCCGTCGAAAGCTATTTGAAGTGTGGTGTCAAGGAGGATTTGGACGAGTTCTTCGACACTTTTATCCGGCCGCTGGGTGAGACCGTCTTGGCGTCCACTATCGTCAGGCACTATATTTTGATGGACGTGGTGTTGACAACGGCCAAATTCCTCAGCGACCTGGGCGGCAATAGCGACCAAATCATCCCCGATCTCGACTTGATCGAGGATATTCGGACCATCGATCAGATCCGGCAGCAGGTTCAAGCTATTTTACTCGCCGCACTGGCCTTTCGCGACCACCGGGTCGCCAGCCAGTACGCCGCCTTGATCCAGCGGGCCTGCGCCTATATCGACAGCCACTACGCTGACGCGAATCTTTCTCTGCCCGAAGTAGCCGGCCAAGCCAATCTCAGCCCCTCCCATTTTTGTACAGTCTTCAGCCAGGAGACAGGCAAGACATTCAAAGAATACCTGACCGAGATCAGGATCCAGCGGGCGCGCGAGCTGTTGCGCACTACGGCGCTCAAGTCCTTCGAGATCGCCGAGATGATCGGCTACAGCGATCCGCACTATTTCAGCTACGTCTTCCGAAAACACACCGACCTGTCGCCAACAGAATTTCGCTGCCGGACGGCGCGGAGTGACGCAGAGTGATCGACGTGCTAAATAAAGCCCATTGGCAGCGCCTACGGGAACTGCCGACAGGGATAGCGCCGGCGAATTGGCCGCCTTTTCGAGTCATCCGGCGCTTGGCTGATAGCCTGGCGCGTCTGAATATCTCGATTCGGAGCAAGATACTGCTATCGCTGGGGATTGTGATCTTGATGTTGGGGATGACCAACGCGGTGTTGATGTGGCAGATGCTGGATTACAGCCAACGCTACGACGCCATCATCAACAATATCATGACCGCCAACAGCATCAATGGTTACATCAAGCCAGCCATCGATACCGAGATGTGGAACATCGTGGCCGGCAAGACCGAATTCGTGGACGGGAGGCAGTACGACATCATCGCTGATGTGGATGACAAGTTGCGCTGGATGTCGCAACATGCGGCCTCCGATGAGTCCAAGATCAAAGTAGAGATCATCATGCGGACGATGAAGACGCTGACCCATTATGTAGATGTAATGGGCGCGCAGATGGCCCATGAGAGCAAAGTGGCGGAAAATGAGGCGGTGTTGGAGAATATCCGCGGCGTCTCGGCGGTGGTGGAAGAGGTGGTGCAGGACTACGTGCTGTTCGAAGTCAATCAGGCCGCTCGGCAATATCAGGTCATGCACAGCGGCTTGAAGCGATGGGAGGTGTTCTACATTGCCTTATTGGTGGCAGCCGTTGGCTTTTCCTTTGCGGCCGCCTGGGCCATTTCTCGCAGTATCTACATTCCCATCAAGCGCCTGCACGATGTAACCTCTACGATCACCAAGGATGACTTGCAGGTGTTGGTGACGCGTGAGAATGCCGACGAGATCACCGAGCTGGCAATTAGCTTCAACATCATGATCGGTAAGATCAGGGAGCTGCTGGCGGCCAAGATGAAGGAGCAGGAGAGTCTGAAAAAGGCCGAACTGCGGGCGTTGCAAGCCCAGATCAATCCCCACTTTCTATACAACACCCTGGACACCATCATCTGGATGACGGAGACGCAGCAGACAGAGCAAGTGGTGCAGTTGGTCAGCGCCCTGTCTAACTTTTTCCGCATCAGCCTGAGCAAGGGCAGGGATTGGATCACCATCGGTGAGGAGATCGAGCGCACCCGCAGCTATCTGACAATCCAGAAGATGCGCTATCGCGACATCCTGGATTATCGCATCGAGGTTGACGACGATGTGATGAACAACACGATTCTGAAATTGATCTTGCAGCCACTGGTCGAGAACGCGCTGTACCATGGCATCAAGAACAAACGCAACGGCGGCATGATCAGCGTGCGCGCCAGACAAAACGGTGATGGCGAGATTCTGTTGGAAGTCGAAGACGACGGCATCGGTTTTACACCCGATAAATTGGCTCGCGTGCGCGCACAGATCGGTGAGGATTCGGAAGAGATCCGTTTGGAAAGCGGCTTTGGCATCGATAACGTCAACAAGCGCATCCAATTGTATTATGGGCGGCAATATGGCCTAACGATCGCAAGCGAGTATCAGGTGGGTACGTGTGTGACCCTGGTGATCCCAGCTAAGTCGGAGGAAGTAGTCGCAAAACAACCAACTACTATCGAAAAAAATCGGCCTGGGGCGGTGGGGGCAACGGTTGCATGATGAAAATGGCTGTGTTTTTCAACCTCTTACCGATGAAAATGCATTGCTGTTTGGCGGATCTTGGGTAGTATAGTTTGCAAGCAGGGCCTATCCAGTCGCGGTTAAACGGCGCCACCGACGGCGACCGCATCCTGCAAAGTTCTAACCGTTCTCGTCAAAGGAGAGAAAATCTATGAAAGGCTCGAAAGTTCTGTTGTTCGTTGTTATCCTCATCACGATCTTGGCCCTCGTAGGCTGCGCGGCTCCTGCGCCAGCGCCGGCGGCGCCGGCGGCGCCAGCGGCCAAGGCCGCCAAGACCTACAAAGACCTGGTGGTGGGCTATGCTCAGTTGGGCGCCGAAAGCGAGTGGCGCACAGCCAACACAGCCTCCATCAAGGAGACCGCCGAGCAGTTGGGCGTCACTCTCAAGTTCTCTGACGCGCAGCAAAAGCAGGAGAACCAGATCAAGGCGATCCGCTCCTTCATCGCTCAGAAGGTAGACGTCATCGGCGTGCCGCCGGTGGTCGAGACTGGTTGGGAGACTGTCTTCCGCGAGGCCAAGGATGCCGGCATCCCCATCATCCTGGTCGACCGCCGTGCTGCTGTCCCCGAAGACCTGTATGTCACCTATCTTGGCTCAGACTTCGTCGAGGAAGGCCGCAAGGCTGGCAATGAGATGAACAAGCTGCTGCCCGATGGCGGCAAGATCGTCGAGCTGGTGGGTACCGTGGGTTCGGCGCCGGCCAACGACCGCTACAAGGGTTTCCGCGAGACGATGAACGCCAAGATCGAGATCATCGACTCGCAGTCGGGCGACTTCACCCGAGCCAAGGGCAAAGAGGTGATGGAGGCCTTCTTGAAGAAGTATGGCGCTGACATCAAAGCCCTCTATGCTCACAATGACGACATGGCGTTGGGCGCTATCCAGGCTATCGAAGAATATGGTCTGAAACCAGGCACCGATATCAAAATCGTGTCGATCGATGCTGTGCGCGGCGCCTTCCAGGCGATGATCGACGGCAAGCTGAACGTCACGGTGGAGTGCAATCCGCTGCTGGGGCCACAGTTCTACGAGCTGGCCCTGAAGGTCGTCAACGGCGAAAGCGTTCCGAAATGGATCCCCTCCGCCGAAAGTGTGTACTATCCTGACAAAGCCGCCGAGACCTTGCCGAACCGCAAGTACTAAGCACAAAAGGACCGCCTTGATCGTGCAAAGGTGGCTTTGAGCAACACGTAGCAGAACAAGAAGCGGTGCAGGATGATGTGATGCACCGCTTCTTGTCTTAATTGATCGCCAGGTTGATTTGTTATGAAGGTCGTGAAACGTGAAGCGTGAGAAAACGTCGACAATTTTCACGCATCACGCTTCACGTTTCAGGTAAGACGGTAGTAGTTGCTCTGTATTCGATCAGACCTGTATAGAAAGGTGATGTGATCATGTCCCAATCGGATCAAATCGTCTTGACGATGACGGGGATTTCCAAGTCGTTTCCGGGTGTGCAGGCGCTGCAAGACGTCGATTTCGACCTGCGACGCGGGGAGATCCACGCTTTGATGGGCGAGAATGGAGCCGGTAAATCGACGCTGATCAAGGCGCTTACAGGTGTCGAGCATCCAGACTCCGGCGTCATCAAGTTGGGAGGGCGGGAGGTGCAAGTCAAGTCTCCCCAACATGCTCAGATGCTCGGCATCAGCACCGTGTATCAGGAAATCAATCTCTGCCCGAATCTGACGGTGGCCGAGAACATCCTGATTGGTCGCGAGCCGCGGCGAGGCAGCCGTATCGATTGGAAAGCCATGAATCAGCAGGCCAAGCAGATGCTGTTGCGGCTGGACATCGACATCGACGTGCAGCAGACGCTGGGATCGTACCCGGTCGCCATCCAGCAGATGGCGGCGATTGTGCGCGCGCTGGAGATCTCGTCGGCCAAGATTCTGATTCTGGACGAGCCGACCTCCAGCCTCGATGCACACGAGACCGCCAAGCTCTTCCAGGTGATGCGGCAGTTGAAGAGCGAGGGCATGGCCATCATCTTCATCACCCATTTCATCGACCAGGTGTACCAGGTCTCGGACCGTATCACCGTGCTCAGAAACGGTAAGCTGGTGGGGTCGTACAACACCGCCGCCTTGCCACAACTGGAATTGATTGCCAACATGCTGGGCCGCATCATGGTCGATTTGGATGACGTATCGCGGTCGAAACTGAAGCGAGAGCAGCGCATCCTCACCGAGCCGTTGTTGCAGGCCAGGGATCTGGGCAGCGCCGGCGCGATGGCGCCCTTCGACCTGGATCTACACAAGGGCGAGGTGGTAGGATTGGCGGGTTTGCTCGGTTCTGGCCGCACCGAGACCGCCAATCTCCTGTTCGGAATCGACAAACCCGATCACGGGACTTTGACTTTCGCCGGCCAGGAAATCAGGAAGTTCTCGCCGCTGGCGTCCATCCTGCGCGGGGTGGCGCTAAGCCCCGAAGACCGCAAGGCCGCCGGCATCGTCGAGGAGTTGTCGGTGCGAGAGAACATTGTGCTGGCTATGCAGGCCAGCCGCGGCTGGCTCAAGTATCTGAGCGCGGCCAAGCAGTACGAGATCGCCGATCACTATATCAAGCTGCTCAACATCGTCACCCCATCCGCCGATCAGCCGGTCAAGAATCTGAGCGGCGGCAACCAACAGAAGGTGATCTTGGCGCGCTGGTTAGCAACCAATCCACAGGTCCTCATTCTCGACGAGCCAACGCGCGGCATCGACGTGGGCGCCAAGGCCGAGATTCAGAAACTGGTGGTGTCGCTGGCCGATGAGGGTAAGGCCTGTGTCTTCATTTCCTCGGAGTTGGAAGAGGTGCTGCGTTGCAGCGACCGTATCGTCGTCTTGCGCGATCAAGCCAAGATTACCGAGCTGAGCGGCGCGGCGATGAACGAAGACACCATCATGCAGGCGATTGCAGGGAGCTAGTTATGGCCCAATCGAAATCTGTGTGGAATCGCTTCACTGGCAGTCAGGTCTTCTGGCCATTGGTCGCACTGGCGTTGATTATGCTCTTCAACGCTATCTTCACACCTGGCTTCTTCAAACTGGAGATCAAAGACGGCCACCTGTTTGGCAGCCTGATCGACATCATCAACCGCGGCGCGCCGCTGATGGTGTTGGCGATCGGTATGACCATGGTGATCGCCACGGCTGGCGTCGATCTGTCAGTGGGTGCGGTGATCGCCATCTCGGCAGCGATGGCCACGGTGCTGATCAACCCGGCCCTGGGCCAGGCGTTGATCGCCTCGGACAAGCTGGTGCAGGATGTGACTGCCACGCCGTTGCCAGTGGTGATCGTGGCTGCGCTCCTTCTCTCGACGCTGTGCGGGCTGTGGAACGGCTTACTGGTGTCCAGGGGCAGCATTCAGCCGATGGTGGCTACGCTGGTGTTGATGGTGGCCGGCCGCGGCATTGCCCAACTGATCACCAGCGGGCAGATCATCACGGTCTACTACACGCCCTACTTTTTCATTGGCAACGGCTATCTGGCTGGCGTACCGTTCACGCTGTTCATCGTCGCTACGGTTTTTCTGATTGCTTGGTTGTTGACCAGAAAAACCGCCGTCGGGCTGTTCGTCGAATCGGTGGGCGTCAATGCCAGATCGAGCTTCTACAGTGGCATCAACGAAAAGAACATCAAATTGTTGGTCTACACTTTTTCCGGCATTTGCGCCGGCATCGCTGGGCTGATTATCAGTTCCAATGTCAAAAGCGCCGACGCCAATAACGCCGGACTGGGCTATGAGTTGGACGCTATCCTGGCCGTGGTGATCGGCGGCACCCTGATGTCGGGCGGCCGCTTTTCGTTGTTGGCCAGTATCATCGGCGCGCTCGTCATCCAAAGTATGACCACCACGATGTACGCTATTGGCGTGCCGGCCATGGCGGCTCAGGCGGTCAAGGCCTTGGTGGTGTTGGCCGTCATCCTGCTCTATTCACAACAACTCCGGGACGGACTCAGTCGCCTTTGGGCGAAGAAGGAAGTTCGAACATGACGCAGCGTTTCAAGTTCGATCGCAGGTTCTTGCCATTGCTGGTGACTGTGGGCCTGTTCGTCGTGGTCTATGGCTATGGCGCCGTGCAATATCCGGGCATGCGCAGCGCACAGACTTTGTTCAACCTCTTCATCGACAATGCCTTCCTGCTGATCGGTTCCATCGGTTTGACCCTGGTGATCTTGTCCGGTGGCATCGATCTGTCGGTAGGCGCGGTGATCGCGCTCACCAGTGTGGCCTCGGCGCATCTGCTGGAAAAAGAAGGATTCAGCCCGTTCTTTGTCATCCCCTTGATGCTGTTGATGGGGACAACGTTGGGCGCGGTCATGGGCGGCATCATCCAATACTTCAAGGTGCAGCCGTTCATCGTCACCCTGGCCGGCATGTTCTTTGCGCGCGGCATGTGCTTTTTCATCAGTCTGGATGCGATCACGATCGGCGACCCCGTCTACCGCGTTCTGTCGCTCTCCCGCGTCCACCTGATCGGCAAATCGTTCATCTCGATCCATGTCGTGATCGCCCTGCTGATACTGGCGATTGCCATCTATCTGGCACACTATACCCGTTTCGGTCGCACCGTCTATGCCATGGGCGGCAGCGAGCAGTCGGCTCGCCTGATGGGTCTGCCGGTCGCTCGCACCAAAGTGCTGGTCTATATGTTCGCTGGTTTCTGCTCGGCGCTGGCAGGCGTTGTCTTTAGCATCAACCTGTTGTCGGGCCACGGGCTGTATGCCAACGGCTTGGAGTTAGAGGCCATCTCGTCGGTGGTCATTGGCGGCACGCTCCTGACCGGCGGCGTGGGCTATGTGTTCGGCACTGTGTTTGGGGTTTTGATCAATGGCTTGATCCAGGTGCTGATCATTTTCAATGGCGAGCTAAGCTCGTGGTGGACGCGCATCGTGATCGGCGCCTTGACGCTCGTGTTCATCCTGGTGCAAAGCTCGTTTGCGTCGTACAAGAAGCGCCAAATGACGGTCAAATCAACGCGCACACCCGCCGCCACCCGTGGCAGCCGCGGACTGAGAGTCTGACTATCAACGACTAGCCGCTGCATCGATGCGACGGCTGGAGGGCGCCGTAAACAAAAAACGACTGGCCGTGGAGCGCCAGTCGTTTTTGTTGAACAAGGAGACTTTGACTACTCTTCTTCTTCCTCTTTGCGTTGGGCGCTGGCGACGATGCCCTGAGCCAGATGATTGGGCACCGGCTCGTACCGCAGGAATTCGATATCATAGATACCGCGACCCTGCGTCATCGAGCGTAGATCGTTGGCGTAACGCAGCAACTCGGCATAGGGAAGCTCGGCGATAATGACGCTTTTACCGCGCACTGTGTCCATACCCTGGACGCGGGCGCGGCGTGTGTTCAAGTCGCCCAAGATGTCGCCCATGTTGCCTTCGGGCACGGTGACTTTGAGCTTGTAAATCGGCTCCAGGAATACCGGCCCAGCCTCTAAGAAGGCTTTCTTGAAAGCCTCGCGCCCCGCCGTCTGGAAGGCGATGTCCTTGGAATCGACAGGATGTTCTTTGCCATCGTACACGGCCACGGCCACATCGACCACAGGATAGCCAGCGAGCGGCCCATTCTCTAGTACCGAACGAATGCCCTTCTCGATCGAAGGCATGAAGCTGTTGGAGATGGCGCCGCCAAAGACTTCCCAGGTATAGGTCAGGCCGCTGCCTTCGGCGCCGCGTTCCACGCGCAGATGGACTTCACCGAACTGGCCGGCGCCGCCCGTCTGTTTCTTGTGCCGGTGCATGGCCGAAGCCGTGCGCGAGACGGTTTCACGGTACGAGACCTTGGGCATAGCGGTCTCGACATTGACGCCGAACTTATGTTTCAGGCGGTTGACGGCAATGGTGATATGCACATCCCCCATGCCCGACAAAATGAGCTGGTGCACACTCGTGTCGTTGGCCCAGCGCAAGGTGGGATCTTCTTCCACCAGCCGATTGAGCGCACTGCTGATCTTGGCGCTATCGGCTTGAGTGGCAGGGGTCACCGCCACACCGTAGAGGGGGTCCGGGAAAACAGGCGCCGGCAAAATGATGTTCACGCCTCTTTCGGCCAAAGTATCGCCGGTGCTGGTGACGCTCAACTTGGCGGCGGCGGCGATGTCGCCGGGCATCAAGCCTTCGACGGATACCTGTTCTCGTCCGCGCAGTGTAAAGATCTGGCCCAGACGCTCGTCGGCGTTCTTCTGGACGTTGTGCAGGCGTACATCACCCTGCAAGGCGCCGCTGTAAAGGCGGAAAAGGGTGATACGGCCCACAAACGGATCGGCGATGGTCTTGAAGACAAGGGCGGCAGTGGGTTCAGTGGGTAGACCTTTCAGCTCGACACTTTCTCCGTTGCGCACGGCTTCGTAAGGCCCTGATTCAGCGGGAGATGGCGCCATCGCCAAAATGGTGTTCAGAGCGGCCTGGATGCCGATCTCGTTGGTAGCCGAACCGCAGAGGACAGGGATCATCGAGCCGCTGCGGATGGCTGCGGCCAGGCCAGCCGAAATTTCCTCGGGGCTAAGTGCTTCGCCGTCCAGGTACTTTGTCAGTAGCTCGTCATTGCTTTCGGCAGCTGCTTCCACCACAGCCATCTGCGCTTCTTCCAGCATATCGGCCATATCGTCCGACACGCCCGAAACGGCGCCGTCTTTGCCCATAAAGGCTTTGCGCTCTACCACCGACACAACGCCCTTGAAGCTGGATTGGCTGCCCACTGGCAGCAATACGGGTACAAAGTTGCCGCCGAGCGCCGCCTTGACCGAAGCGAGTGCGCCCTCGAAGCTGGCGTGATCCCGATCCAGCTTGTTGATGAAGAGGAAACGGGGTTTGCCCGCATATTCGAGGTATTGCCACGCCAATTCGGTGCCCACTTCGATGCCGGCTACAGCATCCACAACCACAATGCCGGCTTCGGCCACACGTAAAGCGCCGATGACCTCGCCCACGAAATCAGGATAGCCGGGCGCATCAAGCACATTGATTTTGTGGCCCTGCCATTCACATGGCACCAGGCTGGTGTTGATCGATTGTTTGCGTTTGATCTCATCTTCGTCCCAATCCGCCGCGGTCGTGCCGTCTTCCACGCGCCCCAAACGGTTGGTGGCGCCGGTGGCATGCAGCAGCGCCTCGGCCAAAGAAGTCTTACCGGAGCCACTATGGCCCAGGAGCGCGATATTACGAATTTTGTCGCTGGAGTAAACCTTCATCAGTCCTCCGAAGGATAAGGAAAGAGGCTCAAAAAAGACCGCCTGCCCGGCAAGAAGCGCCAGGTCGTGGCGGCCAACTACGAGATTCTAGACGATTGCAACGAACCTGTCAAAGATGTATGGTACTGTTCACCTGCGCCTTTTTTATCTCAGACAAAGGCGCAAAGACGCCAAGAAAACATAAAAGCTTTGCGTCTTAGCGGCTTTGCCTGAGCCAATTTGAGGGCAACGTAAATTCCCAGGCGCGCAGTTCCGCCAGTTCACAGGCTTTGTAACCGAGTTACCTTTTGCCAATCGCGCGCTATTAGCCTATACTTATTCATATTCGATCCCGATCGTCTTGGCTGATCGTGTCACGCGTACTGCGCTTTCACCATTTGAGGCGTCCTCGTGTCGGAATACCGCAAACCGCCGCTGTTCACGTACCATGCTTTCGGTTTGAACATCGCATCGGACCTGGAGTGCCCAGAATTGCTGGCCGGCAACGGTGCGGCGCCGGATGTGCGTGTGCGCTCCGACTCCACACCCGTTGGCCTGGATTCCCCGCAGGCGCAAGGCGCGGCTTATCAAGTCGCCTCCGGTCAGTTCCTCCTGACGATAGAACACGTCGCCCGTTTTTTCGTCCGTCACGGCAACGAGATCGTGATCGAGCGCGCGCCGGAAGCGACCGATGGCGACATCCGCAGCTTCCTTCTGGGTTCAGTCATCGGCGTGCTGTTGCACCAGCGCGGGGTGTTGCCGCTGCACGCCAGTGCGATCGAAACGGCACGCGGCGTGGTCGCATTCGCAGGCGAAGTGGGGCTGGGCAAGTCCACACTGGCGGCGGCATTTCACCGCCGCGGCTATCGCGTGCTGACCGATGATGTGTGCGCGGTTTCGCTTGACACACAGAGCAAACCGCTGGTGACGCCGGCATACCCGCAACTGAATCTGTGTGCAGATGCGCTGGAACATATCGGCGAGGCGAAAGAGGATCAGCATCGCACCCGCAGCCTGACGGAAAAGTACGGGCGGCCGGTGAAGGCAGGATTCTCGATACAGCCGGCGCCGCTTCACGCCGTGTATGAGCTGCACACCACGGACAACGGCCATCCCAGCCTGACGCACGTCACCGGACGCGAGAAGATGTGGCTGCTGCGGGACAATACGTTCCGCCTGGCCTTCCGCGCCGGTATGGGCGACGACGAGCGCTATCTGCGGTTGGCGCTGGCCGTGGCGCAGCACATCCGCGCCGCGCGGATCAGCCGTCCAAGCGAGTCGTTCTTGCTGGATGAACTGGTAAATCTATTGGAGAACGACCTCGGCGTATGAGCACGTGGTGAATCGTGAAACAACCTCTTACAGAGAACGGAGGGCCATGAAAGCAACAATGATTCAGCTCGATTCCATCGTCCGGCGCGGCAAGGACATCCCCTTCAGCCAATTGGACGACGAACTGCTGGCGATTGACGCGCAAGCCGGCTATTGCTACTCGCTCAACGAAACGGCGGGGCGAGTGTGGGACTTGATCGCGACGCCGATGTCGCTCGACGCGATCTGTGCGCAACTGCGGCGGGAGTACGCAGTGGACGAGCCGACCTGCCGCCGCGAAGTGACAACGCTTCTACAAGGATTGTGCGATGCCGGATTGGTGCAGGTGGCTGGCTGAACGCGCAGCCAGGTTTCGTAGTCTCCCAGCCATCGTGCGTTGGGATCTGCTTCGAGTCATATTTCTATTACTGGTTGCACGATTGGCGCTGCGGATTGTTCCATTCCGTTACCTGACCTGGTTTTTTGAACGACCACCCAAATGCCCAACCGATACCTTTGCCAAACGCCAACAAATTCTTGCGGCTTTGCGTATGAAATACGCGATCCGCCAAGAGGAAATTACCGACAGCGAGCGCGAACAATTCCGAAAGGGGGTGCTGTGGATTATTGATCTAGCCGCGTGGTTTTTGCCAGGCGAAACGGTATGTTTTCCGCGCGCGATTGCCGCGCAAGAACACCTGCGACGGCTAGGTGTGGGTACAACATTGTACTATGGCGCAGCCACCCTGCCCGAGCGCGGCTTGACCGCGCACGTCTGGTTGCAAGACGGGAGCGAAATCGTCGTCGGGCAACACGACGGACAGGGCTACCATATCCTGGCGCGCTATCCCAAGGCGTAATGCGTGATACGTGATGCGTGAGAACACCCGCGTCTCTCACCATCCAAACTTCCAATTTCCAACACAAGGAGAACAAAATGGAACAGACCAACATCACGGGAGAACCGCAAGAGCAACAGAGCGCCGAGTTACGCCCGTGGGTCACGCCAACGTTTGAGCGCGTGCGGTTGGACAAGGCGCTATTCGAAATAAACGCTGGAGTTGATGCACATGGCCATGGATCATAATGATTACGTGGACCCATACATCAATCGAGCCATCATCAATCTGAACTTCTGATTGGGCGGAAATAATCCGTGAGCGGCATCTTTGGCACCCTGAATCTGGAGGGGCAACCCGTCGCCCGCGCAGACCTGGAAACCATGCGCCAGGCGATGGATTTCTGGGGACCGCACAGTTCGGCCATCTGGCAGGATGAAAACATCGGCCTCGGCCACCTGCTGCTGCATAACGCCCCCGAATCCGTTTACGACTCCCAACCCCTGCGCCACCCGCCCAGCGGCCTCGTCCTGACCGCCCATGCGCGGATTGATAACCGGGAAGAATTGATCGCTGATTTACGATTGCCAATTGATGATTTCTCTTCCGCCAATCCGCAATCGGAAATCGCCAATCCAGAATTGGCTGTCCCCGACAGCCAACTGATCCTCCATGCCTACCTGCGCTGGGGCGAGGAGTGCGTGCAGCATCTCATCGGTGACTGGGCGTTTGCGGTGTGGGATCCGCGCCAGCGCAAGTTGTTCATTACGCGCGATCATTGCGGCATCAGCAGCATTTATTACTTTCGCCATCCGCGCTTTTTCGCTTTTGCCTCATCAATCAAAGCATTGCTGGCGTTGCCCGGGGTTCCCAAGCGCCCCAACCTGTTGCATGTGGCGCGCCTGCTAACCGTATGGCATGACGATAGCGCACAGATAGTGTGTCAGACAGCATATGAAGAGATTCTTCGCCTGCCCGCTGCCCATACGCTGACGGTCACGGCAGACAAGGTGGAAACGCGGCGCTATTGGTTCTTGGAAAACACGCCGCCTATCCGTCTTGGGTCGGATGATGAATACGTCGAAGCGTTTTTGGAGGTTTACACCGAGGCGGTGCGCTGTCGACTCCGCGTTCCCCCTCCCCTGTATCCTGAGCGGAGCGAAGCGAAGTCGAAGGATGGGGAGGGACGGCACGGGGGTATCGGCGCGACCCTCAGCAGCGGTCTGGACTCGGGCTCAGTGTGCGCGCTGGCAGCGCGCACACTCGGCGCGCGCGGTCAACGCTTGCCCGCCTTTACCTCAGTCCCCATTTACGATACCCAAAACACGACGCCGCGCGGGAGGTATGGCGACGAATCGCCTCTGGTCGAGCTCGAGCGCCAATTCATCGGCAACCTTGACGTTCACTACATTCGCGCCGAGAACTTTAGTCCGTTGGCAGGGATCGCGCGCGCTTTGGAAGTACACGACAGCCCTATGCACGCCACGGGCAATATGTTCTGGATCTATGCGCTCCTGGGAACCGCTCAACAGCAAGGTCTCGGCGTTCTGCTGACCGGGCAGGTGGGCAACGGGACAATCTCGTGGGCAGGCGGCGTGGAGAATTTTTGGCGGCTGATTCTATCGGGGCAGTGGCAAACGTTTTGGAGCAAATATGAACGCTCGGGACTCTCGCCGTGGAGGACGGTCAAGCGGCATTTGCTGCGCCCGATCATGATGGAGACCCAAAGGATTTTCCAAAACCCTTTGGGTCTAAACCGCGAGCCGTGGGCAGCGTATTCCGCCATCAACCCCGACTGGGCGCGCTCGCTCGACATCATGCGACGGATGAAGGCGAGCGGACACGATCCGTTTTTCATGCCGCCATCCAACTCCAATCAGGCGCGCCTCCAAATGATGTCCTTTACAGGCGGCGTCGGCGCGATCTGGGCGGAAACGGGCCCCGCTTACAGTTTGGAGGTGCGCGACCCGACGATGGACAAACGCCTGATGGAATTCTGTCTGGCGATCCCCGACGAACAGTATCGCGTCGATGGGCAAGACCGCGCGTTGATTCGCCGCGCGATGAAAGGGCTACTCCCCGACGAAGTGCGACTCAACACCCGCCGCGGCTTGCAAGCCGCCGATCTCGGCCATCGCGTCCTCGCGGACTTGCCGCAAATGCAGGCGATGCTGGCGCGGCTGGAAAGATCAGAGTTAGCGCGCCAGGTATTAGACTTGCCCAAGATGAACCGCGTGTTGCAGTCGCTACAAAAAGAGGTGAATGTGAAGACGACGGAAGAGTGCGGCACGATTCTGACGCGCGGGATGATGGTGGGGATGTTCTTGTTGAGGTTCGATGGCGATGTCGGCTAACTTTCCCGAACGCCCGCTCATCTCGGTGGTGATGCCGGTCTATAATCGCGAGCGCTATGTCGCAGAGGCGTTGAGTTCGATCCTGGCGCAGAGTTATACTCACCTGGAGTTCATCGTCGTGGTTGACGACGGTTCCACCGACGGCTCGGCAGACATCGTGCGCGATTTCGCGGCGCGCGACGCCCGCATCCATCCAATTTTCATGGAGCATGGCAGCCAGGGACGAGCGCGGAACGTTGGAATTGCCGCTGCCCGCGGCGAACTCATTGCGCACATGGATGACGACGATATTGCGCTGCCGCCGCGACTTGCTGCCCAGATCACGTGGATGCGCCAGACTGGTGTGGATATCTGCGGTAGTTATGTCAAAACATTTGGCACCGATGATGGGATCCTGTGGTTCCCGGAAACCCATGAAGCCATCCAGTGCGAGTTACTCTTTCGGATTGGGCTGTTGCAACCGACCGTGTTGATGCGCGCAGACATCGCCAAGGCTCATCCCTACGATGAGCAGGCAACCTATGAAGATTATGAGATGTGGACCCGCATTGCACATCTTTATCGAATGGGCAATACGCCTCAGATTCTACTCAAGGAACGTTGCCATCCTCAACAAATCCATATTGTAAAAAAGATAAGTATCCGTGAGGATCAGCGCACGTATCGCCATCGCTATTTCCATACTCTCTTCCCTGAAACGACCGCGGGAGATTACGCCGCGCTTGACCGCGTCGTCGAGAAGGAACCATTTCCCAATCTGGTTGAGTTGGAACGCGCGGGTGGATGGTTGGCGCGTCTGGCACAGACCCCGGATAATTTATTGCGCCAGCGGATGGCAGGTCGGTGGCAGGCGGCTTGCCAGAGGTCGGCGCATCTGGGTTTAGGGTGTTATCGGCTTTATCGGCAGATTGCGCCGCAGTTTGGAATTTCTCCAAAACCAGGCGCGCCCAAATTGTGGCTGGCGTGCGCCTTGCGGCTCAAGCCCGGTTCGCGATTGGAATGGTTGCTCAAAGAAATCAGGCAAGTGTCGAGGCGACCCATTGATTTTGCCTAACTTTTTTATCATCGGTGCAGCCAAAGCTGGCACCACCGCGCTCTATCATACGCTCAAACAGCACCCCGAAATTTATATGAGCCCGGTCAAAGAGATGCCCTTCATCGCCTGCCCTGGGGATAGCGGGGATGAGGGGATTTGGGGATTTTTGGAATTGCTGCGCTCTGTCGCCCGGAAAATCATCGTTGGCAGCGCGCGGGATTTTAATGTATCATTACGTTGCGCAGCTGACCTGGTTTTGGGAACGTGTGCTGCGCGATACGCTACACGGCGCGAAACACCAGAGAATTCGCGAGGAGGTGCAGTGGACGATTAACGAGGCGGGTTTGTATTTACCGGGTGAAACATTTTGCTTTGAGCAGTATCCGCAAACAAATCTTTCGTAGCATCAAATAGTAACCACAACGTGAGTCAACCTATGAACAACCAACCAATCGAACAAACGGCGCAAAACGAGCAACCGCAAGTCGAAACGACGGCAACCCCACGCGCATGGGTCAAGCCGACATTCGAACGACTGACGCTGAAGGAAGCAATGACAGGGGGGAACTCTCCTAATACAGACGCTCACAATTACGCTTCGTAGTGATGGTGGCTGTGAGTGTGCTGCCTCCTTGCGGCCATAGGTATCAATGATGGCCGAGTCGTAGGCAATGACCATAGCGGTCCGGTTCTCGATGGCCCGGAAGGCTGGTTGTGTGACCTGGATGTGCGCCAACGGCCGGGCCATCCAGTGACGGCACCGCGATGATCTGTGCACCACCCTGGGCCACCCGCAGCACGGGGCCGGTGAAGTTCAGATCGAAGCAGTCGAAACCCAGCGCGCCATCTTCAGTCAGATGCCGTGCTGGTTGCCTTGACCCGCGGCCTGACCTGGGGATAGCGGGGATGAGGGGATTTGGGGATTTTTGGAATTGCTGCGCTCTGTCGCACAGCTTTGCATTGCAAATCATTTACCGTTAAACTAGACCGGTTTTTCGGGTGACATGCCTTCCCCCTCCTGTCGTCCTTTTCATCCTGGTGTTAGAGCAAAAGAACATGGCCAAACCCATCATCCTGACCGCCGATGACGAGCCGCAAGTGCTCAACGCGGTCGAACGCGACCTGCGCAACCACTACAAGGGCGACTATCGTATTATCAAGGCCCGTTCGGGAGCCGAGGCGTTGGATGCGCTCAAGCGCCTGAAGCAGCGCAACGAGCCGGTGGCGCTTTTCCTCGTCGATCAGCGCATGCCAGAGATGACCGGCACTGAGTTCCTGACCGAGGCCGTCAAGTTGTATCCCGACGCGCGCAAAGTCCTGCTCACGGCCTACGCTGACACCCAAGCCGCCATCGACAGCATCAACACCATCGGCCTCGACCACTACCTGATGAAGCCGTGGGACCCGCCGGAGCAGAATCTCTATCCGGTGCTGGACGATCTGCTGAGCACCTGGTGGCTGAACGCACCGCCGCCTTACGATGGCATCCGCGTGGCCGGGACATTGTGGTCGCCCGCCAGCCACGATGTCAAAGACTTCCTGGCCCGCAACCGCATCCCCTATCTTTGGCTGGATGTGGAAAAAAGCAGCGAGGGCATGGTCCTGTTGGAGACGCTGCCGCCGGAAAATCGCAAGCTTCCGGTGGTCTTCCTGTCCGATGGCGGCGTGCTCGTCCAACCCGACCTGCGCACGCTGGCCGAAAAGGTGGGGCTGCGCACACAGGCGACGATGCCGTTCTACGACCTGATCATCATCGGCAGTGGGCCGGCCGGGTTGGGTGCGGCCGTCTATGGCGCATCAGAAGGGCTGCGCACGTTGATGATCGACAAGGAGGCGACGGGCGGGCAGGCGGGCACCAGCTCGCGCATCGAGAATTACTTGGGCTTCCCGAAAGGGCTGAGTGGAGCCGAACTGGCCGAGCGAGCGACGACGCAGGCCATCCGCCTGGGAGCGGAGCTGCTGTTGGCGCAGGAGGTAGTGAAGGTGAGGGTCGAGGAGCCAAACAAATACGTCATTCTAGGCGACGGTGCGGAACTGGGGTGCAAGGCGCTGGTCATCGCCAGCGGCGTGAAGGTGGAGCGGCTGAATACGCCGGGCATCGAGGGGCTGGAAGGCGCTGGCGTCTATTACGGCGCCACCCTGACCGAAGCGGCCAACTATCGTGGCCGGCACGTCTTCACCATCGGTGGGGCCAACTCGGCCGGCCAGGGGGCGATGTTTTTCTCGCGCTACGCCGCCACGGTGACGATGTTGGTGCGATCCGAGTCGTTGGAGGCGGGGATGTCGCAATATCTGGTCGATCAGATTCGGAGCACGCCGAATATCGAGGTCTTGACCGGCAAGGAAATTGTGGCCCTGCACGGCGCGAACGTGCTCGAATCCATCGATGTGCGCGACAAAGCGACGGGCGTGGTTATCAATTGCCCGGCGGCGGCTCTGTTCGTCTTCATCGGCGCCAAACCGCACACCGATATGGTGGCAGGCGTGGTCGAACGCAACGCCGCCGGTTTCATCCTCACCGGCCAAGATTTGATCCGCGACGGCAAGAAACCTCTGGGCTGGAAGCTCCAGCGCGACCCCTTCCTGCTGGAAACCAGCGCCCCCGGTATCTTTGCCGCTGGCGACGTGCGCCAGGGAGCGGTGCGCCGCGTGGCCTCAGCCGTGGGCGAGGGCGCTATCGCCGTCAGCCTGGTGCACCAGTATTTACGCACGGTCTGATACCACACCTGCGTCCCACACAAAGTCACAAAGCGCACAAAGGCAACACGAAGACTTGGGAGTCTGGCAACGGCGCTATGACACAAACTCGATCGCGGCGAGCATGCCTTGTCGTGTCAACCGGGGGTGGGCGGCCAGCAGTTGGTCGTTTGCCAACCAACATCCTGATTTCAATTGCGCCAGTCTTCGATCACAACGCCCTGAAAAGCTGCATAGTCGGCCAAATTGAACGTTACCAGGACCAGATCGTGTGCCTTTGCCACGGCGATGATCTGGCCATCGGCAAACGGAGGCGTCTTGCCGATGGCAGTGAGCCGTGCTCGCTCCTGGGCATGCCAGCTCGCCGCTGTCTGGTCGTAAGAAAGAATTGGGATCGACGGCGCGACAACAGTAGCGAGATATTCCTCGATCGCTCTGCGTCTGGCCGAAGGCGGCAGACGCAGACAACCGAACCACATCTCGTGCCAGACAACCGTCGAAATCGCTATCTCTAAACGGTGACGGCGAAAACGCTCCATCACCTGCAGATGAGGTGATGACCGTAGCGGCTCGGAAATGACATTGGTATCCAGCAAATACTTGATCACCATGTCACCTCGCGGCCGGGCGAACCATCCCGCACCCCCTCGAAGACCTGCGGCTCGATAGCCAGCCGAGAAAGATCGACTCGCTGGCGATACGATTCGTAAGAGTCCCAAAAATCCGTGCGTGCGGCCAGCAGACGACGATAAGTCTGCACAGAGAGCACTACGGCGACTGGTTCACCGCGACGCGTCACTTCGACCGGCGCAGCCTTCTCGACTTCATGAACGATGCTAGCAAAGTGATTGCGAGCCTGGGCAATGGTATAGCTTCGAGACATCATTCACCTCCTGATGGCTATGTTGATAGCCATTTTATGTTTTTCCTGCGGGCTTGTCAACCCAAACCACACAACCACTCACTACCCAGATCCCATGTACGATTTCCTCAAAAAAGTCCCTCTCTTTGCCGATTTATCTGAAGACGATCTCGCTCGACTATGCGAAATGGTGGAAGAAGTGCATCTCAAAGCCGGGGAGGAACTTTTCGCCGAGGGAACGCGCGGGGATCGGGCCTATGTCATCCAGGATGGCCAGCTGGAGATCCTGAAGAACTCCAGCGGTCGCCAGGTGCTCATCTCGGTGCGCGGGTCGGGCGATGTCATCGGCGAGATGGCGCTGCTGGAGGATTCGCCCCGCAGCGCCAGTGTGCGCGCCCGCTCCGACGCCATCCTCCTCGCTATCCATCAGGAACAACTCGATCATCTGCTGGATAGCAGCGGCTCGGCGGCCAAGGCCATGCTGCATACGGTGCTGAATCGCTTTCGTCACACCTCCTCGGCCTTGCGCCAGAGCGAGAAAATGGCGCAATTGGGCACCTTCACCGCCGGCATCGCTCACGAGCTGAACAATCCGGCGGCGGCGGTGAAGCGCGGAGCCGGACAATTGAAGGAAATCATCGAGCAGTACGGGCGGGCGGAGGCCAACATGGGTCGTTGGTCGCTCAGCCCAGAGCAGAAGCAGGCGCTGGCCGAACACGAGCGCCACGCGCAGGAGATGGCAGCGCGGCCGCCCGACATCGACCCACTCGAACGCAGCGACAAGGAATACGAGATCGAGTCCTGGCTGGACGAACGGGGCGTGGAAAACGGCTGGGAATTGGCCCCACTACTGGTGAATGTTGGTTATGACACCGAGCAACTGACGCACCTGGGTGACGGGCTGACCGGCGAACAGCTGCACGACATCCTGCGTTGGCTGGGCATGACCTTCAACATCTACAACCTGCTGGCCGAGATCAGCTCCGGCGCCGCCCGCCTCTCCGACATCGTCACCGCGCTCAAGTCCTATTCCTATCTCGACCAGGCGCCCGTCCAGCAGGTGGATGTGACGGCCGGTCTCGACAACACCCTCCTCATCCTGCGCCACAAACTGAAAAACATCAATGTGCGCAAGAACTACGCCGCCGACCTGCCGCACATCAACGGCTATGGCAGCGAACTGAACCAGGTGTGGACGAACCTGATCGACAACGCCGTCGACGCCCTGGCCAACACGCCCAACCCCACCATCACCCTCAGCGCCACCCGCCAGGGCGGCTGGATCACAGTGACGGTGGAAGACAACGGCCCCGGCATCCCGCCCGAAATCCAACCCCGCATCTTCGACGCCTTCTTCACCACCAAACCGCCGGGCAAAGGCACCGGGCTGGGGCTGGACATCAGCTACAACATCGTCGTCAACAAACACCGCGGCGACATCAAGGTCTTTTCCCGACCCGGTCGCACTTGTTTCCAGGTCAATCTGCCCATCAACTTCGAAGCCATGAACACTGCCCCAGCGCCGGCCGCGCTCGACCAAACCAGCGACTCACAACTGCGTCGCATTCTGGAAACCGCCAAGACTATCGCTGTCGTCGGCGCCTCGTCGCGACCCGACCGCCCCGGCTACACCGTCCCGGCTTACCTTCAACAACACGGCTATCGCATCATCCCCGTCAACCCTCACCTGATCGAGATGCTGGGCGAGAAAGCCTATCCCGACCTGCTGGCCGTGCCCGAACCGGTGGACGTGGTCGAAATCTTCCGCCCTGGCGACGAGGTGCTGCCCATCGTCCAGCAAGCGATCCAGATCGGCGCCAAAGTGGTGTGGATGCAGGAGACCGTCGTCAACGAACAGGCGGCCGACCTGGCCAAGAACGCCGGGCTGGAAGTGGTGATGGATGCGTGTATGCGCGCCACCCATCGCCGCTTGTTTGGCAAAGGCTGATCTGTGCCCGGCACCTTCTGGGCGCTGCTCCTGGCCCACCTGCTCGGCGACTATCCCCTGCAGCCCAATTGGATGGTGGGGATCAAGCGCACCTGGGCGGGATTGGGGCTGCACACCCTCACCCATCTAGCGGTGTTGCTGGTGCTGGCGCGGCCCAGCCTGATCGTCGTCTGGCCGTATCTTATCGGCCTCAGCTTCGTCCACTTGGGCATCGACTTGTTCAAGAATGAGGTCTGGCGGCGACGCCCCGACTGGGTGGTTGGCCCCTACCTTTTCGACCAGGTTCTGCACGTCACTTCGATCCTCGTCATCAGCGCTTTGATCGAGCGGGCCGCGCCAGGCGCGACCTACCTCCTCCCGCTTCCGTGGCTGGTCCTGGGCTGCGGCCTCGTCTTCGTCACCTTTGCCTGGTTCATCACCGAGCGCGTCGTCTTCTACCGCACGCCCGATTACGCGAATGAGATTGTCCAGCAGAAGTGGCCGCGTATGGTCGTAAGGACGATGGTCGTACTGGCAACAGTCTGGTTCGGCCAGCAGCTCGGCTTTGGCGGTGCTCAGATGGTCGCGACAGCCCTGCCGCTGCCCTACCTGTCGGGCGAATTTCGCCGCCGGATGTTGCTCACCGATCTGATCGTGGCGTTGGCCGCCGCCGCGGTGGTGTTGCTGGCAGTGTGATTTGAACAAAGACTGAGCACTTTTCGGGCTGGACGGCCTGCAATCAGCTTTCTATACTTTGATATCGTGGACACAGATTGGGGAACAGGGGGAAAACAATCAACAATCAACAGTCAACAGTCAACAATCAATGGTCAACGCGGCAATAGAGTAACCAGTAACCAGTAACCACTACCCATGATCTGCTCCAACTGTCAGGCCACCAACCCTGACGACGCCAAATTCTGCAACAACTGCGGAAACCGGTTCAATCCACCCTGCCCCAATTGCGGCCAGGAAAACCCGGCCGGGGCCAAATTCTGCAATAACTGCGGCTTTCGACTGGCAGGAGGTGCGGCCCCGGCGCTCTCACCAGCGCCGGCCCGCCGCCCCGCCGACGCCCCCACCTCCGACCTCAGTCGCTACATCCCGACCGAATTGCTGAGCAAGCTGGAAGCGGCGCGCAGCAATCGAGCGATGGAAGGCGAGCGCCGCATCGTCACCATGCTCTTCTCGGATGTGAAAGGCTCGACCGCAATGGCCGAATCGCTCGACCCGGAAGAATGGGCCGAGATCATGAACGGCGCCTTCGAGCACCTCATCCGACCGGTGTACAAATACGAGGGCACCGTGGCCCGGCTGATGGGCGACGCCATCCTGGCCTTCTTCGGCGCCCCCATCGCCCATGAGGACGACCCCCAACGCGCCATCCTGGCCGGGCTGGAGATCGTGAGCGGGATGCAGGGCTTTCGGGGCGAGATCAAACGGCAGTACGGGCTAGATTTCAACGTGCGGGTGGGGATCAACACCGGGCTGGTGGTGGTGGGGGCGGTCGGCTCAGACTTGCGCATGGAATACACGGCCATGGGCGACGCCATCAACCTGGCCGCGCGCATGGAACAGACCGCTCAACCGGGCGCGGTGCAGATCGCTTACGACACCTACAAGTTGACGGCGCCGCTGTTCGAGTTCGAGGAACTGGGCGGCATCGAAGTCAAAGGCAAGGCCGAGCCAGTGCAAGCCTATCGCGTGCTGCGGCCCAGGCTCCAGCCCGGCCGTCTGCGCGGCATCGTCGGGCTAGAATCGCCGCTGGTGGGTCGCGAGGCCGAACTGGGCGTCCTCCGCCGGGCGCTGTCCGCTCTGCAACACGGCCACGGCCAGATCGTGTCCATCCTTGGCGAAGCCGGACTGGGCAAATCGCGGTTGGTGGTCGATCTGCGGCAAGAAGCCAGCGACCTACGCTGGCTCGAAGGCCGTTCGCTTTCCTACGAAACCACCACCCCCTACGCGCCCTTTCTGCAAATCATCCGCGGCGCTTTCGATCTGCAAGCCAATCAGCCTGACGCCGAACAAATGGCTCGCATCAAGCGCGGGCTGGCCGCCACGCTCGCAGAATCGGCAACAGCCCAGGCTCCCTACTTTGGTGCGGTCTTGGGCCTGAAACTCAGCGGCGACGACCTCGACCGCGTCCGCTATCTGGAGCCGCCCGCATTGCGCGGCCACACCTTCGGCGCCATCGCCAGCTACATCACCGCCCTGGCCGCCAAACAGCCGCTTGTCCTTGCTTTCGACGACATCCACTGGATCGACCCCACCTCACTCGACCTGCTGCAACAACTCCTGCCGCTCACACAACAAGTCCCGCTGCTGCTGATCACCCTTTTCCGCCCCCGACCAGATGAACTCGCCTGGCGCTTCCACGAGACCGCCCAGGCTGCCTATCCCGACCGTTACACCGCCCTCCTCTTGCAGCCGTTGGATGACGCCAACGCCCGGCAGCTGGTGGCCAACCTGTTACACATCGAGGGTCTGCCCGAAAAGGTGCGCCAACTGATCTTGCGCAAGGCCGAAGGCAACCCGTTTTTTGTCGAAGAAGTCATCCGCTCCTTGCTCGATGCCCGGCTGGTGGTGCGCGATGGCGCCTTCTGGCGGGCGACGCGGGAGATCGAGACCATCTCGGTGCCCGACACCCTGGCCGGGGTGATCACCGCCCGCCTCGACCGGCTGGATGACCACGCCAAACGCGTGGCCCAGACCGCCGCCGTCATCGGGCGGGAGTTCGCCTTCCCCGTGTTGGAACAAGTCTTTGCCCCCGAAGACCACCTGGGCGACGCTTTGATCGAGCTGGAACGCCGCGAGTTGGTGCTGGAAAAAAGCCAGGCGCCACAGCGCATCCACACCTTCAAACACGTTCTCACCCAAGAGACGGCCTACTCGACCCTGCTGCTCAGCAAGCGCCGGGAATTGCACCGCCGCGTGGCCGAATGCCTGGAGCAGGCCGAACCCGACCATGTCAACGCGCAGTATGCTGCGCCCATCGCCCGGCATTTCCTCCAGGCCCGCCTGCCCGAACGCGCCCTGCCCTATCTCGTCCAGGCCGGCGACAACGCCGCCCACGCCTATTCCACGCCCGAAGCCATCGGTTTCTATCGGCAGGCAATCGACATTCTGCAAACGGTGGACGACGCCAGCCTGACCCGACGCGCCTACGAGGGTCTGGGCAGTGCGCTCTCGTTTGCGAACCAGATCCCCGAAGCCCTCCAGACATTTCAGGCCATGTTGGCGGTGGCACGCGAGCGCGGGGACAACCCCATGGCTATTTCAGCCCTGAACAAGCTGGCTTTCGCAACGGCCATGCGCGCCGGCGATTTTGCCGGGGCCGAAGTCTACATCGACGAGGCCGACCGGCTGGCGCGCAAGTTCCAGGACAAATACGGCCTCTCGGAACTGAGCCTGGTGCGCTGCATGATGTGCACCATTGCCGCTGATTTCGAGGGCGTGGTCCGTTACCTGGACGAGACCGTGCAGATCGGCTACGACTTGGGCGAGAAAGAGCAGATCGCCATGGCGCTCGACCATATCTCCAATTCGCAGATGTTGATGACCCAGTTCGACAAGGGTTGGCAATCCGCCCAGGAGGGGCTGCGGCTAGCGCGCGAGGTGGGCAATCGCGAGCACGAGGCATCTGTCCTTTCCTCCATTCTGCCGCTCTACCACCTGCGCAACGGCGACCTGGCAACCGCGCAGGAGGTGGCCCGCGAGGGGACAGAGCTGGCGATGCAGATCGGGGCGCTGTACTCCATCATCTACGGGCTGTGGGCGCAGGGCCTCATTGCCAGGCTGCGCGGGGAGTACCAGGCAGCCGTGGCTTTGTTCGAGCAGTCCTTGGCTTCCTGCCGTCCGGTGCAAGAGTTCATGCCCTTCCTGGTGGTGCAGCCGTTGGCCTCGTTGGGGGCGGTCTATCTGGACATCAGCCATGACTTCGCCCCGCGTGCGCTCGAACTTCACACCGAAGCCCTGGGGATGCTCGACAGCCCGGCCGGAATGATCGGCGGCGGCACGGCCTGGGCCGACGCCGGCATGAGCGCGCTTGCAACGGGCAATCTAACTCTGGCCGCTGAGCTTTTCCAGAAGGGGTTGAACTATCCCACCATGTTCATGTTGCTCGAGCGCCCGCGCTTCCTGGTTGGCCTCGGCCGCCTCGCCCTGGCCGAGGGACGCCTGGACGAGGCCCGGCGGCAGGTGGAGGAGGCGCGCGAGTACGTCCAAACGCGCGCGATGCGCAATGTCTACCCGCTCATCGACCTGACCCTGGCCCGAATTGCGGCAGCGGCGAATGCCTGGGATGACGCTCTGGCCCATTTCACCGCCGCAGCTTCAGAAGCGCAAGCGATGGGCATGCGCCCGTATCTGTGGCAAGCGCAGGCAGGCATGGCGCAAGCATGGGCGACGTTGGGGCACAGCGAGGAGGCTGAGGTCAGCCGGGCGGCGGCAGCAGCGACCATCGCCGAGATCGCCGCTCTGTTCAAGGATGACGATCTACGCGCCCGATTCCTGGCCCAGGCGCAGTCCGACGTTCAAGCGAATCGCTTATACAGTTCACGATAGCTGGTCAGCAGCGTGCTGTCGTCCAGCGCCTGCTCGAACTCGCGCAGCCATTTCTCCACATAGGCATGATCCAGCGCCTTTCCCTGCCGCCGGACGATGCCTTCGACGTCGGCCCGGTCTTGCGGGCGCAACGACACCATTTTGTATACAATCAGATCTTCGGCAGTACAGACGCGCGCCATCTCACCTGAAACCAGGGGCGACTGTCTGGCCCGCCCGATGGCAGCCTCATCGAACGATGTCTCGGCCAGCATCACGTCGATGCGGACGCCATCTTCATCCTGGAAGAAGACGAAACCAAGACGCCGAAAGCTTTCGTCAGGATCTGCCTGCAGCGGTGTGTAGCCGGTCAGTAAGTCCAAAATCCGCTTGCGCTCACTCCGCGACGCCAGCACCTTGAGGTCGACATCACGGGTCAGTCGTGGCTCGCCCCAGGCGCCCACCGCCAGGCCTCCGATCACCATCGACGGGATGCCAGCGCCATCCAATCGTTTTTGCAGTTTCACCACTGCGGTTGTCAGGTTTTTCATCGTAGCGCCATTTCGCTCATTCAATTTCAGCAACCGCTGTTGCAAGTTCGCTATCGCCTCGAAACGCTGTGTGCGAAAGATTGCTTCGGTTTCTTGCAGCCACGGTTCGAATTCCGTCTGTAGTGCCAGAAATTGAGCGATGCTTTCAGGCACAGTCAGTTGGCGCAGAAGACGCGTCTCTTCCGCTTCCATCCCATCCCAGCCATAGCGCAATCGCTGCAAGTCGTCCATAGCCGCTAGTATAGCACAGATGGTTAACAGTCAACAGTCAACAGTCAACAGTCAACAATCAACAGTCAACAATCAACAGTCAACGACGACGATCACCACTAACCAATAACCACTATCCATGATCTGCCCCTCCTGCCAAACCCCCAACCGCGACAACGCCAAATTCTGTGACAACTGCGGCTTCCGCTTGCCCAGCGCCTGCCCGAACTGCGGAACGGTCAACCGCGCCGAGGCCAAATTCTGCGACAACTGCGGCTGGAGGCTAGGGGAGGGAGTAGGAAGTAGGGAGGGTGGAGTAGGGAGGGCGGAAGGCGGAGGGCAGAAGGCGGAGGCGACAGATTCCGCATATCAAAAATCGCAATCCGCAATCCGCAATCCGCAATCCGCCCCACCCTGGCAGCGTTTTATTCCCAAGGAATTCGCCGACCGGCTGGAAGCAGCGCGTTCGGCGCGGGCCATGGAGGGCGAACGCCGCATCGTCACCATCCTCTTTTCGGACGTGAAAGGCTCGACGGCGCTGGCCGAATCGCTCGACCCCGAAGATTGGACGGGAATCATGAATCGAGCCTTCGAGCATCTGATCACGCCCATCTACCGCTACGAAGGCACCGTCGCCCGGCTGATGGGCGATGCCATCCTCGCCTTCTTCGGCGCTCCCATCGCCCACGAAGACGACCCGCAGCGCGCCATCTTGGCCGGGCTGGAGATCGTGGGGGCGATGCAAGGCTTTCGGGAGGAGATTCGACGGCAGTACGGGCTGGATTTCAACGTGCGGGTGGGGATCAACACCGGGCTGGTGGTGGTGGGAGCGGTCGGCTCAGACTTGCGCATGGAATACACGGCCATGGGCGACGCCATCAATCTGGCCGCGCGCATGGAGCAGACCGCACTACCGGGGACAGTGCAGATCGCCCACGACACCTACCGGCTGGTGGCCCCAGCTTTCGAGGTCGAAGACTTGGGCGGGGTCGAAGTCAAGGGCAAGGCCGAGCCGGTGCGGGCCTATCGTGTGCTGGGCCGCAAGGCCGCGCCGCGCCAACTGCGCGGCGTCGCCGGGCTGTCATCGCCGCTGGTGGGCCGGAGCCAGGAATTGGCGGCGCTGATGCAGGCGCTCGATGGCGCCCTGGCCGGGCGAGGCGGGATTGTTGGCATCACGGGCGAGGCGGGGCTGGGCAAATCCCGGCTGGTGGCCGAGGCCAAAGAGATGTCCTTCGCCCGCGCGGCTGGCCGGCCCCTGACCTGGGTCGAAGCCCGCAGCCTTTCGTACAGCACGACCATGGCCCACCACCTCAGCATTGACGTGCTGCGCGGGCTGACGGGTTTATCACCGGATATGCCTGATGAAGAAGCGCGAGCGATCTTGCGCCGGGCCGTGGTCGAACGTTTGGGCGACGCCGCCGCCGAAGTCTACCCTTTCTTCGGCCACCTTCTGGGCCTGAAGCTGGAAGACGAGGACGTAGCGGCGGTGAAGTATCTGGATGGCCCGGCGCTCCAGGCCCGCTACGTGGCGGCCTTCAAACGCTATTTGCACGCTCTTGCTCGAACCGGCCCGGTCGTCATCGTCTGCGAAGACATACATTGGGCCGATCCTTCCTCGGTCGAGCTGGGTTTACAGATTCTGTCGGTGGCGGCGACGGCGCCGGTGGTGGCCATCCTGGTCAGTCGCGTCGAGCCTTCGGCCCCCGGCTGGCGGCTGTTCACCGAGATGCCTTCGCTCCCCGGCGTCACAGCTCTGCGGCTCAATCTGGCGCCACTTTCGGGCAGCGAGAGCGCCCAATTGGTCGGCAATCTGCTGGCCGCCCAGGGGCAGGTCGGAGCCGCTTCGCTACCAGAGCCGGTGCGACAACTCATCCTGGCCAAGACCGAGGGCAATCCTTTCTTCGTCGAGGAGGTGCTGCGCATGTTGATCGACCGCGGGCAGCTCGTCCGGCGTGATGATCGCTGGCTCCTCACCCAGGACATCCAGATGCTCGACATCCCCGACACTTTGCAGGGCGTGCTGGCCGCCCGCATCGACCGCTTGCCCGAAGAAGCGCGCTACGTCCTCCAGATTGCTTCGGTCATCGGGCGCAAGTTTTATGTCAACATCCTCGCGGCTGTATTGGAGGGGGAAGCGGGAAGCGGGAAGTAGGGAGTAAGGAGTAAGGAGTAGGAAGATAGATAGCACCCTGTCACCCCGTCGCCTTGTCACCCTGTCACCCCGTCACCTTGTCACCCTGTCACCCCGTCACCTTGTCACCCTGTCACCTTGTCACCCCGTCACCCTGTCACCGCGCTGTACTCAGCGCCGCTATCCATGCCCCTCCTCACCACCCTCCTCGGCCAACTCGAAGATTCGCAGCTCTTGCAGCGGCTGGAAGAAGCGGAAACGAGTTATCAATTCCAGCACAGCCTGACGCGCGAGAGCGCCTATGGCTCGTTGTTGCGCAAACAGCGCCGCGACTTGCACCGTCGCGTGGCCGAGTGCTATGAACGCCTCTACCCCACCCGTCTCGAGGAATTCGCTGTCCAGCTTGCCTATCATCTGGACGAGGCGGGCGAGCCGCGCGCCTGGAAGTATTACCGGATGGCAGGCGACGCCGCCTTCCGGCTGTACGCCAACCCCGAAGCTATCGCCCATTACGAGCGCGCGATCGCCCTGACTGTCGCCGATGACGTTGATCTCGTCGACCTGCTGCACCTGTTCTTGCGCAGGGGCCGGGCGATGGAATTGCTGGGGCAGTTCGAGGCGGCACTGAACAACTACGTCGCACTGGAACAGGCTGGGCGCACCCAGGGCGAAGAAACGCTGGCGTTGGCCGGGCTGGTGGAGCAATGCCAATTGCGCGCCACCCCCAACGCCCTTTTCGACGCCAACGAAGCCGAACGCCTGGCCGCGCAGGCGTTGGCTCTGGCTGCCAGGCTGGATGACAAAGCCGCGGAAGCGCGTATCCGCTGGGGATTGGTCAACGTCGGACGTTTTGCCGTCGGCAGACAAAGGCAGGCGCGCGAACACGGCGACCGGGCGCTGGCGCTCGCCCGGCAGCTGGGACTGCGCGAGCTTGAATCCTTCATTCTCAACGACGTGGCCGACATATACATGATGGCAGGGCTTACACAGCGCGGCCGCCAGTCATTGACCGAAGCCAGCGTAATCTTCCGCGAGCTTGGCAATCTGCCCATGCTGGCCGACAGCCTGGCCTCGATCAGCGGCTATGAGTTCTTTGTTGGTCACGACGAGCAGGCCGTCGCCCTTTCGGACGAAGCCTTCGCGCTCAGCCAGTCGATCGGCAATATCTGGGGCCAATCTTACAGCCGCCTTCTCATCGGTTATGTCTACTGGGATTGGGGCGAACCACAACGAGCGATCGAATTGACCGAGACTGCGATTCGCCAGGCGCGCGAGGTTGGCTTTGCCGGGGCCAGCATCAGCAACGCCCTTCTGAGCATCATCTTTACCGATCTGGGCGCATACGACCGTGCGCGGCAAGCGATCGAGCAAGGCTTGCAGATTACGCGCGGTGCGATGGAAGGCTTTGCATTGGCGCTGTTGACTGCGCAAGCGCAACTGAGTATCGAGCGAGGAGATTTGGCCGCAGCCGAAGAAACGGTGGCGACCCTGCAGAGCACGGAACAAACCCTGAATCCGTTCATGGTGATCTTCTATCGCTCCACCCTCGCCCGGCTTACACTGGCCCACGGGCGTTTCGACGCGGCGTTGGCGCACACCGATGACGATCTGGCCGCGTTGAAGAGCCTTGAGATCGGGCGGACGCGAGCGGAGATATTGCTGCTAAAAGCGCAGGCGCTGATTGGCTTGGAGCATTGGGGCGAGGCCAAACTCATCTTATTGGATGCCATCGCCGACGCCGAACAGGCGCGGTACCGCCGGTTGCTGTGGCGGCTGCGGGCAGAGTTGGCGCGGGTCGAGGCGAGCGAAGGGCGAGCAAGCGAGGCGGCGGCGCAATTGGCACAGGCGCGGGCGCACATCGCCTTCATCCTCGGCAATCTCAGCGACCCCGACCTGGCTGCCTCTTTCCGCCATCGCCCCGATGTGCAGGCGGTGATGGGATCATGAGTCTGGAATCGTTGTTGGGGCAGTTGGAACAGAGTCAACTCATTCGCCAGGCGCTGGAAAGTGAAGCCGCGGCCCTCGGCGGCGCTTACGAATTCGAGCACGCCCTCGCCCAGGATAGCGCCTATCAATCGCTGCTACGCGCTCGCCGCCGAGCCATCCACCGCCGGGTGGCCGAGTGCATCGAGCGGCTGTATCCCGACCGCCTGGATGAAAACGCCAGCCTGCTCGCCCGCCATTATGTCGAGGCGGGCGACGACGCCCGCGCCCTTTACTATGCCGAGCGTGCCGGCGACGCCGCCCAGCGCAAATATGCCCTGACCGAAGCCATCGCCCACTATGAACAGGGCCTGGAACTGGCGCTGCGGCTGGACGACAGCTTGCGCTTGAGGAAGCTGTATGGTCATCGCGGGCGCGCCCTGGAATTGCTGGGCCGCCATCATCTGGCCCTGGCCAACTACGAGCAGATGCAGATGGTCTGCGCCCGGCAGGGCAACCGCCAGATCGAACTCGAGGCTTTGGTCCACCAGACTCTGCTGCGGAGCACGGCCAACCCGCTCTTCGACCCCGCCCAGGCCGAACACCTGGCGGCGCAGGCGCTGGGCCTGGCGCGCGAGCTAGGCGACGGCGTTGCCGAGGCCCGCATCCTTTGGAGTCAGCTCAACCTTTATCGCTTCACCAACCACAATCAGGAGGCGTTGGCATTGGGCGAGAAGGCCATCTCCCTCATCGGCCAGCAAACGGACGCCAGCGCCACGTCGCCCAGCCCGGACCTGCTGGAAGTGCAGGCGTTTCTGCTCAACGACCTCGGCCATGTCTACACCTGGACCGGTCATCCCGACGAGGCGACCGTCTCGCTCCGCCAGGCAACCGAACTCTGGCGCCAACTCGACAACCGCGCCATGTTGGCCGACAATCTGGCCACGTCCGGCCTCTATTTCGGGCTTTTCGGTGAATTGGATGCAGCCAGGGCCTGCGCCGAAGAAAGCCAGGCTATCAGCGACGCCATCCAAAACGCTTGGGGACAGTCCTACAGCCGTTCCGCCGTCGGGATACTGCACTGGCGCGCCGGCGAGATGAGCCAGGCAATTGAGACCATGAAGGATAGCATCCGCTTCGGTCAGGAAGCCGGTTATCTGGTGGCGCAGGCATTGATGAGCGCCTACCTGGCCCTGACCTATCTGGATGTGGGCGCCATCCAACAGGGTTTGGAGGTGGCCGGCGATGGTCTGGCCGCATCCGAGCGTAACATGCCGACGCTGACGCCGGGCCTGCGAGCGGTTCTGGGGCATCTGCTGTTGGCAAGTGGCGACCAGGCCGCGGCGGTGGCGGCGATGGCTGGCGTGGCCATCAGCGACAGCGACAATCCCTTCATCGTCGATCTGGTCTTGGGGACCAAGTCGGCCCTGGCGCTGTCATCGGGCCAGATCGATGACGCACTCGCTTTCAGCGACCAGCACGTGGCCTATCTCCAGCGCCATCGCTTTCGGCTGAACTTGCCGTGGGCGTTGCACTTGCGGGCGCGCGCCTTGCTGGCGGCCGGCCAGACCGAAGCGGCTACCTCCGTCCTGACCGAAGCCTTCAGCCTGGCGACGGTGTTGGGAATTCGCCCCGACCTGAGGCGCATCCTGCTCACGCAAGCGCAGATGGCCGAGGCGGCGGGCGATCACGAGCGGGCCGAGGCGTTGCGCCAGCAAAGCCGCGTGCATGTCGATTTCATCGCCGGGCGGATCGAGGAGGCGGGGTTGAGGGAGGTGTTTCGGGGGCGGGTGGAGGGGCAAGAAAGGAATTCAACGATTTCGACGAGCCGCCGAAGCAGGGGTAGATAACCAGGCAATCCCAGCCTTACGCGGCAGCATCCTGGTCAGGGCTGATAATTCAGAGGGAAAAAGACACGCTGAACGGGCTGGTAGGGCGGTGGGCTGTCCATCATCTCGCGCAGGCGATTGAACGCGCCCAGGAGTTCCAACGAAGTGAAGCTGCAATGGCCGTAACGGGCGACTGTCCGAGTCTCGTTGAGGGCGATGTTATCGGCAACATAGGTCTTCGCCCGGTAGCGAATCATCTGCCAGTACGGCACAATGGGATCGCCCGTTGTGTGCATGGTCAATAGCGGTCGTGTGAGCTTGCCGGTTGTCTCGTAGGCAACGGCAATGGTCGTTTGCGCCGCTGGATCGCTGCTGAAACGCTGTACCTGCCGATTCAGCGTCACATCATCCGCCGAGCCTGTGAACACCCTGCGCTGATTGTCGTAGGGTTGGCCGCCCAGCTTTTCCTTGCCGTCATTGGTCGCTGTAACGTTGTACCATAGCATTTGCCGGATGGTTGCCTCCTTCGTGTTGGGATCGGCGGCGTCGAAGGGAGATTTGGTCACGGCCAGAAATTGTTCGACTTTATCAGCGTTGGCGGGATCGAGGAGGACGGGCTGCGCAATCGTTGTGTACGCGTCCTCCCAGTTCGCTGCCAGATCGGGGGGAATGGCAACGGGCGAGGGCGGTAGTAAGGCGGGGAAGAAGTAGTCAAAAACGACGCGCCCATCGCCAAAATGGTCGATCTGCCCCTGAAAACTACCGTAAGGGCCGCACAACGCCAGCCCGCCCGCAAACACATCGGGACGCCGCTCCACGGCCAGAGTTGCGATCAGCCCGCCCTCGGAAACACCCACCAGCAAGACGCGACGCGGCGCTTCTTTTGCCTGGGTGAAAATGTTCACCAAATCAACCAGGTCGGCAAGCGCTGACTGCACAGCCAGACCATTGACACTGTAGCTCGTCACAGCAAAGGCATAGCCCAGCAGGTTCGCTACATCTGGCAGAGAAGGGCCGCCGGGTAGACTCAGTTGATCCTCAGGGATGCCAACGGGCCGCTGGGGCGAGACGTAACCATGTGCGTAGACCAAAAGGTCGCCATTCCACAGGAACGGCATACAGATGCGATAGACAGCGCCGCTGGCCTGAACGCCATCGGGATTGCATGCCAGCGGGATCAGGTTGCTGAAATCAGGGGATTGTTGGGCAGCAGGTTCCTGGTTGGGCGTCGGCGTTTGCGCGTGGCCGGTCTTTGCCAAAATGATCGCGACCAGCAGACAAACGACGATCAGCCCGAAACGAAGCTGGTGTTGCATGTCAGAGCCTCGTGCTGTGCAATAAAAGTCTCCAGGCTGGTAGGCTCGCGCCCCAGCAGCCAGCGCAGAACGTTGGAGTTGCCGACAAAACCGTAGGATTCGTAGTAAACGAACATTTGCAGCAGGGTCGTGATGGCATAGGCGTCCAAGCCCACTGCTTCGGCCTGCTGTCGCCAGACATCGCGAGCGATCACTTCCACCTGCACAGAGCGCCCCATCTGCTGACTCAGAATGGCTGCGATCTCGATCTGCGAGAGCGCCGTTGTACCGACCAGCTCGTAAGTGGCCCCCACGTGACCTGATTCGGTCAACACGCGGGCGGCAACTTCGGCCACGTCCTCCAAATCGACGAAACTCAGCCGGGTATTGGCCGCATAAGGTACAGGATAAACGCCACTCGCCCCTATCGCCTGGCGCTGCGCCAGCAAGTTCTGCATGTAAACCGCCGGCTGGAGGATCGTGAACGGCAACCCAGACTCGAACAACTTCTCCTCCACCCGCAGCTTTTGCCAGTGATGGGGCATGGTCTCGGTCTGCGGGTGCAGCACCGAATGATAGACGAAGCGCGGCGTCGCCGCGGCGATGGCCGCGGCGATGACGAGGTCCCCAATGACTGTCTCCTCGGGGTTCATGTTGGGGCAGATGTGGTAGATCGCACGCGCCCCCGCCAACGCCCGGCCGACCGCCTCCGCGTCCCGCAAGTCGCCTATGACAACTTCCTGCGCCCCCACTGCCCTCACCATGTCTACCTGATCGGGACGCCGAACAAAGGCGCGTACCCGTCGGCTGCGCGCTGCAAGTGCTCTGATGATGGTGCGGCCCGTCTTCCCGGCTGCACCCGTCACGACGATGGCCTCATCTGGCCCCGCCTGATCGAAAGGGAGATCAATTTGCAAACTGGACAATGTGTGCACCTACTGGTTGGATGAAAGTAAGACATCATACAACAGTCCTGACGACACAGCAAAGTGCTTTGTTGTTGCGGCAGTGAAAGACGCTACCACTCCACCAGCTTCCAAATCTCCGGCTGCGGTTCGCCGGTCGTCACGCCGATTTCGGCAAAAATCACGACCGCCTGTTTGAGCCGAGCCATGGCCTCATCACCGCGGCCGGCAGCGTGCAGCAGGTCGGCCATGTGGTTGAGCAGCGCGGCCTGACGGTGGCGGTCGCCGCTGGCGGTGCAGAGTTCGAGGGCCTGGGCGGTCAGGTCGAGGGCTTGGGGCAGGTCGCCGGTGGCCGCGTGCAGGAGGGCGAGGTTGTTCAGGGCCGCGGCCTGGGCGCCGGGATCGGCCAGTTCTCGCGCCAGGGCCAGGCTTTGTTCGAGATGGATGGCCGCCGCTTCCATCTGGCCGCTGTTTTTGGCCAGGATGCCGAGGAGGTTGTGCGCTTGGGCCAGGGCGCGGCGGTCGCCGGTTTCTTCGGCCAGCGATAGCGCCCGACCGGCCAGTTCCTGCGCCCGCCCTCCGCTCTGGTTCAGCCGATAGGCGGTCAGGCTCCAGTCGGCGTAGATGTGGGCATGGAGAACGGTGGGTTCGCCCTCGCCCAAGGCCATTAGCGCCGCCTGGAAGTGGCTTTCGGCCAAATGCCAGTCGCCCTGCCGGTGGTAGACCGCGCCCAATTTGTGTTCAAGCCGGGCCAATGCCAGCGGATCGCCGTAGGTGGCGGCAGTTTCGTACGCGCGCAGCGCCGTCTGATAGTCGCCGGCGAGGGTGAGCAGGTCGCCGATGGCTTCGTGCAGCAAGCCGGGCTGAGGGTGTCCGGCGGCGAGGGCGGCGCGGAAGTGGGCGAGGGCCTCGGTGTGGGCGTAGACGCTGCGGGCGTGTTCGCCGGCCAGGTGGAAGAAAGCGGCGGCCGCCTCCATCTCGCCGCTCAAGAGATAGTGGCGGGCAATCTGCCCGGCCAGAGGACCGCTTTTGCGGGGGTCGTGCGCACCCTTTGCCAGATGCTCAGCCACCCGGTGGTGAAGCAGACGGCGGCGGGCCAGACCAGTCTCTTCGTACACCAGCGTGCGCAGTTTTTCGTGCCGGAAATCGAACGTGGGAGATAAGTCGGGCGCATCGGGGCGGAGTTCGGTCGCCAGGCCCTTGACCGCCAATTCTTCCAGCGCGGCGATGGTTTCGTCTTCGCTGCGACCGCTGGCCGCGCGCACGCTCTCGAAGTCGAACTTGCGCCCAATCACGGCAGCGGTGGTGAGCGTCTGCCAGGCGGTCTCGCTGATGCGGGCAAGGTGGGCGTGTAGCAGTGACTGTACATTGGCCGGGAGCGGCCAATCGGCGGTCAGGAGGTCGCTATCGGGGTGCAGCAGATTCAGATATTCCACCAACACAAACGGCAGCCCCTCGCTTTCGGCGAGCAAACGCTCGCCAAGGCGGGGATCGGCCTTTGTGCCCCAAGCGTTTTGCACCAATTCCCACACGGCGGTGAGACTCAGGCGGCTGAGTTCCACGCTGGCGGCGGCGCCCCCGCGGCGGGCTTCGCCCAAGAGCCGTGACAAACGATGTTCGGGGCCGATGTCTTCGCTGCGCCAGGCAACAAGGGCGCGGGGGGCGTTGGCAGAGGGGCGGGTTTGCAGGCGGCGGATGACGAAGGCGAGGAGGTCGAGGGTGGCGTCGTCGGCCCACTGGGCGTCGTCGAGGAAGAGGATGCCGGGGCGAGGGCCGGTCAGCAGGGTTTGTACAAGCTCCAGCACGGCCTCGAACAGGCGGAGTTGGGCGGCGGAGGCGTCGATGGGTGGGGCGGGGTTGAGGTCGGGGGTGAGGGTGCTGAGTTCGGGCAGCAGGCGGGCGCAGTCAGCCAGAATGCGGGGGGGGAGTGCTGACAGCCGGGAGGAGGCGCCGGGTTGGGCGAGGCCGCTACGCAGGGCGGCGAGGATGGGGCCGTAGGCCAGAGCGGTTTCGCCTTCGTAGCAGGCGGCAGTGAGCACAACGCCGTCCTGCGCTCGCGCCGCGGTCAGAAATTCTTCGGCCAGGCGGGTTTTGCCGATGCCGGCTTCGCCGATGATGGCGATCAGGCGGGTGGACGGGGCGGCGTAGGCTTGTGAGAGCGCCGCTATTTCGGTCTCGCGACCGACGAGGGGGTGGGAGGGGGAGACGGGGGGAGGGGGAGAGGGAGAGACGGGGGGAGGGGGAGAGGGAGAGACGGGGGGAGGGGGAAGGTGGTGGTCGCGGATGGCTTCGTAGAGGGCGGTCGTTTCTTGCAGGGGCGGGACGCCGAGTTCGCGGTCGAGGATGTGGACGCAGTCTTGGTATTGGCGCAGGGCTGTCGATTGCTGCCCGGTCCAGGCGTAGAGTTGCATCAAGCGGGCGTGGACGGGTTCGTGCAAGGGGTCGAGGTTGAGCCAGCGGCGGGCATAGGGGAGGGCGTCGGTCATTTCGCCGCCGGTAATGAGGAGGGCGGTGAGGCGGTCGAGGGCGAAGCTGTGTTCGCGGCGCAGGTGTTCGGTCTGGGTGAGTTGCCAGTCGTCGAATTCGAGGCTGTCGCGCAGGGAGAAGCCAGCCATGAAATCGCCGCGGTAGAGTTGGGTGGCCTCTTGTAGCCAGCGAGTGCAGTCGGGGCAAGACAGGGCCGGGGAGTGCGCATGGCCGCGGACGCGAGCAATAGCGGCGGTGAAGCGGGCGACATCGCAAACAAGCGCGGCGGTGGGGTGGATGCCGATGGTCTGGCGGTCCACGGCGAGATGATGGGGGCCGACCGCGGCGCTGAGCGAGGAGAGGGTGCGGCGCAGGGTGGCGCGGGCATGGGTCTGGTCGAATTCGGGCCAGAATAAGACGGCCAGGCTGTCGCGGCTGTGGGCTTGCGCGGTCAAAGCGAGGTAGGCGAGCAGGGCCAGGGCTTTGCGCGTGTCGAAGTGGACGGGCTGGCCGTCGCGCAGCAGGTCGGGTGAGCCAAAGAGGCGTAGTTCGAGGCTGGGCATTGGGGGTGTCGATGAGGACGCGAGATTTCGGAAGTTTGTGATCTCGTAGGCGTATTGTAAATCAGGTCGAAAAAAGTGACGAACAAGAGGCGAGGAAGACTTTCGTAACGCTTTTCGTAACGATTTCGGGACGGCGGCGGGGTAGAGTGTGGGAAATCGAGAGACGCTGCGCTGACAGAGTGTGTCGCCTCCGAGAAAAAACATCCGATCAAAGACATGAGGAGGACTTATGAATATGTCAAGTGTAGCGAACAAATCGAGAACGAGTATTGGCGATGCCGCCGCCGGTGGACTGATCCCTGGCTTGATCGCCGGCGTGGCGATGGCGGTGTATCTGATCGTCGTGAGTCTGGCGGCGGGCGCTGGTCCAGCCGAACTGCTCAGCCGTTTCGGCGCCGGCAATGTGACGCCGGCTGCGGGGGCGCTCAGTCATCTGGCCGTCTCGGTGGTGTATGGGGCGGTGGGCGGGGTCGTGCTCAACGCAGTGCGCGGGCGGGTGAAGGCTCCGGCATGGCTGCTAGGGTTGGGCTTCGGCCTGATTTTGTATGTGGTCGCCCAAGTTTTGCTGCGTGGGGTCACATCGCCTATGCTGCAAATCTCCGCCTGGCATCTGCTGGTCGCCCATCTGCTTTATGGGCTGGTGCTGGGTTGGCTGGAAGGGAGGGGATAAGTAGACAAGTAGACAAGTAGATAAGTAGACAAGGGTAGGTCATCGTTTCACGTTTCACGTTTCACGCTTCACGTTTCACGCTCTCACGTCTTCACGTTTCACATCCACACGTTTCCAGGAGGAACACCATGGTTAGTTGGCTCAATTTCGTTATCATCGGGGCTTTGATCGCCCTATTCGTCTTTCTGTTTTTGCGGGCGCGGCGGGCCAGAAATGGCGTGCTGAAGTGGGTGGGGATGATCCTTACCGGACTGCTCACGGTTTTGCTGGCGGTGGTCTTCGTCGGCGGGCTGGTGGGGGCCATGCGCCTGAATGCCAAACACGGCAATCCGGTTGCGGATGTGACAGTGGCGATGACGCCGGAGCAGGTTGCTCGCGGCGAGCGCATCGCCCAAGTTTGCACCGGCTGCCACACGGCAGATGGGCAACTGCCGTTGGAAGGGCAGAACTTCTTGGGGGGCGAAGGGGGCGCGCCGCCGGTGGGCACGCTCTACGCGCCGAACCTGACCCCGGCCCATTTCGCCAGTTGGTCGGATGGCGAGATCATCCGGGCCATCCGCGAGGGCGTGCACAAGAGCGGGCGCTCGCTGATCGTCATGCCTTCGCGGATATATCGCAACATGAGCGATGAGGACGTACAGGCGCTGGTGGCCTATCTGCGCTCGCAGCCGGCTGTCGAACCGAACACCCCTGCCAATCGGCTGAATCTGATCGGCGTCGCCTTCACCTTCATGGCGCCGCTGGCCTCGGTGCAGCCGGCCATCACCCAGCCGGTGATCGCCCCACCCCCCGGCCCCACCGCCGAATATGGCCAATACCTGATCTCGTTTGCGGGCTGCGTTGATTGCCACGGCGAGAAGCTGGAAGGCGGGGTGGCAGGGGGCGGTCCGCCGCCTGGCCCCAACCTGACCAAGATCGTCCCCACCTGGACGGAGGAGCAGTTCATGACTTTGTTCCGCACGGGCGTGGACCCCAGCGGCGAGACGGTGAGCGAGGACATGCCGTGGCAGGAATTCGACAAGTTCGCCAGCGATGATGATCTACGGGCAATGTTCGCCTATCTGCACGGGCTGACGCCGAGCGGTGAGTGAGGCGTGAAACGTGAAGCGTCGTGCGTTTCCCGCTGTCTGGGAAGTTGCAGCGGCAGGGAACGCACGACGCCGCGCCTCGGCTACATGAAGGAGAACCGATGAAACAGGACGAAAACAGCGGGCCGAAATGGATACGCTGGGCGCAGATTGCCTGGGTGGTGGTCATCGCGGCCACCCTGCTGATCGCCGCCATCTTTGCGCCCCTGCGCCGCCGCATCCAGGATGGCATCGACCGCCGCTTCTACCGCAAGAAATACGATGCCCAGCAGGTGCTGGCCGCCTTCGCCCGCACCGCCCGCGACGAACCTGACCTGGATACGCTGGTGGCCGAATTGGTGCGCGTGGTGCAGGATACGCTGCAGCCGGAGGGGGTGAGTGTGTGGATACGACCGGCCGGAGAAAACCGGAAATGGTAACCATGAACGCAGACCTTGATTCCCGCACCCACAGTCAAAGCCCCTGGCTCCGTCTGGCCCGCTGGCTGGTGGTGGTTTACGCTTTGGTCATGTTGGCGCGTCTGGCTGCCGGCCTGGCTTTGTACCCACATTACGCAGAGACGCACCTGAACTCGGATAGTTTCAATGTACCCAACGATGCGTGGACGGCCGCGCAAACGCAGGCGGCGCTGGCGGAATTGGGGTGGCCGGATACCACGATGGCCTGGGTCAATCTGGTTAGCGGCCTCTCTATGTTGCCTGTTGCCTTGCTGGTGCTTCTTCTTCTGCTCTGGCGGGGTGCGACGAGTTGGTTCAGAGTCTATGTGGCTTTTCTCTGCGCCACTATGGCTGCTTTGGGTGAGACATTTGCCCCGCTCATTGAACTGGTCCCGACGCTGGCTGTGGCTGATGAAATTCTCGGCGCCATCGGCTGGCAGCTCTTTTTTATCACTTTCTACTTCTTTCCAAATGGACGGCCCGTCCCCATGTGGGCGCGGTGGTTGGCTTGGTTATGGGGCGGCCTGATTGTGTTAGAGGTGGTCTTGCATCTCACGAGGGACGCCGGACTTTCCGAGTTTCCGGCAGCGGCGTGGTTGTCTACCGCCCTGGTGTTGTCGGCCATTGGCAGTCAGGTGTATCGCTACTTCTGGCGCGCAGATGCCATTCAACGGCAACAGATCAAATGGGTGGTGTTCACCCTGTCGTTGATAGCTGTCGTCCTCGGCGTTGTGGTGTTTCCTTTTGCGTTTGGCTCGCCCAACCCGGATCGGCTTGGCCCAGACCTGATCGTGGCGATGATCCATTTGAGCCTCTTTCGTCTCGTATTTGCCCTGGTCCTGGCCGCCATCGGCATCTCCATTCTCCGCTACCGCCTCTTCGACATCGACATCATCATCCGCAAAACGCTGCAATACACGGCCGTCACCGCCCTGCTTGCCCTCATCTACTTCGGCAGCGTCCTTCTGCTCCAGCGTCTGTTCTCCTCCGCCACCGGCCAGCAGTCCCCAATCGTGCTCGTCCTCTCCACCCTGCTGATCGCTGCCATCTTCGCCCCGCTTCGCCGTCGCATCCAGGATGGCATCGACCGGCGTTTCTATCGCAAGAAGTACAATGCCCAGCAGGTGCTGGCCGCCTTCGCCCGCACCGCCCGCGACGAGACCGACATGGACGCGCTGCTGACTGAGTTGGAGCGCGTGGTGCAGGAGACGCTGCAGCCAGAGAGCGTGGGTCTGTGGTTGCGGAAGGAGAGCAAATGAACGAATCCAAATTTGACCGCAGCGCCTGGCTGACACTTGCCGTCGTCGGCGCCTGGATTGTGGGATTGATTTTGTTCACGCAGTGGGCGACGCAATTCCCCCAGGATGGCTGGAGCCAAAACGGCCCACTCGATCCCGACGGCGGCTACGAGGTCGAGTACAACATCGCTGGCGTTCCCTCGTCCCTGCAAGAAGGGGATCGGGTGACAGCTATCGACGGGCAGGCCCTGGCAAGCGGGCAGATTCCGCCCTTCCCGCCCGAACTGCGCGTCGGGCAGGTGCTGCGCTACACTGTGCAGCGAGGGGGACAGCCGCTGGAGGTGGACGTGACGTTGGTGCAGCCCGACGCCTGGGTGCTGGTGCGTAGATTGGTGTTGCGCTGGCAGGAGAATCCGCGCGATCTGTTGGTCACGCTCATCAGCATCCTCGTCGTCGCCTTCGCCTTTTTTGTGCGTCCCGGCAACCGCGGCGCCCGCTATCTCTTCCTCTTCTTCGGCTTCTATTTTGCCGTGCAATGGTTTGGTTTTGGCATCAACCAACTCTATCTCTCTACCTATTCGCCCCTGCTGCGATTCGTAGGGTCATTCATTCCCAGTTCGTGGGGCTGGTACTTCTTCCCGACCCTGATTCTTCTGGCGTTGGCGTTCCCAGTCGTGAAAGCGCCGCTGCGCCTCTTGCCGCGCCTCTTGCCGGCTCTGCTCTACGGCGTGCCCTTGCTGATTTCGGCCGCGAGCGCGTATCTGGTGATCACGACGGGTGATTTGTATTGGCAGAACGTGACCCTGCCGATGTTTATTGGCGTGCTTGCGTTGGCGCTCATCGCCATCTTCGGCAGCCTGATCCACAACTGGTTGACGGTGCGCGAGTCGGTGGCGCGGGCGCAGTTGCGCTGGTTGACCCTGGGCATGGGGTTGGGGCTAGGACTGACGTTCTCGATCTTTCTCGCCGCTGTGCTTATCTTTGGCAGCGTGCGGGACAAGCTTGATTTCGTTCTGTGGCTGCCAGTGCTCTTGCCGATTTGCATGGCCATTGCCATCACCCGCTACCGCCTTTTCGACATCGACATCATCATCCGCAAAACGCTGCAATACACGGCCGTGACCGCGCTGCTTGCCCTCATATATTTTGGCAGCGTGCTCCTGCTCCAGCGCTTGTTTTCTTCCGTCACCGGCCAGCAGTCCCCAATCGTGCTCGTTCTCTCCACCCTACTCATCGCCGCTCTCTTTGCGCCCCTCCGCCGCCGCATCCAGGATGGCATCGACCGCCGCTTCTACCGCAAGAAGTACGACGCGGCCAAAGTGCTGGCCCAGTTCGCCCGCACCGCCCGCGACGAACCTGACCTGGATACGCTGGTGGCCGAATTGGAGCGCGTCATCCAGGAGACCCTGCAGCCGGAGGGGGTGCAGGTGTGGCTGAGAGAGACCAAAGGCCTACGAAATCCTGCCATCACCGGCAGTGCCACCACAGGCGCTGAAAACTAGTCAAACCACCATTTCAAGGCGCTCAGCCACCCAAAGGTTGACCAATGTCTCGACCGAAACACCTTCTCGCCGTGCACGCTCCGATGCCTTGGTGGCCACATGGGATGCCAGTGGAACCCACTGACGTCTGGCAGCCCTCACCTCGATCTCAACCTCATGGGTTTCTTCCCAATAATCGGCGAGGCTGTGCGTGTTCCAGAAGTCGGCGGCCTCTGCCAAGGTTCTGAATTCCTCTGGCATGGGATCCTTGTCGTAATTACTTTCGTTCATAGCGCCTGCGCTCGCTCACATCCATATCTCTGGCGCTCACAATGAGCGCCCGTCGATACGGTTTGAAGATAAAATAGACGATAAGGAAACGTCCTGAATCGGTTTGTCCCAATGCCGTGTACATGTCCTGGCCTTCGACGCGACCCTTTTCGTGATAGCGGAAGCGGGGGCGACCGAAGAAAACTTGCTCCACTTCCTCGGGAGACACGTCGTGCTTGTCGAGCAACTTGTCGACAATTTCAGGCAACCAGACAAACGCATCGATGAACATTCTTACCTTCCGGCTCTTATTCTAACACGGCCACGAAACGGCTGCAATGAGCATCCTATGCGCATTTCTCAAAACCTGAATCTGATATGCCAGTAGTTCCCCCTCGCCCTCTCCACCCCCGGATGTACTCATCCGCCTTCATCGCCGCCAGCGATGTACCCATCGCCCCGCTCCGCCGCCGCATCCAGGACGTCATCGACCGGCGTTTCTACCGTAAGAAGTACGACGCGGCCAAAGTGCTGGCCCAGTTCGCCCGCACCGCCCGCGACGAACCTGATCTGGATATGCTGGTGGCCGAGCTGGAGCGGGTGGTGCAGGAGACGCTGCAGCCGAAGGGGGTCAGCGTGTGGCTGCGCAAACAAGAAGCTCCGAAGAACGGTTCGATAGCTTTAGATCTGTCTGAAAGAAGGATGTGGGTGTTTTTGATTATGCAGCCAAAGCAAGCTGGCGGGTGGTTAGTACATCAAGTCGAGACAAGCTGCGCACCTGGTCAGGCGTCAGGGTCAGGAGCGCGCGCGTCGACCCGTCGGGATTCACGAACTCGACTTCGTAGGCCAGATAAGGGATCCTGTAAATTTCGACGACTGTACCCAGATCACCCGCCAGCACAAAGTGATCGGAAAAATTTGCGGTGGCGATGACTGTATCAAGCAATTGGACTGGATGATTCATGTTCCTATTCCTTTCGGCGAACGGCCGGTTCGATGGTGACAAGTTCTGCCCAATCATGACCTGGCTTTACGATCCATACCGTTGTAACCCAGCGCGCCTGGCCTACAGGTCCAAGCAGCGGCGCTGTAATGGTATATTTCACGCCGTAGAGAGAGGGTTGGCCAGACTCAGCTTGTTGCGTGAGATGTTGCTCTCGAATATCACGCTCCAGACGCTGCCATTGCTCGGCTCGATACCCCATCTGCACAAAGAAAGCGGCTTTGAAGCGCCCAGACTCATGGTTCGGATTGAGGGCATAATCCCGCAACTTGCGTGGGTCGATTCGGGCTTGCTCTGGGTGGGGGATGCTTTCAGACACAATGGCATCATACCATCCAAGTATTTACGTGAGCAAGAGAGTGTTCAGAGGGACGTTTGGCTCGTCCTCTCCGCTCCGCCGTCGTATCCAGCACGGCATCGACATGCGAAGTATCGCTTCGCCCGCTTCTGAATCCTTCGTTGCATTCAGGACAAGAAGTACGACGCCCAGCAGGTGCTGGCCGCCTTCGCCCGCACCGCCCGCGACGAGACCGACATGGAGGCGCTGCTGGCCGAGTTGGAGCGGGTGGTGCAGGAGACACTGCAGCCGGAAGGCGTAAAGGTATGGATCATCAATCCAGTCTCAGAGCACCCTCTTGGAATCGCCGCAACGTCTCACGCGCTTGCTGTTGACCTCAATCCTTCGTAACGCTTTTCGTAACGATTTCGGGACGGACGAAGCCTAAAGTGGACGTAACGAGCATCGCTATCACGCCGCCAGGAGGCCCTCATGCCCAAAGCGATCTTCTTCAACGTACCTGCACATGGACATGTCACCCCATCGCTGCCGCTGGTAGCCGAGCTTACCCGCCGGGGGCACGAGATCACCTACTATGTCAGCGATGGTTTTCGCACCGCCGTCGAAGCCACAGGCGCCACGTTTCGGCCCTATCGCACTGTGGGCGATGACTATTTCGATGCCCGCGGGCTGCATGGCGGCCGGCCCCAAAAGGTTGCCTATGATCTATTGACGACCGCAGGTGATATTCTGCCCGAACTATTGACCGCCGCGGCTGATATCCAACCCGATTACATCCTCTTCGATGGCATGTGTCCCTGGGGCTATCTGGCGGCCCACGCTCTGCACGTCCCGGCGGTGGCATCGCTGTCGTTGGCGCCGTCGGCGTCGCCGCCGCCGTCAGTCATGCTCAAGCTGCTTCCTCTCCTTGTCCCCATGATACTGCGTGATTTCCGCACCGGCATTGAGGCCAACAAGCTGGCGCGGGTGCTGGCTCAACGCTATGGCGCCCCTCCCCCCTCGCCTTACTCAATGCTCAATTCATTGGGCGACATCTCCATCAGCTATACCTCATCCTATTTTCAGCCCTTTGCCAGCACCGTGCCTGCTTCCGTCCGTTTTGTGGGCTGGACACCCGGCCATGCGACTGCGGACGAGTCGTTTTCGTTCGAGCGGATTCAGGGGCGACCCCTGGTCTACGTCTCGCTCGGCACCCTGAACAACGACGACCGGGCCTTTTTCCAGACCTGCATCGATGCCTTCGCTGGCGGCGAGCAATTCGTCATTATGACCACAGGCAATCGCATCGCTCCCGAATCGTTCGGCGTCCTGCCCGAAAACATCGCCATCCACGCCTGGGTTCCCCAGATCGAGGTGTTGAAGCGAGCGGCATTGTTCATCACCCATGGCGGGCTGAACAGCATCCACGATGGTCTCTACCTGGGCCTGCCGCTACTACTGATCCCGCAGCAAGAAGAGCAGACCCTCAATGCCATGCGGGTCGTCGAGCTGGGGGCAGGGCTGATGCTGAAGAAGACGCAGATCAGCGCCGCCGCCCTGCGCGCCAGCGCCACACGGCTGCTAACAGAACCGCATTTCCAGGCCGAGGCGAAACACATCGGCGACACGCTGCGTGCAGCTGGCGGCGCGACGAAGGCCGCCGATGAAATCGAAGCCTTGTTGGCAAAAGAAAACCCGTCATGAACGCCCCACGCCAAGCCCCTCGCTTCCTCCGCTGGCTGGCCTGGCTGCCGCTGGTCATTGCCAGCACTATGTTTCTGGCCACCCTGCTTGTCCAAGTTACGGTCTGTGCACCGGCGGCCGGGGACATCGCCCAAAGCTGGGGCTGGTTTGCTCCTTCCGCCGCGACCCTCATCTTCGCCCCGCTCCGCCGCCGCATCCAGGACGCCATCGACATGCGAAGTATCGCTTCGCCCGCTTCCGATCCTTCGTTGTACTCAGGACAAGAAGTACGACGCCCAACAGGTGCTGGCGCAGTTCGCCAAACGTTCGCAGAACGCCACCGCCCGCGACGAGCCGGTATTGACCTGAGCGGCGTTAGCTCAGGTCGAAAATCCGACTGAACAACGCACGCACCGCTTCCAGATCATCATATCCCAGAACTCCCAGATGCCTTCTCACCAGACTAACATCGAATGAAGATAGAACAGGCTTCACCACACTCGGCTTAAGAAGACCAGCAACCCGCCAGTCAGCAATCGATACTTCGTCTGGTCTGGCCATAACTTGGCTTGAGACCGGCGCCAGGATAATATCAGGATGCCCTCGATTGTACTTGACGCCACTCAATACGACTGCAGGACGCTGTTTCACCCCGCTGTGGTCGGTAAATGGATCGGAACAAGAAGAATATCGCCCTGTCTATAGGTCGTCATACACGGCGTCTTCGTCGTTATCCCACACCCGCGCAAACACCGGTTCTGCCGCTTTCATGGCGGACTGGACTAGAGCAAGATGGGCGTCGGGTTGGTCGAGGATGGTGATCAGCAGGCGCGCATCAGCTGTCAACTTGATCGGCACATCAAGCTTGATCTGCACCCCATCGAAATGAGCAGGAACCGTGGTCAGGATCGTATCCATAAACCTATTCTAGCGTTCATCCCAGCGATTTGCAAGGCGCCCGGCGACGACACAAACCCAAGGTGCCAAGTGCTGGCGTTGTACGGCCTGTTCATCCTGGTCTCCCTCCTTTTCATCCCCTGGCTCAACTACTGGAATCTGCTCGGTTTTCACTGGTGAAAGACTATGACATCACTCTTTGTACACGAGGTCGGCAGTACGGTGACCGGCCCCGCTAAGCGAACGCTGATGCAGACCATAGAAAATGACGCAATGCCGCCAGACAAAGTGATCACGAGCCTCGGCCAGGTCACACCTGAGTGGCTTACGTCCGTACTCAGGCACCGCGGCGCCTTGACCCGCGGGGCGGTGACATCATTCGAAGTCAGCGCGGGGCAGGGGAATTGGTCGAGCAACGTCACCCTGGTCGTGAACTATAGCCACGATGCCCACGGCTCGTTGCCTCGCCGTCTGTTCTTGAAAATGGTCAACGCCGCCCCCGACGATGAGTCCTTCGACGAATCCGAAGTCAACTATTACACCCGCGACTACGTGGATGTGAAGGGCCCCCCGCTGCTGCGTTGCTACCATGCTGTTTACTCGGCCGACATCCAACGCTATCACATCCTCATGGACGACGTTTCCGAAACCCATATCAGGGCAGCCGAGAAAGAGCCAACGCTCGACTACGGCCTGGCGCTGGCCGAGGCGCTGGCTATCTTGCATGCCCGCTGGTGGGGCGCAGAACGACTGGTCGAGGCCGGCGCACCCATCCACAGCGCAAACCACATTCGACATTTCGTGGCTCTGGCCGAAGCGGGAGTCGATCCTATGCTCAGCCGCTTCTCATCCGAGTTAGAGCCACATTGGCCCGAGATCATACGCGAGCTGTACGCCAGGCATCCCGCCGCTATGATCAAGCGGATTCGCGACCCCAACGGCTTCACCCTGATCCACGGCGACGCCGGCCACAACAATATCCTGATCCCGCGACACGACGACCGCCCCCTCTATCTCATCGATCGCCAACCCTTCGCCTGGAGCCTCACCACCTGGCTGGGCGTGTATGATCTGATCTATGCCCTCGTGCTGGATTGGCCAACCGACAGGCGTCGGCAGTGTGAAATCCCCATCCTCGCACACTATCACACCCACCTGATCGAGAACGGTGTGCGGGATTATTCGTGGGCGCAACTACTCGACGATTACCGACTATGTGCGCCGATGAGCGTCTACATCGCCACCGAGTATTGCCGTGGGGGCGTGAACGAGCGCTGGGTTCATGTCTGGCTGCTGATGCTACAGCGAGCGCTGACCGCCTGCGATGATCTGGCGTGCAGAACGCTTTGGTAGCCGTATCGTAACGCTTTTCGTAACGATTCCAGGACGATAGATGGGTAGAGTATGTGTATGAAGACTGATGCGCTCCCCGCCTCCCGATGGTTGCGTTGGCTGGCCTGGCTGCCGCTGCTGGGCGGCGTTGGTCTCTGGCTGCTGATTGTGTATCTGCGCGTCTTCGCGTGCGCGGCGCCTGTCGCCAACCTGCCTCCACAGTCGGGTTGGATTTCAACCGTCTTCTCTAGCCTGGCTTTTGGCATTCTGTGCGGATTGATCATCTCGCACCAACCGCGCAACCGCATCGGCTGGCTGTGCGGCGCTATCGCTGTGTTGCTCGCGGCCATCAATTTTCAGCCCGCTGCGCTGGATTGTGCTCAGCCGGTGGGATTGTTGCTGGCAGGCCGCCGCTATTTCCTTTGGCTGGTCAGCGCGTATGGAGCCCTCGTTGTCTCTCTAGAATTTCTGCTGCTGCCGTTGTTGTTTCCCAACGGCGAATTCCTCTCCGCCGGTTGGCGTCGCTTTGCTGTTGTGTACTTCGGGATACTCATCGCCTTTTCCTTTTGGATTGTCGTCTGGCCCGGTGCATTTCTCGCGTTCTCGGAACCACACGAGCAGGCTTTCTTCGACAACCCCTTTGACTTGCCCATCCAGCCCTCACCCACTTTAGCGCTCCTTGTTCGGAGTCTTTACTTTATTATCTTCCTTGTCGGCATCCTCATCGCCAATTTTTCACTGTTTGCGCGCTGGCGCCGCGCCCGTGGCCCCATGCGCCAGCAGTTGAAGGTGTTTGCCTTCTACGTGGTCACCGTTGGCACGGTCTACATGCTCTTTGAGCTGGCCAACCAGCTCATGGGGCCGGACATCAGCCTGGGCAGCATAGGGGGCGGATGGCTGTATATGGCGCTGTTGGTGCTGTTGTGGGTTGGCTTTCCCGTCGCCGTCGGCCTGTCGGTGCTGAAGTACCGGATGTACGATGTGGATATCGTCATCCGCAAGACGCTGCAGTACACCGCCGTCACCGGCCTGCTTGCCCTCATCTACTTCAGCAGCGTCTTCCTGCTCCAGCGCCTGTTCTCATCTGCGACCGGCCAGCAGTCACCGGTCGCCCTCGTCCTCTCCACCCTGCTCATCGCCGCCCTGTTCGCCCCGCTCCGCCGCCGCATCCAGGATGGCATCGACCGCCGCTTCTACCGCAAGAAGTACGACGCTCAGCTGGTGCTGGCGCAGTTCGCCCGCACGGCCCGCGACGAGACCGATATGGATGCGCTGCTGGCTGAGTTGGAGCGCGTGATCCAGGAGACCTTGCAGCCGGAGGGAGTGAAAGTGTGGTTGAGGGAACTGCCAAAATGATCCGTGCACATCCGTGTCCGAATGAACCGAATACCATAAGAATCCTCATCTCTACCTTCGGCGTGCGCAGCGATGTGCAGCCCTATCTGGCGCTGGAGCCCCTGGCCGAAGCGATCCAGGTTGCCCTGATCGATGCCGCGCTACACGCCTGCCCCGCCGCCCTGGGCGAGAAGATTCGCGCCGAAAACCAGCGCCTACTCCGCAATGATGCTGGCTGGAGTCAGCACCGTCAGGCCTGGCACGCGCATGAAATGGCGTTCATTCAGAGTCAGCAAAGGCAACCCATGTTCGAGGCAAATAGCGGCAATCAACACATCTTTAGATCCCGATATCCGCGTTGCTGTCGATCAACTCAACGTGGAGTTGTGCAGCACGGCTGGCGGCTTCCATAGTCAATGGCAGAGGTTGCATAACGCCCAACAAAGCTTCTTCACCGATTTGGCGTCGCGCTCGCGCCACCCCAAACAACAGTTCATAGGCGGTGATAACGGAAACATGACAATCCGACTCTTGCACGGCGCGCTCGACGGCAGCGGCGCCAGGATCACGGCCTT
>JAYRVO010000177.1:0-34782 GCA_041918515.1 Chloroflexota bacterium | reverse complement strand
CGGCGACCACGCCTCAATCCGGTCATCAAGACCAAAATCGCCGCCAAACCTGCCTGATCTCGGCTCGATTACTCAATTGTAAAGGTTCTCCTTCAGCCCAACTTACGTCGGGCCAAGACTCCTTTTGTCAAAAGTCCAATTGCCAAAACGATAACCATATTCTCTCCCAACACCTTCCATGCCCACCCACACATTCACCCGCTGGAACTACGGCCCTGACGTGCGCGAAGCCGAGTTGCGCGCCCAATTGCGCGGTGAGCGCCTATCGCCCTACACCTGGAGCAACGGCCCCAATTTCGTCTATAGCCCGCACAGCCATTCCTACACCAAAGTCCTGTACGTGGTGCGGGGGTCGATCACCTTCCATCTGCCCGCCTCCGGGGAAGACGTCGTCATGCAAGCAGGCGACCGCCTCGACCTGCCCGCGCGCGTCGTCCACGCTGCCACCGTGGGGCCAGATGGGGTGACATGTCTGGAGGCGACAAAACGGGAGTGAGTTGTAGCTGCGACGCGTGGCGACCTGTGGTCGCTTTGCAGTGCGTCGCACCTGAGCTGATACTAGGCCGCGGCCGGATGGCTTGCCTCCCAAATCCCCTCGCTCAGGGTGATCACCGAGAGGCAGGAGCGGCACTCGGCCTGGTCTTCTTCGCTCAGCCGGGCGTAGTGCCCACAGTGGGGGCAGGTGATGGCCACACGCTGGACAGCCTGTCGCACCAGCAGCTTCATCACGGCTTCCTGATCAGGAAGCCCCATCTCCTCCTGTAGCAACCCGACCATTTCTTGCTCGTTGGGGGTGAGTTCCAGGCGGATTTCGCCGTTGAGGGCGTGGTTTTCGTTCATGGGGCGCCTCGCTGAGTGATGTGGGTTGAATGGGAATGTAATGGATAGCTTCATTCTAGTCAGAAGTCGGGAATTAGGGTATGATCTACGTCATGAGCACAGTGATCGACGCGTATATCGACCGCCGGGAGGTGCGTATGCCGCATCTGACCAATGAAGAGGTCATAGAACTGTTCGAATACCAGCTTCCATCCCTCCTCGACGAGTATCCCCATCTCGAGCCGCGACTCTACCTGGCTTTTCTAAAGGCGTTTGCACGCAAGGAAGAGGTCGCTGAAGTCCGCGCCGAGCTACAGGAGTTCCGCGTAGAAACCAAGGAGCGATTCGATCAGATCGACAAGCGTTTCGACAAGGTCGATCAACGCTTCGAGCAGGTCGATCAACGCTTCGAACAAGTCGATCAACGCTTCGAACAAGTCGATCAACGCTTCGACAAGCTCGAAACGCGCATGGAAGCCGGTTTCGCCGACTTGCACAAGGCTATCGACCGGCTTGGATCGCGCTGGGGCATTCGTAACGAAAGCCTGTTTCGGCAGACGGTCCAGGAATTGTTGGGAAAGTCCTTCGGCGTCCAAGTGCAAAGCCTCGTCCTCGATGGCGAGCAGTTCGATATCGTCATCTTCGACGGCCAACATATTTTGGTTGAAATTGCAGCTAGCGCCGGCAGCGATATGTTGGAGCGTCTCAAGCGCAAGCGCAAACTCTACACCGCGAAAACCGGCGTCGAACCCACGCGCATCATCCTTGCGGTCGCATCGATCCATAGCCGCCGCGCCCAACTATTGCGCGAGGCCGGGATCGATGTCATTGAGCCAGAGGAAGAAACACTCACCTAGCGTTTGGGGCCGGGTTCATCCTTTCACTATCTACTGCGACGGAGCAGTCCTGCAACATGCCTCGTGAATATGTAGATGGCGCCACTGCCATCGCCCGCGGCGCCTTGCGCGCCGGTTGCAACTTTTTCGCCGGCTATCCCATCAGCCCGGCGACCCCCATCCTCCTGCACATGCTGCGCGAGTTGCCCAAGGTGGGTGGGGTCGGTATCCAATGCGAGGATGAGATCAGCGCCATCAGCATGTGCATCGGCGCGGCCATGACCGGCGCCCGCCCCTTCACCGCCACCGCTGGCCCCGGCATCTCGCTCTATTCCGAAAACATCGGCCTGGCCATCATGGGCGAGACGCCGCTGGTCATTGTCGATGTCATGCGCATGGGGCCGGCCACCGGTGGGGCCACCACCGTCGCCCAGGGGGATGTGCAGTTCGTGCGTTGGGGGACCAGCGGCGGCTATCCCATCATCGCCCTCGCGCCCTCGTCCGTGCCCGAATGCTACACCCTGACTCAGGTGGCCTTCGACCTGGCCGAACGTTATCGCACGCCCGTTTTCCTGCTGCCCGACAAAGAATTGATCATGTCGATGTCCACCGTGGATGTCGATGATTACGTGGATGCGCCCGTCGGCCAGCGCCCCACCGTGCCGCCTCTCCCGACTGCCGGCAACGGCTCCGGCGCCAAGATCAACGCCGCCACCGGCCAGCCCGACCCGCGTCTGCGCCCCGAAGAAACTTACCTGCCCTACGCCTTCGAGCCGATCGACGCCGTCCCCGCCACCAGCCCCTACGGCGGCCCCCACATCACTCGTTTCACCGGCTCCAGCCACGACGAGCACGGCTTCCTGACCAAAGACGCCGCCAAAGTCGGGCGCTTGAACGAACACCTGCGAGCGAAGATCGACAAGCATCGGAGCGGGATGGAGTTCGGGCTGCTGAATCGGGCGGAGGGGGCCAGCACGCTGCTGATCGCCTATGGCACCACGGCGCGGGCCATGCGCGAGGCCGCCGACCGCAGTCGCTCCGCCGGCCAACCTGTCAGCGACCTGACCCTGCACACGATCTGGCCCGTGCCCGAAAACCTGATCCTGTCCGCCGCCGCCGGTCACACCCGCATCGTCATCGGCGAGTTGAACCACGGGCAGTATGCGCGGGAGATCGAACTATTGCTTTACAAGCAGGCTGCTCGCAACCGCCAGGCCCCGCCCGAAATCATCTCGATCCAGCGCGTCGATGGCGCTTTGATCACGCCGGAGCAGCTTGGAGAGAAGATTGGTTATTAGTAATTGGTTATTGATCGCAGCCAATAACCAATTACTAATAACCAATAACTACAAAAACGAGGAACAAACATGGCAATCACGAACGAATTGCAATTGCAACCCATCGAAACCTATAAAAACGAGCGTTCCTATCCGTTTTGCCCTGGCTGTGGGCATACATTGATCCTTGATCATGTCGATGCGGCGCTGACGCGGCTGCAACTGGACCCCCGCCAAACCGTGATCGTCACCGACATCGGCTGCGTGGGCCTCAGTGACCAGTATTTCGTCACCAACGCCTTTCACGGGCTGCACGGCCGCAGCGTGGCCTATGCCAGCGGCATCAAGCTGGCGAACCCCGAACTCAAGGTCATTGTCATGATGGGTGATGGCGGCACCGGCATCGGCGGCACGCACATCATCAACGCCGCCCGCCGCAACATCGGCGTCACCGTGCTCGTCTTCAACAACTTCAACTTCGGCATGACCGGCGGCGAGCATTCGGTCACCACCCCGGCGGGGATGATCACGGCCAGCACCCGCGCCGGCAACCTGGAAAGCCCGCTCGACATCTGCGCTTCGGTGGCGGTGAACGGGGCCGGCTATGTCTATCGCGGCACCTCGTTCGACAAAGACCTGCCCGAGCGCATGGCTGAGGCGATCAGCTATGATGGCTTCGCCCTGATGGACATCTGGGAGCTGTGCACGGCCTATTTCGTGCTCAACAACGATTTCGGACGTAAAGAGATGATGGGGACGATGGGCGCTATCGGCATGGAAGCCGGGTTGATCCAAAAACTGGAGCCGAAAGAGTATGCCAAAGCCTTGCGTGGCCAGGGCCAGAAGACGTTCGGGCAAGCGGCGCTGCCCGTGCGGGGCCTTGCCCCGGCCTTCGCTCCCAAGCTCGACCGCAAGTTCCACCTGGTGATCGCCGGTTCGGCGGGCGCGAAGGTGCGGTCGGCGGCGCAGTCGGTGGGCTATGCAGGGGTGCTATCGGGTCTGTGGGTCACGCAGGCTGACGATTACCCGACTACGGTCAAATCCGGCCACAGCGTCAGCGAGATCATCTTCAGCCCGGAGGAAATCCGTTACACGGGCATCGAGAGGCCCGACGCCTTGATCCTGCTCTCGGAGGACGGTCTGGGCAAGGTGAAGCACCACCTGAAGGCCATGACCCCGGACGATGTCCTGATCACGACCGAGGAATTCGCCAACGTCGCCACCAATGCCCGCAAGATCATCGTGGCGCCCCAAACCGGCGGCGTGCGCATCACCCGCACCAACAAATCGCTGATCGTCATCGCCGCGGCCTTGCGCGCCCTCGACCTCTTCCCCATCGACGCCCTCTCCGAAGCCATCCGCCGCTTCCAGCCCCGCTTCGCCGACGAGAACCTGCCGGTGATCGAGGCCAGCGCCGGTCTTTTGCCCATCTGATGAGTGCGCTTGCCCCCTCCGATCTCCGCCATGCTCCTCCCCGCCGCCCAAACCCTCGCGCCTGAACTCGTCTACATCCGTCGCACCCTGCACCGGTGGCCGGAATTGGCCTTCGAGGAACATCGCACCGCCGCGCTCGTCGCCCACAAGCTGCACGAATGGGGCATCCCGCACGAGACCGAAGTCGCGAAAACCGGCGTTGTCGGCTGGATCGGGAACAACGGCGGCCCCGTCATCGCCCTGCGCGCCGATATGGACGCGCTGCCCATCCACGAAGAAAACGACTTGCCGTTCAAATCCGAACGCCCCGGTTTGATGCACGCTTGCGGGCACGACGGCCATACCGCCATGCTTTTGGGCGCAGCCCGGCTGCTGAAGGCGCGCGAGGCCGAGCTTCCCGGCCGGGTCAAGCTCATCTTCCAGCCGGCCGAGGAGGTCATCCTGGCCGAAGGAGGCAGTGGAGCCAAACAGATGATCGAAGAAGGCGTCATCGACGACGTGGACGCCATCATCGGCCTGCACGTCGATCCGGCCTTGCACGTCGGCCAGATCGGCCTGCGCCCCGGCCCGGTCATGGCTGCGGCTGACCGCTTCGACCTCGAAATCCTGGGTAAAGCGGCGCATGGAGCGCATGCCTACCAGGGCGTCGATGCCATCGTCCTCGCCGCCCAAGTCATCACCGCCGCCCAGACTCTCGTCTCGCGGCGCATCCCGGCGATCAAAGAAGGCGTGGTCAGCTTCGGCATCATCCAGGGCGGGGCGAAGGAGAACGTCGTCTGCGACCACGTCCTGCTCGTCGGCACCGTGCGCACCTTCGAGCCGGCTATTCGCGACCAATTGGAGGCCGAGCTGCACCAGGTTGCCAGCATCGCCCGCGCCCTCGGCGGCGATTACCGTCTGAGCTATCTGCGCGGCAGCCCGCCCGTGATCAACGACGGCCTGCTCACCGGCTTCGTCACCCGCGTCGCCCGCCAGATCATCGGCGCCGAAAACATCACCGAAGGCCCAAAAAGCACCGGGGGCGAAGATTTCGCCTGGTATCAGGAAAGGACGCGGGGGACATTCCTGCGCCTGGGTGTCCGCAACCCCGCCTGGGATGGCATCCGTCCCCTCCACACCCCCACCTTCGACCTGGACGAGAGCGCCCTCCCCATCGGCGCCGCCCTCCTCGCCTCGGCCGCCGAGCAATGGCTGCACGAACACGACCCCGCCCACTGGCGCCCCGCCACTCCCTCCCTCACCCACCTCCCCGCCTAGTCCCCTCACCTTGTCACCTTGTCACCCTGTCAGCCTATGCCCCCCGCCTACGACTTCAGCCAGCGCGTCATCCTCATCACCGGCGCCGGGCGCGGGATTGGCCGGGCCATTGCTATCGCTTTCGCTCAGGCAGGCGCGCGAGTGGGTGTGAACGACATCGATGCTGATTCAGCCGCGAACGTCGCCGGCGAGTTGGCCGCAGTCGGGGCCGAGGCCATCGCCTTCCCCGCCGATGTCGCCAGCCCGGACGCCGTCACCGAGATGTTCGAGGCCATCGACCGGCGCTGGGGCCGCGTGGATGTGCTGATCAACAACGCCGGCATCGAACCGGTCAGCTCTATCTTCGATCACGCGCTGGCCGACTGGCAGCGGACGCTGGATGTGAACCTGACCGGGACCTTCCTCTGCACGCAGCAGGCGGCGCGGCGAATGCGGGCGCAGGGCGGCGGCGTCATCCTCAACATCGCCTCCATCGCTGGTAAATCGCAACCCCTGTATCTGCGCTCGGCCTATGCCGCCAGCAAGGCCGGGCAGGTGGGCTTCACCAAAGAGGCCGCGCGCGAGTTCGCTCCCTACGGCATTCGGGTGAACGCGGTTTGTCCGGGCGTCATCGTCACGCCCATGACCGAGCACCTGCGCCACGACGAGGCCCAGATGGCCCGCTGGCGCTCGGAAATCCCCCTGGCCCGGCTGGGCGAGGCCGAGGAAGTGGCGGCCCTCTGTCTCTGGCTGGCTTCAGACGCCGCCAGCTATGTGACGGGCATGGCCTGGCATGTGGATGGGGGGAAGAATATGGCATAATGATGTGAAACGTGAGACATGAAACGTGAAGTTTAGTGCGTTTCTTGCCGAAAAGATATGTCTTTTGTGGTAAAAAATTACCAATAACCAATCTCCAATTACCGATACAACGAGGCATCTCATGTCGTACGAAAACATCCTCATCGAAGTTACCGAAACGCGTGTTGGCCTGATCCGCCTCAACCGTCCCAAAGCCTTGAATGCACTCAGCCCTGATCTGATGATGGATCTGGGTCAGGCGCTGGAAATTTTCGACGCCGATCCCAACGTCGGCTGTATCGTCATCACCGGCAGCGAGCGGGCGTTTGCAGCTGGCGCCGATATCAAGGCCATGGCGGGCGCCAGCGCCATCGATATGCTGACCGACGACCTTATTTCCCGTTGGGAAACCATCAATCACATCAAAAAACCAATCCTGGCCGCGGTGAGCGGTTTCTGCCTGGGCGGCGGCTGCGAGCTGGCCATGGCTTGCGATATGATCGTCGCCAGCGAAAGCGCCGTCTTTGGCCAACCCGAGATCAATTTGGGCATCATCCCTGGCTTTGGTGGCAGCCAACGCCTGACCCGCCTGGTAGGCAAAAACTTGGCCATGGAGATGGTATTGGCTGATCGGCGTCTTTCTGCCGAGGAAGCCAAAGCCAACGGACTGGTCAACTATGTCTTCCCGGTCGAGACCTATCTGGAACAAGCCCTCAAGTTGGCGGCCAAGATCGCCGGACAGGCGCCGTTGGCCGTGCGTTTGGGCAAAGAGGCAGTCAAGAAATCGATGGAACTGAGCCTGAGCGAGGGCCTGGCCCTGGAGCGGCGACTGTTCCAAATGCTGTTTGCCTCCGCCGATCAGAAAGAGGGCATGATAGCCTTTGTCGAAAAGCGCCCCGCGCAGTGGAAAGGTCGCTAACGTGGCCAAAGCACTTCCTATCGCCCCCGGTCGCGTGGCTGGCCTGAACCTTACCGTCGGCGGCTTCCTTCCCCGCGTCCGCCTCCCCAGCCTGGCCGGGCCGACCCTCACCCCTGCCGACCTGGTGGACGAAGGCGCCCTGGCCATCTGCATCTATAACCCAACAGACGTCAACCCCTTTCCGCTGCCACCAAAGGGAGTCGATCTGCCCCGGCGCTACGCCATGCTCCGCGAGCGTCAGGTCGCGCTGTTCGTGATCAGCGGCCTCAGCCTGCCCCGTTTGGGCCAGTGGGTCGAGATGATCGGCCTGGACATCTACGCCCTCAGCGATGCTGACAGCGCCTTCGCCCGGCAGTCTGGCATCCCCATCAAGCGCGTCGGCGACAGCAACTTCCGCACTCACGTTGCTTTCATCCTCCAGGAAGACCGCATCCTCAGCATCCTTCTGGAAACCGACCCCATCCACAACTTCGAGAGCTTGTTGGCCGCGCTCGATGTCGCCGAAGGTCAGGAGCCTGGCGCCTATGACCTCCCCGATCAGCCCTGGCATGCCCAGCGTCGTGGAGAGGAAGCAGCGCCCGAAGCTGAAGAGGCCGAACTGCCCCCCGAACCAGAACCAAATCTGATTTCGCTGCCTCCTTTCGAGCCAGACATCGAATGGGAAGCCTGAGCGATGCCCTGCCTCGCCTGAAAGCATTGGAGACCTACGTCCGCGCCCTGCCAATCTCCCAAGCCTTCTGGTCCGAACACTTTAGCCTGACGCCAGGCCCCTCTTCAGCCGAAAGCTACAATCTCATCGCCAGCGATGGCGGCGCCGTGATCTGGCGCTTGTTGCCAGGGGCCAGCCCCTGTGGCACGCACGGCCCCCATGGGGCCTTGCCCGCTTTCCAGGTGACTGACTTCGGCCAGGCGCGTGGCTACCTGCTGGCCCACGACATCCCCATCGTGTTCGAAGAAATCCTGCCGGGTATGAGCCTGCTCATCTTCCTGGACCCCGACGGTGCGCCCATCGAGTTGTCGCAAACCACTGACCCCACTGCCTGGGATATCGCCGACCGTCGCACCTTGCGGATGAAACGCCGTCGCGATGCCACCCCCTCGCGCCCCCTCCGCCTCGGCCCCGTGGAAGAAATCACCATCTACACCCACGACATCACCCGCAGCGTACAATTCTATCGCGACCTGGTAGGACTGCCGGTCGGCCTCTCTTTCTTCGGGCACATCCATCTCGTGGCCGACAACGTTCCCGTGGTCTTGCGCGGCGTCAACTGGCGCTGCAAGACGCCCGGCGCGGCCCACGCCACCGAACTCGTCTTCGTCGCCCCCAACCTGCCGGGATTAGCCCAGCGTTTGGAGGCGGCCGGCTATCCTCTTCAGATCACAGCCAATCGCTTGAGCGTTTGGGACCCAGCAGGGTGGCGCGTCCACTTCGAGCACTAAACCCACCATGTCCTCTTCTCTGCGCGTCTATGGCCACGATTGGGCGCAACACCTGTTACGCGCGGCCATTCTGTCCGGGCAAACCAGCCACGCCTATCTTTTCGCTGGCCCCGACCAGGTCGGCAAAACCACCCTGGCGCGCGCTTTCGCACAGGCGTTGACCTGCGAAGCGCCGGAGCCGGACACAACGGTGGGCGCCTGTGGCCGCTGTCGCTCTTGCCGCCTGGCCGCCGCCGGCGGACACCCTGACCACCGGTTGATCGAATCGCTGGGTGGGCAGATCAAGATCGAGCAGGTGCGCGACCTCATCCGCGAAGCCATGCTCTCGCCAGTGGCTGGCCGTTTCAAGGTTTTCATCATCCGCTCGTTCGACCGCGCCAACGCCAACGCCGCCAACGCCTTGTTGAAGACATTGGAAGAGCCGAGCGACAGCACTCGCATCCTGCTCACCAGCAGCCAGGCGGCCAGCCTTTTGCCCACCATCACCTCGCGCTGCCAGGTGCTCAACCTGCGACCGTTGCCGATCCCAGCCGTGGCCGCCGCCCTGCAAGAAAGTTGGGCTACACCCGCCGACCAGGCCGAGCTATTGGCCGGGTTGAGCGGCGGACGGCTGGGTTGGGCCGTGCAGGTCGTCACCCAGCCCGAAGAGTGGCAGGCGCAGCGCCAGCGCCTGGCTGATATGCAAACGCTGGTGGCGCAATCGCCGGTAGAGCGTCTGACCTATGCCGCACGCCTGGCCGAGGCCGCGGATGTCGAAACGACGCTGCGCGGTTGGCTGCTGTGGTGGCGCGATGTCCTGCTGATCCAGCAAGGTTGCTCGCATTTGGTCGTCAATCGCGATCAGATGGAGCAGGCGCGAGCATTGGCGGCCAGCGCCCGGCCCGGCGAGGTGCGCCGCTTCCTGCAAACGCTCATGGTCACCATCACCTACCTGCGCCAGAACGTGAGCCTGCAACTGGCGCTGGAGAACTTATTGCTGAAAACACCGCAAGTCGTCTAGAATGAATCTATAAGCAGGGGCAAGGCAGGCAGAAAGAGTTTGTGTGGATGGTCCCAAGCGCCTGCGCCGCTTCGCCCCAACAGGAGTCTTTTCCATGCCCCAAGTCATTGGCATCCAATTCCAGCCCGTCACCAAAATCTATTACTTCGATCCGAACGGCTACACCGATCTGCTGCCCGGCGAATGGGTGATCGTGGAAACAGCGCGCGGGCGCGAGTTGGTGCAGGTGGTCCATTCTGCCAAAGAAGTGGACGCCAACGAACTAAATGGCGATCTCAAGCCGGTCCTGCGCCGCGCTAACGCCCGCGACTTGCAACAGAAGGAGCACTGGGCAACGCAAGAGCCAATCGCCAAGGAATTCTGTGTGCGCAAGGCCAGAGAATATCGCATGGACATGAAGGTCGTGCGCTGCCAATACAGCTTCAATGGGCGGCGCATGGTTGTGGAATATATCGCCGAGCAGCGCGTCGATTTCCGCCAACTGATCAAGGACTTGGCGCAGCATTTCAACACCCGCATCGAGATGCGGCAGATCGGCGTGCGCGATCAAGCCAAGCTCATCGGCGGCTTTGGCAAGTGCGGTCGCGATCTCTGCTGCAGTTCCTTCCTGCGCGAATTTCACGCCGTCTCTATCAAGATGGCGAAAAACCAAAACCTCCCCCTCAACCCAACCGATATTTCCGGGACATGTGGGCGTTTGTTGTGCAGTCTGGCCTATGAGGATGATATGTACACCGACCTGCGGCGTCATCTACCCAAACCCGGCCAGCTGGTGGAAACCCCAGAAGGCCCTGGCCACGTGCGCCAACTCAACGTCCTCATGGAACGGGCGCTGGTGGAGCTGGAATCTGGCTCGCGTGTCGAGATGGCTGCCGCCGACCTCCGCACACCCAGCGATCCCAGTCGCCGCTTTGGCAAGTACTGGCCGGACTGATCACAAAGACCTCTTGTACCGCCAAGACCCGAAAGGTCTGACCAATGCTTGTGACGACTTGCACAAAGCGCGCCCTCGTGATTGACAGACGCGCGCTTTGTTGTTATGCTGGGAGCGATGGGGCGTTTGCCCCTGGTCGTTGTCCTTCGTTTTGATCTCGAGGCGTTGCACAAGGAGGTGCAACATGTCCGTTGTCAAAATCATCACTTTGGTGGGCGAATCGCCAACAAGCTGGGAAGAGGCAACCAACAACCTGATCGCCGAAGCCCAAAAAAGCTTGCGGGGGATCACCCGTATTGGCGTCACCGAGTTCGACGTGCGCATGAAGGACGATCAAGTGGATGTCTTCCGCGTGCGCGCCGAGGTTTCCTTCCGCATCGAACGTTAGCTCTCCATCCTCACCGTTGCGCGGCGCTCGGCCATGGGCCGAGCGCCGTTGTTTTTGTCGTCAATTCGCCCACTCGCTGCCCGTTTGACAAAGCAAAGACCCCTTCCTATAATCGTTTCACCTTACGAGACGCGCTCTGGGTCGAACAGCGCAACTCTCGAATCGTTTGTTATTCACTTACTCTCAGGAGGAGAATCCCAATGTTTAGACATCGCACCTGGGCGTTGATCGTTGCCCTCTTGCTGGTTGCTGGCGTGCTGGCAGCCTGCGGAGGCGGCGCCGCTGCGCCCACCACTGCCCCCGTGGCGACGGTCGTAGAACCGACCCCCGTCCCACCTACACCCGAACCGACCAAAGCACCCGAACCCACCGCCACGCCCGAACCAGCGCCGACCGAACCCCCGGCCCCGGAATTGATGAGCAGTTCGGTGGAAAACTGTGACTACGGCGGCGAGATCAAGTCCATCGAAGCCATCGATCCCTTGACCGTCAAGTTCACGCTCTGCTTCCCCGACCCCGCCTTTCCGGCCAAAGCCGCTGACACCGCCTTGCAGATTCATCCTTCCGATTATCTGGAAGCAACGGGCGGCACGGGCGACCTGTTGGAAAAACCGATTGGCACCGGCCCCTACATGCTGAAGGAATGGCGCAAGGGCGATCAGATGATCATGGAAGCCAACCCGAATTACTGGGGTGACAAGGCGAAGGCCCAGACATTGGTCTTCCGTTGGAGCGCCGAGGCCGCCCAGCGTCTGGTCGAGCTGCAATCGGGCAATGTCAATGGCATCGACAACCCCGGCCCCGATGATTTCGCTGTCATCGAAGGCGATGCCAACCTCAAGCTGTACCCACGCGCCGGCACCAACATCTTCTACGTTGGCATGAACAACACCTACCCGCCGTTCGACAACGAGAAGGTGCGCCAGGCCTTCGCCATGGGCATCGACCGCAAGCGTATCGTCGATAACTTCTATCCGGTAGGCTCGATCGTGGCCACGCAATTCATGCCTCCCAGCATCTTCGGCTATACCGAAGGTCTGGATTGGTACGCGTACAACCCGGAAGAAGCCAAGAAAATCTTGACCGAAGAAGGCGTGATTGGTCCCGACAAGCGCTTCAAGACCACCATCACCTATCGCGACGTAGTACGCGGCTATCTGCCCGAACCTGGCGTAGTGGCTCAGGACATTCAGGCGCAGTTGAAAGAACTCGGCGTCGATGCCGAGATCGTGGTCATGGAATCTGGCTCTTACTTGGACGCCGCCGATGCTGGCAAGCTGGACGGCTTCCACCTGCTGGGTTGGGGCGCCGACTATCCCGACGCCACTAACTTCCTCGATTACCACTTCGGCGAAGGCGCCAGCAAACAGTTTGGCGCTGGCTTCCCCGACATCTGGGATGCGCTCAAGCGCGGCGCGGCGCTGGCTGATCAGGAAGCCCGCCGTCCCATCTATAAGGAAGCCAACGAACTGGTCAAGCAGCATGTGCCCATGATCCCGGTCGCCCACGGTGGTAGCGCTGATGCCTTCCAGGCCAATTGCGCCGGCGCCCATTCCAGCCCGCTCACCCGCGAGAAGATGGCCGTCATCGGCTGCGGCGGCGACACTCTGGTGTGGATGCAGAACGGCGAGCCAGTCAGCCTGTACTGCGCGGACGAGACCGATGGCGAGACCTTCCGGGCGTGCGAACAGATGAACGAAGCCCTGCTCTCGTACGAAGTCGGCACCACCAACGTCGAACCAGCCCTGGCCGAGAAATACGAAGCCAACGCCGATCTGACGGAGTGGACGTTCCACCTGCGGCCCGGCGTCAAATTCCACGATGGCAGCGACCTCGACGCTAACGACGTGGTGACGACGTGGGACGCCCAGTGGGACGCAGCCAGCCCGCTGCACAAGGGTCGCGTCGGCGACTTCACCTACTTCCAGGCGTACTTCACCAAGTTCAAGAATGCACCTGCCGAATGAGCCTGGCGACGTTGTTGCCGGCTTCCGCTAACTGATTCGTCCCTGACCATGATGGGGCGCAGGATTCTGCGCCCCATCATGCTATCTCGATTTGATTGGCGCCCCGTTCATGTCCAAATACATTCTTCAGCGCCTCTTCTCAGCCATTCCTGTTTTGTTTGGCATCCTTTTTGTTACCTTCGCCCTGGCGCGGCTCATGCCCGGCGATCCCTGTGTGGCCATGCTAGGCGAGAAGGCCAACGAGGTGACTTGTGGCGCCTTCAACGCCCGCTATGGTTTGGACAAACCGGTCCTGACGCAGTTCTGGATATACTTCAAGGATGTACTTCACGGCGACCTGGGCCTCTCCTTTCGCTTTGGGCGGCCCGTCACCGATTTGATCATCGAGCGCTTGCCCGTCACCATCGAGCTGGCGTTCGCCGCCATGATGCTCTCGATTATCTTCGGCGTCATCCTGGGCATCATCTCGGCCAGGAAACAGAATTCGTTGACCGATGTGGCCACCATGTTCGGGGCCACCATCGGTTTCTCCATCCCGGTGTTCGTACTGGGATTGTTCCTGGCTTATATCTTTGCCATCGTCCTCAAAGATACGCCCTTTGCCTTGCCGCCATCGGGCCGCCTTTCGGCGGGTATGGCCGTCCCTTCGTTACCCGAGACGCTGGGTCTGCAAAAAGGTGATGCACTCTATGGCGCGGCCGCATTTGGGGGCAATCTGCTGATTTTCAATGCCATCGTCCACGGCAATGTTTCCTTGCTGGTGGACGCCGCCCGGCATCTCGTCTTGCCCGCCATTGCCCTCTCCACCATCCCCATGTCCATCATCGCCCGCATGACCCGCTCCAGCATGTTGGAAGTCACCGGGCAAGATTACGTGCGCACGGCGCGGGCCAAGGGCCTCTCCGAACGCGTCATCCTCTTCCGCCATGCTCTGCGCAACGCCCTGTTGCCCGTCGTCACCATCGTCGGCCTCTCCCTCGGCCTGCTGCTCAGCGGCGCTGTGCTCACCGAAACCATTTTCGGTTTCTCCGGCGTGGGTCGCATCCTCTTCGACTCGATCACATCCCGTGACTACGCGCCCATCCAGGGCTTCACCCTGATCACGGCGGTGGGCTTTTTGGCCTTGAACCTTATTGTCGATGTTCTCTACGGCTTCCTCGACCCGCGTATTCGGCTAGGCTAGGATTATGGCAGACCAGGTACAACCCCCCGCCGTTCCCGTTGATCTGCAATTCCGCCAACCTCGACGCAGCCGCGGCCTTTGGCAAGACATGGCTCGCGACCTCCTGCGGCGACGATCGGGCCAAGTGGGGTTGGTCATCATCTTGTTCTTGGTAGCCCTGGCCGCCTTTGCGCCCCAGCTTGCCACCCATGATCCCACCGACCCGCTCCTGGGCAAAGAGCAAAATATCAAACGTCGCTCCCCGCCCTGCATCCACGCCGTCGCTGCTCTTCCTGCCTGGCCCATCCTGCGCAGTTTCCAGTGCGCGGAAGAGGAGCCACAGCACATCTTCGGCGTCGACGGCAACTTCCGCGACCTGTATAGCCGCGCCCTCTTCGGTGCGCGCGTCTCGCTGCGCGTCGGCTTCTACATCGTCCTGGTGGCGCTGCTCGCGGGGACGCTGCTTGGCGCCATCTCAGGATATGTGGGGGGGCGCACCGACAACGTCATCATGCGCTTGATGGACATCGTCCTGGCTTTTCCCGCCCTGATCCTGGCCATCGCCATCCAATCCGCCTTGCTTCAGGCCCTCGACACCAGCCTGCTCACCAGCATCATCAGCGTCCTCAAACGCGTCCTGGGCTTTCAGGATGTGGGCCTCCTGACGGCTTTGATGGCCGTCTCCCTCGTCTCCATCCCCACCTTTGCCCGCCTCACGCGCGCCAGCGTCCTCTCCATCAAAGAACAGGACTACGTGATGGCTGCACGCTCCCTGGGCGCCAGGCCCAATCGCATTCTCATGCGCTCGGTGCTGCCCAACGCCATGGCCCCCTTGATCGTGACCGCCACCCTCGGCGTAGCCTCGGCCATCCTTGACACCGCCGCCCTCTCCTTCCTCGGCCTGGGCGCGCAGCCGCCCACGCCCGAATGGGGCGCCATGATCGGCGCCGAACGCAACCAGATGTTTACGGCTCCCTTCCTTGTCTTCTTCCCCGGCCTTCTCATCGCCCTCACTGTGCTCGGTTTCAACCTCTTGGGCGACGGCCTGCGCGACGCCCTCGACCCGCGTATGCGCAATCGGTAGACCAGGAGACTAGGAAACCGGGAGACCGGGAAACCTGGTGGGCAAGTAAGTTGACCAGAGCCTAACCTCCGTTCCCCTTTCTTTCATAATCATGTCCGAACGCATCATCACCCTCAAAGGCAATCCTGTTTCGCCCGTGCTGGGCGAGCCAGTCCAGGTTGGTCAACAAGCCCCGGCAGCGGCAGGGCGCACGAACGTCTTCGGCGTCCAGACCTTCGACGTCATCGCCGACACCGCCGGTAAAATCCGGGTGCTCAATTTCGTCCCCAGCCTGAACACCGGCATCTGCTCGGCTCAGACCAAACGCTTCAACGAAGCCCTGGCCGGCGACGACCGTGTGGCTGTGGTCACGATCAGCGCCGATCTGCCAGTTATGCAGCGCAACTGGTGCGCCACCGCCGAGCTGGAGAACGCCATCATGGTCTCCGACGCCTTCGACATGGCCATCGGCGACGCCTTCGGGACCCATATTCGCGACATCCGTCTGGATCAGCGCGCCGTGCTGGTGGTGGATAGCGAAGGCATCGTGCGCCACGCCGAATACTGCCCGGCCATCGATATGCACCCCGACTACGACGCCACCCTGGCAGCCGTCAAATCGCTGCTCTGATTGGTTAGTTATTGGATATTGGTTATTGGAAGCCCCCGGCAATCACTAATCTCCAATAACCCCCAAATCACCCCGGGGCCATGAAACAACCACCGGGCATCCTTGTAGGGCGGGAACTCACCCGATTTTTGCTCCTGGCCATCATCGTGCGCCTGGTGCGCGACACCGGCGTGCGCATGATGTATCCCTTCCTGCCAGCCTACGCCGCCGGGCTGGGCGTCACCCTGACGGCAATGGGGGTCTTGCTGTCATTGCGCAACGGCGCCATCCTTCTGGCCCCCTATTTCGGCCATCTTTCCGACCGCGGCGGTCCCAGACGGCTGTTGGTGGTTGGCTTCGGCCTCCTGGCGCTGGGGATGACGGTGATGGGCTGGGCCAACGGCATGGCGATGGCGGCGGCGGCATTCCTGTTGCTTGGGCTATCCGACGCCATCAACACTGCCCTGATGCAGGCTTATGTCAGCGAACACGCGCCCGTCCACATGCGCGGGCGGGCGCTGGCTACGGTCGAATATGCCTGGGCCATCACCGGCATCGTCCTCCTCCCTTTGGTGGGCTGGCTGATCACGACCAGCAGTTGGCAGACACCTTTCCGGCTGATGGGGCTGGCTGCGACCCTGGCCGTGCTGCTGTTGGCCTTCGTCATGCCCGGCGATCCCCCGCGCAGCAGCCATCGCCATCTGACGCTACGGGCGCAGCTAGGCGGCATCGTCCGCGACCGCAGCGCCTTCGCCGTCGTGCTCGTCAATGGCCTGGTGTTCATCGCTGTCGAGGCCATTTTCGTCGTCTGGGGCGCCCATCTGGAGCGGCGCTTTGGCTTCAATCCGGCGCAGGTGGGCGGCATCGCCGTCATCATCGGCCTGGCCGAGTTGGGCGGGTCGGTGCTCTCCAGCCTGATCATCGACAAGACCGGCAAACGGCGGGGGACGCTGGGCGGGGTGCTGGCCTTCATCCTCGTCTTGGCCCTGATGCCCTGGCTCGACCGTTCGCTGGCGCTGGTGGTGGCCGGGCTGGCGCTGGCCTCAATGTGTCTGGAATATACAGTGGTCAGTAGCATCCCCCTCTTGGGCCAGCAGCGCCCCGGCAGCCGCGCCAGCGTGTTCGCCATGGGCGTCATGGTGGCGGCCATGACGCGCGGAACGACCGACGCCGTCGCCACCTGGCTATTCGAGCATGTCGCCTTCCTGGCGGCCATGGGCTACGCGCTTATCGCCCTCGTCCTGGCGGCCTGGCTATTGTGGCGGCGGGTGGAGGAGAGGGAAGAAATGTAGACCGACATGCGAGCCTTCGCTATCACTTGCTCTGCTGGCGAGTCTACTCTATTCTTCTGCCATGTCTAACGCCTCTTTGCTTCCCCGCCACCGCATCCACGCCGCCCTCTCCGGCCAAACCCCTGACCGCCTGCCCATCGGCGAACTGGTATTCGAGCCGGACCTGGTACGCACAGCCGTGGGCCTCGCTCCCGATGCCGCCGTCCCGCTGGGAGCCGAACAAGCCCTGCTCGAACGCTGGGGCCACGACCTCATCGTCGTCTCGTTTTCGCATGGTTGGGGCGCGCCGCAGCAGCCGGACGAAGAAGACGCCCTCTTTCGCCTGGGCTATTGGCAACAAAACAGCGACCTCTTCGTCTTCGCCCTCATCGACGGCCCCTTCAGCGCCGCCGCCCGCGCCTGGGGCTGGGAACAAGCCCTCATGCGCTTCACTCGCGGCGACCCCGATCTGCCCGCCTTCCTGGCTGACGCCGTCCTCGACCTCGAAGCCATGCTCGCGGAGATCGCAACCGCGGGCGCCGACGGCGTCATCATCGGCGACGACATCGCCTACCGCCGCGGCCCCTACGTCAAACCCGAACACTTACAGCGCCACTACTTCCCCTACCTCTCCCTCCTCGCTCTCGCCGCCCAAGAGAGCGGCCTGCCCGCCGTCTTCCATTCCGACGGCAACCTCTGGCCAATCTGGGATCAGCTCGTGCAGACACCCATCGTCGGCGTGCAAGGGCTGGACCCATTGTCGGCCATGTCGCTGGCCCTGGCGCGCGAGCGCAGCGACCCGCGTCTCTGCCTTTGGGGCAATCTAGACCTGGGCTGGTTAGCACAGCCGCACGATGAAGCCGCCATTCACCATCACCTCCACGACCTCCTGACCCCCATCGCCGGCACGCCGATCATCTTCGGTACAGTCGGCGGCCTCATGCCCGGCCTCTCCTTGACCCAACTCGACGCCCTCTACGCCGCCGCCCGCCATTTCCCCTGGCCCCCTTCGCCCTGACCGCATCGAAACGACGACGGCGGGGTTTTAGCCCGCCAAATCCTCGATAGCGCCAGCCAGTGCGCCAACCTGACCGCATCGAAACGACGACGGCGGGGTTTTAGCTGCTAATATCGCCAGCCACAACATTCACACATCCACCCCTGGAGTTCTCATGCCCTGGTACAACTTTATCTTTGCCATCCTGTTAGGTTATTTGCTCGGCAGCATTCCGGTAGGTTTTCTCATCGGACGTCTGAAAGGGGTGGACGTGCGCAAGCAGGGCAGTGGGCGCACCGGCGGCACCAACGTCTACCGCTCCCTCGGCCCGACCTGGGGTCTGTTCACCGGCCTGGCCGATGGCGCCAAGGGATTGGTGGCCGTCTTATTGGCTCGTTGGCTATTCGGCCATGAGCTGGCCGCGGCGCTGGCGGGAGCGTGGGCAGTGTTCGGGCACAACTGGTCGGTTTTCCTCGGCTTCAAGGGCGGGGCGGGAGGCGGCACGGCGGCGGGGGCTTTGATCGGGCTGAACCCTCTTGCCGCCGCCATCGGCGTGCCGATCTTTTTGATCGTCCTCTTCGTGGGTAGGTACGCTTCGATTGCCACCCTGAGCATCGGCTTCTTATCTCTCTTCCTCCCGGCAGTGCTTCTCTTGTTCGACAAGGCTACACCCGCCCACCTCCTCTTCGGTGTGTTGGCGACGGTTTGGATCGTGTGGGCGCTGCGCCCGAACATCGCCCGTCTGCGCGCCGGCGCCGAACGCCGCATCGAGTTCAAGCGCACCCCCCAAAGTCCCCCCAATCATGTCACCGGGGTTTTGCCAGGCGCCTGAAACCTCATCGGTGCACATGCACATCCTCATCCTGGGCGGCGGCGCCGTGGGCTGCATGTTGGCTGTCAAACTGGCGGAAGCCGGTGAGATGGTCACCCTGATAGCGCGAGGAGAGACAGCGCAAACAGCGGCCCAACAAGGAGTTCGGCTGATCGAAGCCGATGGCCGCCTCTGTGCGCCGCCTTTGCGCGTCCACAACGGCCTCAGCGCAGCATTGGTGGCGGGCGACGCCTACGACCTGATCCTCCTGGCCGTGAAGGCGTATGACACCGAGACTGCGGCAGCGGAATTGCGTCGCGCCTGGCAGACACCGCCACCGATCCTGACCGTGCAAAACGGGGTGGGGAACGAAGAAACCCTGGCCACACATCTGCCGGGGACGGCGATCCTGGCGGGCGCGCTGACCACGCCCGTCGAGGTGCTTGGCCCGGCCTATGTGCGCATCGCTCGATCTTCGTACAAATTCGCCCTGGCCCCCGGCCCCCATAGCCAAGTCCAGACGTCCTTGCTCCCGCAGCTTGCCGGCATCTTCGCTGCGGCCGGCTTCAGCGCCCAAATCTGCGACGACTATCGGGCGCTGAAATGGTCCAAACTGTTGATGAACATCCTGGCCAATGCCCAGGCCGCCATTTTGGGCTACACCCCCGCCCAAATCTTCGCCGATCCCCGCCTGGGCAACCTGGAAGCCCGCGCCTGGCGCGAAGCGTTGGCCGTGATGCACGGCTTGGCGGTGAAACCGATCACCCTGGGCGGCTACCCTCTCCCTCTGGCCGCGCGACTCGTCGGGCGCTTGCCACTCGGCGTCGTGCGCCCGGCGTTGGGCCGCTTCATCGCTGGGGGACGGGGAGCGAAAATGCCCTCACTCTACTACGACCTCCATCCCCGCCCCCGCGCCCGCTCCGAGATCCCCTGGCTCAACGGCGCCATCGTAACAGCAGCGCGCGATCTCGGCCTTCCCGTCCCCGTGAACGCACTCCTGACCCGCGTCCTGCAAGACATCATCGACGGCAGGGCTGACCCCGCCGAGTGGGCAGACCAGCCCGATCGCCTGCTTGCAGCACTGCTATGAGCAGATGATCAGCTATAATGGAGCGTACATCTCCAATTTGCCATTACCCTTTCCACCTCCAATGTCCGATCTCACCCTCCGTCGCCGCGCCGCCACCCTTTCGATCAGCATTGGCATCCTGCTTCTCGTCATCAAATTCATCGCCTTTGCACTGACCGGCTCCAAAGCCGTGCTCTCCGATGCGTTGGAAAGCATCATCAACGTCATCGCCAGCGGCTTCGCCTTCTACAGCATCCTGCGCAGCGCCCGCCCCGCCGACGTTCGCTACCCCTACGGCTACGGCAACATCGAATTCTTCTCAGCCGGCTTCGAAGGCGCCCTCATCATTGTGGCTGCCATCGCCATCCTCTGGTCGGCGATCCCAGCCTTCTTCCGCCCCACCGTCCTGACCCAACTCGACATCGCCCTTGTTTTGCTGGTGGTGGGCGGCTTGGCGAACTATTTCTTGGGCTTCTACCTCATCCGTAGCGGCCGCACCGTCCACTCCGACACCCTCGTCGCCGATGGCCACCACGTCCAAACTGACGCCTACACCAGCTTTGGCGTCATCATTGGCCTCATCCTCGTGCGCATCACCGGCTGGCCCTGGCTCGACCCCCTCGTCGCCTGCCTCATGGCCCTCAACATCCTGGTCACGGGCGTGCGGTTGTTGCGCGAGTCGCTGGCCGGGCTGATGCACCAATCTGATCCCGCCTTCTTGCGCAAAGTCGTCGCCGTACTCACAGAACGACAAGACCCTGCCTGGATTGCCCCCCACCACCTGCGCTCCTGGCGCAGCGGCGCCTTGCGCTTCGTCGATTTTCACCTCGTCCTCCCCCGCTACTGGCAACTCGATCAGAGCCATGAAGTCCAAAAGGACATCGAATCTATTCTGACAGCAGCCACCGATGAGCCGAACCAGTTGCTCATCCATTGCGACCCCTGCGCCCCTGCCTACTGCTCGATCTGCCAGATGTCCAATTGTTCCGTACGTGCGACCCCCTTCTTGCAGCGCCCCACCTGGACGGTGGAGACGCTCATGGCTGGCCCACCCCATCCTCTCCTGGCCCACTAGCTCGCTCCTCCTTTGTTTGCCGGCCAGAAGAATGGGGACCTGCGATGTCCACTCCCCCCACCTCTGCCACTTTCTCCTTCCCCTGGTCCGCATTCCTGGCCGATAGCCTCACGCTGCTGCGGCTAGGCGTCGCCATCGCCATCTTGGGCTTGGGTTGGCAAAAAGGCGCCGCGGCTCTCCCCGCCGTGGTCGTGCTTGCCACCGTCGGTTGGCTGGCCGATGCCTACGATGGCACCCTGGCGCGTCGCTCTGCCCGACCCACTCGCCTCCGCCGCTTCGATTTCCCCATTGATGTGAGCCTGACGTGGGCGATTTTCGTCTATCTGGCGCTGGCGACCTTCGCACCGTGGCCGTTCGTCGCCGTTTACACACTCCTGGCGCTGGCCACCTTCGCCTGGCGACGACGCAAAGCCATCCTCGTCATTTTCCTGCGCGGCATCGATATCTTGTTTGCCTTCATCATATTACGCCATGCTCTCATCTACGCCCTTCCGCTTTTGCTTTGGCTTCCTGTCCTGATCTATGGCCGCCGCCAGCGCCTCCATCACGCCATCCAGCAATGGCTACACGATGTGACGGTGTGGGCATTGCCGCTCTAAAGCGGGCGAGTCAATGCCTGATGCGGATCATAGCGACGACGCCCGTCGATGCTACAATACCTGCACTTGTGACATTTGCCACATTCTAACAATCAACAATCAACAATCAACAATCAACAATCAACAGTCAACGGCTGACTTTGCCGCCTGCCACCACCCCAAAGAGAATCCCTATGTCTGATTTTCGCATCGAAAAAGACTCGATGGGCGAGGTCCGTGTACCCGCCGACGCCCTCTATGGCGCGCAGACACAACGCGCAGTCGATAACTTCCCCATCAGCGGCGTTCCCTTTTCTCGCAGCTTTCTCCGTGCCTTAGGCCTGGTCAAGGCCGCCTGCGCTCAGGCCAACCTCGATCTGGGCCTGATGCCCGCGGACATGGCCCAAGCCATCATCCAGGCCGCCCGCGATGTCTCTGACGGCAAATGGGACGCGCAATTTCCGATTGACATCTTCCAAACCGGCTCCGGCACCAGCACCAACATGAACGCCAACGAGGTCATCGCCGCGCTGGCAACGAAAGCGCTGGGCCGTAAAATACACGCCAACGATCACGTCAACATGAGCCAATCCTCGAACGACGTGATTCCCACCACCATCAACGTCGCCGCCTACCTCGAAGCCAAAGACACACTGATCCCGGGCTTGCAACACCTGCACGACACCATCGTCGCCAAAGCCGACGCCGTCGGCAACGTCGTCAAGACCGGCCGCACCCACCTCATGGACGCGATGCCCGTGACATTGGGCCAGGAAATGAGCGGTTGGGCCGAGCAGGTGCGCAAAGGCATCGAACGCATCGAGGCGGCATTGGTGCGCGTGGGCCAACTGGCGCAAGGCGGCACCGCCGTGGGCACGGGCATCAACGCTGACCCCCGCTTCGGCCCCCAGGTCGCCGCCATCCTCGCCGAATGGACGGGTTGCAACTTCCGCGCCAACAGCAACTACTTCGAATCACTCGCAGCCGCGGACGCCGCCGTCGAATTGAGCGGCCAACTCAAGACCGTGGCCGCCAGCCTGATGAAAATCGCCAACGACCTGCGCTGGATGAACTCAGGCCCCATTGCTGGCCTCGGCGAGATCGCCCTCCCCGCGCTCCAACCTGGCTCCAGCATCATGCCCGGCAAAGTGAACCCCGTCATCCCCGAAGCGATGCTCATGGTCTGCGCCCAAGTCATCGGCAGCGATGTCGCCGTGACCATCGGTGGGCAATCGGGCGTTTTCCAGCTCAATGTCATGTTGCCCGTCATCGCCCACAACCTGCTCTTCGCCGAGAAAATCCTGGGCAACGCCGCCCGCGTTTTGGCTGATAAAGCCATCGCCGGCTTCGTCGTCAACACCGCCGCCATCACCAGCCTGGTCGATAAAAACCCCATCCTGGTGACGGCCCTGAACCCAGTCATCGGCTACGAATTGGGCGCCAAGGTGGCAAAGCGCGCCTACGCCGAAGGGCGCAGCCTGAAAGATGTCGCCGCCGAGATGACGAACCTCAGCCGCGAGGAATTGGATCAACTACTCGATCCGACCAAACTCACCGAAGGCGGCATCCAGGCGGGCGGCGGTGGCGGCGGCGGTTGACCGCCCCCTTACAAAGAAAGTTCAGACCCTCAAGGCTTCGGAAACCTTGAGGGTCTGAACTCCGCAGGCTTGTGCGACACGAAAATCATTCAAACCCTTCGTGTTTTCTTCGTGAGCTACGAGTCTTTGTGTCAGGTTTGATTCAAATGTAGTGCAATTCCTGGGCGCGTTTGCGCAATTCCTTGCGGAAATTGGGGTGGGCGATGTTGATCAACGCCTTGACGCGCTGGCGAATGGTCTTGCCATGCAAGTCAGCCACGCCAAACTCGGTGACGACATAGTGAACATCATTACGGCTGGTAACAACCCCAGCGCCTGGTTTCAGCGCTGGAACGATGCGCGACAACGTACCATTTTTGGCGGTGGAGGGAAGCGCAATGATGGGCTTGCCACCTTTGCTGCGGGCAGCGCCGCGCACGAAATCGACCTGGCCGCCCACACCGCTGTAGAACGTGTGCCCGATCGAGTCGGCGCATACCTGGCCGGTGAGATCCACTTCGATCGCAGAATTGATGGAAACCATGTAATCGTTGCGGGCGATGACGTAGGGATCGTTGATGTAATCCTGGGGGTGGAACTCGACCATGGCGTTGTTGTGAACGAATTCATAGAGCCGCTGCGATCCCAAAATGAACCCGCAGATGATCTTGCCAGGATGCAGCGTCTTGCGTTCATTGGTGACAACGCCCATTTCCACCAGATCGACCACACCATCTGAGAACAACTCGGTATGGATGCCCAGATGCCGTTTGCCCTTCAAATAGTAGAGAACGCCATCGGGAATCGAACCGATGCCAAGCTGCATCGTGGCCCCGTCTGGCACCAGTTCGGCCACATGTGCGCCGATGGCCATTTCCAACTCGCCCGGCGTCCCCTGCGGCAACTCGACCAGCGGATAATCCACTTGCACCACATGCGTCAACTTGGAGACATGGATGAAGCTGTCGCCCAGGGTGCGCGGCATGCGGTCGTTGACCTCGGCGATGACGATGCGCGCCGATTCGGCCGCGGGTTTGGTCAGGCCCACCTCGATGCCATAGGAGCAAAAACCGTGTTCATCGGGCGGGGAGAGATGGACAAAAGCGACATCCAAACGGATGATGCCTTTCTTGAAGAGGCTGGGAATTTCGTTGAGGAAGACGGGGGTGAAGTCAGCCCGGCCATCGTTCACGGCCTGGCGCACGTTGGAGCTGACGAACATTGTATTCACCCGGATCTTGCCCTCCAGATCGGGTGAGACGTAATCGGCGTCCCCGATCGTCAATACCTGATGAACGTGCAGGTCTTCCACCTCGCCAGCCCGCGCGCGTTTGACCAACGCTCCCAGCAAATGCTTAGGCACCGAGCAATTGCCGGTGAGAAAGATATTGGCGCCGCTGGGGATCGCCATGACGGCTTCTTCCGCCGTCGTTATCTTCGACTCATAGATGCGAGTCCAGCCATTCATGTCTTGGCCTCCCTGTGCAGGGCGCTATCCAGACCAGGGTGCACCACACGGCCGTCGCGCACATTGATCCCACGCTCCAACTCTGGATAGGCCGCCAGGGCGCCTTCCAGCCCCTGATCGGCGATAGCTAACAAGTAGGGCAGGGTGGCATAGGTGAAGGCATGCGTAGCCGTGCGCCCCACCACGCTGGTGATGTTAGGCACGCAGTAATGGACAATGCCCTCTTCGACATAAGTTGGGTCGCTGTGGGTTGTGGGGCGACTGGTCTCGGCGCAGCCCCCCTGATCGATGCTGGCGTCCACGAACAAGCTGCGCGGGCGCATCTGGTGCAGCAAATCCCGCGTCAACACGATGGGCGCCCGCTGCCCCGGCACATAAACAGCCCCGATCATGGCATCGGCAAAAGCCGCCACTTTGCGCAGATTGTGATCGGTGAACGCCATCGTGATCCCACGCCCATCCAGCCGGCGATGGGCGCGGATCAGGGCATCCTGGTTGACATCGAGCACGTAGACCGAGGCGCGATGATTGACCAGCGACAGAGCAGCTTCGGTGCCGAATGTCCCTGCGCCCAAGATGACGACTTCGGCAGGGGGCACCGAGAAGGTGCCGCTGAGCATGACCCCGCGGCCGCCTTCATTGCTTTGCAAGAACCGACCTACGATCTGCGGCATCAAGCGCCCAGCGATGCTGCTGATCGCATGCAGCACCGGGATGCAACCATCGCTGCGTTCGACCGTCTCCCAGGCAATGGCGCACACGTTGCGTGAGCGCAGAATGTCGATCTTGTCGCGGCGCCCGGCCGCCAGGTGCAAGAATCCGATCAGAATCTGGTCGTCATGCATCATCTGCAAATCTTCGACCGTTGGCCGCGCGACCTTGACGACCATTTGGCCGCGCGCATAAGCCTCCTCTTCGCTGTAAACGATCTGCCCACCCACTCGGCGATAATCGTCGTCGCTAAAACCGGCGCCCTTGCCGGCATCATGCTCGATGAACACGCGGTGCCCATGCTTAGTCAAGGCTTCGACTCCGCCTGGCGCTAACGCCGCGCGGTATTCATCAGGGCGTCGTTCTTGGGGAAAACTGATGTCCATAGGCAAACTCCATGCCTTTGCTTAAGATAGTTGGTAAGTGATAGGTCACTTGCCAACTATTATCGCGATTCCCCCACCCCTTGAGTATGATCTAGAACAGGATTTTGGCCTCAACTATCCGTACATTGGTCTGTTCGCTACCATCGGCGTTGGGAATTTTGTACAGATAGAAAAAATGCGGCTGATCGAGTGTGAGTTCGAGAATCTGGGCCAGATCAGGCAAAAGATCCAATTGTCCCATCTCGGAGCGCGCGACCCATGCCGCCTCACCCTCTGACCCCGACCGGGTCGTGGTTTCCGCGGCCTCCGTTCTGTAGATGAAAACCAGGATGCCCGACCCTGGCAGATCTGTTTCGGCCACGATGAGGCCGCGTAACTCCAGCGGCCCGGCGATCAGACCTGTTTCCTCCTCCAACTCGCGCGCCCCTGCCGCGTAGGGATCCTCACCTCGCTCGACATGCCCACCCGGCGCGTTGTACTTCCCCGGCCACAAGCGCTTGCGCTCGCTGCGACGAATGAGCAGCACCTTCTCTTCATGCGTGACGATGAGCAAGACGCGCGGGATCAACTGATAACGGCTGGGGTCGGCGCCATAGGCGGGAAAGTTGGACATACGTATAGCTTACAGGAGCGGCCAGAGTTGCACAAACCGGTCTTCGGCCTCATAAGCACTATTTTCAGGGCCCATCGATGTTGCATACAATGGCGCTGAGCTTATCACGAGTCTCGCCCTCGGCGATGAGCATCCTTCCTTGCGAGCGTCCTATTTTCGTTGAGACGAACGTCTTCTCAAACATGATGATAGTTGCAAACTTTGCTTTTCTCTGGAGATCGGCGCACCGGCTCAGCATACTCACCCTGATCGTCCTGGCTCTTGGCTTGTTGACGACAGCTAATGCTATGGGCGCCCCTGTGCGTGATGTAGGGACCGCCCCTTTGGTCGCTCCGCCCAATCCCTGGAGCGTCCAGATCATGCGCGAGATAGGCGCCAGCGAGGGGTTGGCGCAAGGCGTGGCGGCAGGGGTGAAGTGGATGCGCTATCCCTTGAACTGGCGCGCCACCGAGACCAGCCCAGGCGTCTACAACTGGTCGAAGCTGAACGCCGATCTGACCAACGCCGCCGCCAATAACATCAAGATCATGATCTACGTGGTGGCCAACCCGGCTTGGGCTGCCGACTACGGTTGTGGCCCGATCCGATCTGAGTACCTGGATGACTTCGCCGCCTTTCTAACTGCCGCCACCACGCACACGCGCACCCTTTACCCCGGCGTGGTGCGCTATTGGTCGTTGTACAACGAACCCGACATCAGCAACGCCCGCCTGGATTTCGGCGGCTGCTGGGGCAAGGGACACCCCAACAGCGCTCCTGGCGCCGGCGGGGCGGCCTACGCCAACATGATGGCGGTCGCTTATCCCGCCATCAAACAGGGCGATCCTAACGCTATCGTCATGAACGGTGGCCTGGCGCACGACGAATGGTATAACCCCGCCACAGGCGCGGGGCGGGTCGATCGCACCTTCCTCGACGACTTTCTGGCTGCGGGCGGTGCGCGTTACATGGACGCCATCGATTTTCACTATTACCCCGCCTTCGCCTCCTTTTGGCAAACTGGTGACCGTTACGTCAGTGATATAGCCGGCAAGGCCAGTTCCATCCAGGCGAGATTTCGCGCCGCTGGCCGCGCCCTGCCGCTGGCCGTGACCGAGACTGGCTCGCCGACGCGTACAGAGACGCCAACGGGCACTGAGCGCCCCGACCGCTATGTCCCTCAGGTGTACGCGCGGGCGATGTCGGCGTCGATCTACCCCATCAGCTGGTTCACGCTGGTTGATTATCCCTATCCCCTCGACCCTTACTACTATGGCCTCCTGACGCGAACCTTGCAGTACAAAACCTCGTATTACGCCTACAGAACCCTGGCGCGCGAGTTGGATGGCTATACCTTTCTGCGGGTGCGGCGCGGCTTTCCCAGCAATCTGGAAGGCTATGAATTCAACAAGGGCAACCAAAACAAGCTGTTGGTGTGGTCTCTACAGGCGCAACCGGTGATTTGGAGCTTTGCCCTGGCTCAAGAAGGAGGGACGTTGCGCAAAGTGACCCACACCGGCGTGGCGAGCGCCGTCGTGGATGGAGAAACAGGCGACCCCGACGGCCAGCGCAACGGGCGCGTCACCGTGACGGTGGGGGCGGACCCCCTCTATCTCGAAGGATTGGCGTCGTCGCTGGGCGACATCGCCGGGACGGTGTTTCTCGATAGCAACGAGAATGGCATACGCGATGCCGGCGAAGCAGCGCTCGCAGGCGCTGTGCTGCGCTTGCTAACCGAATCGGGCGTGGCGGTGGATGAGCGACGCAGCGATGCCAACGGCGCTTATGCTTTCCGAGAATTGGAGCCGGGACGCTATCATCTGGTGGGGCTGCCGCCGCCGGGATTTGCTTTGATCAGCACCGAGGCGTGGGCAACAGTGACGGGTGGGACTACGACGACGGTCGATTTTCCCGCGCGAACGTATATAGCACCCGATAATGGCTGGCAACAGGAAGCCGAAGCAGGCATGATCGCTGCTCCAATGAGCGTGAAGCAAGACGCTGCGGCCTCGGCGGGCCAGTATGTCAGTAGTCCTGCCACTGCTTATGCCCCTGATCCTGCCGCCGGCGCGGCGAGCTTTGCTATCACGATCGAGACGCCCGGCCAATACTACCTCTGGGCGCGGGTGATGGGATTGGACGGGAGGCAGAACTCGTTTTGGGTGTCGGTAGATGGCGGGGCCGACGCAATTCTCGAGGTCCAACAAAACGGCAACCGTTGGGAATGGCTCTGGCAACGCGTATCCACGGCGCCGTATGCCTTGACAGCGGGCGTGCACATCCTGCGCTTCGGCGGTCGCGAGCCGAATTCGCGCCTGGACAGGCTGATCCTGACCGATGATCCCAACTTCCACCCGGACTACGCCGCCACAACCACGTCAACACCCACGCCAACGCCGACCCCTTCGGCGACGCTCACAGCAAGCCCCACCGACACGCCTACTCCCACCGAGACGCCCACGCCCAGCGCAACGCCATCAGCGACGCTGATGACCCCTACGCCGACCCCTTCGGCCACGCTCACGGCAGCACCCACCGACACGCCCTCGCCCACCCCCACCCCGGCCACGACTGGGGGCATCGGCGGCTGCGTCTTCGAAGACCTCAATGCCAATTTCGAGTGCGAAAGCCACGAATTACCTGTGCCGAGCGCCTGGATACGCGTTTACACCCTCGAGGGGACGACTCCAGCAGTCGAGGCTTACACAAACGAAAACGGCCACTTTTACGCCAATGATTTAGCGCCTGGCGCTTACATCCTCTATGCCGAGGCGCCAGCCGGCTGGGAGATTCCTCAGCCTTATCGTTATTCCTACGTCATCGCCGGCCAACAATCGCTGGGCAATAATTTCTCGGCCCAGCGACTGCCGACGCCAACATCTACCCCGACGCCCACCCTCACTCCGACTCTCACGCCTTCGCCTATTCCGACCGCAACGCCCACCCTCACGCCTTCGTCTACTCCGACGCCCACCCCTACGCCTTCGCCTACTCCGACCGCAACGCCCACTCTCACGCCTTCGCCTACTCCGACCGCAACACCCACCTCCACGAACGTCCCCTGGCGTTCTCTCTTCTTGCCCTATCTCTTGCGCTAACCGATGGCACGCAGTTGCGCCAGGGCGCGCGGAAGGTGTCGAGCGATCTCGGAAGCGAGGAGGGCGGGGCCGATGGACTGAGACGCGAGGCGACCGGCTAACGCGTGCAGGTAGACCCCCGCCCGCGCCGCCGCCCACGTATCCAAGCCCTGCGCTAAGAGGGCGACGATGGCGCCCGCCAACACATCACCGGAGCCAGCGGTGGCAAGGGCGGCGTCGGCAAAGGGGCTGATGGCAAGAGCGCCTTCGGGATGGGCGATGGCGGTGTGGGCGCCTTTGAGGACGATGATCTGATTCCACTCGTGCGCGAAGCGACGAGCGACTTCCCAGCGGGAGGCGTTGATCTCCGTTGTCGTCAGGCCGGTCAGACGGGTCATTTCGCCGGGGTGGGGGGTGAGGATGCTGTGCGGGGGCAGGCGCGCCGGACCGTTCGCCAGCCTGGCCAGAGCGTTGAGGGCGTCGGCATCGACCACGAGGGGAGGCAGAGAGTCGCCGAGGCTGGCCGCGGTCAAGGCGCCGATGAAGGCAAGAGTGCGGGGATCGACGCCCAGGCCGGGGCCAACGAGGAGGGCGTCGTGGGTCGAGAGCAAGGGGGCGAGGGCGGGCAGGGCGGCGGGGGTGAGGGCGCCGAGTTCTTGTGCGGTTGTGGCCAGCGGGTCGGAGGGCAGGAGGGTGTGAATCGGCTCGGGTAGTTGGCTGGCGACTAGTTGGCTGACGGGGGCGGTGGCGGCGAGGTGGACCAGGCCAGCGCCGGCGCGAGCTGCCGATTGGCAGGCGATGGCGGCGGCGCCGGGATAGTTCGAGCTGCCGGCGACGATGAGGGCGCGTCCAAAGCTGCCTTTGTGGGCGCTGGGTGGGCGCGCGGGGAGGAGGGCGGCGACTACGGTGGGCGTTAGCAGTTCGGGGGCATCGGCAGGGGCGAGGGTGCGGTCGATGTGGATGTCGGCGATGGTGAGACGTCCGCAGGCCGAGGCGCCGGGTTGCAGGAAGTGTCCGACTTTGGGCAGGGCGAAGGTGACGGTGTGGTCGGCAGGTAGGGCCAGAGGGTCGATGGCGCCGGTATCGCAGTTGAGACCGCTGGGACAGTCGCAGGCGATGATGAGGGGTGGGGAGGAGGGAAGGGGGCGGGTGGGATCGAGGCGGGCGGGCGAGTGGGCGCGGCGCTCGGCCAGGGCCTGGTGGACGGCAGTAAGCAGGTCGGCCAGAGAGCCAATAATGGGCCGGGTGCTGCCGGTGCCCAGGAGGGCGTCGACGATGATGCCGGCCTGGGCGACGAGGGCGCGCAGTTGGCTGAAGTCAGGGTCGTGGCCGGCCCAGCGTTTGTCCCGCACCGCATCGACGAGGGGGTCGTCGGTTTCTTTGCGTTTCCAGATGTAGGGGGTGGCGGATATGTTCTCGTCTTGGAGGCGGGCGCAGGCGACCAGGCCATCGCCGCCGTTGTTGCCGGGGCCGATCAGGCAAAGGATGGGGCCAGGAGGTGCGGCCGCGGTGTGTTCGCGCACGGTGTCGGCCAAAGACTGACCGGCGGCGGCCATCATTTGGTCGTAGCTGAAGCCGGCGGCGTCGGTTGCCTGTTCCAGGGCGACCATTTGGCCAACAGTGACGATTTTCATGACCAGGGGGAGGCGGTGGAGCGAGGTAGCGGCTGTGCGAGGGCGTCTTTTTGGCGTGCGGAGACCCAGTAGGCTGCCAGGGCGCCGCAGCCCAGGAGGGCGATGAGGAAGATGAGGCCGTAGCTGAGGGGGATGGCGGGTGTGGCGGCTTCGCCCATGGGGTTGAGGGGGTGGCGGATGACGCCGGTGTTGCGGTTGAGGAAGAGGATGGCGGCGGAGAGGGCAATCTGGGCGATGGCGGTGAAGCGGGGGGAGTGGAGCCAGCGCGTGAGGACGAGAAAGAGGGCGCCGACGGCGAGGACGCGCAGGGTGAGTTGGGTGCGCGGTTCGGCGAAATCGACCCACACGCCCCAGGTGAGTTTGGCAGGGATGGTGGAGAGGAGGAAGCCTGCCAGCCATAGGAGCAAGGCCAGCCAGCCGATGACCTCGACCCAAAGGTAGAGGGTGGGATGGGGCGGGCGGGCGCGCAGGAGGAAGAGGAGGGCGAGGACGGCGGCGACGAGGAAGAAGATGAGGGCGACTTGGGTGATGCTGGCGTGGGCGTAGACCCAGCGGATGAGGGCGCCCAGGGTGCGTTCTGCGGGTGCAACCAGGAGGGTCAGGAGCCAGGCGCAGAGGAAGAAGAGGGAGATGAGGCCGGGGCGGCGGAGTTTCATTTGGGATTCAGAATAGGCTCAGTTGTTGACTGTGTTCAGTCGAGGGTGAGGAGGGCGGGGGTTGCTCGCCCGGCCAGGATGGCATGTCGCCGACGGGAAGTCGTTGGCTGAGGATTCGGTGGAGTTCACGACCCAGGCAGGGGGCGAAGAGGTCGTAGGGGCTGTGGGTGAAGACGTAGGGTGTGCGGCCTTCGCCAATCCAGCGGGCGAGGATATCTGCCAGTTCGGTCAGCCAGGTGAGGTTGGATGCGACGACGGGGTGGGCGACGAAGCGGTAGAGGGGGCGGGAGCCGGTGGCGATGGGATGGACGGGGAGGTTGGGTTTGCGTTGTTGGGCGCCGCGTACGACGGGGTCGGCAGGATCGGCGGTGCGGAGGGCGCGCGTGTCGAAGATGGCGCGGTCGACGCCGAGGTTGGCGAGGAGGTCGTCGAGGGCCTGGGCGTGGTGACTGGACGGATCGAAGAAGGCGCGATGGCGGACTTCGACGACGTAGTGGTAGGTGGAGGGTAGGCGGCGCAGATAGTCGGCGAGCGCCGGCAGGTCGGTGGGGCCAAAAGAGGGGGGGAGTTGGATGAGGAAGGGGCCAAGGCGGGGGCCGAGGGGGGCGAGGCGGGCAAGGAATTCGACGGATTCTGGCTCGGCGTGGCGCAGGCGCTTGTCGTGGGTGATCGAGCGCGGTAGTTTGAAGCAGAATTGGAAGCTTGTGGGGGTGTCATCTCGCCAGCGGGCCACGGTTTCGGGAGGCGGGAGGGCGTAGAAGGTGGTGTTGCCTTCGACGGTGTTGAAAACGGCGGCGTATTGGCGCAAGTAGTCGCTGGGTCTGGCGTCGGCGCGGAAGAGGTTGCCGGTCCAGCCTTTGAAGCTCCAGATGGGGCAGCCAAGGAAGTAGCGGGTGATGCTCATGCGAGATCGAGTAGAAGATCTGCCTGGACGCGAGAGCGGTCGCCCTCGGTGTCGAAATCGAGATAAACGATGGCGGGAATAGGCTGGCCTTTTTTGTTTGGGCGGATGTAGGACAGCCGCAGGGCGGGGTGAGGGGGGCTGCCGGAATAGAGGAGGCCGCTCTGGACGCTACGGAGGACGGCGGGGGTGATGAAGATGTACCACATGCCCAAGAGACGAGGGTCGGCTTCGGTGAGGCCCAAGAAGCGAGTGGGGGTTTTGCGGGCCAGGATGGCGTGTTCGCGGGTGGCGTAGGTGCGGTAGAAGGCGGGAAGGTTGGTAAAGGGAGCTTGTTGGTCATCGACAGCGAAGATGCCCGTGGCACGTGTGGCAATTTTATCTGACGGCGTCAGTGGCGGCGCGTCGTTGTTCAGTTCGAGGGGAGGGGCGGGCGCAAAATGGACGAAGAAGTTGCGTTTGGCCCAGATCTGGCTGTACACCAAAGCAATCACGAGGGCGACAAGGCTGAGGGTGAGAGCGCTACCGCCGGGAAGCAGGTCGAACCAGGCCAATACGGCGATCAGGGGCAGGAGGATGGCGAGCCAACGATGGAGCGTGGCGCCAAATAGTCGATGGTGGGCCAGGTTGTGCAGAAAGCGGAGATAGGAGCCGAGAAGCGTATGCACGGTTGGATGTTAACCGATGGGCGAAAAGAGGGCAAAAGAAAACCGGGCTGCTGGTTTTTCCAGGCAGCCCGGCTCGTTTTTCGTGATAGATCAGAAGCTTTAGGCCAACGACGGTTTAGCCGCTGGCGCTGCGCCCCCCATCAAGGCGGTGAATTCGTCAGCGTTGACGGTCTCGATTTCCAGGAGTCGTTGGGCCAACATCTCCACCTTGTCGCGGTGGGTCGTCAAGATGTGGAGGGCGCGCTCGTGGGCTTCGTTGATCAAGCGGCGCACTTCCTGGTCGATCTTACGCGCTACTTCTTCGCTATAGTTGCGTTGTTCGCTGATCTCGCGTCCCAAAAAGAGGAGTTCTTCGCGCTGGCCGAAGGTGAGGGGACCGAGTTTCTCGCTCATGCCCAGGCTGGTGACCATGGTTCTGGCCAGGCTGGTGACTTGTTCCAGGTCGCTGGAAGCGCCTGTGGTGATCTGGTCGGTGAAGATTTCTTCGGCAGAGCGTCCTCCTAAGAAGAAGGCCAGCATATCACGAAAACGGCTGCGAGTCTCGACGGCGTTTTCGTCGGGCAACGGCAGCACGTAGCCGCCCGCCATGCCGCGCGGGACGATGGTCACTTTTTGCACCGGATCGGTGTGCTCCAGGAAGTGGCCAACGACGGCATGACCAGCCTCGTGGTAGCTGACGATTTTCTTTTCCGCAGGAGTCATCAGGCGACTGCGCCGTTCTGGCCCCATGCGCACGCGCTCGACGGCTTCTTGCATCTCGTCCATGCTGATGACGCGTTTGTTGCGCCGCGCAGACAGAATGGCAGCCTCGTTCACCACGTTCTCGATGTCGGCGCCCACGTAGCCAGGGGTCAAGCGGGCGAGGGTGTTCATATCGACATCGCCCGCAAGGGGTTTGCCGCGCGTGTGGACGTGGAAGATGGCCTCGCGGCCCTTGATATCGGGGCGATCCATCACGACCTGGCGGTCGAAGCGGCCGGGGCGCAGGAGGGCGGGGTCAAGGATATCCGGGCGGTTGGTGGCGGCGATGATGATGATGCCAGCATCGGTGTTGAAGCCATCCATCTCCACCAGGATTTGATTCAGCGTCTGCTCGCGCTCGTCGTGGCTGCCGCCCAAGCCAGCGCCGCGATGCCGCCCCACCGCATCGATCTCGTCGATGAAGATGATGCACGGGCTGTTCTTCTTCGCCTGCTCGAAGAGGTCGCGCACCCGGCTGGCGCCCACGCCCACGAACATCTCCACGAATTCGGAGCCGGAGATGGAGAAGAAGGGCACGCCCGCCTCGCCAGCCACGGCTTTGGCCATGAGGGTCTTGCCGGTGCCGGGGTGGCCGACCATGAGCACGCCTTTGGGGATGCGGGCGCCGAGGGAGGCGAACTTCTGGGGTTCCTTGAGGAACTCGACCACCTCGGCCAGCTCCTG
>JAYRVO010000176.1:0-19858 GCA_041918515.1 Chloroflexota bacterium | reverse complement strand
GCCGACCAGACTCTTGTCCGAGGCTAACTTGGTAGCGGCTGCCTGCCCGCCTTCGGGGTTGCAGCCGGTGTCTTCACCCACGATCTCGACCTTGTGACCGAGCAGCATGCCGCCCATGTCGTCCACGGCGATTTCCATGCCGCGCACCGAGTCCTGGCCGAGGGTGGCGTTCGGGCCGGCCGTCACCAGTCCGTAGCCCAGCTTGATCGGATCGCCTGCGGCAATCTCGACACAACCCAACGGGTCGTCACAGGTGTAGCCTGCCGGGGCCGGGGCCGCGGTGGGAGCTTCGGTCGGTTTCGGCGCTTCGGTGGCGGCGGGCGCCTCAGTCGGTGGGGGGGCTGCAGTGGGGGCAGGCGTGGCCTTGCCGCCGCCACAGGCTGCCAGTACGAGGACGAGGATCACCAAAAGGGACAAGGTGACCCACTTGAACTGCTTCATGTGCTTCTTCTCCTTTGGGTTCTGGAACTGGGAAGGGAAAATAGAAAAAAGTTGACGACGATGCGAATCGCCATGTTCGCCCCACCGGTTAACTTGCTCTCGTTGGCGTCGTCCAAACTCCGACGCACGAGGAAGCTTTTCGGAGTGCGCAACAGTATAGCGCGGGAAAGCAATTTGTCAAACAGGGTTGGAGGAGTCTAGGCCGTTTTGAGGCTGCGATCGGCGGCGATGACCTTTTCCCGACCTGCCTCCTGCGCCTGCCGCACGCGCGCGGCCAAAGCTTCATCACCCAGGGCCAGGATTTTGGCGGCGAGCAGGGCGGCGTTGTCAGGGTCGAGCACCAGGGCCGGAGCTACGCCCGAAGGCGTACGGAGCGAGGAGAAGATGTCGGCCCCACCGAAGCTGTCGGAGTAAGGCGGGCAGGCGATGACGGGCGCGCTGACGCGGGCATCCACCGCCCCGCTGAGCGCATTCGAGCGCCCGGCGATGGTGATGTAGACGCGCGGCTCGCCCCGGCTTTCGTACTCATCCAGCACGGCGATGAGGTGCTCCAGCGTCTTGTGGGCGGAGGCGACGCGCAGTTCGCTGGGGATGCCGAACGCATCCAGCGACTTGGCAATCTTGCGGGCGTGTTCGAGGTCGGCAGCCGACCCCATGAGGATAGGTGCGAGCATGGTTGGAGATTGGAGATTGGAGATTGGTTATTGGAGATTAGAGATTGGAGATTGGAGATTGGTTATTAGAGATTGATCTTTCCCTTGTCCCCTTGTCTACTTGTCTACTTGTCTACTTGTCTACTTGTCTCCCGGTCTCCCGGCCTCCCGCTCTCCCGGTCTCCCGGCCTACCCCCTCCAACCTCACTGCCCGCCAAAGCCCCAAATCGCGGAAACCGAGGCGGCGGTAGATGGCACCGGCGGCGGGGTGGTGGAAGTAGAGGACGGGGCGTAGGGCGTCAGCGAACAAGGAGCGACAGAGGGCGACCATCGCCGCGCCGGCGTAGCCGTGGCCGCGATGATTGGGCGGTGTGTAGACGCCGCCGATCATGGCCGCGGTGCGAGTTTCGGCGTTGGTGAGGACTGAGCTGACGATCTCGCCGCCAACTTCGACGATGAAAACCCGTCCGCTGGTCAGGGGCCGCTCGACCCCGCGCGGGGTACGGGCCATGTCTTCGGCCTGGGCGTAGAAGGCGCAGAGGGCGTCGAAATCGGCGAGGGTGGCGCGGCGGGCGGGCCAGGACGCGCTGGTGGGGTTGAAGTCGTCGAGGTTGAGGTCGCAGAGGTATTCGGTAAGTTCCTCTGTGGCCTGGTAGCGAGTGATGAACGGCTGGAAGCTGGGAGTGTGACGGGGGTTATCCTGCAGCCGGGCCGCGCCGGCTGGATGCGAATCCAGAACCTGGCCGAAGCCTTCGTAGTCGCAACCCGGCCCGTCGGCGATGTTCCAGCCGTCCATGTAGCGATTGAGGACGCCGTTGAGTTGACCCTGCGCGTCGAAACTGCCCCAGAACTGGCAGATGTCGGCTTCCAGCCCCAGCGTTTCGAGGTTGCCCAGGAAATAGAGGTTGAGGGCGGGGTTTTGGGCGCAGAAAGCGTAGGCGGGGCTGTAGTCGGCGCTGGTGAGGAGTCGGATCATAGATCGAGGGGTAACGGACGATCAGACCGATACATTGCGGGCGATGCGGGCGGCAGCGGGGAGTTCGCCGGGGACAAAATTTTCCAGCGTGAGCTTTTCGTAGGCGGTAATATAACGCGCCGCCATCTGGGCGATGGTAGCAGCGGGCAAGGCAGGCGCTTCACCCTCGCCTTTGTAGCCGCGAGCAACATACCACAGTCGCAGAAATTCCTTATCGAAGCTCTCAGGCTCTTTGCCCTCGCGCTTGGCCGGACCATAGCTTTGGGCCACCCAGTAGCGGCTGCTGTCGGGCGTGTGGATTTCATCGATCAGGGCCAGCTTGCCGTCGATCAGGCCGAATTCGTATTTCGTATCGACGAGCACCAAGCCGCCGCGCATGGCCACGCTCTGCCCGCGCTTGAACAAGGCTACGGCCACGCGCTTCACCTCGTCCCACAATGCTGGCTCGACCAGGCCGCGCTCGACGACTTCGTCCGAAGTCAGGCGCTCGTCGTGCTGGCCGCGCTCGGCTTTGGTCGTGGGTGTGATCACAGGCGTGGGCAGGCGGTCGTTTTTCTGTAGACCAGGCGGCAGGTCAAGCCCATAGGGTCGCTCGACTCCCGCCTGATATAATGTCCACAGGCTGGTGCTGGTGACGCCGGTGATGTAGCCGCGTACGATGACTTCGACCGGCAGCGCCTGGGCCTCGCGCGCCAGCATAACGTTGGGATCGGGCACAGAGATGACGTGATTGGCGACGATGTCGGCGGTTTGCTCGAACCACCAGGCCGCCAGCTGATTGAGCACCTGGCCTTTGTACGGGATCAGGCCCAGCACGCGGTCGAAGGCGCTGACGCGGTCGGTGGTGATCAGCAGGCGGCGGTCGTCGTCCAGACGATAGATGTCGCGGACTTTGCCCTGTTCTTTGTCACCGAAGCCTTCGAGATCGACGGTGGCCAGGGCGTGGGGGATGGTTTGGAGGAGTTGGTCGTGGGTGAGCATGGGAGAAAGATGAAAGGCTTGCCAGGATGGAGGTTCAATGATTGGCGAGATCCTGTTCGAAGAGCGCCCGTATCATCTGAATGAATTGTCCGGGCGTCTGAATGATAAGGCCGGTTCGGATGGCAACTTCGGAGGTGAAGTCCGTGGTGTTCAGCGTGATAAAGCGATCAGGCGCAGCCAGCACAGCGGCGGCCAGAATGGGGGCGTCGGTGACATCGATGAGGGCTTCGTAATGCTCGACAGCTTCTTCTGAGGGATCAGAAACGATTTCCAGGCGCACTTGCGCCAATTGCGCTGCATAGTTGGGGAGGGCGCGAGGCAGTTTCTTGCGCAGGTTGCGCTCTGCTTCATCCAGTACTTGCCTGGATGTAATGATCTGGATCAAGCCAATCTCGGCCAGCTTCATGACCGCATTGCTGGCCCCTGAGCGCGAATCAGCGCCAGCAATGAAAACATTGGCATCGACGAAGACTCTACGCACCGTCCACCGCCCCTTGCTCCTGTCGCTCACGCCAGATTTGCTTGCGCTCATCTTCTAGCCCCTGCAACAAATCAGCCAGCGACACGCCTTCTTGTTCCATGATGGCGCTGAATTCCTCTGTCAAGCGTGGGATGAGAAGCTGTTTTGGCGACAGCACGACCACGCCATCGATTTTTGTCAAGGTAAGGACGTCGCCTTCGCTGATATACCACTCATCGCGAACGGATTGTGGAAGAGTGAGTTGACCGCGCGCCCGCAAGCGCACTACGTAGGTATCCATGGTCTGCATTTCCGGTGCTGATCAAAGATTCTTATTTTCGCATTTTCTGATTTTAGCATTGCCATGGTGAAACCACCAAATCCCATGAATGTTTCGGTGCTATGGCTAGGATACGGTCGGTGGTGATGAGCAGGCGGCGGTCGTCTCTCGGCGGCGAAAGGAGAGTGCTCATTCGTAATGTGTCCACATCCTGATAACTTTCACGATGTGTTCGTCATCGAAAACCTGATACACCAACCGGTGATGAATATTGATGCGACGTGAGTATGCACCGGTCAGATCGCCGACGAGTTTCTCGAAACGGGGCGGCGAGCGATAGGGGTCCTCAGCCAGAATGTCCAGCAATTTTTGCGCCGTTGGCTTGAGGCCGTTGGTCGCCAATCGCTGCGCGTCTTTTTGCGCTTGCTTGGTGAAAACCAGCCGCCATGTCACCAGTCTAGATTCTCCGATAGCTCTTCAACCGGCGTCGCCAATCCGTCACGGATCGATTCGCGCATTCCTGGAATCGAGAGCAGATAAAGCGTTTCCTGAATAGCGCGCCAATCGTCCTCGGCCACCAACACAGCGCTGTGGCGCTTGCCGGTGATGAGGATAGGTTCGTGTGCATTCGCGGCCTCATCGATCAAACGATATAGGCCGGCGCGGGCTTCGGTGGCAGTGATGCTTGTCATGGTATAGGCTCCATGGGCGTGCTGAATACTGGCATCGTACGTTTTTTCGTACGTCATGTCAAGTAAGCTCGACCAGCGCCTCACGCGCCATCCCCGCCATCTGCCGCGCCCGCGCTGGGGCCTCGCCCACGTAGTCGCTGGCGTCGAGCAGGGCCAGGATGCGGTCGGGGGTCAGCAGGCGGGTGAATTCAGGTTCGGCAGCCAGGGAAGCAGCCAGCGGGTTGGGCGCGCCGGTCTGCACCGCCGCCCAAGCGATCAAGCTGTGCTCGCGAATCACTTCGTGCAGATGTTGGCGGTCGCCGCCCCCCTTGACCGCCTCCATCAGCAAGCGCTCGGTGGCGGCAAAGACGCCATAGCTGGCCAGGTTGCGGGCGATGGCGCCAAACCACACATTCAGGTCGGCGACCACGCGCTGGGTCGAGATCAGCAACTCATCCGTGATCAGAAAGGCTTCGGGGATGAGCGTGCGACGGTTGGCCGAGTCGTCGAGGGTGCGTTCGAGCAGGCTGTGGGCGGCGTTGTGCCAGGCCACGTTGGGCAGCGCCGCCAAATGTCGGGCCAGGCTGTCGATCTTCTCGGCGGTGATGGGGTTGCGCTTGAAGGGCATGGCCGACGACCCCACCTGCCCTTTGCCGAACGGCTCGGAAAGTTCGCCGAAAGCCGGGGATTGCAAGACGCGCAAATCGAAAGCGAAACGGTAAAGCGTGCCGGCCAATCCGGCCAGGGCATTGAGCATGAGCCAGTCCTGTTTGCGCGGGTAGGTTTGCGTGGCGACGGGGAAGGCGTCGAGGCCGAGGTCGGCCAACACCCGGCCCTCCAACTCGCCCGCGCTGATTCCCGTCCCCGCCAGCAATTGCTCGTACGAGGCCAACGTCCCCACCGCCCCTTTCAGCCCCTTGCCTTTCAGGTTGGCCCGCACCCGATGGATTTCCTTCCAATCGACCAGCAAATCTTGCAGGGTTTGGGCGAGACGGTAGCCGAGCGTGGTCGGTTCGGCGGGCTGGAGGTGGGTGTAGCCCATGACCGGGGTTTCGGCGTGGCGCTCGGTCAGGTCGGCGAAGGCCCGGATGAGGCTGACCAGCGGGGCGAGCACGAGGTCGAGGGCCTCGATCTGGCGCAGGGCGTCGGCGTTGTCCACCACATCCATGCTGGTGGCGCCCAGGTGGATGACGCCTCCACCGATGGGGCACTGCTCGGCGAAGGTCTTGATCTCGGCCATCACGTCGTGTCGGGTGACTTGCTCGATCTCCAGCGCCCGCGCGATGTCGATGTCCCCAGCATGAGCCTCGATGTCGGCCAATTGCGCTGGCGCGACCAATCCCACCGACGCCTGCGCCCGCGCCAGCGCCACCCAAATCCGCCGCCAAAGCTTGCGCCGATGGATTTCGGAGAAAATCTGGCGCATGTCGTCCGAGCCGTAGCGCCAGGTGAAGGGGGAGAGGTAGGTGGTGTGGTCGGTCATGCTGCCATCGCCGTCAGTACTTCGTCCGGGGTTAGCGATGGGTCAAGGCCGCGCAGGCGAGGAGCCAGATCGGGGCCGGGTTCAGCCGCGTAGCCCACGCGCGTGTAGAAATCGTTGCGGGCCGGGCGACCGAGCAGATGGGCTTGAGCCCAGGCGCTGGCATAGCCCAGGCCGGCGTGTCGCTGCAAAACCGTGTGGCCGTAAATGAAATGCGCGCCATCGAGAAAAGCCTGCCGCACGGGCGCCAGCTCAGGCGCATCGAAATCATCGACCAGCTTCTGCCCGAAGGCGTTCATCTCGGTGCCGACGTTTAGCGGCAGGGCCAGCTTCGCCGCCAATTCCACCACTTTATAGAGGTCTGCTATTTTGTGGCGACGCAGGTCGGGATCCGGCAGATTCCAATTGCGGTCGGGGATGATGTTGAGGCAGACGACGCCTTTGCCGATGAGCAATTCCAGCAACTCTTCTATGGCTTGTTCGCCAGCAGAGAGTCCATCCAGCCAGGCGGCGCAGGGCAGCGCCCTACAAGCCAGGATAAGCTCGTGAAACTCCTCGACCGTGGGGAAGCTGGCCGGGCTGGGCTGCACATAGCCGACGCCGCCCTTTTTCATCAGTTTATTCCGAACGGTGTTCTGAAATCCGGCGCTGTCTGCCATGATCCCGGCCATTTTCTCGGCGGCCAGCCCCAGCTTGTCGGCCCAGAACGCTGCCGGGTCTGCCGTCGAACGTTCGGCGGCACGCACATAAGCCTGGACGATGTGGCGCTCGGTGGCATTGCCGCAGGGTGTGAGCGGCAGCACGTCGGTTTCGTAGTCGATGCCCACCGGAGCCAGGAAATCGTTCACTCGCGCCACCACGCCCCGGTTGCGTTGGGCCGCCCGTCGCCGCATGCTGTCGGCGATGCCCCCCACCTCTGTCGGGATTGCGCCCGACGTGAAGCCGATGCCCATGTGATAGTCGATGCCCGGCTCGCCCGGTGAATTGATCTCGCGCGTCTCGAATTCGGGCACGAAGACGCGCGTCTCGATACCGGCGCTGCCGCGCACGCCCACCAGATCGCAAGCATCCAGAAACTCGTCCACGGCGTCGAGCACGTCGAAATCGACGATGCCCATCAGTTTATAGCCGCGCTCGCGGGCCAGCCAGGCCAGGGCCGTGGGCGAATAGCCGAAGGCGTTGAACGAGAAAAAGGTGTGGCAATGCATGTTGGCCACATCCGCCGGTTCGGGCAGGGCGATGGCGCCCTGCTCGGCCAGGCTGATCAACTCCAGCAGCGCCTGCCGGCGTTGGGCGGGGTCGAAGGCGTTGAGTTGGGATTGGAGATTGGAGATTTGGGATTGGAGATTGGATGGCATTGGGAATATGTTTGGAGTAAATTCAATATGAGTTACGCAGTTGAACGAAAAGTGTCATTCTGAGGCCCGGTAGGGCCGAAGAATCTCGTGCTTGGCAGCGGGAGCCCCTTCGCTTTGCGACCTGCGGTCGCCACTGCTTAGAAACTCCCGGCTTGGAGACCCTTCACTGGCTGATCGCTGCAACAATGTTGTGTGATCGACCCGTTGCTTAGAAACTCCCAGCTTGGGGATGCTTCGCTGGCGTCTCGCTGCAACAACCTTACGTGATCGACCCGCTCAGCATGACACAGCAAAGAGTTCCTCACACGGACGCATGCCGCCGCGTGGCATGGAACATTCAGGGTGACACAATGAAGAGTTTCTTGCTCGGGCGCATGCCGCCGCATGGCATGGATCACTCAGCTTGTCATTAGTTTGTCAAGGGGTGAACGAGATGAACCTTAATAAGACGCATCACATGCGACCGCCCTAGTCAGAAAACTGTCAGGTAGTCAGCAATTCAAACATTCATTTGCGCAGAATCAGCGGCAGGTAGATTTGCGGCCACGCGGGCAGCCAGTAGTGATCCACCTGCTCGCCGGCGACCAACTTGTGATACTCGAACTGCAAGCCTCTCGGTGTGGGCGTGGCTGGCACAGACCCTAGCAGCCGGCCATCCTTTGCGCGCGCCTCGGCAAGGATGGTCTTGCCGGCCGGCACGCCGAGCGGGTAGGCGGCGACGAGTGGGGTGTCGACGCCCTTCAGTTGCCGTACGGCCGTGCCTGCCCGGCCGCGTTCTTCGATGAGGTAGTGGTCGCCGGGGCTGAGCTCGGCGCCGCGGTAGTGGGTGAAGACACCCGCGACCAGCCCACCCTCGATCCCAGCCCCAGGTTGGCAGCCGACCATCGACCCGCGGCCGGGCAAGGTGTGCTCGCCGTGTGGGAAGGGCCGCGTCGCATCCCAGTTCACCAATGTCCAGCACGCGCCGAAGTCCGTGAGTGTCGCCAGCGGGCCATCCTCCACGCCGGCGCGGATGTACGAGAACCCGGTGGCACGCGCGTCCGCATAGCGCGCCAGCACGCGCCGTTGAAATGCGCCCGCGACCGCCAGCCAATCGGTAGTGATTCCGCCGCCGTATTCGCTCGCAAACAGGTCGTAGCTCAACATGTAGCCCATCGCCAGGTTCCAGCCCAAAACAGCCTTGTTGTGGGTGAAGGTCTGGGGCGCCAGGTCGTGCTGGTAGAACAGCACTTTGTCGCGCAGCATCAGTGTCGCCCACGGCACAGGACGCCACGGCGGGAGATTCTCCGTCATCTCCGGGAGCAGAACACTGCCGTGGAAGCCGACCTCGGTCGCGGCCAGCCGGTCGTAGCCCATCTCGGTCATCAGCAGCGTGCGGCTGTAGGCTTCTGTGTGCGCCAGCCAGCCGTCCATGTAGGCTAGATGGTCAGGGGCGAAGCGGTTGTAGTCGTAGAGCCACGCACGCGCGCCGATCTGATCCTCGAACACCAGGTCGCTCGGCACGTCGGCGGTCATCTCGTGGTTCAGGGCATCCAGGCGATTCTTGACGAAGGGCGCCCGCGGGCTGACCACGTAACCGAAGTGGCCGCCGTAGGTCTCCGTGATCGGCCAGCCCTGCGGGTCGATGGCGGCCACATCAGTGATGGTGACGCCGGGGACCATCCCGTGAAGTACTGGCGCCAATGTAGGCGACTCATCGTCCCACCACGTCGGATTCGTGTACGGCATGACCAGGAAGCCGCGCGCCTGCGCAGCCCGGAACATGGCCGCCATGTCGGCCGCTGTCCCCCACCTGGCGTCCGGCGGGAGGAAGTCCGGGTAGTGTTCGTCGTGCCCGCCCGGCTGGAAGGCGACCGGGTGAAGGATGCCGGGATCGGGAATCGCGTCGAGCAGCAGCCCGTACTCCGCAAAGCGCCGGTTCAGTTGGGCGGTATCGGCCTTGTAGAGCGGCGAACGGCTGACCTGATCGTAGCGCGGCCCCAGCTTCTCGCGCAGCGATGGGAAGCGATCCAGCCCCGTGTGCTCTCGATAGGCCTGCGCCGCGCTCAGGGGGCCGGCGCCGACCAGGATGCGCATCCAGGGGCTTTCCCACGCGCCACCATCCGCCAGACGGACGCCGAAGGTGTGATGGTACATGGTGCTGTCGGGCACGTAGGCCTCATCGTGGATGAAGCCCAGGAAGGTCGGCTGCACGCGGGCCGCCGGTGGCTCCGGCAGCGCATAGATCGCCAGCTCTCCGCCCGTCGTGCGCACGTAGACCAGATCGGCGAAGACGCCCGGCCAGCCGGGATACTTCACCACGTAGGTCCGGTTCTGCTCGAAGAAGGATAGATCCAGCGACACGCCCGGCAGGATCGGCAGGATCGCTTCCTTGATCGCCGGTTCCGAAAACACCAGATCCGAGGGGAACAGCGCTCGATCCAGCACCAACCCCCACTGGTTCAACACCGACAGGCGCATGTCGAGCCAGGGCTGATCGGAGGCTTGCACCTGCACCTGCGCCCGGACGCGGCGTGTGGCTGCGGGATCGGGCTCGAAGAACAGCGACAACGTATGCGTTGCCGGCTGCCAGGCGTAGCTGAAACGGGCTGGGCCGGCCGCCGAGTAGTGGCAGCCGCCCACGTAGTCTGGGCTGCCGCCCTCGAAGCTGGCCCCCCACAGGCATTCCCAGCGCGAGCCGAGGATCACGTTGTCCGCGTTCCGCTTGTCCACGATGGCGACGATGCTGCCGTTCGACTTGCGGAAACGCACTTCGTAGAACGAATTGCCCAGCGCCAGCAGATCGGGCCGGGAGTCGTCGAAGTAGATGGTATCAGCGGTGGGTGCAGCAGCGCGAATCGGTACGATTGGGGCGGCGATGAAGAGCAGCAACGTAAGGATCGGGGCTACAACAGCGCATTTCATCGGAGCACCTCCAACAGGCATTATTGCGCAACCAATGCGATTATCGAACGGATGCACTCGAGATCAATCACGGGAGCACCCTGAGCGGAGCTTCGCTGTTGTTTGGCGAGGCGTAGTCGAAGGGTGCGGCCTTGCTTCTAAGGCACTCCGCATCCTTCAACTACATGGTGAAAAGGCCACCACTCCGCTCAGGATGCTTCGCTGGGTTGGTCTGAACTAACTTTGAATACACCCAATTCAAAAAGGAATTCGTGTCATTCGCAAAATTCGGGGCATTCGTGATAAAAAAACATCGCATGAGTCACGTGCTTGCATCGAGCAGCGACACAGCCGAGACATTGGCCTCGACCTGCGCCACCGTTTTGCAGCCGGGGATGACGGCACTGACGGCAGGATGCCGCAGGCACCAGGCCAACGCCCAGGCCGCCATCTCGGCCCCCGCCGGAACTTCGTCTCGCTGGATGCGCTCGACCTCGGCTAACTGCTCTTGCACACGCTCGGCCGCCAACGAGGAGCGCATATCGTCCGGCTGTGTGAACTCCGTCCCCGGCCGATATTTTCCGCTGAGCAGACCGCTGGCCAGCGGCACACGCGCCAACACGCCCAGGTCGTGGGTTTGGCACGCAGGCAGAGCTTGCGTCTCGGGCCCACGCTCCAGCCGGTTGTATACGATTTGGATCACGCTGGCGCCCACCGAAGTCGCCCGCTCGATCTGATGCATGGGGTCGCCCTTCGAGCTGACCGAGACGCCCAAATGCCGGACTTTGCCCGCCCGCACCTGCTCGTCCAACATCGACCACAGCGCCTCGTTGTCGAAGGCGGCGTCGCTGCCGGAGTGAAATTGATAAAGGTCGAGATAGTCGGTCTGCAATGCACGCAACGAATCTTCAAGCTGTTGCCGAACTTCTCTGACTGACCAACGCTCGTGGCGTCGCAAATGCCCGGCAAATCGATGTCCGAACTTGGTGGCAATGATCCAGCGTTGGCGTTGTCCGAACAGCGCCTGGCCGATGAGCCGTTCGGAAACGTGATCGCCATAGCATTCGGCGGTATCAACCAGGTTCACGCCCAATTCGGCCGCGCGATCCAGAATAGCTGCAACCTCGTCCACGGTAAATGGCCTGCCCCATTCGCCGCCAAATTGCCAGGCGCCCATGCCCACAATCGACACGCGCATCTCGCTGCGCCCCAGGCGACGATACAACATCGTTTCACCCTCATCTCGCGCCCAACTGGCGCTGGCGATAATGCTCGTCGGGGCGGGTGTGGATGCGGGCGACGTTTTGTGGCGTCATGAAATTGGGGCCGCCCAGGCTATACGCGCCGATCAGCACGCGCGCCAATTTCACCGCCATGGCTGTGATGTTCTCGACCTGCCGAGAGATGGAACCCAGGGCGATGAAGCCGTGATTTTGCATGTAAATGGCTTTGGGTCGTTCGCCGTGGGTTTCGATAAAGGCGTGGATGGCGTCGCGTACGGCGCGGGCCAGCGGCAAGCCCGGATCGACATAGGGCACCAGCACGGGGGCCACGCCCAGCACCACGATTTCGTCGGGGAAAAGCCGCCCGTTCAAGGCCGAGGCGAACGAAGTGGAGCAGGTGATGGCGTTGACAGCGGTGGGGTGGGTGTGGCCGACAAAGTTGACGCCGGGAAGCTGCAAGCACAACGCATGCAGAAAGGTCTCGACAGAGGGATGGCCGGGCGCAGCCGGATCAACTTTCGCCGCGGTCAATGCTTCTTTGACGGCAGCGTCGGATAAATCAGCGCTATCAAGCACAGCCAGGGCGCGGTCGAAGTGCACTTGCACGAAGCCCTCTGGCCCGATGCCGTGCATTTCCCGACCGCTGGCCTTCACCCAAAAGGTCTGGTCATCGACCCGCGCCGACGTGTTGCCCTCGGCCAAAATCACATAGTCATTCGCGGGCGCGGCCAAACGATTGGAAAGTTCAACGAGTTCAGTAAGGATTGAATGTGGAGTCATGGGTGGCAATTGTAGCCCAGGTCGGGGCGAAGTCAGTAGTTTTTCAATGACGATGGACGATAGACCATGGGCCAATCCGTCCATCGTCATTTTTGAAGCATTTGCAGGAAAACCCACCCATCACCCCGCCAAAGCCAAGAACCGGGCGTAAGCCTCATCCCAGCCTCTGGCCTCGCCCGGCTCGTAAGTTTCGACGGCGAAGGAATCATGGATGACCTGGCGCGCTTCGTCGAGCGAGGTCAGATGACCAGTGGTCACGGCCTGCAGCGCCACATTGCCAATGGCCGTGGCCTCGACCGGGCCAGCCACCACGGGCCGCTGCGTCACATCCGCCGTGAATTGGCACAACAACCGATTCTGCGAGCCGCCGCCGACGATGTGTACTGTCTCGAAGCGGCGATGCAGCAGGGCTTCCAGCCGTTCGATGATGAGGCGATATTTCAGGGCCAGACCTTCGAGGGCCACGCGAGCGATTTCGCCGTGCGTCTGCGGCGGCGTTTGGCCGGTGGCCTGGCAATACGCGCGGATGGCGGCGGGCATGTCGGGCGGGGCCAGGAACGAGCTGTGGTCGGGGTCGATGATGGCGACAAAGGGCTGGGCTTCGGCGGCCATGCGGGTGAGGTCATCGTAAGAATAGGTCTGACCGTGTTTAGCCCAGATGCGCCGGCATTCCTGCACCAGCCACAGGCCCATGATGTTCTTCCACGGCAGCACTTTGCCGCCCACGCCGCCATAGCTGCTGATGTTGTAACGCATGGCTTCGGGCGTGACGATGGCTTCATCGGCTACGGCGCCCAGCAATGACCACGTGCCCGAGCTGATCCAGGCATAGTTGTCGCCCACGGCCGGGACGGCCATTGCCGCCGAGGCGGTGTCGTGCGTGGCCACGGCGATGACGGGCAGTGGGCCCAACCCGACCTCGTCAGCCAAATCGGGCAGCAAGGGGCCGAGCCTATCGCCGGGCATCACGATTTCGGGGAAAATGTGGGTGGGCGCGCCCAGCCGTTCGAGCAAGCCCAGCGCCCACGAGCACGTGCGCGAGTCAAAAAACTGCGTGGTGGTGGCGTTGGTGTATTCGACCACCTTGCGCCCGGTTAGCCAGAAGTTGAACAGGTCGGGCATCATCAAAAAGGTGGCGGCGGCGGCCAGTTGCGGCGATTGTTGTTCGACCATCGCTCGCAACTGAAAGATCGTGTTGATGGTCATGAACTGCACGCCGCCCGATTGCTCGAAGATGTCCCACTGCGGCAGCCACGTCAGCAAGCGATCCATGACGCCGGTAGTGCGCGGGTCGCGATAGACGTGCGGGTTGCCGACCAATTCGCCGCGGGCGTCGAGCAGGGCATAGTCCACGCCCCAGGTATCCAGGCCGATGGAGGCGAAGTCGCGCCCGTGTTCCTGGCTGATGCGGTTCAACCCTACCTTCATTTCCGCGAAGAGGCGGAGCGGGTCCCAATACAGGCTGTCGAATACGCGCACAGGGCCGTTGGCAAAGCGATAGACTTCTTGCAGGCGAAGTTTGCTGTTTTCGAAGGCGCCGATCATAGCCCGGCCACTTTCGGCGCCCAGATCGAGGGCGATGAATCGACTCATGAGGGCAGTCTCCTATACTGACGACAAATACAAAACCGATGTTCTCGAACTTTAATCGTGGCCAATGGCCAGAAACCGTTCGACGCGGGCGGCCAGGCGCTCGACGATGGCATCGAGAATGGCGGCGCCTTGTTCGGCAGAGGCGGTGAGGCGGGGATCGTCGCCGAGGATGCCGCCATCGGCGCCGGCTGTGGCATCGTCCAACCGAGAGAGATCAACGAGATCCGGGTGCAAAGCCATGAAAATGGAGGTCTCCCACTTGGCGGCGTGATCGCCGTGATAGCCCAGGTCGGTGACCATGTCGAAGTCGGGCAGAACCCAAACGCGGGTGTTGCGCTGAGTTTGCCAAATCACGAACGAGGTGGCGGCTTCGGCAAGAGCGGCAACGTGCGGCGGGCCGTAATGTCCACAAATAACGACCACGAGCCGGAACCCGATATCGGAAAGTTGCTCCAGGTATTCAGTGAGCAATTGCATCACGGTTTCGCGCTTGAACTCCAGCGTCAACGGGAAACCGGCATAGTCCTTCATGGTGTTGTAGCCGCACCACACCGGTGGCAGCACGATGCCGCCGGTGCGTTCGGCCACGCGCAGGGCGATGGCGTGAGCCTTGAGCGAGTCGAGGCCCAGCGCCATGTGAAAACCATGCCATTCCAGCGCGCCCCAGGGCAGGTAGGCCACCGGTGCGCGTTTCAGGGCAAGCTCGAATTCGGCGGGGAGAAGTTGTTCGTAGTGCATGGGGAGTGGCAAGGTGACAAGGTGACAGGGTGACAAGGTGACAGAGTGGCAAGGTGACAGGGTGACAAGGCGACAGGGTGACAAGGCGACAGCCGTCACCTTGTCACCTTGTCAGTCGTTCAAGGGCAGTAAAAAATCGAATCGATTTCCATGAATTGGATGCCGCAGCCATCGACGGCTTCGGGCATCACCCAGGGATTGACCTCGACCGCCCAGCGTTTGTAAACGTCGGTCGCACCCAGCTTGCCCAGGGCCTCGCCGATGTCGCCATCGACTTCCATGTAAGCAAACATTTGGTTGCCCAGGGCGAAAATGCTGTAGTTGTGGATGCCGACTTCCTGGATGGCCGTCAACAGTTCGGGCCAGGGGTTGAGATGAATGTACTTGTACGGTTCCCAATGTTCGGGATACACGCGCCAGGTCATGCCGATGCGTTTCATGGTTGTGGGGCTCCTTTTGGAAAGAAATCGGAAGGCAAAGTAAACAAGTAGACAAGTAGACAAGTAGACAAGTCGGTCTGCTCTTGAGCTATCAGCTCCCTGTGTCCAGCCCACCTTGTCTATTCATTTCCTTGTTTCCTTGTTTCCTTGTCTACTTGTTTCCTTGTCTACTTGTTTCCTTGTTTCCTTGTCTACTCATTTCCTACCTTCATCCCCCCAACGCGCCGAGACCAGCCCCGGTGCGTTCGGCGGCGATCTTTTGGGCGTAGCCGCTCTGGCGATAGGCTACGATGGGGTCGGGATGGCGGCCCATGTCAACACGAGCGCGCTTGAGCAACGGTTGCACGTCGGTCTCGAAAGCTGCCATGATCGTGCGATTGGCCAGCAGCACATCGCCAGCCGCCTGCGCCGCCGCCAGCCGGGGCCGGTCGACCAGCAGGGCTTTGGCGAAGGCCGTCTGCGTGTTCATCACCGACTGGATGATGCCCTCGATGCTGCCCTCGATGTTGTGCGATTGGTCGAGCATGTAGACGACCTGGCTGGCGCACGCCGCCGTCGCCGGATCGAGGCTGGCGTCGACGAGCTGGTCGAAAATCAGGAACAATTGCAGGGGATTGACCGTGCCCGCCATCAAATCATCGTCGCCGTATTTGCAATCGTTGAGATGGAACCCGCCCAGCTTGCCCTCGTCGAGCAAGATCGAAACGATGTGCTCGATATTGGCGCTCTTGGCATGGTGGCCGACATCGACCAGCACCTTCGCCCGCTCGCCCAAACGCTGGCACATCATGAACGACATGCCCCAATCCATGAGGTCGGTTGTATAAAATCCTGGCTCGAAGAATTTGTATTCGACCGCCAGGGTCATGTCGGGGTCCAGGGCATCGTACAGCGCCTTCAAGCCGTCGAACAGTCGATGCTTGCGCGAGCGCAGATGATCCTGGCCGGGGTAGTTGGTGCCATCGGCCAGCCAAATGCCCACAACTTTCGACCCCATCTCGCGGGTGACGCGCACGCAATCGATGAAATGGTCGATGGTCGAGCTACGCGTGGCGGCTTCCGGGCTGCATACACTGCCCAGGCGGAATTGCTGGCCCATGAACGTGTTGGGGTGCACCGTACCGATACGCAAGCCTTTCGAGGCCGCGTAATCTCGCACCGGCTCGAAGCGACCATCGTCGGTCACATCCCACGATACATGGCTGGCCATGACCGGGCACACACCCACCACGCCCTGGATCTCGGCGCAATCGTCGATCTTGTCCCAGATGTGACGCGCCGCCCCGGCCTGCCGAAACACGCCGTAGCGCGTGCCCGAATTCCCCACCGCCCAAGATGGCAGCTCGATCACCTGACTTTGCAGCGCCGCCAAGACGCTGGGCACATCCACGCCGCGATCGGTCAGCGTCTCAGCCAATCCGCCGAATTGTCGTTCCCATTTTTCCATACAGCCTGTCTCCTTCTCTGAATGTGGTAGGCCGGCAAACCGGGAAATCAGGAAACCAGTAGACCAGGAAGCCAGTAGACCGGAAAACCAGGGAAGTCCAGATTCCCGGTCTCCCGGTTTCCCGGTCTACTGATCTACATCGCTAGAAGCCGAACGAGTCGACGTTGTCCTTGGTGAAGCTGGCGAAAGCGCCGACGACGATTACGTTGTCCTTGCCAAAGGTCATCTTGCCCAGGCTGGGCACGTCGAAGCTATTGCCCTCGCCCAGTTTGATGCTACCATCCTTCAGCCCTTTGGCCAGATTGACGGCAACGACGCCCATGTTGGCCGGATCCCACAGGTCGATCAGTGTCACGACGCCCGACTTGAAGAAGGGGCTCATTTGGTTGGGCAAGCCCAGACCGTAGACGATGACGCCGCCATTCTTGGCGTTGGGGCCGCCGGGATAGACGCCGGCCGACTCGACGCATTGCGCCGCAGCCGCCACAGCCACCGTGGTCGGCGCCATGATGGCGTTCAGGTCGGGATATTTGGCCAGTAAGCCTTCGCATTCGGTCAGGCTCTTCTGCGGCACATCATCACCATAGACCAGATCCACCATCTGTAGATCCTTATACTTGGGGTCGGTCTTCAGCAAGTCCTTCACGCCCTGGGGTTCCTCGATGAACTGTCGCTGGGCGGGCGCGTCGGTGGTGGCGCTGATGATGGCGAACTTGCCCTTGCCGCCTGTCAGCGTGTACAGGCTCTCCAACATCTGCCGGCCAACCTTACTGAAGTCCACAGCCATGACCGAGGCGTCGCGATGCGATTCGTTGCCAGTGAGATCATTGTTGGTGGTGATGACCAGGATGCCCTTCGCTCGCACATCGTCCAGGATCGAGTTGATGGCGTCGACGCTGTTCGGTTGAATGGCCAGCACATCGATGCCACGCTGCACCTGCTCCTGGATGAAGGGGATCTGGGCAGTGGCTTCGGCAGAGGCCGGGGCGGTGAACGTCACTTCGCAACCCAACTTCTTGCACGTCTCCTGGAAGCCGAAGTTGATGCGCTCGAAATAGGGGTTGCCGGTGTTCTGCGGGATGTAGGCGATACGCAAGGGCTTGGCCGCCGGTTGTTCGGCGGGAGCCTGGGTGGGGGCTGGGGCGGGCGCGGCTGGCGGGGCGCAGGCGGCGAGGACGAGCGCCAAAATCACGAGCAAAGCCCAGAGCGCAAAGTGTTTCGAGAAACGAGTGGACATTTCACCCTCCTTTGGATGGGTCGAGAGAAGATAGTGGGGAGAGATAGTAAGGAAAGTATAGAGGGGGAGACTGAAGTTCATTTCCTCCTTCTTGCCAAGAAATTGGTGATAATGACAGCAGCAATCAGCAAACTGCCCACCACCGTCAGCTGCGACTCGACCTTGACATTGGCAACGCCCATGCCCGTACGCAGCACACCAATAAGCAAAATGGCGACGACCGTACCGAAAATGCTGCCCCGTCCGCCAACGATGCTCGTGCCGCCCAGTACGACTGCCGTGATCGCATCCAGCTCCCAGCCGCGCGCGTGATCGTAACGCGCGACCATCAGCCGGGAATTGAGCATCATCGCCGCCAGGGCGCTGAGAAAGCCCGACAGCATGAACAGGAGCAACTTCACGCGTTTGACCGGCACGCCAGAGAAGTAAGCGGCGTTTTCGTTCGTGCCCAAGCTGAACACCCACCGGCCCAGGATGGTCTTGTGCAGCACCAAGCCGAGGAGAAGGGCCAGAAGCAGAAAGATCACGAAGGGTGCGGGGATGATGGTGCCGGGGATGGTCACGCGGTCGATGCCGAAGAACCACTGCGGCATCTTCTGGATCGAGTGATCGCCCAAGAGAATTTGGGCAATGCCCCGATAGAGCGCCAGCGTCGCCAGCGTGACCGTCAACGAAGGTAAGCCCAGGTAGGCCACCAGCACGCCGTTCAGGGCGCCGGCCAGCGTCCCCAACAGCATGCCCATGAAAATGGCGAGCGCCATCGGCAAACTGTGAACGGCATGAAGCCAGGCTGTGACCGAGGCCACCATCGCCAGATTCGACGCCACCGAGAGGTCGAGGTTGCCGCTGACGATGACGAATGTCAGGCCCAACGCCATGATGCCGATCTCCATGTACAACAGCGCCTCGCGAAACAGGAACTGCGTGTCCAAGAAGTACGGCGAAAGCAGGCTGCCGACCACAAATGCCAGGACGAGCAGAATCGCAGCAACGATTTCCGGCATGAATGGGCGCAAACGTAGAGAGAGCGGAGTCACCCCCTTCAGGTCGGGAGCGGATTGCAGAGGTGTCATCGTCGCTGTCCCTCGCTCTGCTCAGAACGCAGCATTTGCCGGCGCAGGAAGCTATCAACGGTTACGGCCAGCAGAATGATGAATCCATAAACGGCCAATTGCCAGGCGCCAGCCACGCCCAGCACTGCCAAAGCCACATTGATGGCGCCCAACAACAGGCATCCCAACAACACCCCTGGCACACTGCCCGACCCGCCGAAAACATTCACCCCACCAATGACCACGGCGGCGATGACCGTCAGCTCGAGGCCGACGCCCGTCTGCCCCGGATTCAAAAAGCCAAAGCGCGAGGCATACAGCACACCGGCAAAGCCTGCCAGCGCCCCCGTGAAAGCGTAGGTGAATAGCGTCACCCGATCTACCGGAATGCCACGCAAGCGTGCGGCTTCGGGATTGCTACCCAGGGCGTAGATATGTCGCCCCAATCGGCTGTAGCGCAACAAAAGCCATGTCGCCGCCGCCACCGCCAGCACAATCCAGATCACCCAGGGCACGAGCCAAAGGCCAAACGGCCCCACCTGCGACCAACGGATCAACGATTTGGGGATGTAGTTGCCGTCCACCTGGCTGCCCTGCGTGATCAAAAACGTGAGACCACGGTAGGCGCTGAGCGTGCCCAGCGTGACGATGACAGCGGGCACACGAGCCTTGGCCACGAGCACGCCGTTGATGCTGCCCAGCGTCAGGCCGATCAGGATACTGAGCACGACGCCCATCGCCACATTGAAGCCCGGCACGTCGCGCCAGAGGATGCCCACCACCATGCCAGCGAAACCGACGATCGACCCGACCGAGACATCGATGCCGCGTATGATCATCACCGTCATTTCGCCCATGCCGATGATTGCCAGCAACGGCACCCACAGCAACATGCTGCGCAGGCTGTTCGGATTCAGATAGCGGGGCTGGATGGCCGTCGTGCCAAAGAAAACAATGAGCAGCAAGAGGAGCGTCGCCAACTCGCGCACGCGCAGCGCCCGCCAAATTCGCGCATTCGCCCTTACCGCCGGTGTTGGAGCTTGTAAATTCATACCCTTCCCTCCTCTGTCCCCTTGCCCTTCGACAAGCTCAGGGCTGGCTCCTTCGACAAGCTCAGGGCTGGCTCCTTCGACAAGCTCAGGGCTGGCTCCTTCGACAAGCTCAG
>JAYRVO010000175.1:0-14038 GCA_041918515.1 Chloroflexota bacterium | reverse complement strand
TTGTGGACGCGGATGGAAGAAACACAGATTTTTGACCAAAAACTATCCGCTCCTTCGTTGCACTCAGGACATGGTTTCCCCCATCCGTGTCCACAAAGCATGTTTCCTGATGACAAGAAAAGCCATATTTGGAATTGCTGACACCCTCCTTCCTCCCTACTCCCTGCTTCATCATAACGCGCTACGCATCCTGCAACACACAATAGACCCATGCCCCGCCTTCGCCATCTCCTCCCACCCCTTCTCCTCATTGGCGCCGGCCTCACCCTCTACCTCCTCACCCTCGCGCCCGGCGTCACCGGCGTCGACGCCGGCGAACTGATCCTGGCTGCCACCAGCCGCGGCGTCGCCCACGCGCCCGGCTTCCCCACCTGGCTCATCCTCGCCACACCCTTCTCCCACCTGCCCTGGCGCGAGCCAGCCTGGCGACTCAACTTCCTCTCCGCCCTGTGCGGCGCCTTCACCCTGGCCGCTCTGTGGTTTTGGCTCCGCCAACTCCCCCTCCCCACCCCCCAACTCCCTCCCGCCCTCCGCCCATCCTCCCATCGCGCCCCATCGTCTCCTTCCCAACCCGGAAATCACCTCACCCTCATCGTCGCTCTCACCTTCACCGTCAGCCGCACGTTCTGGCCCTGGGCCACCGCCACCGAAGTCTACACCCTCAACACCCTCCTCCTCGCCGCCACCCTCGCCCTCCTCTTTGCCTGGTCGAACCCCCTCGCCTTCGCTCCCGATCATCCTCGCCGCACCCGCCCCATCCTCCTCATCCTTGCCGCCCTCGTCTACGGCCTCGCCCTCGGCGCCCAACTCGCCACCACCGCCCTCCTCGCCCCCGCCATCGCCCTCTGGCTCTACTGGCAACGCTCCCGCCTCAACCTGCGCCTCTTCCTCCTCGCTGCACTCGCCCTCCTCCTCGGCTTCAGCGTCTACGCCGCCCTCCCCCTGCGCGCTGCCGCCGCCCCCCTTCTCAACTGGGGCGAACCCGACACCCCCTACCGCTTCTGGCGACACCTCACCGCCGCCCAATACCACTCCAACCTTAGCTTCGACCCTGCCTCTCTTCTGCACGAACTCCGTTTTGGCGCCACCCTCACCTTTTGGCAATACTCGCCCCTGGCCCTGCCCTTCATCGCCTGGGGCCTGTGGTGGGGCTGGAGCCAGCAACGCCGCCCGACCCTCTTCGTACTGGTCGGCATCCTCACCGGCCTGGCCTACGCCATCCTCTACGCCATCGAAGACGACCAGGACGCCTACTACATCCTGCCCCACCTGCTCCTCCTCGCACCCCTCCTTTGGGGATTGCAACTCGGCCTCCTCGCCCTCTCCCGCCGCCTCCTCATCCCCACCGCCCGCCGCAACGCCGCCCTCCACCTCCTGCTCTGGCTGCTGCCCCTCTGCGCCCTCCTTCTCAACCTGCCCGGCGCCAACCGTCGCGACTACCACTACCACAGCGACTACTACCACAACCTCACCGCCGAAGTCGCCCCTGGCGGCGCCATCTTCACCCGCGATTGGCAATTCTACAGCCCCAGCCTCTACTACCAACACGTCCTCGGCGACCGCCTGGACCTCCACATCATCGACGTGGAACTCATGCGCCGCGACTGGTACCTCGATCAATTGGAACGCTGGTACCCCGATCTCACACAGCCCGCTGCCGCCGAACTCTCCGCCTACCGCCAACAACGCGACGCCTGGGAGCGTGACCCCCAAAGCATCGAATCCAACCCCCTCCGCGTCGCCGCCCTTCAGAACGCCTACATCGCCGCCATCGACGCCCTGATTTGGGCCGCCGACACACTGGGCGACGTTCACCTCGGCCCTGACATGGAACAAGGCATCGCCGCCGGCTACAGCTGGGTCCCTGCCGGCCTCACCTTTCGCCTCGACCCGCCCTCCTCGCACCCCCCGCTGCCGCCATTGCACTGGGATCTCAGCCACCTCCAGGGCCGCTGGCATCGTCTCCCCGATGACCCCGCCCGCAAAGTTGCTCGCGCCCACGCCCTCATGCTGGACAACCGCGCCATCTACCTGGCCCGCCTGGGCGACCTCGCCGCCCGCGCCGACGCCTTGTCCGCCCTCGACCTGGCCCTCCAGCTCGACCCCACCGACACCCTGGCCCTCTCATTACGACAGCAAATCCAAGCGCAATGACTTGCACCTGCGGGTGGGCGAGGCTACAATGACGACATGGAACCCGAAGGCGACCCCGCCACCAGGGTGAGTAGCGCCCCGAATCGCACCCTTAGACTGCGCACGCGCCTGCCCCTCTATCTCCTGGGACTGCTGATCGTCCTGCAATTGGTGCAGCCTGATCGCGCTTGGGCATATCCCTTGGCAGGTTTGAGCGTCATGGTGGGGCTATCCTACCTGTGGACGCGGTCGCTGTGCGGCCAGGTCACGGTCGCGCGCCAAAGCCGGGGCGCGTGGGCGGTCGTGGGCGATCGACTGCAAGAACGCTGGGTGCTGCACAATCGTAGCCCTCTGCCCCTGCTCTGGGCCACCGTCCAGGACAACTCCACCATCCCCGGCTACCACATCGACCGGGTGGTCGCGGCCGGCGGCGATGGCAGCTTCGCTTGGGAAACAGAAGGCGTCTGCCTCCATCGTGGCATCTTCACCCTGGGGCCTTACTCGCTTTCTCTGGGCGACCCAATGGGCCTGTTCGAGGTTGCCATCGACTATCCCGAGACGCGCACCCTGCTCGTCTACCCTCGCGCCATGCACCTGCCCGAGATCGAACTCCCGCGGGGCAGCGCTGGCGGCAAGGCCCAACGCCTGCGCGCCACCCATGGCGAAACCATCCTCGCCAGCCACGTCCGCCCCTATGTCGCCGGCGACAGCCTGCGCCTCATCCACTGGCCCAAAACCGCCCAGCAAGGCCAGTTCATGGTCAGGCAATTCGATCTCGAACCTGCGGGCGACCTCTGGCTCGTCCTCGATCTCGACGCCTCCGTCCAGGCCGGGCAGGGCGAAGAAAGCACGCTGGAATACGCCGTCATTCTGGCGGCCTCTTTGGCGGCCAAACACTTGGGCGACAACCGCGCCGTGGGGCTGGCCGCCTTCGGGCGGGAAATAGCCCTCGTTCCTCCTCGGCCCACCACCGCCTACCTCTGGCCCTTGCTCCAGGTCTTGGCCCGCGCCGAAACCAGCGACGCCTGGCCCCTGGCGCAGGTCCTGCACCAAATCGGCGGACAAATCGGCCGCGGGCGCACGCTGTTGGTCATCACACCCTCCCTTGCCACCGACTGGGTCGGGGAACTATTGCCAATCAAACGCTACGACATCGCCCCCGCCGTTTTATTGTTGGATGCGGCAACCTTCGACGACCCTCCCGCCCCGCAACCCTCGCCCGGCCTCGACGCCCTCTGCGCCCTCCTGGCCGACCACGCCATCCCCACCCACGTCATCGACAAAAGCTTCGTCTTCCGCCCCCTCATCCCCATCAAACGCAAGCGCACCCTGTATAAAACCCTGGGCACCGGCCGTGTCATCGCCGTCGAGGTGGAGGAGGAAGTCTGATGGATATGCCCTGGTTCTTGCGCTTCCTTCGTTTTCTCTACCATCGTCTGGCCCCAGCCGAAGGCGGGTTGAGCCTGGTGGCGCTCAGCGCGGCAGTGGCGGCTTTGGCCGGGGCTGTCACCCAAGCGCGGTGGACACCGAACGCGCCGAGGATGTACGGCGCCGGACTCTTGGCTGCCTGGTTGGGCGCGTGGCTGGCCAAGAAAGCGACCACAGCCTGGCGGATTTGGGCGGCGGTGGGACTAACGAGCGGGGTGGGTTTGGTCTTCTGCGTGTTGACGGCGGCGCGCGCCTGGCCTCCCGCCACCGTACTCCTCCCCAACCTGCGCTGGGGCCTCGCCTGGCTGGCCGGTCGCGAGACGCGGCTGGTCGGCATTCCCCTCGATCTGTGGCTGGGCGAACATCTGGGCGACTGGGCCGAGATGTTTCAAAAATGGTGGCTGGAAGTGAGCGCGGGCCATAAAGCCCCCAGCCCCGAACCCTTCGCCTTCTTCCTCTTGTTGGCGGTCTGGGCCGCAGCCGCCTGGGCCGGCTGGATGACCTATCGCCGCCGTCACGCCCTCGTCGCCCTCACTCCTGCCGGCGTGCTCCTGGCCGCCAATGTCTTCTACTCCTTCATGGGTGCGCAATGGCTGTTGCTGTATATGGCGGGCCTGGCGCTCCTGGCACTCAACCTGCGCCAATATACCTTACAGCGAGACTGGGACCAACGGCGCATCGACTACTCTTCTGAAATCCGGCTCGAAGCCTATCTCTACGGCGCCATCCTCACCTTGGCGATCGTCGCTTTCATGTTTTTGATGCCCAACATCGACGTACATGCCATCTCCCGCACCCTTTGGCAGATCGTATCCCGCCCGGCCAATGTCGCCGAAACCAAAGTCGAAACCATATTCCCTGCGCTCGATCGCCCACGCCCCTTGCCGGATGCGCGCGTGACAGGGCTTGCCGGGGGCCTGCCCCGATCGCACTTGCTGGGTGGCGGCCCGGAACTGGCCAAACGCCTGGTCATGCACGTGCGCGTGAGCGGCGACGACGCCTCGATCACCCCAACCAACTACCATTGGCGCAGCCTGACCTATACCGACTACAACGGCCGCGGCTGGGAAAACCCGGCGCCACTGGCCATCGAACGCTTCCAGCCCGGAGAAGTGTGGCGGCAAACGCCACTGCGCCAGCGCCGACCCTTGCGCCAGGTCGTCGCCTTCATCCAACCTAATCCTGGCTGGCTCTTTGCCGCTGGTGAACCCCTCTCGGTCGATCAGCCCTACGCCGCCCACCTGCGCGGCCCCGACGACGCCATCGGCCTCGAACTGCACGCCCGCGACTACCTGGCGATTTCGTATCTCCCCGACATCTCGGCAGATCAACTGCGCGCAGCTCCCGCCAGCGCGCCGGGCGACATGACCCCCTATCTAACCCTCCCCGCCACCGTTCCCGCCCGCGTGCAGCAACTCGCCCGGCAAATCACGGCAGAGACGACGACCAGCTTCGACCAGGCCCTGGCCCTGGAAACCTATTTGCGCGTCCTCCCCTACAGCCTGGATGTTCCAGCCCCGCCCGCCAACATCGATGTCGCCGATTTCTTTCTCTTCGATTTGCAGCGCGGCTATTGCGACTACTTCGCCACCGCTTTCGTGGTCATGGCGCACAGCATCGGCCTGCCCGCGCGTCTGGCCATCGGCTATGCCGCCGGTTCCTACGACGCCGCCAGCGGCCAATTCACCGTCACCGAAGCCGACGCGCATTCGTGGCCCGAAGTTTACTTTCCCGGCGTGGGCTGGATCCCATTCGAGCCAACACCCTCTCAGCCTACCTTCACCTACCAGGCTGCGGCGCCTGCCACCGAGATCAGCCAGGAAGTCGTGGCAAACGAATTGGCGGGACTGCAGCGCCGCGCCTGGCTAGCGGAAGTAAGGCGCTGGGGTTTGCCGTTGCTCAGCCTCCTGGCCCTGGCCAGCTTGAGCCTCCCCCTTCGCCGCGAATGGCGTCTGCGTCGCCAGGCCGCCAATCCCTGGCAGCTTGCCTATCTCCGCCTGGAGACATGGGGGCAGCGTTGGGGCGTCCTTCCGGCGCCATGGTTCACCGCCGGCGAATACGCCGCCCGTTGGCAAGATTGGCTGACGCGCCAACCCGATAGCGACCTTCTGGCCCAACAGATCGGCGACCTTTGCCGCGGCCTCGAACACCGCGCCTACGCCCCACCCACCTCCCAGCCCTCCCCTTCCGCGGCCGGAGAACAATGGCGGGCGCTGCGCGGCCAACTCTGGCGTCTGCGCTGGCGGCGACTCTTCAGCGTTCGACTTTCACCCCGCGCCAAAAAGCGACGTGATTTTTGATGTTGGCCGCCGCCGGTTTCGGATCGGGATAATACCAGGCGGCATCTTTGTTGATTTGGCCGCCCACTTCCAGCGAGTAATAGCTGGCCACGCCTTTCCAGGGGCAAACGGTGTGGGTGTCGCTGGGGTGAAAATAGGTCGGGTCGATGGCAGTGGCTGGAAAATAGACATTGCCCTCGACCAGCTCGTATTGATCGCTCTCGGCCAAAACAGCGCCGTTCCAAATGGCTCGTGGCATTCTTTCACCTTTTGATGATATGAGGTCCTCAAGGTTTCCAATCGCCGTACCTGTCTTCGCCCTTGAAATCGGTTAGTTGACGGTCGTTGCCGTCATCCAGAGAGATGAGATGCAGGTTGAAGTCGAACTTGGCTTCGTTGCTATACACTAACGCCCGGCCGTTGGCGACCCAGAAGGGAGCGCTATCACGATCGAGCGCGGTGGTGATGCGCCGAACGTTGCCGCCATCGGCGTCGATGATGTAGACATCGCGGTTGGCTTCGCGCCGACTCTCGAAGGCAATCTGGCTGCCATCGGGCGACCAGCGCGGGTTGAGGTCATCTTCGTAGTTGTCGGTCAGCTGGGTGGCCTGGCAACGCGGGTCTTCGGCGGCGCCGGGGGTGGTCGCCTGGCCTTTGCTTTCTTGGCGCGCCGCCAAACACGCCTGCACATCCATCTTCCACATGTCCCAGTTGCCGCTACGATCGCTGACGAAGACAAGCCAACGGCCATCCGGCGACCAATCGGGGTAGGAATCCAAGAAGTCGTTTTGGGTCAGGTTGATCGGTTCGGCCTTGCCGCCAGCCATGGCGGCATCCGCCGGGAGAAGATAGATTTCGTATTTGCCGTCGCGCGTGGTCACGAACGCGATCCATTTGCCATCGGGCGACCAGGCGGCTCCCCATTCGTAGCTGTCGGGCCAGGCCAAGAGGCGCTTCGGGTTGGCCCCGTCTGCGTCCATCACCCAAATGTCGTTGACGCCGTTGGTGTTTTCCCGCGTGCTGCTGAAGAGAATATGGCTGCCATCGGGCGATAAACGCGGTTCCACATCATTGGCCGGGTCGGTGGTTAACTGCACGAGGTCCTTGGGGTCGGCGAGGTCCATTTCCCAGATGTCGAAGTTGCCGCCACGCTGAGAGGCAAACATGATGTGACCTTGGGCCACGTCTGGAGCGGGAGCGGATGTGGGGGCGGAGGTGGATGTGGGGGCCGAGGTGGCGGGGGCGGGGGCGGATGCGACCGTGGCCGTGGGGACGGGGGTGGGAGGCGGCGGGGTTGCCTGTTTCCCCAATTCCTCTGGCTGGCTGAGAATGAAGAGATAGGCGGCGATGCTCCACATCACGATGGTGATGAGAAGCAACCACAAGCGGCGGCGGCGGAGGCGCCCGAACAAGGCGCCTCCCAGTGTGCCGACGCCGATGATGAAGAGGATGGCGGCAAGAGCGAGGAGGAACATAGGGAGGAAGAAGGGAGGACGAGAAGCGTCAGGGAGACGAGGAGGAAGTAGCCAGGCGGCGGGGGACGCCGGTCAGAGTGGCACTATTGTACCAGCGGGTCTTCTATCTTTGTCAAGACCCTCAAGGGCTGCGCGCCCGAAGGTCGAGGAAACGCCGCCCATACAATCGTCAACCAAACAACAAGACGCCAGCGTAGGGTAAACGTAGGGCGCGCGTCCAGCAAGGCCGCGGGGAGTCTGCTATTCTACGTGGCAAGAGATGGTAATCTCTTCTTCTCCTCCTTTTGATAGAGCGCTCACGGTAGGGCAGCCGTGAGCGCTCTCGCGTCCGGGGATAGACGCAACGCAAATCCAAAATCGAAGTTGTCTCCCGCGCCATTGGCTGCTACAATCGGCAAGTTCGGCATACTCTCAAGCCTTGCTACCCTCCTTTGACTGCTCCTCTTCCTTCTCGTTTGCGCGCGTCTAGCCCGCGTCGCCTCATCCTCTTCGGTGCAGCTCTGGCGCTCCTGGTCGTCGGCGCCGCGGCTGTCATTTTGGGCGCATGGCAGTTGCTTCGCCCCGCCGTCAGCGGCGAGAACAGCCCCGTCTTCGCGCCCATCCAGGAAGGCGAATTCCTCGTCATCGTGGCGCCCTTCCAGCGTGGCGGCGGCGATCCGCAACCCATCGGCACCACCATCGCCAACGACCTGCGCCAATCCCAGCAAGTCCGCAATCCCTTTCGCGTCGAAAGCCTGCCACGGGCGCCGCGCACCGGGGCCATCGACGGCATCCTCAAAACATACTCGCCGATTGTCCTTGTCGTTGGCGAGTACGATGGCGTCGATGTCGTGAGCGATGTCTATTTCGCTTCTCCCGGTTTTTCTCCCGCCCCGCCCAGCGAACGCATCGGCAACGCCGCCCTTCTACCCAGCACAGCACCGCTGACGTTCCATCTCTACGCCCCGCAGGGCAACGAAAAACCCTGGGCCTATTTGGAAGCCTGGATCGTGGCCCAATCCCATTACTGGCGCGGCGGCTACACCCAGGCCCTCCCGCTCTTACAAGAGACGCAGCGCCTCCTGCCCCAACAGACGCCCCTCGCCGAAAGAGCGGACATGGATGCTTTTGCCAGTTATATTAATGCACAGCTTGGCTACATCGCCGGGCCTGTGCAAAGCAACTGGCAGGCTGCCAAGGACTACTACAGCGCGGCGCTGCGTCAGAACCCCGCCGATCCCTTGATCGCTGTCGGCCTGGCTGCCGCCTTAGCGCAAACAGGAGAACCAGCGGGAGCCGAACAACTCCTGGTGCGCACCCTGCGCCAATACCCTGACGCCTGGCAAATCTACGTTGGCCTGGGTCAGATCGCCCTGCAACGAGGCGACACCGCCGCCGCCCCTCGGGCTGAGCCTCGGGACGAAGCCTGGGCCGCTTACGACCAGGCCATCAGCCGACTCACCGGCAGCAACGATCCCACCCTCCGGCGCGCCCTGGCCGATATTTACTTCGATCGCGGCTACTATCGCCTGACCCACAACGACCCCACCGGCGCCGCCACTGATCTGCAACAAACCGTGGCCCTGGGCCGCGACGATGTCTACGCCCAAAGCAGCCTCGCCTGGGCCGCCTATCTGACCGGCGACTACAAGACAGCCGTCCAAGCCAGCGCCGTCGCTGCCCAACTGGCCCCCGACCGGCCCGAACTCGCCTTCAACAAGGGCCTTCTTCTCCTGGCCGCCAGCGACATCGCCGCCGCCAACAGCGCCTACGATGAAGCCATCGCTGCGACCCTCAAAATCGACGATGTGATCAAGCGCAGCACCTATTTCGGCGGCGCTTATCAAGACCTCGAGCAACTACTACAAAAACGCCCCGATCTCGAAAAAGACCTTCGCGCCATCCAACAACGCATCGATATAGCCAATGGCTGACCGCTAAGTCAACCACTCCCCCCTCTCCTTCCCCGGAGGCCTCATGCCCAACCGACCCCTTCGCCTCACCCCCCTTCTTCTCCCCTTCCTCATCCTCCTGATAGCAGCGTGCAGCGGCCAGGGCGTCGTCACCTCAGTGCCACCCGCCGCCGACATCACACCCATCGCCGCATCCTCCGCCACCTCCACCGTGATGACTGGCACCATCCAGGCGACGAGCCAGCCGCCCTATACCCTGCATTTGGACGCCCCTGATCTCGGCAAACTACCAGCAGACTGTCTAAAGGGCAGCCGCAAATTCGCCCTCAAGGGCATCGATCTCCCGCGCGGGGGCCTGGAACCAGGTATGGACTACGTTTTCTGCGCGTTGGGCGTGGCGGATGGCAGCGAAGTCACCTTCACCCTGAAAGACCCCGACGGCGTCGAGCGCACCCAGGCGGTAGCCAGCGCCACCCAGGGCGAAGGCGCGGCCGCTCCCTTCTTCTTCCGCCCCGCTCCCAACGACAAACCCGGCAAATGGCTTCTGAGCGCCCGCGCCGGCGATGCCTCCGACGAAGTCAGCTTCAAAGTGCGCGAAGCATCTGGCCCTTACATCGTCCTCAGCGAACCACTGCCCGATAGCCCGCGCTTCTTGCGCGCCGCCGTCAGCGACCTGACGCCCAACAGCCCCGCCCAATTCGCCCTCTACAAACTAGACGCCGCCGCCGGCGACGCCTCCTACCTCATTGCCATCACCCTTCCCCCTGATCCCCAAGGCCGCGCCGACATCGAGCTTGATGTCACCGACCTGCCCGCTGGCTCCTACCTGCTTCTTCTCATGCCGGAGGGCGTCGATTTCGGCAACCCGCCCACCCTGCACTTCCCCGACCAACAACGCCTGGCCATCGCCACCACCATCACACGCAACCAACCGGTTGCCGAGCCGTCTGCGGCCATCGCCGCGGCGCCGCAGCCTGCGCAAGCCTCTGGCGGCCTCCCCCAAACCGTCCAATTCGACCCCGGCGCTGTGTCATTGCCCACCTGCGCACCCGCCACTGCCCCCGCCCTGGACATCCTGGAACCCGCACGCGGCGAAATGGGCGACTGGTGGGTGGGATGCGTGCACGGCTTTACTGCGGATGAAGCCATCGACATCGTCGTCAAAATGGCCAACGGCCAGAAGACGCCCATCTCCGTCAAAGCGGGCGCTGATGGCGCCGCCATCTTCCGCTGGTATAGCGCGCCCAGCGAAGGCCCCGGCCAATATGAGGCAACGGCCACATCGGCCAGCGGCGCCTCAGCCAACGCCAGCTGGAACATCGAACTGGCTTCTCGTCCCCACATCCTGGTCTTCCCCCATGCCTACCAAAGCGACACTGGCGGCGACCTCAACCTCTCCGGCTTTTCATCCGAAACGACAGTAGATGTGGGACTGTACCAGATCAACGACCAGGGCCAGGGCGCACTCGTCAAGCAATGGCAGATGGAGACCAATAAATTCGGCCTGGCCCAGAAACCCTTCGAGGAAGCCTTCGGTTTGGATACCGGGCAATATGCCGTCATCGCCCAGAGCACAGGCGCCGGGCAAGCTTTCATCCTGCCGGGCCTCGACATCGCTGCTAGCGCCATCGACTTCTTCGGCTACGACCAGACCCTCGACCCTCGCTACGACGCCTATAGCCTCTACCTGGGCCGTGCAGCCATCCCTGCCGCCGAAGCGCCCGTTGCCGAAGCCCCGACTGCCACTCCCGGCGCCGAAGCCACCCCCAGCCCTGCCGCCGCAGAAACCCCGGCTGCCGCGCCCACTCCCGCCGCAGCTGGCATCCCCACCACCCTCAGCATCCCCGCTGACAACAGCGAACGCCCCACCTGTCCCGGCGCCGCCTCTGATCAGCCCGCCATCTGCCTGTTGCCCACAATCCTGGAACGCGGCTCTTTCGCTTACATCATGGTGCACGGCGTTGCCCCGCGCACGCCCGTCAGCCTTGTCGTCAAGCCCCCCAAAGGCACCAAAATCACTACCCCTGAACGCGCTGACGCCAACGGCTTCGCTGATTTCCATTGGTACGCGCTGGACGATGAATCTCTGGGTGAATACAAGATCCAGGTGCGCGCTGGCAAGCAGGTCTACGATAATACCTTCCAGGTCGTCGAAGCCACCGCGCCGCGCCTGGTCGTGCAACCGCGCGCGGCGCCCGCGGGCGCGCCGGTCATTGCGGCCGTCGCCGGTTTCCAGCCGAACGAGAAACTAACCCTGGGCCAATATGTCGGCGCCGAGACAACCGGCGGCAGCATCCAATTCCAACTCCTGCGGACCATCGACATGACCACAACCGCCACCGGCGGCGCCCACGTAACATTGCCAACGAAAGGCAGCAGAGAGGGTGATCTGCATCTCGTCGCCGTTTTTCGGGGAGGCCAGGATACTGCCGTCGTCCAGGCCGTCTATGGCATCGACCAGCCACTCTTCCTCCGCTATCCCTTCGCCTGGGGACAGAACTTCCAGGAAGGGCAATAGCTCCTGACGCCAGCTGCCTTTTGTCCGACAGCGCCGGATCGTATGCGACCCGGCGCTGTTTTGTTGCGCCTCGTGCGCTCGCTGCTGGAATTCTGGCATCCTTTCACCTACAATATCGCCTTGCCGCTCCTACTATGCCCACCCCGCCGCTTGACCCCACCCAACGCGCCCACATCCTCGACATCATCCGCCGCGCCCTGGCCGAAGACATCGGCGATGGCGACATCACCGCCAATAGCACGATCCCGGCCGGGGCCACCGTCAGCGGCCGATTCCTGACCAAAGCGGCCGGAGTCGTGGCCGGGCTGGAAGTGGCGGGCATGGTGTTCCACGAGCTTGACCCCGCCGTCGAATTCGTCCAATTCGTGCAAGATAGCGACCGCGTGGAACGGGGCGATTTTCTGGCCGAGGTGAGCGGCAACGGTCGGGCCATTCTCAGCGGCGAACGCACGGCGCTCAACATCATGCAACGTATGTCGGGCATCGCCACCACCACGCGGCGTTATGTCGATGCCGTGGTGGGGACGAAAGCCATCATCCTCGACACGCGCAAGACCGCTCCCGGCTTGCGCGTGCTCGACAAATGGGCCGTGCGTTTGGGTGGGGGCCAAAACCATCGCACCGGCCTGTACGATATGGCCCTGATCAAAGACAATCATATCGCCGCGGTGGGTGGCATCACCGAGGCCGTGCGCCGCGTTCGGGCCAGCGACGACCGCCATCGCCCCCTCGAAGTCGAAGTGCAGAACACCGATCAACTTCGGGAAGCGCTGCAACTGGCTGTAGACCGCATCATGCTCGATAATATGTCGATTGAGGCCATGCGCGAGGCCGTCCGCATCGCCGCCGGGCGGACGCCGCTGGAGGCATCGGGCAACGTGAATTTGAACAGCGTCGCCGGCATCGCCGCCACTGGCGTCGATTTCATCTCGGCGGGCGCGCTCACGCACTCGGTCATCGCCCTCGACATCAGCCTCGACCTCGACCCTATTTCTGTGGAGAACTCATGACCGCCGAAATCGCCGCCCGGACCGGCAAGTCCGTCGAAGAAATCTACGAAGAGATGAAAGCCAAACTCTGGGACATCGTCCCGGATGTGGAACTGCGCATCAAAGCTGAGATTGCGCACGAAATCAATCAGCTCAAAATCGCGCGCAATGCCGTCATCCTCGGCCACAATTACATGGAGCCGGCGCTGTTCCATTCCGTCCCCGACTTCGTGGGCGATTCGCTGGAACTAAGCCGTCGCGCCGCCCGCACCGACCGCGATGTGATCGTGTTCTGCGGGGTCAAGTTCATGGCCGAGACCGCCAAAATCCTCAACCCCACCCGCACGGTGCTGATCCCGTCCCTGCGCGCGGGCTGCTCATTGGCCGCCAGCATCACTGCCGCCGACGTGCGGGCATTGCGCGAGCGCTTCCCCGGCGTGCCGGTGGTCACCTATGTCAACACCTATGCCGACGTGAAGGCCGAGAGCGACATTTGCTGCACATCGGGCAATGCCGTGGCGGTGGTCAACTCGCTCAAATCCGACACCATCATCTTCCTGCCCGACGAATACCTGGCCCGCAACGTGGCCAGGGAAACGGGCAAGCACATCATCTTCCCCTCGCTGCTGCCCACCTCGAACATCGAACTCAGCCCCGGCATCGACTATCAGATGGTCGGCTGGCACGGGCGTTGCGAAGTGCACGAGAAGTTCACGGTCGCAGACATCACCACCATCCGCCAGCAATTCCCCGATGTCGTCATCCTCGCACATCCCGAATGCAGCCCCGAGGTCGTGGCCGCGTCCGATTTCTCCGGCAGCACTGGCGCCATGATCCGCTACGTGCAGCAGTCGAAAGCCCCGCGCTACCTCTTGCTCACCGAATGCTCGATGGGCGAGAATATCGCCGCCGCCAACCACGACAAAGAGATGCTGCGGCTGTGCATGGTGCGCTGCCCGCACATGAACACCATCACCATGGAAGACACCCGCGACGCGCTCAAGTACATGCAGTTCGTGACCGAAGTGCCCGAAGATATCCGCGTGCGGGCAGCGCGAGCGGTCGAGCGCATGATCCAGATCGGGTGAGAGACAAGCCGCCAAGCTGCAAGTTGGCTGTTGACTGTTGATTGTTGACTGTTTTCTACGCCTCCTCCCCTCAACGACGATAGACGATACACGATAGACGATGGCGCCCTCCTCGCCATCACCCCCGGTCGTACTCGACCGGCGTCACCCCCGGTCGTACTCGACCGGCGTCACCCCCGGTCGTACTCGACCGGCGTCACCCCCGGTCGTACTCGACCGGCGTCACCCCCGGTCGT
>JAYRVO010000174.1:0-49360 GCA_041918515.1 Chloroflexota bacterium | reverse complement strand
GGGGGTGGGGGGGGGTGGGGGGGGGGGGGGGGGGGGGGGGGGGGGGGGGGGGGGGGGGGGGGGGGGGGGGGCGCTGAGGAAGAGGGCGGTAGATGATCTCGAGCAGGGGGCGCGTGGCGGTTTGGCTGTGTTCGCTGGAGCGGAGGAGGCGGGCGCCGTTGTAGCTGGCGCTGGTGGGGAGCAGGACGAGGCCGTAGTTGCTGGCGGGGTGGTCGAGCCAGGCGCGGACGGCGTCGATGATGTTTGCTGTAACGGTGGCGCTCGTAGCGTCCAATGTCAGGATGGCGGTGGGTTGGTTTTGCCAATCCTGGCCAGCCTGGCCTCCAGGCGCGGCCCAAGGTTGGCCAGCGGCGGCGTTGGTGTAGGTGACTGTCGCTTCATTCCAGGGACGCAGCAGGCGATGGAGGTTGACGTTCATCTGGGGGCCGTTGCCTTCGGCGTAGAGTTTCAGGTTGGCGGCGATGATCTCGATGTGGTCGGGAAGGTCGCTGAGATCGAAGCGGAGAAGGGTGTGGTGAACGCCGGCGGTGCGGAGGGAAAGGGTGGTGGATTCGCCGTAGTTGCTGGTCTGGTTCCAGGCGTTGAGCCAGGCGTCTGTGGCGCCGCTGTAGTTGGGGCCTTGTTGGAGTTTGATCAGGGCGGGTACGCTGCCGTCGTTGGGGAAGATTTCCAGAGCGATCACGTCGGCGGATGTGGTCAGGTTCAGGCGACCGCCGAGGGGGGTGGCAGGAGCGATGGTGATGCCCTGGCTGGTTGTGGTGCGCGAGATGATGTAGCCGGCGCGGGGGTCGAAGTCCATGCGTGCCAGATCGAAGCTGAGATCGACGGGCTGGGTGTCAGTGACAACGACGTGGGCGTGGTCGCTGGCGGTATCGAGCGCGACGGCGATGTCGGTGAAGCGGTCAGCGCTGTGTTTGCCAACATCCAACCAGTAGAAGGGTTTGGGTTCGTCGGTGTGGATGTGGAGGCTGGTGGGGTTGTCCAGGCGGGTGTAGTCGTCCATGAAGTCGGCCGCCCATTCGCCGCCCAGGTTCCAGAGGGCAGGATCGGCGTCGTGGTTGCCGGGGTACCAGCGTAGTTCCAGGCGGCGAGGGTGCGCAGCGGTGATGGCGTTGGCGAAGTCTTGGGCGTGGTGAGGGGGGACGACGGTGTCGACAGAGCCATGGATGACGGCGATGGGCAGGTTTTCGAGGTTGGAGGCGAATTCCCAGGGGCTGCGGCGTTTGTATTCGAAAGGGATTTGGGCCGGCGTGCCGCCGGTCTCGGTGATCATGCGGGATTGCCGGTAAGGGTTGCTTTCGGAGTACCAGTCGCTCAGGTCTGTAATTGCTTTGTGGGTGACGGCGGCGGCGAAGATATCGGGGTATTTAGCAGCCATGACGCCCGCCATCATGCCGCCCATGCTGAAGCCGCCGACGTAGATGCGCGCGGGGTCGATGGGGTAGTGGCTTTTCATGTATTCGACGAGGGCGACGGCGTCGTGTTGGCTGCGTAAGGAGGCCAGGGGTGCGCCGGCAGGACCGAGGGCGTTCAGCCCGCGTTGTGCTGGCGAGGCGATGAACCAGTTGCGAGCGACTGCGGCGGCGCTGTAGTCGGTGATGGGGTCGATGGGGACGCCGCTCCAGCCGTGGAAGACGAGCAGAAGGGGACGAGGGGTGCTTTGATCGAAGGGTTCGAGAAGTGTGGCATCGACTTGCTGGCCGCCTTCGCCGGGGAAGCGGATGTCGACGAATCTGCTTCCTTGCAGGTTGTCGCCTTGAACGCGCAGAGCAAGGTAGTTGACGCCCCAGTTATCGGAGGTGCCTTCGGTGGTGAGGCGAACGGTGTTCAATCCTGGATGGAGAAGGCCGGGGGGGAGGGTGTAGGAGCGGATGGGGGCAGAAACGCTGCAGGTGGCGTCGCTATCGCCGGGAGGCGCCTGGCCGATGTCAACGCCGTTGATTTGCAGAGGGTGGATGGCGTCTGCTCGTACATTGGTCGAGCGTAGAAGGAGGAGCGATTCGGCTACGGCGCCAGTGTAGGGGAGGGCCAGGTTGACAGTGATGGTAAGGGCCTCGTGCTCGGCGCCAGGGGTGGGGTTCGGCGTCAGGATGTAGCACGTCTGGTCGATGTTGGAGTCAACCGTGATGGCGGTTGCGGGCGCTGCTGCGAGGGAGAGAGTGGCCGGGGCGTAGGCGAAAATGGGAGAGGCGAGGGTAAGGAGGCAGGCGGCCAGGAGGCAGAAGGCGACGGAGAAGGCAGCGAGGTGAAGGCGCCTGCGCAGCGCTCTGTGTGCATCATGACGACAGGGTGGCGATAAGCGCAGTGTGTGTTCAGTGGTGGAGTGGCTAACTGGCAACATACAGTGGCGGCGGCGCAAATGGGGATTGGTAGATCATTATACGCGGACGATGGAAGGGAGAACAAAGGCGAGGATTGCCAGACCTGACAGGCGTGAGATGAACGCCTGTCAGGTCTGGCTTACTGGTTTGTTCGGGTTAGGATGATCCTGCAAGGAGCAGAGGGAGGTAGACGTTGCTCCGGTTCTCGTAGTCGCCAAAGGCAACGGGCAGGATGGCATTGGGAGCGATAGCGACGATGAAGTCGTTGGGTGTGCTGGAGGTCAAACCAGCAGGGTCGATTTCGACGATTTTGTAGGCGCCGGGGGCTGGGAGTACGAAGTCGGCATAGCCATCGCCACCGGTGGTCGTGCGCGCGGTTTCTTGCAAACTGGGCCAGCGGTAAACGATGATTTGGGCGCCGGCTAGTGGCGGCTCACCGTTGTCGTGGGCGGCGTTTTGGTTGAGGTCGTTGAAGACGAAGACGCGGAGGCTGCCGGTGGGGATGGGTGTGGCAGTAGGGGTGGGGGTGGCGGTGGGGGTGGGGGTGGGCAGGGCTACGATGCCGAAGTTGACGTCCAGGGTGCCCAGGCCGGGCGCCAACCAACGGTGGTCGGGCGGAGTGGTCAAGTCCCAGTTGGCAGGAACCAGCAAGACTAGCTCGTAGGTCTGGGGAGTGAGGCTGCCAAAGCGGTAGCTGCCGTCGGCGGACGTCTGTTGTTCCGCCAGGTTGGCTCCCTGGCTGTTGTGCAGCCGCAGGGTGACGCCGGCGACGCCGCCTTCGCCACTGGCAGGTTCATAGTCGCCGTTGCGGTTGCGGTCGTGGAAGACGATGCCCTCGATGCGGCCGCCGACAGGGGTGGCAGTGGGGGTGGGGGTGGAAGAGGGTGTGGGAGTGGGTGTGGGAGTGGGTGTGGGAGTAGGCGTCGCAGTGGGAGTCAGGGTAGGGGTTGACGATGCGGTCGGTGTTGCTGTGGCGGTGGGTGTGATGGTGGGGGTGGGGGTGGGAAGACGGTTGGCGGGGAAGTCGATGTCGGTTCGTTCTTGTCCGGCGCTGATGGTGAGGTAGCGCTGGCCGAGGGCCATGGTCCACCCAAAGGGCGGGGTGATCTGGAGGCTGTAGGTGGAGGGGTTGAGGTTGCTCAGGCGGTAGAAGCCGCTGTTGTCGGTGGTGGTTTGTTGCACCAGGGTGACATTGTCAGCGGTGTAGAGTCGCACCAGGGCGCCAGGCAAGGGTGGTTCGGCTGGATCGCGCACGAGGTCGCTATCGAGGTCTTCGAAGACGTAGCCGGAGACGGCGCCGGTGGTGATGGCCTGGGTGGGGGTGGAAGTAGGAGTGGGGGTGCGTGTGCGGGTGGGCGTCACTGTGCTTGTGGGGGTGTTGGTGGCGGCCTGTCCGGTGGGGGTGGGGGTGGAGGTGGCGATGGGGACGTTGTTCAGTTTGCGCACGTCGATGTGGTGGATGTATTCGTTGCCGTCGTTGGCGCCGGCATCAGAGCGGCTGTCGATGTAGAAGTCAGCGCCACCGGGGAGGCGGTTGCCGAAGTAGCCATCCTGAAGGTAGAAGGTGGCTGTTTTCCAGGCGTTGGTGTTGGTTTTCTGGACGTACAAGGTGTTGGCGGGTTGGAGGCCGGTGGTGGGCAAGGCGGCGTCGATGGCGAGACCGGTGCGGATGCTCCAGTTTTGGATGGCGTAGACACGGGCCACGGCCTCGCCGGAGGTGGAGTCGTATTTCAGGCGGAAGCGGTCGGATCCCCGATCCAGGTAGGTGACGGTGATGGCGAGTTCGTGGGGCTGGCCAGAGGGGGGGGCAAGGTAGCGGTCATCGGCGTCGAAGAAGAAGCCGTAGTTGCCGTTGGCCTGGTTGGAGCGGCGGCCCACCCAGCCGGGATCCACCTGGTTCTGCACCTGGTAGGTGGTTCCAGTGAGCTGGTAGAGGCCGGCGGCGTTGAGTTCCGGGCTGTAGGGGCTGGTGTTGTAGTGGTAGGGTTTGTCGAGGACGTTGGATTCGGGGGCGTCCCAGCCGGTGATGCCGCCGTTGCTTTGGAAGCGCTGGTCGTCGGTGACGGGGATGGTGACGCCGCCGGGAGCGGTGTGGAGTTGGCGCAGGTAGTATTCGTAGTTGCCGCTGGTGGGCCAGTCGTGATATTGGTCGTGGGGCAGGGTGGCGTAGGGCAAGTAGGTCGGGTTTTTGTGTTCGCGCATGCGCGACCAGATGCTGGGAGGTTGCGCGTCGCCCGGTTTCAGGCCCTTGCCCAGGTATTTGCGCGCCCATTCGGCGGTGGTGCGGTTGGTGGTATTGTCTTGCGTTTTCCAGAAGTTGGAAAGGCGGATGTAGTCGGCGTGGACATCGAGGGCGCGGGGCATGGCCCAGTAGAATTCGTTGGGCGAGGCCATCATGTAGTCGTAGCTTTCCAGGCTGATCGGGATCGATTCGTAGTAGAGGCGGGCCTGGTCGTACATGCCGGAGCAGTTGCGGGCGGCGTTGGAGCTGCCGCAGGCTTCGATGAAGGCGAAGTCAGAGGTGATGTTGTTGATAGAGACGCCAACGTTTTTCGTCACGGCGTAGGCGGCGACGTCGCGGCGTTCGGTGAAGTCGAGGTAGAAGGGCGCGTTCTGCGTGACCAGGTCAATTTGGGGTGTGTTGCCGCCGGCGCTAAAGGCGGCCTGGTAGGCGTCGATGGCCCATTTGACGAAGTTGAGCCAACTCGTCTTCGAAAGTCCTGTGGCTTGCAGGGTGGCGTCGTCGGTGTCGTCGGCCGGTTTGTTTTCGCCGTCTTTGCCAGTGCCGATGGCCACCCAGCCGATGCGCGAACGCTGGGGATGGTTCAAGAGATGGTTGGCGAGGGCAGTGATGAAGGTGGTGTATTGTTGCTTGTAGTAGGGGTCGTTGTACTCGAGTAAATACCAGGGTTTGTTGACGGGCGTGCCGTTGCAGGTGCGGCTGAAAGGTTCTTGGGAGGTGATGATCGGATCATCGGCGGTGCCGGCGACGCCGTCGGGGCCATTGCGCACGAATTCGGGGGTGTATTCCACGCCCTGGAGGGTGCAGCCGCTGGGGCGACCGACGTAGGTGGTGATGGCAAGGCCGATGCTCTGGTAGCCGTTGGCGACGGCGTCATTCAGGTATTGGTCGAGGAAGTTGAAGCGATAGACGCCAGCAGCAGGATTGAGCTCGGCCCAGCTCCAGAAGCGGAAGGAGCCGGTGGCGTTGTAGGGAGCGGCGGGGGTGAAGGAGAAGCGGCCGTTTTCGATGTAGAAGCCGGTGCGCGTGGAGGCGGTGCGGTCGGGGGCCAGGGCCGCGCCCGGTTCGGAGGGTGCGGGCGGTGTGGCCATGGCGCGGGCAGAGGCGCGACTTTGCGCCAGGGCGAGGGGACCGGCGAGCGTCACAGCGAAAATGGCCAGAACGATGAGGATGAAGGTGAGGCGTTGTCGTGGGCGTGTTGTCATGGGTAGGCTCCGGGGGAGTGGATCGGAAGTGGATCGCCAAAAAATAAAGCCGCCACGGGGAGCGGCGGCTGGAAATGTGGAAAAGAGAGGCGGGAGCAACTACGAAACAGTCTCCCCTCGGTGAAGGCGAATATGCCACAAGAGTGTGCATTTCGCTCGGCCACCTCTGCTCCTTTATTGCTCCCGCTACTGTAGAGACGATAGCATGGCAAGATGAAATCCGCATGAACAGAAAGCGGTGTGTTCGGTGAAAGTTTTGTAAGGATTGGGTGATTGGTGATTGGTTATTGGTTGATTGGTTATTGGTTGATCGGTGATCGGTTTCCTTGTCTACTTGTCTACTTGCCTACTTGTCTACTTGCCTACTTGTCTACTTGCCTACTTGTCTACTGCTCTCCCAAAGTTCGTTGGCCGATTACCCGCGCGGGGACGCCGGCGGCGATGGCGAGGGGGGGGATGCTGGTGGTGACGACGGCGCCGGCGCCGATGATGGCGCCCTGGCCGATGATGACGCCGTCGAGTACGATGACGCCGACGCCCAACCAGGCGCCATTTTCGATCACGATGTCGCCTTTGCTGGTGATGGGCTGTTGCGCGATGGGCGTCTGTGGATCGCTGAAGCCGTGTTGGTAGGGATAGAGGGCGCAGCGCGGGGCCAGTTGGACGTTGTCGCCGATGCGGATGCTGCCTTTGGCCGCGGTCAGGTTGCAGCCAGACTGGATGTGGGTGTTGCGCCCGATGCTGATGTTGCCGCCCTGGATGAGCTCCAGGATGGTGTAACGCTGGAGTGAGGAGTCGTCGCCGAGTTGTACGCGGCTGTGTTCAGCGCCGCCGCGATGGGCATAGATGGTGACATGGTCGTCGATGAAGACGCGCTGGCCTAGTTGCAGGTCGGGACAGCGGATGTCGGCAAAGGGTGAAACAAAGCTGCGCCCGCTGAGACGGATGAGAAGGCGACGGTCTTTGTAGGGGCCGACGAGAAGACAGGCCAATCGCAAGCAAAGACCGCCAACGAGGGGCAGGCGAGCCAGGACGAGGAGGAAGCGAAGGAGGTGGGGCACGGGGGCGGCGGGGGTCAGGAGATGTAGCCGTGTTGGCGGTACCAGGCGACTTCGGCCTGGGCTGCCAGGAGGAGGCTGGTTTGGGGGAGGCCGAGTTCGACGATGGCGCGCGTGGGGTCGCAGGTCAGGCGGTCGGGGGCAGCGCCCAGGTCGGAGCCTTTGCGTCCTTGCATCCCTGCGTCCTCATATCTCGCCCGATCACGGCGAAGGCGGGAGAGTAAGGTGCGGGGGCGTGTTGTCGGGGGCAAGCTGGCGGCCTGGCGAACCAGGCGGGCGAAGTCGTCGCTATCGAGGTTGCCGGCGCCATGTCCCAAGATGTAGCGGCGGCCCGGCTGTCCGCGCGCAGCCGCCAGCATGAGACCCTGGGCTACATCCATCACTGGCGCCCAGTTGATGCCGCCGCGCGGGTAGCGCAAGGAATGGGCGTTGAGTACGTCGAGGACGCGGCGTCCGCTGGCGGTGGGGCGCCAGTCGCCGGCGCCGAGCATGGCGGTGGGGTGGACGATGATGATCGGCGCGCCCTGGCGGGCGAGATGCAGAGCGATTTCCTCTGCGGCGAGTTTGCTGTGGACGTAGGCGGTGGGAGAAGGCAGGTTGAAGGGGATGTCCTCGGTGGCCAGGCTGCCGTCGGTGGGCTGGCCGATGGTGCCAATGGTGCTGGTGTGGACGATGCGGGGGATTGCTGTGTCGGCGGCGAGGGTCAAGATCAGGCGGGTTCCTTCGACGTTGACGGCCGTCATGGCGGCCAGATGGCTGGGGTCGTGGGTATAGCTGGCGGCGGTGTGGAAGAGGGCGTCGCAGCCGGCCAGGGTCTGACGATAGGTTTCGGGCTGGAGCAGGTCGCCATCGACGCGCACGATGGGGAGTTCGCGCAGCAGGAGGTCGTTGGCGCCGGGGCGCACGAGGCAGCGCGCTTCCCAGCCGGCCGCCAACAAGCAGCGGACGAGCGTAGCGCCCAAGAAGCCGTTGGCGCCGGTGACGAAGGCGATGGGCATGTTGGTTATTGGTGGATCGGTTGATCGGTGCGACCGTCGAGGCCCAGTTCGGCGGCGATTCCTTGCACGGCTTCGAGTACGAATTGGATGTGTGTGTCCAGGTCTTCGCCCAGGGCGGCCACATTGTGGGCGATTTCGTCACGGTCGATGGCGGCGGTGAAGCGTCTGTCTTTCCATTTTTTCTTGATCGAGGAGAGGTTGACTTCACGCACGTCGCGGCTGGGACGGACGTAGGCCGTGGCGATGATGAGGCCGGTGATCTCGTCGCAGGCGCGCAGGGTTTTGTCTAGTGGTGTGAGGGCGGGCACACCGAGGAAGTCGGCGTGGGCGGCGACGGCGTGGATCAGTTCCTCCGGCCACTCCCATTCCTGGAAGAGCTTGAGGGCTGTGCGCGGGTGGCCGGAGGTGGGGTCGTCCATGTCGGGGTATCGCTCGTAGTCCAGGTCATGAACCAGGGCGGCGACGCCCCACAGTTCTTCGTCGGCGCCGAATTTGCGGGCGTAGGCGCGCGTGGCGGCTTCGACGCAGAGGACGTGTTTGCGTAAACCTTCGTTTTGGATCCAGGAGCAGACGAGGTTCCAGGCTTCGACGCGAGTGGGTTGGGGCATGGGGGCGGAGGGCGGGGGGGGAGGGCAGAGGGCGGAGGGCGGAGGGCGGGGGGTGGAGGGCGGAGGGCGGGGGGTGGAGGGCGGAGGGCGGGGGGCAGAGGGCGGGGGGGAGGGCAGAGGGCGGAGGGCGGAGGGCGGGGGGTGGAGGGCGGAGGGCGGGGCGACAGACGGGGTTAGGGCTTTGCGGGGGTCCAGGGGGTTTCGGGCTGGGCGAGGCGGTGGTTGCTCACGCGGGCGAGGACGAAAAGCCAGTCGCTGAGCCGGTTGAGGTAGCGTTGAGCGTCGGGTGGGATGGGTTCGCGTTCGGCCAAAATGGCGACAGAGCGCTCGGCGCGGCGGCAGACGGTGCGGGCGACATGCAGTGTGGCGCCGGTCAACGAGCCGCCGGGGAGAATGAAGTTCTGCAAAGGGGGCAAGGTCTCTTCCCAGGCGTCGATTTCCTTTTCCAAGCGCTCGATGTTGGCAGGGTTGACGCGGACGATGTAGGCGGTCTTGGCATCGAGGGGGGTGGCCAGGTCGGCGCCGACTTCGAAAAGCTCGGCCTGGACGCGTTCGATCTTGTGACGCAGATCATCGTCTGGGCAATAGGCGGCGGCCAGGCCCAGAACGGCGTTGGTTTCGTCTACGACGCCATAGGCTTCGACGCGATGATGGTATTTGGGTACGCGGCCGCCGCCGAAAAGTCCGGTCTCGCCCCAGTCGCCAGTTTTAGTGTAGATTTTCATGGTGGAACCAGCTTTTGATCGCGCAAGAAAGCGGCCATGGCCTCGCCTGTCAATCGTTCTCCGGCAATCGTCCAGTGCCCGTCGCGAGGGAGGTAGAGGGGTGGGCGCGTTGGTTGGGATTGGAAGATCGGCAGCAGGTCAAGAAAGGGAATGGCAGGCGCGTTGGCCTTGTCCAGCAGGGCGGCCAGATCACGGTTGGGCTGGGTGAGGTCCCACACCTGCCCGGCTTCGGCGCGCGCCTGCATGGCCGGATAGCGTCGCAGAATCCATTGCCAGGCTATCGGGCTGACTTGCTCCTGGGCGTTGGCAATGACGATGGCAAAACGCGCGCCTGCAGCCTCCACCTCTTGGTTCATCTGGGCAAGGAGGTCGGCGGTGATGGCGACAGCCTCATCCCAGGCAGGGTCGCGGGGCCTGGCGTAGACTTCATAGGCTAGAGGGACGTAGCCGGAACCGAGTGCGGCTTTTTTGGCAGCTCTGCCCGCCTCCATCAACCCCAAGCGAGCGAGGCTGAGTGCCAGACCTGGCGCGGCCTCTTGCAAGCGTGGGGTCAGATAGCGATGCAGCGCCGAATGCTGATACAGCCAGAGGCCGAGAAAAGCCAACGGCGGCTTGGGTGATGGTGCTTTTTCTGCCTCCGGCGCCTGCTCTCCGCTCTCCTGTGGCGCTGTGCTGTCGAGCGCCGTTTTCGGATCGAAGGGGAAGTATTTCAGCGCCAGTTGGCCGTCTTGGCGGGCAAAAAATGGCTTGTGGATACCGCCGACGTTCGCTGTCTCCAGCGCTTCGCTGTTGTTCAGAAAGTCGTTGGTCGTGAAGAACATCAGGAGCACGAGGTTGGGGTGATACTTTACGCCTTCGTGGCGAAACCAGAGGAGCTCCTGGTCGGTGCCCCAGGCGCCCACGCCGGCGTTGATGACCTGGAAACGCTTTTGTGGGCAGTTGGCAGTCGTTTCGTTCAAGCGCGCTTCCAGCACTTTGCCCGCGGTCTGGCTGAGTTCGGTGCGCATGCCTTCGACGAATGAATCGCCCAGGAGGAGGATGCGATAAACTTCCTCGCCGCATTCCGCCTCGTCTGTCGTCCCTGCCTTTTGCGGCTTCTCGTAGGGGATTTCTTCGTCGCGCAAGCCCTTGCTGTTGATCGTTACCCGCACATTGTACTCGCCAAAGACATCGTACGATGCTCCCGCTGCGCCAGGGACATGATACCAGCCGAACTGTGGGTGCGGGCTTTGCCAGAAATTGCCCACCGGTTCGGCAGGCGGCGCCAGGTGTAAGGCTCGCACGGCTATTTCGAGGACGACAAGGGCCAGGATGACGCCAAAAGCGCTGGCGGTGAGCGCACGTAAAAAGCGAGATACTGATTTCACAACGATTTCACTGGTTGGTAAGGGGATGAACGACTTTAGTCGTTACTACAAAACTAACCCATTTCACTCATCTGCTCATCCATCGACGAACATCCCCTTCGCGGCGGGTGAGGTGGATGTGGTCGAGGTATTCCAACAGCGCCAGGGCGTATTTGCGACTGGTGTCGAAGAGGTCGCGGCATTCGGCCACGGTGATCTGGCCGTGATCCTGGATGTACTGGCGGATGGAACGGACCATGTCTTCGTAGGTCTCGCGGCCGAAGACGACATCCGGGGCCACCCGCACCAGTGTCTCTTGCTCCAAGAGGGCGCTGAACACATCTTCGCTCACCACCTCCAGGCATTGTTTGATGCTGGGGGCGTTGTAGGGCGCGGCCCGGAATTGAGCCAGCAACTTGTCGACAGCGCTTTGTTGGGCGGGGGTGAAGCGAGGCTGAAAATCGGGCAGGGCGAGAGCGGTGGGCGCGCTGGCGGTGAGGGTGCTGCTGGCGCCCGCTTCTCGCACGGCGTTTTCAGCCAGGGCGCGGGCGATGATGCTGTTGAAGAGCCGGGTGGACCAGGCCTGGCGATTGTCCTTCGGTTGCAGGCGGCTTTTGATCTCTTCGCGCGGCATGCCCTGACGCAGGGGGGCGGCTTGATGGAAGGCTGCCAACAGGTCGTGCAGGCGTCCGCGCAGGATCGTCCAGCCGGCGGGGGTGATCAGGAATGAGGCCGGGTCGGCGGGGTCGAGCGGCTGCACGCGGCCCTGAGTGCGCAACTCGTGCAGAATAGCTTGAGCCTGGTCGGAGGAGAGGCCGGTCGTGGTCAGAAAGGCCCGCGCCTGGTCAGGAGCGAGGGGGCCTTGTCGATCAAGGGCGGCTTCCAGTAGGTCGGCGGGGCTGCCGCGCAGCAAGGTCTCGAAATGGGCGCGGATTTCGGGGCGACGACGGCGGTGGAGGCGGCGAGGGGTGGGGTCGAGGATGACGCCGCCTCCGAGTGTGTGGCTGGGCGAGGGGCGCCGCACGATGAAATGATCGCCGCGGGCCACGGCCACAGGCTCGCGCAGGATGATCTGCGCCCAGGTCGTATGGCCGGGTGGTAGCTCGTCGTCTTCCAGCAGGCGCAGATGGCCGACAGTTTCGGCGGCGCCGCTGTGGAAGGTGACTTCCATGTTGTGTTGCAGGGCGACGGGGGCGTCAGCCAGGGCGCGCAGGCGCACGTCGACGCGGAAGGTGGGGCGCAGCAAGCTGGGATGGGTGAGGACCTGGCCGCGCCGCAGCTGGTCGGGGTGGAGGCCGCTGAGGTTGACGGCGACGCGCGAGCCTGGCTGGGCGGCGTCGAGTTTGGTCTTGTGGGTTTGCAGGCCGCGCACTCGTCCCCGCAGCCCCTGCCCAATGTCGGGTGTGGGGAGGATGGCCACCTCGTCGCCTACGCGCAGGTAGCCATCGACCAGTGTCCCGGTGACGACGGTGCCGAAACCGGCGATGGTGAAGACGCGGTCGATGGGCAGACGGGGGCGGCCCAGGTCGGGGCGGGCGGGCGCGCTGGCCAGGACATTGGCGAGGGCCAGGCGCAAGTCGGGGATGCCGTGGCCGCTGTGGGCCGAGACGGGCACGATGGACGCCTGAGCCAGGGTGGTGGGCTGCAGAACATCACGGACTTCTTCTTGCACAAGCTCCAGCCAGTCGGGGTCGTCGATGAGGTCGATCTTGGTGAGGGCGACGACGCTGCGGGGGATTTCGAGCAGGTCGAGGATGGCCAGGTGCTCGCGCGTCTGCGGCATGACCCCTTCGTCAGCGGCGACGATGAAGAGGGCGGCATCGATGCCGCCCACCCCGGCCAGCATGTTCTTGATGAAGTCGATGTGACCGGGCACATCGACGATGCCCACAGCCAACTCGCCAGAAGAAGCGTCAGGCTGCGCGAGTTTCATCCAGGCAAAGCCCAGGTCGATGGTCATGCCGCGCTCTTGCTCTTCGCGCAGGCGGTCGGGATGGACGCCCGTCAGGGCCTGGACGAGGGCGGATTTGCCGTGATCGACATGCCCGGCAGTGGCAATGACCTTCATTTCGGCGTTGTTTTGGTTTCTTCGTGCTCTTTGATGATTTTCTGGCGTTGCTCAGACAGCTTCTGGACTTCATCCAACCATTTCTGCGACGCCACCAATTGCGTATGTCCCTGCGCATCGACGTAGCGCCAGAAGAATTGGATCAGGTCATTGTGGAAAGCGATCTGCTCCAGAATGGGCGGGAACCGGTCTTTGAAGTCAGTATTGGCCTTGCTTTGCTGATCCCAACGATATTCCCACTCCAAAGCCTGTTTCTTCATGCGTTTGTCGTGGTCGGCCAGGAAGGTTGCCAATTCCTTACGTTGGCGCTCTTCGGCCAGGCGTTGCAGCTCGGCTACTTGCCCCTGCTCGCGCTGGATTTGCTCCTGGAATTTCTCGATCGCACCGATGGACCGACGCGCCTCTTCGTTGGTGGTCGTATATTCCAGGAGGCGTTTGCGTTGCTCTTCGAAGACGGTCTTCTGGGCCTCGAAAGCATCGGCCCACTCGCGCATCTGGCGTTGACGGTCGGCGTCAGCCAGTTTCAGTGATTCGACGAACTGTTCCTGGGTGCGTTTCATGTTGTCGACGATCAGCGGCAAGGCTTGAGTGTGGGTCTCGCCCTTCTGTTGTCGCTGCTCCAAGAGCTGGAGTTTGCTGCTCGCCTCCTCTGTGCGCTTGAAGAGTTCGACATTTTCTTGCTGGAGCTGGATGATGCGCTTGTTATCGTGATTGCGCTGCTCGGTCAAATAGGGGATGCCGCGCGTGCGTTCCTCGATTTCCTTGGACTGGGCCGTGATTTCTTGTCGCAGATCGACCATTGTCTCGCTCAAGCGTTTGTCTTCGGCCTTCCGTATCGCCAATTCGTCTTCGATGGGGCGAAGGCGTTGCAGGTCCTTGCGCACCTCGCCCAAACCGCGCGTGAATGCCTCGCGGTCGCTCATCCGCATCCGTTCGACCTCACGCTGCGCCTTGTTGATTTCTTCGTTCTGGTTGTTGACCATCAACGTGAGTTCGTTCTTCAGATTCTGCAATGCTTGCTCGATCTGGGTGAAGCGTCCCAGCTGCGCCTGAGTGCTGGTGAGACGAGCTTCCAGTTCTTTGACGCGGCGAGCTTGTTCTTGCAAATCGTTGGTCTGAGCTTCGAGGCGTTGTTGCAGCTTGGTGATTTCGGCGCGGTCACGGCGATGCTGCTCGTCGAGCCAGTTGACCATTTGGGCGAGTTGGGTGGTATCCATGAGACGTGAGGCGTGAGGCGTGAAAGCGGGAAGGCGTATTGTGTACTGCGTGTGTTGCAAAGGAGCAAGGCATTATAGCACAAGCGCCGGTATTGTCAGCGCAGCCATTGTCAGCGCAGCCATTATCAGCGCAGCCATTATCAGCGCAGGCGCGAGCGTATGACCTGTCTGTAGGCGGCCATGCGCTGGCGTCGCAGCGCTCGTTTGTGCCCCAATAGCCACTTTGCCCCTTCACGCAGCCATTGCCAGGCGAAAGTTGCCAGCAACCAAAAGCGTAAAGCGGCGGCGGCCAAGGGGCCGTGGTAGATGCGCGTGTAGCGCACGCGGCTGCTGAAAAAATGAATGTGCCGGGCGGCCACGACTTGTTCACTGGAACGGCCTTCGTAGTGCATCACCTCGGCGGCAGGATCATAGGCCACCTGCCAACCTGCTCGCGCCGCCCGGCGACACCAATCCAACTCCTCGGAATACATGAAGAAGTTTTCGTCCAGGCCGCCGATTTGTTCATAGACGGCGCGGCGGGCGAACATGGCCGCGCCTACGATCCAATCGACGGTCTGGGTTTCGTCCGGCGAGCGATCGGCTATGTAGAAGCGCCCAAACCAGGGCAGCCACGGCAGGTATTGCTGGATGATGGTGCTTTCGGTGAAGAGCGTGGTCAGGGTGGGGAAGCGACGGCGGCTGGGTTGGAGGCTGCCATCGGCGTAGCGCAAGCGCGGGCCGACGATGCCGACCTCGGAATGCTCTTGTAGGTAGTGCCAGAGTTCGATGATGGCGCCAGGGTGCACTTCGGTGTCGGGGTTCAGCAGGAAGAGATAGTCGCCCTGTGCTGCCGCCAGCGCCTGATTGTTCCCGCCCGTAAATCCCCGATTCTCGGTGTTGGCGATGACCCGCACCGCCGGGAACGCTGCGCGCACAGCGGCAACGGCGCCATCACTGCTGGCATTGTCCACGACGATGGTCTCGACGGTAAGTCCGTCCGTCTCCGCTGCTGTCACCGAGTCCAGACAGCGCAATAAAAGGTCGCGCACGTTCCAGGAGACGATGAGGATGGAGATGTCAGGCATGGGAGGAACGACCGGGGGGATTGCTCCGCCGGGCTATAGTTGCCGCTCGACCACGTAGCGGGCGATGTCGGCCAGGGCCTGACGGTAGGGCGAAGCAGCGAAGGCGTCGATATCAGATGTGGCCAGGGCGACGAAATGTTCGGCTTCGGCTTTGGCCTGGGCGATGGCATCGGAGTGACGGATGAGTTGCACGACTTCGTTCACCACCTCATCGCCGCCCCGCTGACCATCCACCAGCGCCACCAATTGGTCGCGGCGTTCAGGATTCTGCAGATAGTAGTACACAGGCAGGGTGATGATGCCGGCGCGCAGATCGGAACCGGCGGGTTTGCCCAGGGTGTCGGCATCGGCCACGAAGTCGAGGATGTCGTCCACGATCTGGAAGGCCATGCCCAGGTTGTAGCCGTAGGCGCGCAGGCTTTCTTCGTCGGGGGCGGTGGCGTTGCTCAGCACCGCCGCTGTGCGCGTGGCGACCTCGAACAGGGCGGCGGTCTTGCCGTAGATGCGTTCGTAGTAGCTCTGCTTGGGTTGCCCCCAATCGCGAGCGGTGAAGGCCTGGCGCAGTTCGCCGTCGACGATGACGCCCAATGTCTCGGCAAATAATTTGATCACGCGCGGGTGCTCGGTTTCGGCGGCGAGAGCGGCGGCGCGGGCAAAGAAGAAGTCGCCGGCCATAATGGTGCTGCCGGGCGTCCAGACGGCGTTGAGGGTCGATTGCCCACGGCGGAGCAGGGCGCCATCGATGACGTCATCGTGGACGAGGGTGGCGGTGTGCAACGATTCGACCGCCGCCGCCAGGCTGAACAGACGCCGCTGTTGGGAGCGCGGCTGCGCGCCTGCCAGGGGCGAGACCAGACCCGCGGCCAGGAGGACGATGGTGGGGCGCACACGTTTGCCGCCGCTGCGCACCAGCCCTGCCAGCACTTCGGCCAAAGGGGTGTAGTCGCTGCTGATTTTGTTCAGGATCAGTTGTTCGACAGCAGCGAGTTCGTCAGCGACGAGGGCTTGGGCAGAAGCGAAGGACATGGGGCGGAGGGCGGAGGGCGGAGGGCGGAGGGCGGAGGGCGGAGATCGGAGGGCGGAGAAGGGTGGCGCTTTGAGTCATTGTACCACGGGCGAGACCGGCGTCTGGGATGCGCTAAGCGCGTTCGCTACCGTCCTCCACTGATCTCTAACCCATACAATCGGCAAGCTGTCGTCGTGGTCATGGCGGCCACCTGCGCCAACGGCATTTCCCATAACTCGGCCAATTTCTCTGCCACCAGACGCACGTGGGCTGGCTCGTTGCGTTGGCCGCGGTGTGGATGGGGCGCCAGATAGGGGGCGTCGGTCTCGATGACCAGGCGGTCGGGGCGGAATCGAGCTGCCAGGGTGTGCAGGTCGCGGGCGTTTTTGAATGTCACCGGTCCGGCCAGGCCGAGCACGAAACCCCAGTCGTAGGCCTCTTCGGCCATGGCCAGGTCGCCGGAGAAGCTGTGGAGCACGCCAGGGATGGGGCGCGCGGCCAGGGGCGAGCCGGGCAGCCGGCGCCGCACCCAATGGCGTAGCTCCGCCCGCACATCGTCATGGGCCTCGCGGTCGTGGATGATGACAGGCAGCCCCAGCTCGGCGGCCAGGTCGAGTTGTTGGCGCAGGGCGTCCTTTTGTACCTCCACCGGCGTCCGTTGCCAGTAGTAATCCAGGCCGATCTCACCGATGCCCACGACCTTGCGTTGCGATTTGGACTCTGAATGTGGTGAAGGGCCAGCCAGTCGCCGCAGCTCGGCTATCGTTTCTGGCCCCATATCGATGGCGTCATTCGGGTGTATCCCCACAGTGGCATACACCGGGGGGTAGCGCTCGGCCAGAGCGATGGCGGCGGCGCTATGCGCCAGGTCGATGCCGATGGTGACGATGGCGTCCACCCCCGCCGCCTGTGCTCGTGCGATCACTGCCTCCCGGTCGGCGTCGAAATGGGGCAGGTTGAGGTGGCAGTGTGTGTCAATGAACATGGAAGGAGAGCAGGAGGTAGTGGAAAGTGGGTTACATGAGAGTCAATTCAGGCAGATAGTCCCGCAGTTCATCCTCCGGCACCACTTGATGCGCCTCGCGCGTAGCTCGCTACTGTAGTGGTGGCGATAGCCCAGGGTCTGCAGGCGCTGGATGGTGTTGAGTTCGACGGTGGATTCGGTGGGGAAAGTGGTTATGGTTATGGTTGTCGCCAGGGCGAATCTCCCAAATTTGAATACTGTCCCCTCCTCCTCACCAACCCCCTCAACCCCTTCACCTCCGGCGATTTGAACAGCCACGCTGCTCCGGCATAGATAACCACGGCCAGCCCGCCGATGATCACCGCCTGGGCCGACTGCGACCAGCCCGCCCCCAGCCGCAGGAGCGCAAAGACTATCGCGGCCATCACGCCCGCCGCCGCCAGCGTGCTGACCAGGCTGCGCCCCACGCGCTTCTCGTCCCAGCCGCCCAGCCGCGCCCGTAACAGCCACAGCAGCACGCCCGCTTCGGCCAGCGTCGCGGCCGAGTTGGCCAGGGCCAGGCCGCCGTGCGCCAACGGCCGGATGAGGAGCAGGCTGAGGAGCACATTGGCCGCCATCGCTGCCACACCCACCAACACCGGGGTGAGCGTATCCTTCAGGGCATAGAAGCCGCGCGCGGCGATCTCCACTACGGCGTGGCCCACCAGCCCCAGGGCGAAGAAGGCGAGGGCAAAGGCGGTCATATCGACATCGAAGCTATCGAAAGCGCCGCGCTCGAGCAACAGCGAGACAATGGGCTGGCGGAGCAGGATCAGCAGGATGGCGGCCGGGATGGTGAGGAAGGAAAGCAGGGCGAAGATGCCGCCCAGCGTCTCGCGCATGGCCTTGCGTTCGCCCAGGGCGGCCTGGTGGGCGAAGGTGGGGAAGGCGGCGGTGGCGATGGCCTGGGCGAAGATGCCTTGTGGCAGCAGCATGATCAGCCAGGCGTAGTTGAGGGCGCTGATCGAGCCTGCGACCAGGTGCGAGGCCAGAAAAACGTTGACCATGAAGTTGATCTGCACCACCGCCAGACCCAGCACCCGCGGCCCCATCAGCCGCATCACCTCGCGCACGCCGGCGTCGGCCAGGCTGAGCGAGGGCGTCCAGTGGGAGCGGAAGTGGATGAGGCCCGGAACCTGGACGAGGAGATGCAGGCTGGCCCCGGCCACCACGCCGATCACCAGCGCGGTGATGCCCCAACGGGGGGCGAGGAAGATGGCCGCCAGGATGATGGCCAGGTTGTAGAAAATGGGGGCCAGGCCGGGCAGCAGGAAATGGTGGAAGGCGTTGAGCACGGCCATCACCAGCCCGCTGAGGCCAAAGATGACGGTGCTAACCAGCATCCAGCGCATCAGGGTTACGGTCAGAGCCTGCTGTTCGGGCGAGAAACCGGGGGCGATGACGCGCGTCACCAGGGGGCGAGCGAAGATGGCCGCCAGGATGGCCAGGATCGTCAGCGCCAGCACCAGCAGATTCGCCACTTTGGCCGCCAGATCCCAGGCCGAGGCGGCTTGGCCGTGCGCCAGGCGCTCGCTGAAGGTGGGGAGGAAGGCCGAAGCCAGGGCGCCGCCCGCCACCAGGGTGAAGAGCAGGTCGGGCAGGCGGAAGGCGGCCAGGTAGGCGTCTAGCTCGGCCCCGGCCCCGAATTGCGCCCCGATCACGATCTCGCGCAGCAGACCCAGGGCGCGGCTGGCGATGAAGAGCGCCATCACCAGGCTGGCGGCGCGGGCGATGCGGGCGAGGGGGGAAGCGGCCATGATGCCGACATTCTAGCCCATACATTCCCTTTGCGTCCACAAATTTGTTGTTACTGCCAAAAGGGGTGCATTTCAATTTGGGACCCGCCGGGGGCCGGAGGCCACCCGGCTACAAATGAAAGCCCCGTCGGGGCTGGTGCGTCAGGCCCGCAGGCGTCGTCCTGAGTGACCCATGCCTCGTGGCGGCATGTCGCCCGAGCAAGAAACTCTTGATGTGTCATGCTGAACGGGTCGATCACACGACTTTGTTGCAGCGATCAGCCAGTGAAGCATCTCCATATTCGAGAGAGCCTGTCGAAGGGGCCTTCCATCCGCGAAGCGAAGCTTCGCCGATAGCACGGGTCCGTTCCACGACCCGGCGCACGTTGCTAGCACATAACTTTGCCCCCCAGCCTGAAATGCACCCTGCCAAAAGCGGCGGGTTGCCAGTAAGCCAGGGCTAAGCTACAATCAGGCTGACCGGCGCTACATTGCCCGGTCTCTCTTCAGCAAGAGGCGTCGCTATGAAAGCCCAAACGCACGAGCCAATGCCATTACCCCACACCTGGGAGGCCCGGCTGCTGGCAGGACGGCTCCAGGAAATCGAGTGGGAGATGCTGCGCGAGATGGTCGATGACGGTGAAGCGAAAACCGTGGAAGAGGCCGCCCAACTGCTCGATTTCAAGGATCGAGAACTCAATCTGGGAGACACTTTCTACGGTTTCTGAACGATGCTCAGCCAACATTACCTGATCCCCACAACCCTTAATGAAGCGTTCGCTGTCCTGGCCGAACAGACCGCCATCGGTCCCACCCGCCTGATCGCCGGCGGGACCGATGTGCTGGTCGAGATCGAGCACGGCGCCCGGCCCCCCCGCACCCTGATCGACATCTCGCTGCTGCCCGATCTCGACCAGATCGGTTTGATCGATGGCCGCATTCACATCGGCCCGCTGGTGACGCACAACCTGGCCGTGGCCAGCCCTATCCTGCGCCAGCACGCCTGGTCGCTGGTGCGCGCCTGTTGGGAAGTGGGCGCGCCGCAAATCCGCAACCGTGGCACGATTGCCGGCAACCTGGCTACCGCCTCGCCCGCCAACGATACGATTCCCGCCCTTTGGGTTCTGGAGGCCAGCGTCACCCTGGCCTCGTCGCGAGGCTCGCGCACTCTGACTTTCCCAGATTTTTTCCGCGGCGTGCGCAAGACCGCGCTCCAGCCGGATGAAATGATCGTCGATATCAGCTTCCCGACGCCGCCAGCCAGCAGCCGGGGGACGTTCATCAAGGCCAGGCTGCGGCCGGCGCAGGCCATCAGCCTGGTCAACATCGCCGTGCTGCTTGATTTCGAAGGCGATGTCGTGACCGCCGCCCGGATCGCCTTCGGCTCAGTGGCCCCCACCATCGTGCGCGCCCCCGCCGCCGAGGCCGCCCTGACCGGCCATCCCCTGACCCCCGCCCGCATCGCCGAAGCCGCGCGGCTGATCCAGGAAGCGATCCGGCCAATCGACGACGTGCGCGCCTCCGCCGCCTATCGCCGCCATCTGGCCGGAGTGATCACCCGCCGGGCGCTGGAAGGACTGGCGACCGGAACCGAGCGCTCCGGCTGGATCGACAACCCCGTCAACCTCTGGGGCGGCAGCGACGGCCGTGTTGCGCCAGTCTCCAATCCTTCGACTTCGCTCAGGACAAGCCCCCAATCTCCAATCCCCAATATCCATTTGCTGCTCAATGGGCAACCCACAGTATTAGCTGACGCCACTCATTTGACTTTGCTCGACGCGCTGCGCGAGCGCGGCCATCTGATGGGCACGAAGGAGGGTTGCGCCGAGGGCGAATGCGGGGCCTGCACAGTCTGGCTGGACGGCATCGCCGTGATGAGTTGCCTCGTCCCGGCGGCGCGGGCGCACGGCGCTGGGGTCGTCACCATCGAGGGGCTGGCCGAGGACGGTCGCCTGCATCCCGTGCAGCAAGCCTTCGTTCAAAGCGGCGGCGTGCAGTGCGGTTATTGCACCCCCGGCCTGATCATGTCCGCGGCCAACCTGCTGGCCGAGCGCCCCCACCCCACCCGCGCCGAGGCCGCCGAAGCCATCGCCGGGAATCTCTGCCGCTGCACGGGGTATGCGAAGGTGTTGGAGGCGATGGTGGCGGCGGGAGAGCAATAAAACGTCGTCAGCCAGTCTATTTCGTCACTTTCTGCTCAGTAATTGTACAAGGAGGCAAGATGTCACCCTCGATCGGTGCAATTCCACGTCCTATTTCCAGCCGAGTTCGTAAAGTAGCGCAAGTCATCCGACTTTTTAGTGACGAAGAAATAGAACAGTTGATCGATCTGGCGCCGAAATTAGAACACGCACAGCGATTACCATCGGTGCGCGAATCGGCTTTGAGCTACTTTTACAGTCAATTGGCTTCCACCCCCTTCACTGACAATGATCAGTTCATTGGCGGATTGACCTATCATGATTATCTTGCCATGTCCGCGACCGAAGAGGAGGCTTTTTGGGAGCGATGAGAAAAGACACCGAGAACTGGATCGCCATGTCCGACTACGATCTGGTCACTGCTCGCCACTTGTTGGCAAGTGGTCGATACCTGTATGTCGTGTTCATGTGCCACCTTGCCCTGTAGAAAATGCTTAAAGCGCATGTGACAGAGGCAACCCAGTCAATTCCTGCCAAAACTCATGATCTGATCTACCTTGTCAAAAAGAGTGAAATCGTTTTGCCTCAAACCCATCTGGAATTCATAGGTAAAATCAACAACGTCAGTATCCCAACGCGCTATCCCGAAGATATCGAACGCATTGTCGATCAATATCCCGATGTAATTGTTCGTGGTTACTTGCAACAGACTGAGGAGGTGCTCGCATGGTTAAGACGACATCCCAACTTACAGCAGTGATCCAGCGCTATCGAGCCGAATTGGAGCGTATTGGTATACACTGTGAGAGAGTCATGCTCTTCGGTTCCAGAGCGAAGGGCGCGGCTCGTGAAGGCAGCGATATCGATCTGTTCGTTATCTCACCAGACTGGGCGCCTTACAACGAACGCGAACGTCTGGAAATTTTAGGGATTAGCGCCGCGCGCATCTTGGAACCCATCCAGGCCCGTGGCGTCACACCAGATGAGGTGGCAAACCATCGATTGCCCCCATTTTGGGAACACGTACTTGAGGAACAGGCTGTCATCGTGGCATAACTTTCAGCAGCCCCTCGGCCCAAAGATCAATCTCCAATCCCCTCCAATCCCCACCATGCGCGCCACCGGCTCCTCCCTCCCTCGTCTCGACGCCCGCTCGAAAGTGACCGGCGAGCTGGCCTATCCCGCCGACCTGAACCTGTCCGGCCAGTTGCACATGAAAATCCTCTGGCCCGACCGGCCGCACGCACGCATCACGCGCTTCGATCCGGCTCCCGCGCTGGCCGCGCCGGGTGTGGTGGCCGTATTCGGGGCCGATGACGTGCCGGTGAATGAATACGGCCTGATCATGCCCGACCAGCCGGTGTTGTGTGGCAAGGTGGGCGGGGTTGTGCGCTGTGTGCTCGATCAAGTGGCGCTGGTAGTGGCCGAGAGCGAGGCCCAGGCCGAGGCGGCGCTGAAGCTGATCGAGATCGAGTACGAAGACTTGCCTTCGGTCTACTCGATCGCCGCAGCTCTCGCTCCCGCCGCGCCGCTCGTCCACCCCGAACGTAGGGATACGAACATCCTTCATGCCTACAAAATCCGGCACGGGGACATCGCCGCCGCCTTCGCCCAGGCGGATGTGATCATCGAGCACGACTACACCACCCATCCGCAGGAGCACGCCTATCTCCAGCCCGAAGCCGGGGTTGCTTCCGTGCGCCCGGATGGCAAGATCGAGGTGATCGTGGCCGGGCAATGGCTGCACGAAGACCGCCACCAGATCGCCCACGCCCTGGATCTGCCGCTCGACCAGATTGTGGTGCGCTACGCCGGCGTCGGCGGCGCCTTTGGCGGCCGCGAGGACATGAGCGTGCAGATCATCCTGGCGCTGGCGGCCTGGAAGCTGGGCCGGGCGGTCAAGATCCAGTGGACGCGCGGGGAATCGATCCGCGGGCATCATAAACGCCATGCCTCGGTTGCCCATGCCAAGTGGGGGGCCACAAAGGATGGCCGGGTCATCGCCATCCAGATCGATGTCAGCACCGACGCCGGGGCCTATGCCTACACCTCGACCAAAGTCCTGGGCAATCTGACGTTGGCCTGCGTGGGGCCGTATGATGTCCCCAATGTGTGGGTCGATGCCCGCACCGTGTACACGAACAATATCGCTGCCGGCGCCTTCCGGGGATTCGGCGGACCGCAGGGCCACTGGATCGCCGAAATGCAGATGAACCGCTTGGCCGAGGCGCTGGGCATGGACCCGGTGGAATTGCGGCTGCGCAACTGCCTGCGCGAAGGCTCGATCCTGGCCACGGGCAGCGTCATGCCGGCGGGGGTGACGGTGGACAAGGTGATCGAGGCGTGCGCGCGTGCGGCGGGGTGGGAGAAGGGTTCCGAGTTCCAAGTTCCGGGTTCCGGGGGCCGGGTGCGGGGGGCGTTTTCGTTGGAGGCGGCGGGAGGACGGAAGGCACGGGGGATGGGGATGGCCTGTTGTTTCAAGAATGTGGGTTTTAGCTTGGGCTTCGTGGATGAAAGCTGGGCGACGGTGGAGTTGCACGGCCAGGGCGAGATCGAGCGGGCGGTGGTGCGCCATGCCGGGGCTGAGGTCGGCCAGGGCACGCACACCATCATGGCACAGATCGCAGCCGAGGTGCTGGGCATCCCGGTCGAGCGAGTGGAGATGGTTGTTTCTGATACCGAGGCCACGCGCAACAGCGGCAGCGCCAGCGCCAGCCGCATGACCTTTGCCGCCGGGAACAGCATTTTGGGCGCGGCGCAGCAGGCCAAAGCCATGTGGGAGAACGAGGAAGAGCGCCCTTGCATCGCCACCTATCGCTTCGTCCCCCGCAAGACCACGCCCTATGACCACGACACCGGCGCCAGCGACCCCAACATCACCTATGGCTATTGCGCCCAGGCCGCCGAGGTGGAAGTCGATCTCGACACCGGTCATATCCACGTGCTGCGGCTATGGTCGGCCAACGATGTCGGCCACGCCCTCAACCCGCAACTGGTGGAAGGGCAGATCGAGGGCGCCATCGCCCAGAGTGTGGGTTGGGCGACGTTGGAGGATTTCAAACAGCACGATGGCCGGGTGCTGACCGACCAACTCAGCACCTATCTCATCCCCACCGTGCTCGATGTCCCCACCGAGGTGCATTCGATCCTCCTCGAACACCCCGACCCGCAGGGGCCACTGGGCGCGCGGGGGATGGCCGAGATGCCTTTCATTCCCACCGCGCCCGCCATCGCCGCCGCCGTCCACGCCGCCACCGGCGTGTGGTTTCACGATTTGCCACTGACGCCGGAGCGGGTGGCGTTGCGGTTGGCATCTATAGAGACAGGAAACTCATGATGAACATCCCAGGATATTCGTTTCACCCCTCCCTTTTTCAACCGCCGCTGGGTCATGCTGGTCTCGATGTTTCGTTGCGCCCGGAACCGGTGGATCGCGTCTTCGATACCGAGAGTGCGGACTTCTTCGTGCGCTTGCAAGAGGATGCGGAGCCGACGTTGTTGCGCGTGGCGTCGGGTGCACCGCCCGGCGAGCAAGTGTATCGCCTGGCCCCTGGGCGCTTCTGGCTGAACGATCGCTACAACAATGTCCTGGAGGGCTTCGTCTTTGGCGGCGATCTGCGGGTGGTGGCTGATGATGAGCACGCGGCTTGCTATCTCACGTCACCCGCGCCGTTGTTCGAGTTGGACCCGGAAACACACGATGTCGAGCGGACGTTCGTCGATGAGATCGAAGCGCTGACGGCCATCGAGCGCGCCGAATCGCCGGAGGATGAGGACCTTTGGCTGCCGTCCTTGTTGGCGGCCGAGCCTTTTCAGCTTTTCGTCGGCTACCTGGTCACGATCGAAAAACGTCTGGCCGCCATGGCGACTGCCGGTTACGATGCGGACTCTGCACAACTGCGAACGTGGGTGCGACGGGCGATCAGGACGCTGCGCGAGGCGGGCGAATGGCCAGAGCAGGCGCCGACTCTGGATGATTTGGAGGAATTGTATTCTCCTGATGCTGATCAGAAGTCAGTACAGGATCTTTTCACCTATTGATGTACTGCCTTGTGGCGCTTTACGCAGCACGTTATGGCTATGCTTCTCGGCCTTTTTTCCGATGTCCACAATAACGTGCGCGATCTGGAGCGCGTCCTCGCCTACTTCCAAAGTCGCAGCGTCGACGCCTATCTCCAACTCGGCGATCTCGGCGTCGAGCCGTTACGATTGCTGGATGGGCTGCCCGTGCGCCACGTCTTCGGCAATTGGGAAGTGAGCGGGCTGCCGTCACACCCCAACGGGCGTTGGCTGGACATTGCAACCTGGCCCGCCCACCTGATCGGCCCCGGCTGGATCGCCAGCCACGCCACCCCCGCCTTCCCATCTGCGTGCAACACGACCGCTACCACACAGCAGTACATGCGCCTGCACCAACCGCGCTGGATGCAGCTCTTCCCCAGCCTATTGCACGATGCGAGCGCGGTTTGGTCGGCCCTGGCCGAGATGGAGGTCGGGGATCGGCGGGTCGCCTTTCACGGCCACACACATGTCCAGGCTGTGCAGCAGCTTGGACATGATAACAACCTGCGCCGGCTGCAAACCCCGCTCATCGACCTGCCGCCGGGGACGCGCACGTTGGTGGGGATCGGCTCGGTCGGCGTCCCGCGCGATGGCCCGCACCCCGCCTGCACTCTGTTCGACGCCGAGGCGTGGCAGGTGGAGTTGATCACGCTGGCGGGAAATACGCCGTCGCGTCAGTCCTCGTCCCAATCGAAGAGCCAGTAAGCCAGTTGCTGGTAAGGATGCCAGTCGGCGTAGAAGGCGATGATCTCGGCATCCGTCACATCCGTGCGATCAGGAAAATAGCGGGGGATGACCAATTTGCGCGTCCAGGAATCCACAGCCAGGTGGTCGAAATGACCGAGCAAGGTGAGCAGCGAGGCGGCGGCGTAGGGACCGACGCCTTTGATCCGCAGTAACGCCTTGCGCAAATCGGCAGTGGGCAGACCAGATTGGCGGAAGGCGTCCAGATGGAGGTCGCCGCTGGCGACGCGCTGGGCCAATTCGAGAACGTAAGGAGCGCGGTAGCCCAGGCGCCCGCGCCCGCGCAGGTCGGGTTCCGAGGCCGCGGCAAGGGTCTCCGGTTGGGGGAAACAGCGCCAGTCGCCATCCCCGGCGGCCTGCTCGCCCCAGCCCTGGATCAGCGCCTTGACCATGCCTTTGGTCTGACCCCAGGTGGTGTTCGTGGTGCAGATGACCTTGACGAAGTCTTCGAACAGGCTGGGCGAACGCAGAAAACGGCCCTGAGCCTGCGCAATGGCTTTTTCGTAACCGGGGGCGTGGGCGGCGTGTGCGTAGAACGGACGTAGATCGCTCTCCACGTTCATGATCCAGACAATCGTGTCGAGCAAGGACTGCGCCTGGGCCTCGTTCAGCGTCGTCGCTGACTCCACCTCGGCTCGGAGCCAGGGTTCTGGCTCGGTGATAGCGCTGCCGCTGAGGCGAACACGGACAATCTCTCCCTCCAGCGTGCGCTGGGGCCAGGACAGTACACGGGCCTCGACATCATAGCGGTAGGGCGCAAGCTGATACCAGCCGTGCCCGGTGACGGCGTGATGGAAGTCGAAAGGCGGGAGGGGAGAAAGATGTAGGGTCGTGGACATACCGATCGTTGGCTACGACGATGGTGCAGCTGTTTTGGCTGCCATCTTCTCCTTTTCTTCCTCCACCAACACCCGGCGCAGGAATTTGCCAACCATCGACTTGGGCAAATCGGAGCGGAATTCGACCTGAGACGGCACTTTGTAGGCGGCCAGTTGTCCCCGGCAAAAGGCGATGATCTCTTCGGCAGTGGCGTTCTCGCCCGGCTTGAGCACGACGTAAGCTTTCACCGTCTCCCCGCGCTTGGGATCCGGGATGCCCGCCACGACAGCCTCTTGCACTTTCGGGTGCTGGAACAAAATCTCCTCCACCTCGCGCGGGACGATGTTGTAGCCAGAGGCAATGATCAGATCCTTCTTGCGATCCACAATGTAGAAGTAGCCATCCTCATCCATCTTGGCGATGTCGCCCGTATACAGCCATCCCTCCGCGTCTTTGACTTTTTTCGTCTCGCTCTCGTGGCCCCAATAGCCTGCCATCACCTGAGGGCCGCGCAGAGCCAGCTCGCCTTCTTCGCCCACGCCCAGGCTGCGGAATTTACCATCTGCGTCCGGGTCCAAAGAGACGATGCGGGCTTCGACATCGGGGAAAGGCAGGCCGATCGAGCCGGCTCGGGATTGGCCATAGATGGGGTTGGCGTGGGTGACAGGCGCTGCTTCGGTGAGACCATAACCTTCGCGCAAGCGCCCGCCCGTGAGCTCCTCGAAGCGTTTCTGCACCTCCACCGGCAGGGGCGCTGCGCCAGAGATGCAGGCCTTGATCGAGTGCAGGTTGTATTTGCCCACATCTTTGTGATTGATGATGGCGATGTACATCGCCGGCACGCCCGGAAACAGCGTGCAACCTTCGCGTTGGATCATGGCCATGATGGCGCCGATATCGCGCGGGTTGGGCATGACGAAGATCTCGGCGCCCAGGCGCAGCCCCAACAACATGCAGGTCGTCATCCCGTAGACATGGAAGAACGGGATGGCGCCCATCACTTTTTCTTTGCCGGGCGTCACCTTGGTGAACCAGGCGTTGCATTGCAACACGTTGGCCACCAAATTACGGTGGCTGAGCATGGCGGCCTTGGGCACGCCGGTGGTGCCGCCGGTGTATTGGAAGAGGGCGAGGTCGTCTGGGTCGATGTGGACTTCGGGTGGATTAGGCGGGTTGGAAGCAATGAGGCGGGACAGATGGTAGACTCCCTGCCCCTCGGCTACATCCATCCATGTCCCTTCTTTTTCCCGCGCCCGTTTCACCAACGTGCTGAAGGGTTGGCCGATGAAATCGTTCAAATGGTAGATGATGACATTTTTGATCTGCGTGTCGGCCTGTATTTCTTTCAATTTGGGGTAAAGCTCGTTCCAAATGATGATGGTCTCGGCGCCCGAATCCTGAAACTGATGGCGCATCTCGCGCGGGGTGTAGATGGGATTGGTGTTGATGACGATGGCGCCCAGCCGGGTGGCGGCCAGGAAGGCCATGACCCCGCCCGGCGAGTTGGGCGTCTGCACGGCGACGCGATCACCCTTTTTCACTCCCATCCCCGCCAGCGCCGTCGCCAGGCGATTCACCCGATCTTCGAGCTGACGATAGGTGAAACTGACGCCGATTTTCAGGCCTGCCGGTAGATAACGCAGGTTCATCGTCAGCGCCGGCCTGTACATGTACTCGGTGAATGAGGTTTGCAGCAGTTCCCAGAGCGACTTCGGGGGATAGTGCAGGGAGGGCGGCGTCTCAGGTTCGTAGAAATGCAACCAGGGCTTATCCATGGGAGGGTCTCCGAAGAAGTGATGTGTCGGCGGGAAACGTATTGCGTACTGCGTATTGCGTGAAACGTGAAGGCGTGAAACGTGAAATTCAGACTGGCGCTCCAGTCTTCACGCTTTATGTTTCACACCAAAGATTACCATTCCGATGATCAATTCAGTTAATCATTATAGATTTCGTGACACGCCGCGTCAAAACCCAGCCTGTCGCCGGGGCCTGCCATACATTCAACGCACTTTGGCAAGTGCATGGCGCCTGTCCTACAATAGCGGCTGGCAATGAGGCGTCCTCGATATGGGGGCGCCTCATCCATATATCGAGCCGATACGCAAATCGCACGTTTTCTCTACACAAGCCCATTATGTACCTTCTCGAACGCATCCATGCCATGGTGCAGGAGCAAGGCAAGGCCGTTGGTGAAAGCATCGTCAACGTCGACACCCTTCTCAATCACCGCATCGACTATACTTTCAGCGCCTATGCCGGTACAGCGCTGGCGCGCGTCGTGCGCCAACAACGCATCGATGTCATCCTCACCGCCGAAGCTTCAGGCATCAGCGTGGCCGTTTTTACAGCCATGACCGTCAACAATGAGCAATGGCCGCACGCCGCCAGCGTCGTCTTTGCCAAAAAAAGCCGGCCGATCACCCTCCCTGATGGCGGCTTCTACGCCATTGATTCCTTCAGCCGCACCAAAAACAAACCGGTCACACTCTACCTGGGCAGCCACGTCATCCCGGCAGGCGCCCGCGTCTTCATCGTCGATGATTTTCTGGCACAGGGCGACACGCTGGCGGCTTTGGGCGACCTGGTGCAACGCACCGGCGCCGAGATCGTCGCTTTCGGCGTTGTCATCGAGAAGACGTTCGAGCAGGGACGCCTGGCATTGGAACGCTTCGGCGCACCCATCCACTCCCTCGTCAAGATCACCAGCCTCGAAGGCGGCAAACTCCACCTGGCCCCTCCCAGCCTTTCCTGATGACTACACGCGTCGCCTCAGCCCTCTATCTCCTCCTGGCGCTGGTGCTGACTCTACCAGCCTGGGCGCCGCTGGCGCGACCTGGGTTGCCCCCGACGCGGGTCGGGCCGCTGCCAGTCCTCAGGCTGTATGCGACCGAGCGTGGGGAACCCCCCACCATGGGCCAAACCCCCGACCGTTGGCGCAGTGATGGCCCCTGGGCCTATGCCGTCGCCCGCGGGGCGCGCCTTCTCGGTGCGACCGGCGAGGTTGCTATCAAAGCGAGCGCATGGCTGGCGCTGCTGGTCATCGTGGTGGGATGTTATCTTTGGGGAGGGCGCATGGTCACCGCGCGCGGTGGCGTTCTGGCCGCGCTCCTGGCACTTTATGCACCCGTCTTGCTTGGCTCGGTCTACCAAGTGGGCGATTTGGCAGCTCTTTGGGCGCTGGCGGGGCTAGTCGCGGCAGGTTGGGCGCTCGTGCGCGGCGGCTGGCGAGGACTGACCCTGGCAGCGGCTGGCGCGCTGGTGGCAGTCGCTTCTCTGCCCGGCATGGGCCTGGCGGCAGCGGCGGGTTTGGCCATCCTCGCCGTGGGCACGCGACGTTGGCGTAGCGCCGGCGCCCTGCTCATCGGCGTTCTGCTCGGCCTCGTTCTGACAGCGCCCTGGTCGCGGCCACTGGCGGTGCTTCCACTATCTGAGGCTCCCCAACTCTACCAGCTTCTGGAACCGAGCTGGCACTGGGAAACACAGACCCTGGTCGGGGGCGAACCTATCGCTTTCTCTCTTGGCCTGCCCTTGCTCGGCCTGCTTGTCGTCGCTATCTGGTCTTATCCACGACCAGAAAGGGCGTCGAACATGGCATCCAACCAGGGCCACGCCACCCAAACCAGACGGACCTGGCTCCTGGCGACTGCCCTCGGCCTCATCTTCGCGCTTTTGTCGTTGCTCGCAAGCATTCCCCGCTTCTCCTTCTTGTCTTCCCTCGTCTTCCCTCGTCACCTGCTTCTCCTCAGCGCCCCTTTCCTGGCCGTCGCTGCCGCCTTAGCCGTCCACCACGTATCAGACTTGCGCCACGCCTCTATTTGGACCGCTTTGTTGATCCTGCCCCTCCTGGGCGCCGGCGCTGCTCTCTCGCCGACTTTCGTTGCTTACACGATCCCGCCATCGCCTACGGCCACGTTCGGCGAAAACCAGGTCATGCTCCTCAACCTGACTGCTGAAGGCGAACTGCAACCTGGCCAGACCATGACCCTCCACGCCGACTGGGTTGCCCTTCAGCCATCCGACTTCGATTACAACATTTTCGTCCATGTCGATGACGCCAGCGGCGCCACCCTGGCCCAGTTGGATGTCCAACCCGAGCAGGGCGCCCGGCCTATGACCTCCTGGCGCCCCGGCGAAATCATCAGCGACGCCTACCCGATCACCATCCCGGCCAACGCTCCTGCTGATCTCCGTCTGCGTTTGGGTCTCTATAACTGGCAGACTTTGAAGCGATTACGGGCAGGCGATGCTGATGCCATCGAATGGCAACCATAGTTGGGGAAGAGCAGATCGGCCGGAGATGGGGGCGCCTCAAGTGCAGTGCTGCGACCAATCGATCAGCATATCGAGCTTTGCCAGCGCTGCGCCTGAGTCGATGCTTTGCTCGGCCCGCGCCAGGGCCGCGTCCCAATCCAAATCTTCGATGGCAAGGGCGGCAGCGGCATTGAGCAAGACGACATCGCGCTTGGGGCCTCGCTCCTGGCCATCAAGGATGGCGCGCAAGACGACGGCGTTTTCCTCGGCAGAGCCACCCAAGATGTCGGCAAGATGGGCGCGGTGGAGACCGAGATCGAGGGGATCGAACTCGAAGGTGGTCACTTTGCCGCGCAACAAGTGGCTGATGCGATTGACGCCCGTCGTGCTTAGCTCATCCATGCCATCGGCGCTGTGAAAAATGAGGGCGGCGCGACTGCCCAGTTGACCCAGCACATGCGCCAAGGGGTCGGTCAGGTTAGGAGCGAAGACGCCGATGATCTGATGAGTGGCGCTGGCCGGGTTCGTGAGGGGGCCTAGGATGTTGAAGATAGTGCGCACGCCTAGCTCGCGACGGGGGCCAATGGCGTGTTTCATGGCGGGGTGGTGGTGGACGGCGTAGAGAAAACCGATGCCGACCTCGTCGATACAGCGACCTACGTGTTCGGGTGAGAGATCGAGGCGGACGCCCAGGGCCAGGAGGACATCGGCGCTGCCCGCGCGCGAGGTCACAGAGCGGTTGCCGTGTTTGGCGACTGGCACGCCGCAGCCGGCCACGACGAACGCCGCCGTCGTCGAGATGTTGAAGGTGCTTTTGGCGTCGCCGCCGGTGCCGCAGGTGTCCACCAGGTAGCCATCGTAACGGTGATGGACGGGGATGGCGTGCTCGCGCATAGCCCGCGCGCTGCCGGTGATCTCGGCCACGGTCTCGCCTTTGGCCGCTAAGCCTACCAGGTAGCCGCCGATTTGGGCGGGCGCGGCTTCGCCCTCCATGATCTGGGTCATGACGAGATAGGCTTCGTCTTCGGTCAGATCCTTGCTTTTGATGATGTGGGCGATGGCTTGCTGGATGTTCATTGTTACCGATGCTCCGGTTTCTCCATTTGCAGGAAGTTGGCCAAGAGTTGTTTGCCGCCTTCGGTGAGGATGCTTTCGGGATGGAATTGTACGCCGTAGCAGGGGTAGTGGCGGTGTTTCATGGCCATGACTTCACCTTCGGCGGTGAAAGCGGTGAGGATGAAGTCAGAGGGGAGGGGTTCCTGGACGATGAGGCTGTGATAGCGCGTGGCCTGGAAGGGGCTGGGGATGCCGGTGAACAGGGCGTCGCCGGTGTGGAAGACGGGACTGACTTTGCCGTGCATCAGGCGAGGTGCGCGGGTGACGACGCCGCCAAAAACGTAGCCCATGCACTGATGGCCGAGGCAGACGCCCAAGATCGGCGTGGTTTGGTGGAAGGCGCGAAGGGCGTCGTTGCTGACGCCGCTATCCTGTTCAGGTGTGCCGGGGCCAGGTGAGATCACGACGTGGGTGGGATCCAGCGCCCGCAATTCGTCCACGGTGATCTGGTCGTTGCGCCAAACGCGCAAATCTGCGCCTAATTCGCCCAGAAATTGCACAAGGTTGTAGGTAAAGGAGTCGTAGTTGTCGATGATGGCAATCATGATTAGTATGAAAGAAAGAAACACGAAAGCTCAAAGAAAACAAAGATAACACAAAGACTTTGTGTTATCTTTGTGCTCTTTGTGTTATGATAGATGGTTAGCTAAAGAAATGATGCTCAGCCCTGAAACGTGAGGTGTGAAAATTGTCGACGTTTTCTCACGTTTCACCCTTCGACAGGCTCAGGGCAGGCTGTTTCACGTTTTACGACCTTCATAACAAATCAACCTAGTGATCAATAGTATTGCGTTCAATTGGCGAAATCTATGTCATCTGTAGAGCGCTCTCTTGGCTCGTCCTCGAACGGGATCGCCCGGCGTGCTGCATCCGGGTCGAAACGTTCTAGCTTCGGCCCGGAGAACAGGCGCCGTAGGCTGGGGCTGCGCACCTCGCACCAGAGCACGGGATGCCCCGTGCAGTAGGGGTTGTGCTGCACCGCCTGGGCGAAGGAGTCAAAGCGGTCGCGATACAGGGTGTCGTTGGAGATGACGCGCCAGGCGCCCTCGTGCCGGAAGACGCAGATGACGTGGGCGGCATACAGCAGCCGATCTTTGGCGAAGGTGTACGGGTCAAGGACGATGGTGACGATGAAGACCTGGTTAGGATCGGTGACGAATTGTTGTATGTTCTGAGCGGAGAAGTAGGCCAGGCCGTCGCAGTCTTCTTCGAAGCGCCCCTTGTTGCGGAATTGGGCGGCGATGGTGGCGCGGTCGGGGAAGAAGTCGAGGGCGCCGTTCAAAGGGTCGGCGCGCCAGCGTACATGCCGGGGCAGCCATTCGGCATAGGCTTCCAGGCTATCCCAGGCGTCGTCGTGTCCCGGCCATTGGCTGCGCGGGAGAAGCAGGTGATTGCGCAGACCTGAAAGCGGGCGCTTGAAGAAGCGGAAGCCGAGCGCAAGACCGCGCCAATAGACGCGCCGCGCCGCGCGTCGTGGTGCAGGCTGGCGACTGGCGTCTAGTTGCTCTTTCATGGCCGACTGTTTTGTTCAGGTGCGCTCGATGTGGGCGCGGAACCAGGCGATGGTGCGCTCCAAGCCTTGTTCCAGATCGACGCGCGCTTCCCAGCCCAGGATCGCGCGGGCGCGTGTGATGTCGGGGCGGCGCACTTTGGGGTCGTCGATGGGCAGGGGTTTGAAGAGGATGCCAGCCTGATTGCCGGTCAGCTGGTTCACCAATTCTGCCAGTTCCAGCATGGTCGTCTCGTTGGTGTTGCCAATGTTGACGGGGTGGACTTCGGTGGATAAGAGGAGGCGGCAAAAGCCTTCGACCTCGTCATCGACATAGCAGAACGAGCGAGTCTGGCTGCCATCGCCGTAGACCGTGAGCGGTTGGCTATGCAGGGCCTGGCTGATGTAGTTGGGGATGACGCGGCCGTCGTCGAGGCGCATGCGCGGGCCGTAGGTGTTGAAGATGCGGACGATGCGCGTGTCCAGCCCGTGCGCGCGATGATAGGCCATGGTGATGGCCTCGGCAAAGCGTTTGGATTCGTCATAGACTCCGCGCACGCCGATGGGGTTGACATTGCCCCAATAGCTTTCAGGTTGGGGATGTACCAGGGGGTCGCCATAGACCTCGGAGGTGGAGGCGAGGAGGAAGCGGGCGCCTTTGGCCATCGCTAAGCCCAGGGCGTTGTGCGTGCCTAACGAGTTCACCTTGAGGATTTGTATGGGGATGGCGGTGAAGTCTTTGGGGCTGGCAGGCGAGGCAAAGTGCAGGACGGCGTCTACCGAGTCGGGGACGTGGATGTGGTTGGTGACATCGTGTTTGATGAACTGGAAGGCCGGGTCGCCGAAGTGGTGGCGGATGTTGTCGAGCCGCCCGGTGATGAGGTTGTCGAGGACGATGACTTCGTGTCCTTCGCCCAAGAAATGGTCGCAAAGGTGTGAGCCGAGGAAGCCGGCTCCGCCGGTGATGAGGATGCGCATGGGATTTGCGAATTTTGGATTGCGAATTTTGGATTGCGGATTTGCGAATTGCGAATTTGCTAGTAATAGTTATCCTACAAATATCCTACTAATAGTAGGATGCTAGTAGGATAACCCACCACCTGTCACTTGTCTACTTGTTTCCTTGTCTACTTGTTTCCTTCTCTACTTGTCTACCTGCCTACCCAATCCTTGTGTCACCCCCACGACCAAAAACGTTAGCACGCTGAGATCGACCAGGAAGATGGAGTTGTCGATGAGGCCGTGGAGGAGGCCAACGAAGAGGCCGGCGAAGAGACCGAGGTAGAGGGGGCGCAGGGCGGGCCGGTCGAGTACGACCGGGAAGAGGAGGCGGAGGCCGGAGAGGAGGGTGGCGATCAGGAGCCAGAGGCCGGTGATGAAGCCGAAGAGACCGACACGAGTGAGGAGGTCGAGAAAAAGGTTGTGGGGATGGCTGAGGTTGAGTTCCTGCCAGGCGCCGGGGAGTACGTACTGGCTGCGGTAGGTGTAGAGGAAGTTGTCGGGGCCAACGCCAAGCCAGGGATGATCCAGGAACATGCGCCAGGCGCTCTGCCAAAGCTGTAAGCGGAAGAAGGTGGTGCCGCTGCGGATGTCGAAAAGGCCAGCGAAACGTTCGGCGCCCAGGAAAGGCGTCAGAGCGAGGGCGGCGAGGATGATCAGGATGAGGATCGGCCAGCGTAACCGTTTCTCGAACATGGCCAGGACGAGAAGACCGGTGGGGAAGCTGATTAGCAGCAGGCCCTTCGAGAAAGTCAGGAAGGCGGCGGCGATGATGGGGACGAGGGCGAGCAGGTACAGCCAACGCCGCGGACTAGCGCCAATGATACCCGCGGCGACGAGCACGGGCAAGACCCGACCCAGATACAAGGCCAGGTTGTTGGCCGAGCCGTACAAAGCGACGATGCGTGGCACGCCTTCGGCGATGGGGGCTTGTCCGCTGAAGAACTGGTAGAGGCCGATGCCGCTGATCAGCAGCGCGCCCAGCACCAGGCCGTCGGCCAGCCGCGACAGGTGGGGTTCTGTGCGGCTGACCAGCCAATAGAAGGCGATGGGGGTGATGAAAACGGTGCGGAGGTCGTAGAAGGCGACGCCGCGACGTTCGGCGGCGAGGGCGGCGAACATGGCGGTGAGCAGGAAAAGGAAGATGGGGATATCAAGGCGACGCAGAGAAACGGTGACAAGGCGACGAGGTGACAAGGTGAGTCGGGCGAGGAGCCAGCGCAGGAGCCAAAGGCCGAAGGCGAGCCAGATGAGGAGTTCGTGCAGGGGGATGCCGATGGGACCGAGGGGTTTGGGCCGCGTGTAAAAAGGCAGGGCCACGAGCACGAGCGGCAGGGCCAGCGAGGGTCGCAGGGCGAGCACGAAAACGAGGGCAAGGAGCAGGATCAGGCTGAGCCAGAGGCCAGGTGCAAAGGCAAAGGCCGCCAGCAAGAACACGACAAGGGGGAAATGAAGCGCAGGATGCCAACCGGCGGCGGCGATAGCCTGCTCCCAGGCAGCCTGCACGCTCCCGACTCCTTCGCGACCGGCCGGCGACTTGATGGCTTGTAGCCAATACCAGCCGACCACTGCCAAAGCCAGCACCAGCACGGCTGTAAGTGGCCAGAAGGGATAGGGGTGCGGCCAGGGAACGTGATCGATGATCAATCGGCGCAGGAACCACTGACCCCAACCCGCTGAGGCTTGCAGACGCAAGGTGTGAGGGCCAGCAGCCAAGTCAGGCGCCAACGGGACGACAGCGACGGTGTTGGCGGGGTCGTTGAGGGCGATGTAGGCGTCGCCGGTCTCGTCGCGCGGGAGGAGTGGGGCGGGCTGGTCGTCGATCCAGGCTTTCAAGGTCGCCCAGTACGGCCCGCGCTGAACTTCGAGGGCGACGGCGCGGCCTTCGAAGCGATACTGCACTGTCGCTCTGCCGGGTGGGTCGGGGTCGATGGCGTCGGGGCTGGTGCGCCAAGCGCCGGTGATGGTCTGGGTGTCAGGGTTGGCGGCGGGGTGGTTGCCGGTTCCGAGCGGGATGGGGGCGGCGGCCAGGTCGCGCAGGGTCGCGCCCGCGGTCGTCGGCTGGCCGGTGGGGGCACGCTGGACGAAGCCGGCGCGGCGAGGGTCGTGGGTGGGGGTGAGGGTGTAGTCGGCCCAGGCCAGGGGACCAGACCACGGCCACTGCGTCTGAGCCAGGTGGAGGCCATCGATCTGGTAGCCAGACAGCAGGGCGGGATCGATGCTGCCCCACGGCGAGTCGGCCTCGCCGCCCTCGGCCGGCTGCGTCCACCAGCCCCAGGCGGTGATCCAAAGCGGCGTGTCGCGGTCGCTGTGGCGCTCCATCACCTGGTGCAGCAGTTCCGGGCGGCGGAAGTTGAGCCGGTCGGGCGTAGGAGCAGCGGCGGGGGGCTGGTCGAAGCCGTAGGCGGCGGCGGCGGCCAGGTCGAAGTATTCGGACGCACCGAGATCATAGAGCCGGTCGAGGAAGGTCGTGTCGGGGAGGTTGAGGGTGTCGTCGGCGGTAGTGGGCGCGAGTTGGGCCAGCATGATCTGGGCGCTGGGGTCGGCCGCGCGGATGCTGTTGGCCGCCTCGCGCAGTAACTCGAAATAGCCCTGGGGGCTGACCCAGGCATTGCCCCAGTGTGGCCGGATGTTCGGCTCGTCCCAGATCTGATAGATATCGACGGCGTCGCGGTAGCCCCCGGCCACGGCTCCGGCGAAACGGCCAAAATCACGCACGTCGTGCGGCGGGGCGAGGGGGTTGTCGGCGTCCACCGGCTGCACGGCCCAGGCGGGCGCGCCATCCAACAACAACACAATGCCCAGGTCGTGGGCGCGGCCGGCGTCGATGGCGGCCTGGAGCAGTTCCCAATCCTTGCGTCCCGCCTCCGGCTCGATCTCGTTCCAGGGCAGGCGCAATCGCACCCATTTCATACCGTCCTCGGCCATCCAGCCGACGATGTCCGCCGCCTGCTTGGGATTCAGCCCGGCCAGGTCGAGGGTGGCCATCAACTGTCCGCGTCCGGCAGCCGGAGCCACAGGCAGCGGCGGGGGCGCAGCGCGGCGAGCCAGGGCCGCATTCAGGCCCAGGCCGGCGAGCAGGAGCAAGAGCGCGAGGGTGAACAGGAGGAGTCGGCGCATCGGGCAGGAATCGTAGCACAGCGACAGAGCAAGAACCAACATTTCCGCGCGCGTCTTCTGGCGGCTATAATGAGTGTTTGTGGATGAGTTTGTCCACATGCTGTCTTTCTGGAGCGCCGCCCTTGCCTGCCGTCCCCACTCGCTGGCTTCTTCCCGCCCAACCGCCGCCCGATGTGCGCGCCCGCTTTGGCTGGCTGCATCCCACCATCATCCAGGTGTTGTACAATCGCGGCCTGGTGGATGCGGACGAAGTGGCTGAGTTCTTCGGTCAGCGCGCGCGCCCGGACGATCCCTTTCGTATGAAGGGCATCCCCGAGGCGGTGGAGCGCCTGCGTCAGGCCATCAGCCGCGGCGAGCGCATCGCCGTCTATGGTGATTTTGATGCTGATGGCGTCACTTCGACAGTGTTGATGGTGCAGACGCTGCAGGCGCTGGGAGCCGATGTCCTGCCGTACATTCCTCACCGCGTGGACGAGGGCTATGGCCTGAATAACGAGGCGCTGAAGGGGCTGCGCGACCAGGGCGCCGCCGTGGTTCTCACGGTTGATTGCGGCATGCGGGCCGTCAGCGAGGTGGCGTATGGCCGCGACCTGGGGCTGGACATGATCGTCTCCGACCATCATTCGGTGGGGCGCGAGCCACTGCCGGCGCTGGCCGTGATCAATCCTCGCCAGGATGACTGCCGCTATCCTTTCAAGAGTTTTGCTGGTGTGGGTGTGGCTTTCAAGCTGGCGCAGGCATTGTTGCGGGCCGAGGAGATGGCGCCTGTGGCGGCCCGACCGACTTCGCTGACCGAGGACGACTTGCTCGACCTGGTGGCGTTGGGCACGGTGGCCGATGTCATGCCCCTGCGCGGGGAGAATCGCACGCTGGTGCGACGCGGGCTGGAGCAACTCAAGCTGGGAAAACGGCCGGGCCTGCGGGCGTTGGTGAAATCTTCCGGCGCCACTACCGCCGCGATCGACGCCACCACCATCGGCTTTCGGCTTGGCCCTCGCCTGAACGCCGCCGGACGCCTGAGTTCTGCCATGTTGGCCTACGAACTGTTGATGGCTGCTGACGATGCTCAGGCCGAAGCGCTGGCGGCGCAATTGGAGCAACTGAATCGCCAGCGCCAGCAATTGACCGAGGAGGCCGTGCAATGGGCGACGGTCGTATTAGGCGAGGCGCCGCCAGATGATGTGCTCCTGATCGGCAAGGAGGATATCAAGCCGGGCATCGTGGGGTTGGTCGCCAGTCGCATCAAGGAGATGTACTATCGCCCGACCCTGGTGGTAGAATTGGGTGGAGAGGAGGTGCGCGGCTCGGCCCGCAGCGTGCCCGAATTCCACATCACCGCGGCGCTGGATCAATGCGAGCATCTGTTGGTGCGCTACGGCGGTCATGCCGCCGCTGCTGGTTTCGTGGTGCATCGTCAGCATTTGCCGGCTTTGCGTCGCCATTTGAACGATCTGGCCGCCGCGCAGTTGCGCCCTGAAGATCGGGCGCAGAAGCTTGCCATCGACGCCATCGTTAGCTTGCGCGATTTGGATTATGCGTTGTTAGGCAAACTGCAAGAATTGGAGCCGACCGGCGCTGAGAATGTCGCGCCCGTCCTCGGCGTCGCCGACTTGATGGTGCGCGAGGCCCGGCGCGTGGGCGCTAACGGCGGACATCTCAAGCTGCGATTGAGCGATGGGCAGAACGCGATGGACGCCATCGCCTTCAACCAGGGCGACCAGGCAACGGATCTGGCGATGCGCGTCGATGTAGCTTGCCAACTGGAGGACAATGTCTGGCAGGATCGCCGCACTCTGCAACTGGTGGTGCGCGATATCCAGCCTGCTGGACGCGGCATTCCGGTGGAAAGGCGTGGTTCGGGAGGTTATTGAGGTAATTGGTTGTTGGTTATTAGTTATTGGTTATTGGTTATTGCGTATTTTTTTATGTAACTATTCAGCTTGTAGCCGGAAAGATGTAGAAACGGATGGAGAAGTACGGAAAGTTCTTACAAAATTCGCAATTCGCAATTCGCAATTCCTTTGTGGACACGGATAGGGAAACACGGAATTAAATTCGCAATTCGCAATTCGCAATTCCTTTGTGGACACGGATAGGGAAACACGGAATTAAATTCGCAATTCGCAATTCCCCATTCCTTTGTGGACACGGACAGGGAAACACGGAATTAAATTCGCAATTCGCAATTCCCCATTCCTTTGTGGACACGGACAGGGAAACACGGAATTAAATTCGCAATTCGCAATTCGAGCATGATCATGAAATGGAATCGTTTGAGCGGCCCGCTCAAGGTCGGGTTGATCGCTGCTTTATCAGGCATCCTGTTGGCGGTCATCGGCATTGCCCGCGGGACTGTGCCCCTCAATTTCCTCAGCATCCTGCTGGCACTGCTCATCAGCGGCGGCGGTTGGGGCGTAGTGGCCTGGGCCATTGCCGCCGCTGCGCACGATGTGGAGCAGGATTCGGGGGAAACGTGAAGCGCGAAACGTGAGGCGTGAAATTTGAGGCGTGATGCGAATTGCGTATTTCATGCCCGCTCAAGTCGCCGAATGAATTCGATAGCTGATACAGAAAACACAAAGTCCTCATAATCAATACGCAATACCCAATATTCACCCCAAACCAATGTCATTACGTTCACCATTCAATCTTTTGCACGGCTGGCTGATCGATATGGACGGCGTCGTCTATCGCGGAGACGAGCCGACGCCTGGCGCCGCCGAGTTCGTGGCTGCCCTGCAACAAGGCGACCACCGCTTCCTCTTCGTCACCAACAATGCCACCAAGACGCCAGCCCAGTACGCGCACAAACTGGCGCAGATGGGCATGATCGTTCACGAAGACAATGTCTTCACTTCACCGCTGGCCACCGCTGCTTACCTGCTGGCGCACTACCCTCCCCCGCGGCGGGTGTTGGTGGTGGGCGGCGACGGCATCCGCAAGGCCGTGGACGAAGCCGGGTATGAGCGCGTGGGCCGAGCCGAGGAAGCGCAGGTCGTCATTGCTGGGCTGGATCAACAAGTGAGATACGAGCAACTGGCTGAAGCCTCGCTTGCCATCGACGCCGGCTGCCCGTTCATCGCCACCAACCCCGATCTGAATGTACCTTCCGAGCGCGGGAACATGCCAGGTGCTGGCGCGCTGCTGGCCTTTCTGGAAGCTTCGACGGGCAAGAAGCCGGTCGTCATCGGCAAGCCCGGCCCAGGCATCTTCACCGAGGCGCTGGCGAGGCTGGGCGCGAGGCCGGAGGACACCGTGATGCTGGGCGACCGCCTGGAAACCGATATCCTGGGCGGCCATAATGCTGGGCTGCGCACGATCTGCGTGCTCACCGGTATCAGCACGTTGGCCGAGGCGGAAGCCTATGATCCCCGACCCACCTGGATCGTCCCGGATCTGGCCGCCTTGCTTGCGCGCGATGGGGGCGATTCATGAATGCGCTAGATGGGGGCGATTCATGAATGCGCTAAATGGGGGCGATTCATGAATGCGCTAGATGGGGGCGATTCATGAATGCACTAGATGGGGGCGATTCATGAATCGCCCCTACGATCTCCTTGATCTCACTCGCGCCGACTTGCGCACCCTTATGGCGCAGTGGGGTCAGCCGGTCTTTCGCGGCGACCAAATCTACACCTGGTTGCACAAAGACCTGGTCGCCGCGCCCGAGCAGATGTCCAATCTGCCGAAGGAGCTACGCGCGCGGCTGGCGCAGGAAACATCGTGCAATCCCCTGCAACTCCTCGCTCAGATCGACAGCGGCGACCGCCTGACGCGCAAGGCCCTGTTTCGTCTGGCCGACGGCAACACCATCGAGGCCGTGCTCATGCTCTACAACAGCCGTCGCACCGTCTGCATTTCTACGCAGGTGGGCTGCGCCATGGGCTGCACCTTCTGCGCGACGGGGCAAGGCGGCCTGGCCCGCAACCTCAGCGCCGGCGAGATCATCGCCCAGGTGCACTGGTTCGAGCGTTGGTTGCGTGAAGTAGGCGGGGCTGGCGATGCTCTGCGGGTCAAGCGACCCACGCATCTCACCAACGTCGTCGTCATGGGGATGGGCGAGCCGCTGGCTAACTACAACGCCCTGCTCCAGGCCCTGCGCGCCATCGCTGACCCCGAAACCTTCGCACTCTCGGCCCGCAGCCTCACCGTCAGCACCGTTGGCCTCGTGCCGATGATCGACCGTTTGACCAGCGAAACCTTGCCGGTGCGCCTGGCCATCTCGTTGCATGCCCCCACCAACCGCCTGCGCAACCAGATCGCACCGATCAACAAGCGTTATCCGCTGGAAGAACTACTGGCGGCTTGTCATCGCTATGTCAAAAAGACCGGCCGTCGCCTTACCTTCGAGTACGCGCTGATGCGCGGGGTCAACGACGCGCCCCAGCACGCCGAGCAGATGGCCGACCTTTTGGCGGACCTGCTGTGCCACGTCAACCTGATCCCCTTGAACCCCATCCCCAACTCGCCTTACCAGCCCAGCAGCGACGAAGACGCCGCCCGTTTCCAGCGCATCCTGGAGGAGGCGGGAATCGCCACCACCATGCGTCTGCGCCGGGGCATCGAGATCAACGCCGGGTGTGGGCAACTGCGCCAGGCCGCGCAACAACCGGACCTGCTATCGTCGCAAATCGAAATGGCGGATCGCCGCCGCGCCCGATGATCCGCACCGTTTTCATGGGCACGCCCGATTTTGCTGTGCCCCCCTTGCAGATTTTGCTCGCCGACCCTGCCTACAAGGTGGTCGGCGTTGTCACCCAGCCGGATCGGGAAGCCGGCCGGGGACGCAAGGTGCAGGTTTCGCCGGTGAAAGATTTTTTGCAGGCGACGCAGCTGGTTGACATCCCCATCCTCCAGCCCGAACGCCTGCGCGAGCCGTCTGCCTTTGCCGCCCTGTCAGCGTTGCAGCCCGATCTCATCGTCGTCGCTGCCTTCGGCCAGATCCTGCGACCCGAAGTCCTGGCTCTCCCCCGCTTTGGTTGCGTCAACGTCCACGCCTCCTTGCTCCCGCGCTGGCGCGGCGCCGCACCGATTGTCGCTGCTATTTTGGCTGGCGACGCCATCACCGGCGCGACGATCATGCTGATGGACGCTGGCATGGATACGGGGCCGATCTTATCCCAGGTCGAGGAAGCGATCCGGTCGGATGACACCGCCGACAGCCTGGGCGAGCGTCTGGCACGGGAAGGAGCGAAGCTGTTGGCAGCCACGCTGCCGCGCTATTTGGCCGGTGAGATCAGGCCGCAGCCTCAGGGCGAAACGGGAGTCACCGTGTGCCGTCCGCTCAAGAAAGAGCAAGGACGTATCGACTGGAGCCAACCTGCCAGCGTGATCGAGCGCATGGTGCGGGCCTACGCTCCCTGGCCGGGAGCGTTCACCACCTGGCAGGGCGAGCACCTGAAGATCGGGCGGGCGCGCGCTATCGCAGGGCAGGAGGAACCTGGAAGGGTGCAGCGCTGGCAGGGTCAAATCGCTATTGGGACAGGCGATGGCCTGCTGGTCGTGATGGTGCTGCAGTTGGCGGGCAAGAAGATGTTGGGGGGAAAGGAATTTCTGGCTGGACGACCGGATTTCGTGGGTGCGACGCTGGGAAGCTAGACCGCCAGCTATCTGTTCGACTCTGTCGCCATACGCTGCTCCAGTCGGCTCTGGAGCCATTCCGAAATAATCGTCAAAATCCAATAGATGATTGCTGCCAGCAGGAACATCTCCATGAAGCGGCTGTCCTTGCGGGCAAAGCGATTGGCGCGGTAGGTGATCTCCCAGACCCCCATGATGGAAACCAATGATGAGTCCTTCTGCATGGCGATGAACTGGTTGCCAACGGCGGGGAGGATGATGCGAAAGGCCTGGGGCAAGACGACTAGACGCAAGGTCTGCATGCGACTCAGGCCCAGGGCAAACGCAGCTTGCCATTGGCCATGGCTGACCGATTGAATGCCGGCGCGGAAAATTTCCGTCATATAAGCGCCGTAGTTCAAGCTTAGAGCCAGGATGCCGGATTGGATGGCATCCAGGATGAGCATGTCGCCCAGCCGGGGGTAGCCCAGTAGCTTCAACTGCTGACCAACTTGCGGCAACCCCAGGTAGATAATATAGATTTGGATCAGGAGAGGGGTGCCGCGAAAGAGTGAGACGTAGAATCCCGCGATGCCCTGCAAGACCGAGCGGGGTGAGAGGCGCATCAAGGCGCCCACGAGCGCCAGCAGCGAGGCGATGGCGATCGAGACCAGCGAAACCGTAATGGTGACGCCGAGACCGAGGAAGACGAAGCCGAAGTGATCGAGTATGTAGCCGAACTCGACATTCATCAACGACAGCGCCGCACCGAGGATGGCAAAGAGCACCACCCAGGTGGCGGCGATGGTGAGGCGGTGCAGCAACTCAGTGCGCTCTTTTTCGGCCATGAGCTGGGCGGCAAAACGCGCGTGGGTTGTATGGTCGGGATGTCCGGCTCCCTTTCCGCTCTGGCCGGGCGAAGTCTGTGGCAGGGTGGTCATGGGATCCTCCTTGAAAGGGTCGCAGGGGTGGGATGAGCGTCCCACCCCATTTGTCAGTTGACCCGAATACTACTGCTTCAGGCTACTGCTTCAGGCCAGCGATGTCGAACTTCCCTGCTGCTTCGGCCAGATCGAGACCGTAGTACTTTTCGGATAGTTGCTTGAGTGTGCCATCTTTGAGCATACTCTGGAGGATCTCGTTCACTTTGGCGCGGAAGGCATTGCTATCTTTGGGGGCGTTTTTGTCTATGGCCCCCGCCAGATACTCGAAGTAGACTGGCTCGCCCAACTGCTTCAGCGGCAGCCCATCCTTGATTACGCCCTGCCCGGTGGGAAGCGCGGTAAGAACCCCATCCAGGCGCACGCCATCGCCAAGCGCCAGGTCCTGGAGCGCGGGCGTGTCGGTGTCGTAGCCCATGAACTGAACGTCTTTGACCACAAAGTCGATGGTCTCGCCGGGGATGGCCAGCGAACCATCGAGGTAGGACTCATAGGTGCAGCCGGTGCAGCCACCCACCTTTTTGCCCGCAAGATCGGCCGGCTTCTGATAGCTGGTATTGTCTTTGTGAACGAAGAAAGCGGCGGGGGTGGTGTAGTAGGGCTGGGAGAAATAGAGCTTCTGCATTCGCTCGGGCGTAATCGTCATCGAGCCGATGCTGAGATCCCAGCGTCCTGCCCAGCTCCCGCCTGTGATCAATGTCCAGTCCGGTGTGACAAAGCAGACTTCGACGCCCATGCGTTTGGCGAGCTCGGCGGCCGTCTCGATATCGAAGCCCTTGAATTGGTTGGCGGCTCGCTCTTCGCCCTTGCATTTGGTGCCCGCTGGTGGTTGGACGCCCTCCACCAGTTCGGATTGGGGGGGATAGGCCGGGTCTGTGGAGACGCGCAATACGCCGCGCGCCATGATGTCGGCCAACAGATCGTTGCTGGCTGCTGGCTGCGAGGCCGGAGCAGGCGCGGCGGCTCCGCCACATGCACTCAGGATCACGGCTACCAATACGAGTAAACCAGCGAAGAAGTAGGGGCGATGTCTCATCAGGTTCCTCCTTTGGAATGTGAGTAATAGGATTGGGGTTCTGTAGCGCGGCCGCTGAGTACAGCTTTCTTTTTCGACGATGTGCCGACCAAGCGCCACGCGATGAATGGAAATGATACTCCTTCCACGCTTGTTTCGTCAATGATGTATTGATCTGGCCACGATGGTGATCACAGCCCATAGCGTTCGTACGCTGAAATGGGGGGCGAGAGCCGGCGCACGGTGGTGTGAATGCTCAGGCAGATCGGCGGGGTCGGCGCCCGCTGCTGCTCGGCGGCGGTGGCGCCCCAACCGGAGGCGGTATGTCTGGCAGCGCTGCGTCATCGCTCATGCCGGTGCGGATCAGTCGGCGCATTTCGGCGTCGGCCAGAGGATCCGTTTCGATCGGTTTGTAGGCTGCCAGTCGAGATTCCACCTCCTCCACCGCCCGTTGCCAAAGGGTTTTTGCCCCCACCCGTTGCCAGCTGTCGCGATTTTTGCGGTCGAAAATCGGGCCAGGCAGATACAGGTGTTGCTCCCAATTCGCCAGTGTGTGCTTGGCTGTGATGAGATGGCTCTGGGCCAGTTGCGCCTGGACGAGAGGAAGGGTGGGTAGATCGTCCACGATCTGAAGTTCGCGCGTCAGGTGCAGCGCCTGGCCGCATATCTCGTTGTCGAACACCAGTTTGGGCAGGCTGAAAACCAGGACGTAATCCAGCATGCCCGGCCCCGAGACGGAATTGATCCCGGCCTGGGCGGCCAACAGGGCGCTGCCGAAGCTTTCGGCTCCGGCTTGGGCGTCCAAGAATTTGCTATCGCTCAGGGCCATGTACGCCTGGGTGGGCAGACCGAGGCGCTTGCCAATCTGGGCGTTGAGCACATTCAAATAGAGGGCCTGCACGCCGACCATGGGGGAGGTGGTCTCGCGCATGTGGAATTCGGCGGGCGCGCTGCCGTAGAGCACGGGCGCGCCCGGTCTGATGATCTGCGCCATCACGATCCCCGCCAGTGTGTCTATGGCGTGGAATACGGCTGCGCCGACCAGCGTCACCGGCGCGGTCAAGCCCATCAACGTCACCGGGACGATCTCGATGGGGATGCCCCACTCGACGCAGTCCAACAGGTTCTGGCAGGAATCTTCGCCGTAACGGAAGTTGCCCGTGGCCGTAATGGTGAAGATCGACAAGGGTCGGGCGCCGAGCTCGGCTTTGTCGCGGCGGAACAGGGCCATCATCTCGGCCATACGCGGGACGCCGTGTTCGCTGAAGGCGCCGGAGACGATGGGGCGCGTCGAGTTGGTCAGGCACAGGTACAGCCGCCAGGCATCCGAGACGCCGGGCGGGATATCGTCGTTGGTGGAGAAGGCTGTGGCGAGGTAGGCGATATGGGGCAGGCCGTCGCACAGCCGCACGTATTCCACGAAGTCGGCAGTGGCGGCAGGCCGTGTTTCCTCGGTGCGGTGATCGAGGATGCGTAGGCCGCTGGAGCCGGGGACGAAGTGGACGCGGTCGCCGCCGAGGGTGGCATGGGGATTGCCAGCGCGGTCGTAGAGTGTGAACGTGGCCGGGGCGGTGGCCAGGGCGCGGTCGACGATGTCGGCAGGGAAGAGGATGCGGCCATGGGGGTCGCCAGGTAAGCCGGCTGCGAGCAAGCGTTGGCGCAAGGTGTGGCCGCGCACCTCCATGCCGACGGTGGCCAAGAGGTGGCGTGCTTCGTCGATGATCTGATCGAGCAATTCCGGAGAGGCGACGGTCAGCGTAGGACGCATGACGTTAGTCCCTCATCCCGCGCGTATGGCTTGCCCGCATTTGCCGCAAAAACGATCACCCACCTGCAGAACCCCGCCGCAGTGTCCGCAGAAGCGGTCGCCGCGCCCTGGTGCTCCGGGATCGCTTCCTGGCGTCGGTGCAGGGGCGCCGCCGTTGCGTCGCCTGGCTGCGGCGATGGCTGCCTCGACTTCATCACCGACGCTGGCGCGGCCATCCACGCCCTCGCGCATCGCCGCAATCTCTGCTTCTAACTTGGCATCCATCTGTGGCGAGAGCAGATCCTGCTCGACTGTGTCGATTTTGCGCAGCACATCTGCCGCTTGCTGCTTGAGCAGCACGGTTTGCTGTTCGTAGTCTGCTTGTGAGAGTTTGCCGGTTTCCATGTCCAGGCGGGCGTCGCGCACCGATCGATACAGCCTGTCGCGCTGGGTGTAGAGTTCGATCAAGCGCGGGTCGATGTCGGCGCGGGGGATGGCGGTGGACTGGGGTCGCAGATAGGGCCACAGGATGGCCACGCCAGCCACGATCAGGAGGACGAGAACGGCGAGAATCCACATAGGTTCAGAGGGCGGAGGTCAAGGTTGCGCAGGTTGGAGGGCAGCAGGGACAGAGACGCGGCGGGTGGAGCGCACTGTAATGGGCCAGAGGGCGAAGAGAGTGCCAGCAATCATGACCAGGCCCCCGATCCACATCCACAACATGAGGGGGTTGACGAAGAACTCGAAAGCTCCCAGTTCGCCGTTCTGTTCCCAACCGTTGAAGACGACGTACACATCCTCGCGCAGGTTGGAGTGCAGGCCGACCTCGGTGGTGGGACCCATGTCGCGGCCGCTGACGGCGTTGTAGAAGTTCATCCGTGGGAGCAGGGTGCCGATGACCTTGCCATTCTTCTCGACCAGCACGTTGGCGAACATGCTGTCGTGGTTGCTGGCCTTTTCTTCTTCCAGGCCGGTAAAGGTGAAGGTGTAACCCGCCAAATTCGCAGTTTTGTTCAGCTGCAGGCTGGTTTTCAGATTGAATTGGAAGCTAGTGGCGCCAGTGACGGCGACGGCGATGAAGACGATGCCGAGGTGGACGATGTAGCCGCCGTAGCGTCGTTGGTTGCGGATCATGATCTGAACCAGGGCCAGCGGCCAACTTTCTTTCGTGGCGATGCGCCGGGCGCGAGCGCCGCGATAGTATTCCCAGACAATGGTGCCCAGGACGAACGCGCAGACGCCCCAGGCAATGATCGGCAACCATTTGCGTGTCGTCATCATGATCAGCAGGGCGACGACGGCGAGGGCAAAGGCAAATGGTGGAGCCAGATTACGGCGCAACATGGCGGGCGAGCTGCGACGCCAACCTAAGAGAGGACCGAGGGCCATGAGCACCAGGATGGCGAGGAAGATGGGGCCATCGACTTTGTTGAAGTAGGGCGCGCTGACGGCGATTTTGGTCTTGGTAACGGCTTCGGAGATGATGGGGAAGAGAGTGCCGAAGAGGGTGACGAAGGCGGCTACCAGGAACAGTACATTGACATAAAGGAAAGCCGATTCGCGGCTGAGCACTGAATCCAATTCGGCGTCTCCCTGCAATTGCGGCAATCTTTGCCACAAGAGGACGAGGAAGCCCAGGAAGGTGAAGATGATGAAGCTGAGGAAGATGGGGCCGATGTTGGAGAGAGCGAAGGCGTGTACGGAATCGATGATGCCGCTGCGGGTGATGAAGGTGCCGATGATCACCAACCAGAAGCTGATGAAGGCCAAGACCATGTTCCACACTTTCAACATGCCGCGCTGTTGTTGGATGACGATGCTGTGGATGAAGGCCGTGGCGGTGAGCCAGGGGATGAAGGATGCGTTTTCTACCGGATCCCAGGCCCAGAAGCCGCCCCAGCCCAGTTCGATGTAGGCCCACTGGCTGCCCATCAAGATGCCGGTTGCCAGGAAAATCCAGGGGATGAGCGCCCACTTGCGTACGTCTCTGACCCAGCCATCATCCAGTTGTCCAGAGATCAGGCTGGCGACGGCCAGAGCCATGGGCAGGGTCAGACCCACGTAGCCCAGGTAAAGGAACACGGGATGGATGACCATCCAGTAGTTTTGCAGGAGGGGGTTGAGGCCGCTGCCATCTGCCGGGATGAAGAGGGACGCACCTGCGGGTTTGAAGATGGCGCCATGTGAGCTGCCATCCGGTAGCATCCAGAGACGATTGAAGGGGTTGGCGGCGAAGACGTTGATCAGTAAGAAGAAAATGTGGACGATGAGGAGGATGGCAACGATGTAGGGGCCTCGTCGCGGCTGCCGTTTCCATTCGACTGCCACCATGATGCTGCTGTAGGCTGCCAGGATCAAGTCCCAAAACAGCAGCGACCCTGCCTGGCCGCCCCACAAGGACGAAAAGCGGTAGAATAACGGCAGGCTGCGCTCGCTATGGCTGGCGACGTACTCCACCGACATGTCGTTGGTCAACAACAAATACCAGAGCGCTATCGCCGCTGTTAGGATGAGTGCGGCGGTGACGAACAAGGCATTGCGGCCACTCGTCGCCAGGGTGGCGTTACGCCGCAGTCCTCCCCACAAGCTGGCGATCAGGCCATAGAAGGCGACAACGAGAGCAAGCAAGAGGGCGATGTAACCGATATCTACCATTGTGTGACTCCACGGTGACGATTCATGTAAGGGCGATTCAGTAGGGGCGATTCAGTAGGGGCGATTCAGTAGGGGCGATTCAGTAGGGGCGATTCAGTAGGG
>JAYRVO010000173.1:0-48929 GCA_041918515.1 Chloroflexota bacterium | reverse complement strand
GTCGAAATGCCAGCAGTTGAGATGCCGTCGGTCGAACTGCCGCAAGTCGAGATGCCGTCGGTCGAACTGCCGCAAGTCGAGATGCCGTCGGTAGAGATGCCGTCGGTCGAACTGCCGCAAGTCGAGATGCCGTCGGTCGAGATGCCGTCAGTCGAACTGCCGCAAGTCGAGACGCCGGCCATGCCAGAGGTAAAGCTGGCCCCCATCGATCTACCTGCTGCCCCCTCCATAGTCGACGACTTGATCATTATCGAAGGCATCGGCCCAAAGATAGATCGCGTCTTGAAGAGTGCTGGTATTAGCACTTTCGCTCAACTGGCCCAAACAGACGTTGGCCGCCTACAAGAAATCCTCCAGAAGGCTGGCCTGCGCTTCATCGATCCCAGCAGCTGGGCCGAGCAGGCCGCGCACGCCGCTCGTGGCGATCAAGATGCCCTGCAACAGATGCAAGCGCGCCTCAAAGGTGGGCGCTACGTGAGCTAAACACTTTTCTCGTTGTCTCTCTGAGGCGAGGCAGGCGGCGTCAATCTTCCGCCTGCCTCGCCTCTTTTTATATCGTGGTGAGGCGGCGGCGAGCAAGGGCGGCGCCGGCCAGCAAACATGCCAGGCTGAGCACAGGAACGAGAACAAAGCCAGGGGTCTGCTGTGCGGCGGCGAAAGAGGAGAGAGTGATGGCGTTGGGGCCGATGTTGTTGCTATGCCCCATCGTTGTCGGCGACCCCACCGCCGTCGCGCCAGGAACACCGGTCCCCGCCCTGAGAAAAGAACTGCCGCTGCTGTTGGGAGAGCGCTGGATGCTTTCGCCCGCTAACACACTGCTAGCAGGGCCAAAGGCAATCGTGATCGCGGCCGCGGTCGTGGGTGCAATGTTGGCGTCGGAGCCGCGCGTGCCCCAGTGCACCTCCTCACAGGAGGCGCCATCGATGGTCAGCAACACATTGTCACCCGTATCGTTTAAATGGAAGCCAGCACCTGATCCACTCGCTCCCCCCGCGCCGAAGAATTCGATGGCATTGACCGCCGATCCTGATGGTAACGCTTCGCCAGAACCGCTGGCATTGTCATGAATGATGAGATATTTACCTGCTGGCGTCCCTGCCGCTACCGTGAACTGCAAACGGAAGCGCCCTGACGTTGTGGTCTCCAAATCATCTACGATAACTGTTGTATCGGCGACAATAGCGTTCACTACATAGAGTTCCACCCACTCGTCGCCAGCAGCAACGCCTCCGTCAGTGCTATCGGTCTGCTTGAACTTGATCTCATTGATGATAATGTCGCCGCAGGCCGCGGCCGGCTCTGCCCGCGTCGGCGCCCAGGGCGCCGCCAACAACCCTGCCATCATCACCGTAATGGCTACAAAACCACGCCGCCAGTAGGAAACGCTAACCGGGGACATTGTCCATGCCTCCTCGAACGGAGCAATGATCGATTCGTCTCTCTTGCCTCGACAGCACGGGCGCTGCGCTATCGATACATCTGTAGTGGCGCCGTTTGCGGGCCGCAGAGATAGAATGGAAGGAATCGGAAAACAGTCACATAGACATGATCCTAGCGCAATCAGCGCCAAACCGCCAGAATCTACCCCCCTCGAAATACCCTGTGCGCGGCCCCGCCCGTCACCCCGCCAGCGGAAACACCGCCGCCAGCACCCAACCGAAAAACAGCGCGCTCCCCACACCATACGCCCACGGCGAATCGAAAACAGCACCGGCGATGGCCAGGATGCCGATGAGCAAAGGCGCCAGCGGTAACAGTAAAAAGACGAAAAACATCCCCGGAACCAGAAACACCACCAACGCCAGACCCACCACCAGCACCAGGCTTTGCCCCAGCCACCACAACGCCCTTCGCCCCACCCCCGCGCCCACCTGGGCCTGGCCCGCAGCCAGAAACCAGGGCAGGACGGCGAGGGCCAGCAAGGGCCAGCGCGCCAGGCGCAGCGGGATCAGCCACCATTGCAACCAGACCACCTGCGCCATCACCCCGAACGCCAGCGTGAGGAAGAGGAACATGCCAACGCCCGCCGCCAACGGTCGCAGCCAACCGCTGTTGCCCGCGCCCGCGCTCGCGCCTGCTCTGCCTCGCCAGCGCCCGGTGCTGCCCAGCCAGACCAGTCCCGCCAGCCCGAACCACACAGCCAGCGCCCCGCCCACCTGGATGCCCCCCAGCCCGGCCACTGGCGCTACGCGACTCGCGAGTGCTAACACTGCCGTTGCCACGACGGGGCCAGCAGCCATCCCCACCCATCCCCTGACCTTCCCCCGCGCTCTCTCTGATCCGGGCAGCCAACCGTTCAGCAGCGGACGCACCGCCGCCAGAGCCAGCAGCCAACCGGCGAGGTGCACGACATACCAGAGAACGCGCCGATCGGTGTAAATGCGGGCGCTCTGCCGTCCGAAACTTTCGTCCAGCCAGCGCACGGCCGCGCGCTGGCTTTCAGGCCGAAACAAGATCGAGATATGCTCGGCCCACGGGATCACGATCAGGCCGCGGGCCAGGCCAGAAGCCCGATCAGATTGCTCGCCGCCCGCCGCTGCCAACAAGCGTTCGGCATTGGCCACGAAGCGCCCCTCCAGACTCCCGGCCTGCAATAGCAAATTGCGCGGCAAGGTGGGCGACACATCCGCCTGGGTGGGCGAGATAGCGACGACCGCCGCGTAACGGTCGGGATGAGCGATGCCGGCAGTCATCACGGCGCCGCTGCCCATGGAATGGCCCAGCAGCGCCATGCGCCCGGCATCCACGCCGGGCTGGGCCAGCAAAACCTGGTAAGCTGCTTCGATATTGGCCTGGAGCGAGTCCTCTCCCAACGGTTGTGAGTTGGCGCCATGCCCATCGAAATCCCACACCAGCGCCGCGTACCCGGCGTGCGCCAGCGCCTGGGCATAACCCAGCATGAGCTGCTTCGAGCCGCTGAATCCGTGGGCCACGAGCACGCCGGGGGCAGCGGCGCCGGGCGGGGGGCCGACGAACATGAGCGGGACATGCCCAGCGCTCAGGTTGCGAATGGTCAAACCGGCGCGAGACGCCAATATCCGTTGCCACGACAACAAAACGAGGAGCGCGGCCAACACGAGCCAAACCAGACGGCGTCCACGCAGCATCCTGCCCGACGACAGGCCCCAATCGGCCACGTTCAAACTCCCTCGGCGATCAGACGCACCCCGTTTCCAGCGGGATCGCGCAGATCGAGAAGGCCAGACCCCTCCTCGAAGCCAACCCCCGCCGCCTGCAAACGCTCGCGCACCTGCTCCAGCGTCTTCGCGTCCGGCAAGGCGATCTCGTAGAACACCAACCCCACCATATCGGCGGCTGGCGGCGGCGCACCCACCCCGGCCCACGTATTCAGCCCGATGTGGTGATGATACCCGCCCGCTGAGACGAACAACGCGCTCGGCCCATAACGCTGTACGAGATCGAAACCCAGCACATCGCAATAGAACCACTGCGCCCGATCGATCCGATCGACGTGCAAATGCATGTGGCCGAGCGTCGTCCCCACCGGCAAACCCACCCATGCCCTATCCCCGTCCGCCTCAGCCAGCAAATTTTCGACATCGAGCCGATCCGTCACCATCCGCAAGGCGCCATTGGCGATGGGCCAGGCCGAACGCGGGCGATCGACGTAAATCTCGATGCCGTTGCCTTCGGGATCAGCCAAATAGATGGCCTCGCTGACCCCATGATCCGAAGCCCCTTGCAGCGGATAACGCTGTGCGAGAAGATGGGCCAGCGTGCGAGCCAGGTCCGCACGCGTGGGATGGAGGAGGGCGAAATGGTAGAGACCGGTGGAATAGGCCGGTTTCGGCTTGGCCTCCGGCAGTTCGATCAGCGACACCAGCGGCGTCACCCCGTCTACTGTCAACGAAGCGCGACGGTCTGCCTGCTCCAGCAGCCGCAGCCCCAGGTGCTGGGTGTAGAACGTCACCATGCGCTCGAGATTCGCGACAGTAAGACGGATGGAACGAATATGGGTGGTGGGAGGAAGCTTTGTCGTTTGGTTCATGGCGAGAATGATAGGCGATTCCGATCCCGCCCGCTGTTACGTGGCTTGCAGAATCCGCGGGATTGCGCCCAACTGGTAGGGTTCGCACAAACCGTTGTTTCTTTGCTAGAATCAACAGTACATCCCTGTCAACCGAACCACCGTGAAGCTACGACTCTTCCTCACCTCCCTTTTCTTCTTGGCTCTCCTCAGCGGGCGCGCCGTCCTGGCCCAAGGCAGCGTTCCGCCATCGCCCGCGTCGCGCACCTATGTCGTGACCTCTGGCGACACCCTGGCCGCCATCAGCCAACGCTTTGGCGTTTCCGTAGCTGCCCTCATCGCCGCCAACAGCCTCCCCGATCCCAACTTCATCCACATCGGCCAGCGCCTCGTGATCCCCACCGCTGGCGCCAACCCTGACCGCCCTGCCAGCGCCGCCCGCCCTGGTCAACTCCTCCCCTACCACCTCCAGCCCGGCGAGACCCTCGGCGCCGTCGCCCGTCGCTTTCGTCTGTCCCCGCGCGATCTCCTGCTCGCCAACGGCGTCACCCGCGCCAGCGAACTATGCACCGAGACCGACATCCTCGTCCCCATCCTCGTTCCACACGCCCTGCCTGCGCCTTTCCTCGACCTGACCCACACCCCCAGCATCATCCAGGGCCAAACCGGCATTGCCTACGCCACCATTGCTAAACCAGCCGCACTCACAGGAACCTTCGGCCAAACACCGCTCACCTTCGCCTACGACCGGCTCACTCCACTTGGCTACCGCTACTGGACCCTTCTCCCCACCAGCGCCATCACCCCCACCCGCGACCGCATCCTGACCCTACGCGCCGGCGACGCCCAAATCGTCCAATCTGTGCCCGTCCTCCCCGGCCCTTACGAAACCCAGAACATCGTCCTCCCCCCCGCCAAAGGCGAACTCCTGGCCCCCGACCGCACCCGCCCCGAACTGGAACGGCTGCTGGCGCTGTGGACAACCGCGAGCGACCGCCAGCAATGGCAGGGCGCATTCGTCTTTCCCATCGCCGACGGCTTCCAACAGACCTCACCCTACGGCACGCGGCGTAGCTACAACAGTGGTCCAGTCAACTCCTTCCACGCTGGCGCCGACTGGAGCGCCCCCACAGGCACACCCATTCAGGCGCCGGCGCGGGGCACGGTCATCCTGGCCGAAAACCTGGACGTGCGCGGCGGCGCCGTCATCATCGATCATGGCCTGGGCGTCACCTCGAACTTCTGGCACCTCTCCCAGATCGACGTCGCTCCGGGCCAGCAAATCGCGCTGGGCCAGATTATCGGTCTCGTTGGCACCACCGGCCTCTCCACCGCCGCCCATATGCACTGGGAAATGCGCATCTACGACGTGACTGTCGATCCCCTGCAATGGACACGGGTATTCTTTCCCCACACCCCCACCGTTTCTGAACGTTGATAAGGAGAAGGGGGCGCAACAGGCTGCGCCCCCTTCCGAAACTGCATCAGGCTTCTTCTTCGGCCTTACCCTTGCGGATAATCTCCGGCTCGGCTGTCTCAGCCGCTGCCACGACTTCCTCTTCTTCGTGGACGCGTGGCGGAGCCAGGCTCACCACGACTTCGTCGGCTTCATGGTGGATGGCGACGCCCGGCGCCGCAACCAGGTCGGAGACACGGATCACATCATCTATCCCCGCCAACTTGCTGAGATCGATGGAAAAATGCTCGGGGATGTCGCGGGGCAGACACTCGACATGGATCTTATCCAGATGATGGATGAGCACGGCGCCGCCCTTGATGGCTTCCGATTCGCCCATGAAATGAACGGGTATATCGGTGCGCACAGCCACATCCATTTGCACCTGGTAGAAATCGACATGGAGGATGCTACGGCGGGTGGGGTGGCGCTGGACTTCGCGCAACAGCGCAAACACCGAGCCTCCGCCCAGCCCCTGCAACTCGATCAGCTGGCTGACGCCGCCGGAGCGCAAGAGCTTCACCAGGTCGAATTCTTTGAACTGTAAATTTGTGGCCGGCTTACCCTGGCCATAGACCACGCCCGGCACCATTTCGGCCTGGCGCACTTTCTTGGCCCTGCTACCCGTCTGGGTGCGAGGCTCGACATTGAGAACGAGTTGCATAGTAAAGAAAACTCCAGAATTGAGATTTGCTACCGGACACTTTTTATCGTGTCATTCTGAACGAGTCTAACAGCCAACTCTGTAACCGAAAACAAGGTTGGCTAGTCATCGTGAACCTTAAGCGAAGTCAAAACCAGTGAAGAATCCATTCGCTTCGCTTAGGGCGGACTCTTCATGGGAAGCGAGACCCTTCGCTGGAACGCTCTCTGCACCGTAAGTTTCGTGATAGACCCGCTCAGGGTGACACAAACGAGGGGTGTCTGGTAGTAAATTGAGGTGGTATATTGAGATCAGAGACCCTTTAGGTTTTTGAGAACTTATTGATCGCTAGAAGAATACGCAATACGTATTGCGTAGACGACTAAATCTTACTTTTCAAGCTAGGGTCTCGATAAGAGTCTGGTTATTGTACCATTCAGGCGGCAGTGGAGCGACGAAGGAGGCGGGAAAGCAAACCCACGACCAAGCCGAAGACCAGGCCGGCCACCGCGCCGCCGACGATAGCAGCCGTCGTGCCCACAGTCGCCTCGATGTTGCCATCGACTTGGCCGGCCAGGAGCACAGCGACACGCGTGTTGTTGCTTTTTACCTCGCGCGCAACCAATGCTCCTACCTGCGACTCTATCAGCGTCGTGCGTTCGCTCATGACGAGGCCCACACCGCTGTTGTGGACGCTCACGTCCTCGGCGTTGATCGTGCCGGCGCCGCTTTGGTGGATTTCGACATGATCGGCTTGCACCGACTGGGCGCCGCTCTGCTGGATAGTGACCGACTCATCCTCGACGCGTTGTGAAAAAGGTGTATGACCGTTCGAGCCGCCGGCTGGCATAGCATTCATCCTCAAAGAACGTGACCGCCACTTACAAAGTGACAGTCACGTGGTGGGTTAGTTTGCGCACAACAGCCTTTTAGTTTATCGTTTTCCTTCCCAAAGCGCAAAACCGCAATTGCATTTTATGCAGCTATGCCGAAGCGCCGGTCATCGTGTACAGGCCATCATTTTTGTCATCCGCGCCGACCTGTGCTAAGATTATATTTCCTGCTAGAAAGCCTGTAACAAGACACCTGCTGGGTGTCTTTGTTTGTGTAGAAAAGGAGTCCTGCACCATGTCTTACCTCCTGCAATCTTTGGAAGATCAGCAACTCAAGTCAGAGCTTCCCGACGTGCGCGTCGGGGATACTGTGAAGGTTCACAATCGCATCGTCGAAGGCAAAAACGAGCGCATCCAGGTATTCCAGGGCACTGTCATTGGCCTCAACGGCTCCGGCCCTTCGACCAGCGTCACCGTCCGCAAAGTCGGCGCCCATGGCGTCGGCGTCGAGCGCATCTTTCGCATGCATTCGCCTCGCGTCGAAAAGATCGAACTCGTACGCGGCAGCAAAGTTCGCCGCGCCAAGCTTTACTTCCTGCGCGACCGCGTGGGCAAGAGCGCGCGCTTGAAGCAGGAAAAGCGCTAGAGCGAGCGCAGAGCTTAACTCCACCCAGAGTGAGCAGGCGTGAGTGAGAAACTCACGCCTTTTTTTGTGTGGGGCGTCGTAGTTGACAACAATATGCTTGCCGTGCGAAAATAAGAACATACGTTCTATTGAGCGCTAATACTACAACCGCACATTGCCTGAAGTGTCATTCTGAGTGACCATCGGGAGCGAAGAATCTCCAACTTACGCTAGCAAGAACCGCAGATTCTTCGTCGTTTCACTCCTGCTTAGAAACTCCCGACTTGGAGACCCTTCACTGGCTGATCGCTGCAATAATGTTGTGTGATCGACCCGTTCAGGGTGACACGATGAAAAGTTTCTTGCTCGGGCGCATGTCGCCGCGAGGCATGGGTCACTCAGAATGACAAAGGCGGTTGTAGTACTAGGTTGATTTGTTATGAAGGTCGTGAAACGTGAAACGTGAGAAAACGTCGGCAATTTTCACGCATCACCCTTCGACAGGCTCAGGGCAGGCTGTCTCACGGTTCAGATCTGAGCATCATTTCTTTGGTTAGCCATCTATCATTCATGTAGGTGCGTTGTACCTGACTGTCAAACACGGAGCTACCCATGGCCGAAATTACTGTCGCCGTAGTGCAAATGCAGCCCAAATTGGGCAACCTGGAAGCCAATCTGTATAGCATGGCCGACACGGTGGAGAAGATTTGCAGCGAGGAAAAGGTCAACCTGATCGTCTTCCCCGAACTCGCCACGACCGGCGTCGAAAACGGCGTCACCTTCAATCGCCTGGCCGAGCGCGTGCCCGGCCACCAATTCAACGTCTTGGCGACGAAGGCCGCCGACTTCGCCACCCACATCGTCTTCGGTCTCCCCACCAAAGAGAAAGTCGAGAGCATTTTCTACAATGCGGCGGTGGTCATCGGCCCGGATGGCGAGATGCTGGGCGAATATCGCAAGGTGCATCTCAAGGGCGAGGAGAAGCTGAGCTTCCGGCCAGGCTACCGTTTCCCGGTCTTCGACACTGGCCTGGGCGTGCTGGGCGTCATGATCGGTTGGGATATGGCCTTCCCCGAGGCCGCGCGTTCGTTAGTGCTCTCCGGCGCCGAGATACTCTGTGTGCCGGCAGCCTACGAAGAGCCGTTCCAAGACGAATGGCGGGCGTTCTGCACGGCGCGGGCAGTCGAGAACGGCGTCTTCATCCTGGCCGCCAATCGCGTGGGTGAGGAGCCAAGCCGTCGTTATTTCGGCGAAAGCACCATCGTCGGCCCGGATGGCGTCATTCGCAGCCGCATCTATGACCCCAACGCCGCGCCTGCGGCTGGCTATGCCATCGCCACCATCGACATCGACGCCGTCCGTCGTTATCGCGAAGAACAGCAGATCATCATGTCCCGCCAGCCCTCGGCCTATAGCGCCGTGGTGAAGAAATACTAATGCCCCCCCGCATCGATCTCCGCAGCGACACTTTCACCCTGCCGACGCCTGCCATGCGCCAGGCGATGGCCCAGGCCGCGGTGGGCGACGATGTTTTCGGCGAAGACCCCACCGTCAACGCCCTCGAGGAGTTGGCGGCCGCGCGCATGGGCAAGGAGGCGGCCCTCTTCGTCACCAGCGGCACGCAGGGCAACCTCGTCAGCCTCCTAAGCCATTGCGGTCGCGGGGATGAAGCGATCATGGGCGACCAGGCCCATACCTTCGTGTACGAGCAGGGCGGGTCGGCGGCGCTGGGCGGCATCCATCCCCGCACCGTTCCCACCCAGCCCGATGGGACATTGCGGTTGCAAGACATCGAGGCCGCCCTTCGCGACGACAACCCCCATTTCCCTATCTCCCGGCTCGTTTGTTTGGAGAACACCCACAATCGCTGCTCCGGCGCTTGCCTGACCCCTGCCTACACGGCCGCGGTGGCCGATCTGGCCCACCGCCATGACCTGAAGCTGCACATCGACGGCGCCCGGATTTTCAACGCCGCCGTCGCCCAGAAGGTGGATGTGCAAGAACTGGTGCATGGGGCTGATTCGGTCACATTTTGTCTGAGCAAGGGCCTGAGCGCGCCGGTGGGATCGCTGGTATGCGGGTCGGCTGAATTCATCCGGCGGGCGCGACGGGCGCGCAAGGCGTTGGGCGGGGGGATGCGACAGGCCGGGGTCATCGCCGCGTCCGGCATCGTCGCCCTGAACGATATGGTGGAGCGACTGGCCGACGATCACGCCCATGCCCGTCTCTTGGCCGAGGGCATCGCCGAGTTGCCCGGCATTGTGGTTGATCTCGAGCGCGTGCAAACCAATATCGTCATTTTCAGCCTCGACCATCCCCGCCTTGCTCCGGCGCAATTGGTGGAGGAACTGAGGCAGCACCAGGTAGGGCTGCTGGCCATTGGCGGCCCGCGGCTGCGCGCGGTGACTCACTACGGCATCGAACGCCAGCATATCGAGGAAGCGGTGGCGGCGTTTCGGGCGGCGTTGGTGGGGTAAGAAAGTTGCGAGGTCTTCCTTTGTCACATCGCCTTCTCCTCCTTGCCGTTCTCGGCCTGTTTCTCGTCAGCCTGACCTCCTCCTTTGCCCTTGCCGCCGCACCCTTGTCAGCGCCTGCGGTTGCACAGGCCGTTCCCGGCGCTTGGGAAACCACGTGGCGCGGGAGCGGCGAGCTGGCCGGCTTCCAATGTATCACCTCCTCCACCTGCTTTGCCGTCGGCGACGCCGGTCTCTTCCTCAAGACGACCAACGCCGGCGACACCTGGCATTTCGAGGCCCTGCCCACGAGCAAAAATCTGCGCGGCCTGGCTTTTGGCGACGCGCACCAGGGTGTGGCAGTGGGCGAGGGCGGCGTGGTTCTGTACACGCGCGATGGCGGAACGACCTGGCAGACAGGTGGATCGCCGGGGGCGGTGGAGTTGTTGGCCGTCAGTATGCTGCCGTCGGGGCAGGCGTGGGCGGCGGGGCGAGGGGGAAGCGTGTTTGCCAGCACGAACGGCGGGGCCAGCTGGGCGCCGCAGGTCTCTGGCGTGACGCAGGATTTGCACGACATCCAATTTCTCGATGCCAGTCGCGGCTGGGCCGTGGGCGACAAGGCCACGCTCCTGCGCACGAGCAACGGCGGCGTCACGTGGACGCCGGTTTCCTCACCGTTCCCCAATTGGGCCAACTTCTACGCCCTCCATTTCCCATCCGCACAACAAGGCTGGGCCGCGGGGCAAGCGGGCAATATGATCCGCACGACCGACGGCGGGGCCAGCTGGCAGCCGGTAGCCACCGGCCTGGCAATCGACATCCTCGATGTGCATTTTGCCGGGACGTTCGGCGTTTTGGGGGCGGCTGATGGTGCGATCGCTATACGCAACGGCGATGATCCCTGGACAATGCGGGCGGCGGGCGTGTTCGGACGCCGCGCTGCCAACGCCGTCTTTGCCCTCAGCTCCACCGATGTCTGGGCCGCGGGCGGCCTTCGCCCCGCCCCCGACACGGGCACCCGCGCCTGGTGGATTCGTCACAGCCGTGATGGCATCGTCTTTGCCCGTAGCGCCGGAGATTTTGGCCCCGCGCCCCACCTGGAGGATGTGGCCTTCCCCGCCCCCGATGTCGCCTACGTCGTCGGCCACGAATCCAGCTTGGGCAAGACCAGCGATGGCGGCGACACCTGGGCCTGGCAGCAGATCACGCCCGTGCCCGATGCCTCTGATCCCTTTTTACTGGCGATTTCGTGTAGTGATACGGTGCATTGTTGGGTGGGTGGGCGCTATGGCCGTCTTTTTGCCACCGGCGATGGTGGGGCCACCTGGCAGTCGCAGACCTTGCCGGGCGTGGGGCGACCGATCTACGACATCCAAATGCTGAGCGATCAGCTCGGCCAGGCCGGCACCAACACCGACGACACGGGCAAGAACGCCACCTTCTACACTACCAACGGTGGGCAAACATGGACGGCGGGCGTCACCGATGGCGACAACCCCATGACCGAGTACGCCATGGTGAACCCCACCTACGGCTGGGCGGCGCTGCGCAACTATTCGTATCGCACGACCACGAACGGCGGGCGCAACTGGAAGCGCATCATCGATCCAGCCCTGGCTTCCGGCTTCTTCGAGGCCATCGACGCACTCGACGCCGACGCCAATGGCCAGGTGGATCACGTCTGGCTGGTGGGGTGCATGGGCAAGGACTGTACGGTTCCGCACACTGGCAGCATCGCCTACAGCGAAAACGCCGGCGCCAATTGGGCCTTCCAGCCGTTGCCCGCCAACACACCCGCGCTCTCGGGCATATTCATGTTCGACACGTTGCGTGGCTGGGCCAGCGGCGAGCGGGGAACGTTGCTCTACACCGACACCGGCGGGGCCAGTTGGGAGCGGGTGGACAGCAGCCTGCCCGCGGGCGACACCGCCATCGTCAAGATTGCTTTTCTCGATCCCGCGCACGGCCTGGGCGCGGCTCACGGTGGAAACATCATCCGCTTCACCGGGCCGGGGCGCACGCTGGGCAGCTACACCCAGCCCGGAGCGATCACAGTGGACGGGTTGGCCGGCGACTGGTATCAGGGCGGCGCTTTCCGTTTGGATGCCACGACCGCCAGCGCCGTGCTCGGCCCCGACCCCCGCCCCGGCCCCACCGATCTGGCCGCGGATGTGACCAGCCGTTGGCTAGGGAATGCCCTTTATCTGCTGGCCGAGATCAGCGATGACCATGTCGCCAGCAACGACAGCCTGCAGATCGCCCTCGATGGCCGCGATGACAACGCCAGCGCTGGCCCCGACGACCACCTCCTGACCCTGACCGCGGACGGAACCCTGACCGATAGTCTGCATCCTGACCAGGTCGGCAGCATCGACGCCCGTGTTGGCCGCAGCGCCGCGGGCTGGATAGCCGAACTCGGCATCCCCGCGGCGCTGCTGGGGCGATCCAGCCTCCTGGCTGGCGACGGCGTTGGCCTCAACCTGGCCTTGAACGATGACGACGGCGATAATGCCAGCCACATCATGCTGCTGGAAGGCCGCCGACTCGACGGTAACCCGGCCACCTTTGGCACGGTCCGCCTGCTCGGTGATACCGTGACCTATCGCGAGGGCAGCAGCGGTTATGCTGGCGCCGATGACACCTTCCTGGAGCGCTGGACCGATCAGACGGGCAACACCGCGCGCGGGGCAGAGGAAAACCTGAAGGGCATCTTCAGCGCCCAGGTCTACGCCGACATGCTCCTGCGTTTCGAGCTGGCGGGATTGCCACAGGGCGCGCAGGTGCAGCAAGCCACGCTGGATTTGACCGTCACCGCTCGCCGCCTGGATGCGCCGCTGGCGATGGCGGCCCACCGCGTACTCAAGCCCTGGGACGAGCGCACCGCCACCTGGAACCGACCTGCTGCCGGACAGACTTGGGGCAGCCCTGGCGCCCGGCAAGCGGGTAGCGACTACGATCCGACTCTTCTTGACTCGAAAACTTTCAGCAACCTGAATGTGGGCGACCACGTGCAGTGGGACGTGACGGCAGCGGCGCAGAACTGGCTGAACCAGCCCGAGGGCAACTTTGGCGTGCTCTTGTTGCCTTCTGCCGGTGCGCGTGAGATCTGGGGCGCCAGCAGCGAGCACCGCGACGCTGCAAAACGTCCGCAATTGACCGTGCGCTTCTCCTTGCAAGCGCGGCCAGCCACGCCGACGCCCACCCCTTCGGCTACGCTCAGGACAAGCCCATCGGCTACACCCACGGCCAGCCCCACGCCGACACCGACCGCCACTCCCACCGCCACCCTGACGCCGACGGACACGGCCACCCCAACCTTCACCCCGACCCCTTCGGCTACGCTCAGGACAAGCCCAACGCCGACCGCGACCCCCACCCCGACTTCCACTCCCACCCCTTCGGCTACGCTCAGGGCAAGCCCTTCGGCTACGCCCACGGCAAGCCCCACCTTCACGCCAACGATCACCCCCACGCCAACGATCACCCCCACGCCAACAGCGACCCCCACCTCCATCGCGACGCCAGCCCGATTGTACTTGCCGCTTTGGCAGAGTTGATGTTTTCCTGCGCCCACAGTATCATCCGCGCGCTATGAGAACCCTTGCGCTGTCGCGCCCAGCGAACTGGCGACTTCTTGCGCTGGCTGTGCTCTTGTTGGCGGCGGCGCTGCGCTGGGCCGAGCCAGGGCTGGTGGAGTACAAGTACGACGAGGCGCATATCACCGGTTTGGCGCTGGCTGTGGCGCGGGGCGGCGACTGGCCGTTGTTGAGCGGCGGCACGACGCTCGGCATTCCGCGCTCAGCTTTCGATGTTTATCTTTTGGCGGCGCCGCTTGCCCTGGCGCAACGGCCTGAAGCCGCCGTGTGGATGACGGGCGCGCTGGGCGTGCTGGCGGTGGCGCTGATCTACGCGCTGGGCAGCAGGGTGGCGGGGGGACGCGTGGGATTGTTGGCGGCTCTCTACATGGCTGTCAATCCCTGGTTGGTGAGCTATGACCGCAAGCTGTGGGCGCACATCCAGGTGGTTTTCAGTGTGGCCTTGTTGCTGGCAGCGTGGGAAGTCCAGTGTCGTGGTCGCCAGAAAGCTGCCTTCTGGTTTCCGGTGTTGGCCGCTCTCCAACTCCTCAGCCATGTGCTGGCGTTGGTGCAGCTCTTGAGCTGGCTGGGGGCGATCATGGTGGCGCCGCGGCGGTGGGCCAATCGCTGGCTGGGGTGGGGGATGTTGGTAGGATTTTTGTTATTGGCGCCCTATGTCTGGGCCTTGTTGTCACAGATAGGCGGTGGGCTGCCGAAGCTCCCGAACGCTGTTGCTCTAGATGTCGCCTCTGACCGTTGGTCGTTCGCTCGACAGATGTTCGGCGGCAACGGCATTGCTGGTCTCACCGGACTGAGCGCGGACGCTAACCTCTGGTGGCGATGGAGCGGTGGCTTGGCTTGGTTTGTGCTGGCGCTGATCGCCTTTGGCGGCGTGCGGTTGGCGCTATGGACGCGGCGGTCTTCGGATGCAGATGGCGCCCGCTTGCTCCTGGTCTGGCTTGCCGGCCCGCTGTTGGCCTTGGGATTGGCGCCGCTACGGATCTATCCTCAATACTGGACAGCCTTGTTGCCGCTGCCCGCCCTTCTTTTTGCGCTCGGCCTTGACGATATTGTGGCTGGCGTCGAAGAGCGGTGGGCGGCGGGGCGCAGGCGGACAACGGTCAGGGCTGTCGTGGGCGCCAGTGTTGCGATCATCGTCGCCGTGTGGATCGGCAGTTATGCAGCCATGTTGGGGGCTATCGCGGCTGGCTTTGGCGCTCAAGCTTTTGGCATTCCCCTACAACGTTGGCAAGAGACGTTGACAAGCGCCCGCAGCTGGGCGGAACAACTCGGAACCGACCAGGTGCGGGTGGCCGTGCGGGGCGTCGATCCTGGCCAGGAGGGCGACCCGGCGGCGGTGGCGACGCTAATCGGCAATCCGCCCTTTGCTCGCTTTGTCGCGCCCACCTCTCCAGCGGCGCTGCTGTTGGCGGAGGGACAAGAAAGCCTGTATTTGTGGACGATCGACGACCCGGCGACCGAGGTCAGGCTGGCAGCGTTGGGCGAGGGCGTGTGGGAAGGCAGCCTGGCGCAAGGGCTGCCGCCCGCCCGTCTCTATCGCCTCCCCCCTGCTCAGGCCGTCCCCCTGGATCTGGTGCGCCTGCAGCCGGCGCCTGTCTTCGATGTCGGCCTGGAATTGATCGGATACCATTTCCCCGACCGGCCTCAGGCTGGCGCGCCGATCGAGGTCACACTTGTCTGGCGGGTGCTGGCGCCGTCGCCAGATGCGCGTACGCGCGACCTGACGGCGTTCAATCACATTTTGGCCGCGGGCACAGAAGAACGCGTGGCTCAGGTGGACGGCCTGGCGCTACTCAGTCGGGATTGGTGGCCGGGAGATGTGCTGATCCAGCCCTACCAGGTGCAACTGCCTGCGGGCGAGTATGTCTGGCGGGTGGGGCTGTACAGCCGGGTTGACGGCAGCCGCGCACAATTGAACACAGGCGGCGATGCTATCGATCTAGGGCCGTTTGAGGTGACAAGGTGACGGCGCTGAGTACAGCGCGGTGACAGGGTGACAAGGTGACAAGGTGAATCTTGCCACCTGCCTACTCCTTCAAGGATAAATCCCGCGCACTTCGATGGCATCGACCACGCGGCTGATGGCGAGGGTGTAGGCGGCGGTGCGCATATCGATGCGTTTTTCCAAGGCGATGTCCCAGACGGCGTGGAAATTCTCCATCATCAAGCGGCGCAGGCGTTCATTGATTTCGTGTTCACTCCAGAAGAAGCCTTGCAGGTCCTGCACCCACTCGAAATAGGAGACGGTGACGCCGCCGGCGTTGCAGAGGATGTCGGGGATGAAGGTGGCGCCTTTGCTCAGCAGGATATCCTCGCCTTCGGTGGTGCAGGGGCCGTTGGCGCCTTCGGCGATCAGCCGTGCCTTGACATTGGGCGCGACGAGTTCGTCGATGACGCCCTCCAGCGCCGCAGGGACGAGGACATCGCAAGCGCAGGTCAGCAGCTCATAGTTGTCGATGGCGTCGCCGTCGGCATAACCGGTGAGGCTGCCCTGGGCCTTTTGATAATGCATGACGTCGCGCACATTCAAGCCGCGTTCGTTGTAAATGCCGCCGTTGACATCGCTGACGGCCACCACCTTGCTGCCCTGCTCCCACATGCGCAAGGCAGCCACCGAGCCGACGTTGCCGAAGCCCTGCACGGCCACGCGAGCTTCGCCGGGGTCCATGCGTAGATGCTTCATGGCCTCGATGGTGGTGAACATGACCCCGGTGCCGGTGGCTTCGATACGGCCTTGTGATCCGCCGATGCTGATGGGCTTGCCAGTGACCACGGCAGGGGTGCTGTAGCCGCGGTGCATGGAGTAGGTGTCCATGATCCAGGCCATGACTTCGGGATTGGTGCCAACGTCGGGCGCGGGCACGTCGCCTTCGGGGCTGATGAGGATGCTGATCTCGGTGGCGTAGCGTCGGGTGAGGTGCCGCAGCTCGTTTTTCGTCAATTGTTTGGGATCGACCTGGACGCCGCCTTTGGCCCCGCCGTAGGGCAGGTTCATGAGCGCGCATTTCCAGGTCATCCACATCGCCAATGCCCGCACTTCGTCGAGCGTGACATCGGGGTGGTAGCGGATGCCGCCTTTGGTGGGGCCTTTGACGGTGTTGTGATGGACGCGATACCCCGTGAACATTCGCATCCGTCCATCATCCATGATCACCGGGAAGTGAACGATAAGCTCGCGCTTGGGGGTCAGGAGGTATTCGATCAGGTCGTCTTTGAGGTCGAGATAGTGGACGGCCTTGTTGAATTGCGCCTGGGCGACATCCGAGGCGCTGTAACGTCGCTTCGTTGCGGTCGTGGTCATGGGTTCCTCCTCGTCGAAGAACGGATTGAGTTGGGTGCAAGCGTGCCGTCGGTCAGGGCTGCACGGTTACATTCATACCCGGTGGCGCGATTTGCCACCAGCTGTTGCCAGGTTTGAGCGGGATGTCGTTGCCGGCGGCGTCGATGAAGCGGAAGGGTGCGAAACGTTCGGGGCGCACCCATTTGCCTTCGTAGACCCGGCCGTCGCGCAGAATCTTGACCGGGCCTTCGCCCCAGATTTGCACCTCGACCGAGCAGTTGATGCAGTTCTGACCTTCGCCGCGCCGGGTGTCGCCATGCTCGATGATGAGGGTGACGACATGATTGGCGCTGAGGATGACGATATTGGCGGTGTTGACCTGATCGCCGGTGGCTTGGTCGATGTGCGGTTGGCCGCCGGCCCCGCGCAGCCAGCGCCCGCTGTTGGCATCGTATTGCCAGCGCACGGGCAGCACCGGGTAGGGAACGCTGGCGCTGCTGGCGGGGTTGCCGCCCGCTGGGGGGGCTTCGGAGAAGACTTGGCGGAGGGGTGGTTGGGGGGGGGTGTTCCAGCCGCGGCTTTCGGCGTTCCGGCGCAGCACGGTGGTGTCGGCAAAGAGGTTGTTGGGCGCGCTCCAGGTGTTGTCGCGATAGAAGGAGGGGCCGTTGAGGGCCTGTTCGATGATCTGATCGTTCAGGTCGGAGTCGTAGAGTTGGTCGCGCACGTCTTTGACCGCGCCAGAGAAGGCGAGGATGGCGTCGAAGATCGCAGGCAGGTCGCGGTCGATGAGCCGGGCGCTGCGGATGGTGCCGACCCGCGTCGCGTCCTGGCTGTGGAAGAGGGAGGTGAAGCGTGTGTAGTTGAATTCGACGCGGCTTTCGACGTTGATGTCGGCTTTGTTCAGGCCGGCCTGGCGGGCGTGGGCGATTTCGTCGTTGGCGATTTTGATGGCAAGGGGTCGGCGCTGGAGGATGGCCGCATCGAGTCGCTGGCCGGTGAAGGGTGAGACGCCGGAGTCGAGCGCCGGATCGATGAGATTGGGGTTGGGCGTCGAGGTGGGGGTGGGTGGCTGCGCTGTGGCGGTGGGGGTGGGGGTGTCGGCGCCGGCGGGTGTGGCGGTGGGGAGGGGGGTGTCGGTGGGGGCCGGCGTGGGGGTGGCGAGGGGGGTGCGTGTGGCGGTGGGGGCGAGGGGGGTGGGGGTGCGCGTGGGGGTGGGGGTGGGGGAGGGTTCGCCGCCACAGGCGCTGAGGAGAGCAGCGAGGACCAAGATCAGGATCAGGGCGGAGAGGCGCGCGAGGAAGATCGGAGCGGTGGGGCGAGGCATGGCAGAGTGGAGGGGGCAGGGGTCAGAGGTCAGAGGTCAGAGGTCAGAGGTAAGGTGACACAGTGACAGCATTGTAGTTCTGACATGAAGGCGCCGTCAAAGGCGATGGGCGGTTTGGTGAAGAATGGTGGGCGTCTTGGACTTAGGTGATGTCCTGGTGTACAAGCGGTAGAGCGAGGGTGAAGGTGGCGCCCTGGTTCTCGCCGGGGCTGGCGGCCCAGATGCGGCCCCCGTGTTGGCGCACGATCTCGCTGACGATCCAGAGGCCAAGCCCCAGCCCTTTGAAGCGACGACTGACGCCGGAATCGGCCTGGTAGAAGCGTTCGAAGATGTGGGGGAGTTTGTCGGGGTGGATGCCGATGCCCTGGTCGCTGAGGGTGATGTGGGCTTCGGTGTCTGTGCGCCTGGCGCTCAGGTGGATTTCGCCGCCTTTGAAGCTGAATTTGGCGGCGTTGTCGAGGAGGTTGTTGAGGGCGTGGTCGAGGTAGTTGCGGTCGCCGACGATGCGTCCGATGTTGGGTTGGATGTCCACCAGCAATTTGAGGCCCGAACTGGCCAGGATGGGGGACCACATGGCGGCGTTATCTTGCACCCAGGCGTCGACGGCAATGGTGGTGACGTGGAGGGGTTTTTGGGTGATGTTTTGGGCGGTGATGAGGTGATCCACCAGACGGCTGATCTGTTTGGTCTGAGCGAGGATGAGGCTGAGGCTCTGGCGAGCGTTGGTATCCAGGGTCTGCGCGGAGGGGAGGGCGGGGTCGGTGTCTTCGCGCTCGAGTAGCATTTCGGTATAGCCGTGGATGATGGTGAGGGGGGTGCGGAATTCGTGCGAGACATTCTGGAGAAGTTGTTCGCGACTGTGCAGTGCTTCTTCGAGTTGGCGGTTGCGCCAGTCCAGATCGTGGGCCTGGCGTTGGGTTTGTTCGATCAGGCGGGCGTTTTCGATGGCGATGGCGGCCTGGTTGGCAAAGGCGGTGACGGTGGCGATGTTGGCGGGGTCGTAGGCGTGGGGGGTGTCGCTATCGACGCTGAGGATGCCGATCAGACGGCCTTGGATGAGGAGCGGCGCGCCGATCCAACAGCGAATGGGGCGGCCTGACGATCTGGCGTCGAGGGGAATCCATCTGGGATCGTCAGTGGTGTCGCTGATGAAGACGACTTGCTTGGCGAGGAAACGTTCGTGGATGCGTGCGCTCATGTCGCGGGTAAGGGTGCGCAGAAGCTCGGTGTCGCCCAGGCCGCGCGTCGCAGCGATGACGAAGTTGCCTTCCTGTTCTTGCAGGTGTACAGAGACCGAATCGTAGGGTACGACTTGGCTCAGGAGGTCGAAGATGCGTTCCAGGACTTCATCGAGGCCGATCTCGAAGGTGAGAAGGGCGCCGACTTCTTGCAGGGTGCGGGCGAGGAGGAGTTGAGCGCGTTCGGCTTCGAGCAGGCGCAGATTGGCAATGGCGATGGCGGCTTGTTCGGCAAACATTTGCGCGAGTCGGACTTCGCCGTCGCTGAAAGCGCCCGTCTGCTCGTCGTCGGTGATGTCGAGTACGCCGATGACATGGTCTTTGAATTTGAGGGGGACGGCCAACACGCGGCGGAAAGGGTAGTTCTGGAACAACGTTGTCCCGCCCGACCATTGGGTATAGTCGGCGACCATGAGTGTTTCGCCCGTTTGCGCTACGCGACCAGACAAGCCCTCGCCCAACTGCAAGCGTGTGCCCTCGAGTCGACCGGGCAAGTTGTGGGCCACGACGAGTTCGAGCGTCTGCCCGTCTGACTGCAAGAGGTAGAGGCCGCCCATGCGGGCGTGGAGGAGTGTGGCTGCGCGTTCGACGATGGCGGGCAAAAGCTGGGCCAGGCTTTGTTGGGCGTTGATGGCCAGAGAGGTTTCGTACAAGGCGGACATCTCGGCGGCGTTGTGTTGGGCGCGGGCGAAGAGTTGGGCGCGTTCCAGGGCCTGGGCGGTGTTGTTGGCAATGAGGACCAAGAGCCGTTCTTCGGGCGGGCTGAAGGCTTGGGGGCGGCGCCAGTGCGCGGCCAGAATGCCCAACAGTCGGTTGCCTATCAACAACGGCGTACTGAGGCAAGCGGCGATGCCGAGGGCGTTGTAGGGTGGAGGGAGTATGATCTCAGGATGATCACGCAGGTTGGGTACGACCATCGTCGTCTTTGTCTGCACCACCTGGCGCAGTGGGAAGGCGGCGGACTCGCCAAAGCGCATTCCCCGCGCCGCGTCGAGGTGTTCGGCGGAAAGGCCCTCGATCGCAGCCAAGACCAGCTCGTTGCTCCGCGGCTCGTAGAGAAAGATTTCGCAATAATCTGGTTGCAGGACTTCACAGGTGACTTGCAGCGTGTGCTCCAGGACTGCGGTTTCTTCGGTTTCTCCGATCAAGCCTTGCGAAAGGCGCAGGAGCGCGGCTTGCTCGGAGAAGCGGAGTGCGCGCGTTTGCTCGTGCTGTTCCGCCATCTCCAGGGCCGCTGCCACCTGTCCGGCGAAGAGGGTCAGGGCCGGGATATCGTCGGGGTCGAGGTAATCGGACCAGATGCTGGCGATGCCGATGACGGTTTCTTGGACGATGAGTGGGAGCATGGCCGATCTGGAATCGGGCCAGAGGTTGGTGATCTCGAACAGTTGTTTCTGTGCGGAAACATCGAGATCCGGGAAAAGATCGGTGAGCAGGGTGCGCGCATGTTCGAAGTAAAGTGGTTCGCGTGTTTGCAGTAATTGGGCCAGAATGGGGAGGTCGAGCGGCAGGCTCAGCAGGTCGGGTTGACCCCAAAACGTCTGGCGGATGTCGATGCGGCGCTCGCGCGAGACGGAGGCGTAGTAGGGGCGGGCCAGGCGGGCTTGGGGGTCGATGAGAAAGGCAACGGTGAACAAGCCCAGCTTTTTGAGTTCGGCGCCGAGGGTGTCGATGACGTGTTCGGGGCTGGCGCTGGTTTGCAAAAGAGTGGCGATCTTCGTCAGGGCAGCGATCAGTTCGTTGGAGCGACGGAGTTTGGTGGTGCGCTCGGCCACGCGCTGCTCCAGTAGTTCGGCATTGCGTTGCTGCACCATTTCGGCAAGATGGCGTTGGGTTACGTCGCGCAGGAGGGCCAGGGCGCCCAGATCGTTCCCGCGACTATCACGTAGACGCGAGAGGCGCACTTCGATGTGGCGGTTCGCCTGGAGCGGTCGTTCGTCCGCGGCGGCGGAGAGGGCGATCTCGATCTGGGTGTCAGGCGATATGCTGGTGGCGGCGTGGTGGACGAGGGTGGCGAGGGGCGTAGGCAAAACGCTTGCCACAGCCCGCCCCTTCAGTTCTTTGCTGGCCAGACTGAACATACGCACGACCGCCGGATTGGCCTCGGTAATCTGGCCGCGCTCGTTGACGACGAGCAGGCCATCGCTCATGTTGGCAAGGATGTGCTGGCGCGCCATGGGCCAGATATCGAACAGGCCATAACGTAAGAGCGCCCAGGTGGAGACCAGGCCGGTGGCGGCAAAGGCCAGTGGGGTCGGGTCGAGATAAAAGAAGAGGTTGGCGCCAGAGTCGATGCCCTTGAAACTGAAAACGTACAGGAGATTGGCCAACCACGGGAAACACGCCGCCAGCGCCAACATGGATATCTGTAGGCGACGATGGCGTTCCATCGTGGCCCAGGAGCGGATGAGTAAGAAGGCGCCTGTGAGTAAGAGGAGGTTGCCGTAAGCCCAATACACCCAGAAGGCTGGTCCATGCGTCAGTCCCAAAGTCAAAAAGGTTCCCGTGTCCACCAATTGGGTGTTCTGCCAAATCCAGCCGTGGCTCTCGTTGGTGAATGCCAAAAACACCGTTGCCAATGGAATGGCGCTCAGGGCCGCCACCGGCAGGAACCGCAGCTTGTGCAGGCGTTCTGTGAAGCGAAGGGTGAAGATCAGCCAGATCAGCGGAACCGCCACGATGAAGGGATATTGCGCTTTGGCCCAGAATACTTTGGCCGACAACGGCAGGCTGCTCAATTCCAGCGCATAGGTGAGCGACCACATGGCCGCGGCCACAGACAACGCCGCCAGCGCCCGCCCACCCACTGCCTTTCGCGGCCAGCTCAGAACGGCGAGCACAGCCATGATGATGGCTGTCAGCAATAGAGGCGTCGTGAAAGGGGTGGCTTGCCAGGGCATGGGGGAGAGGGCAGAGGTCAGGGGGCAGAGGGCAGAGATGCTGCGTATTTCCCTAATGCTGTATGCAAGAACTGGCCGGTGTAGGAGCGGGGGTGCTCGGCGACCTGCTCGGGTGTGCCTTCGACCAGGATGTGCCCGCCTTTGTCACCGCCGTCTGGTCCCATGTCGATGATCCAGTCGGCAGTCTTGATCACATCCAGGTTGTGTTCGATGACGAGGACGGTGTTGCCCCGATCCACCAAATCGTGCAGCACCTCCAGCAGCTTTTCGACATCGGCGAAGTGTAGACCGGTGGTGGGTTCATCCAGGATGTACAAGGTGCGGCCGGTGGCGCGGCGGGATAGCTCCTTCGCCAGTTTGACGCGCTGAGCTTCGCCGCCGGAGAGGGTGGTGGCGGGTTGGCCGAGCTTGATGTAGCCCAGGCCCACGCGGTAGATGGTCTCCAATTTGTTGCGGATGCTGCTGATGCTGGCGAAGAAAGCTAACGCCTCTTCCACCGTCATCTCCAACACGTCGGCGACGTTCTTGCCCTTGTATTTGATCTCCAGCGCTTCGCGATTATAGCGGCGACCGTGGCATACCTCGCAGGGCACATAGACATCGGGCAGGAACTGCATCTCGATGCGGATGATGCCGTCGCCCTGGCAGGCCTCGCAGCGCCCACCCTTGACGTTGAACGAGAAACGGCCGGGTTTGTAACCGCGCAGCTTCGAATCGGGCAGGTCGGCGAAGAGCTGGCGGATGGGGGTGAAGAGATCGGTGTAGGTGGCGGGATTGGAGTGGGGAGTGCGACCGATGGGTGATTGGTCGATGTCGATGACTTTATCCAACAGATCGAGGCCCTCGATGGTGTCATGCGCGCCGGGTTTGCCGTGCGCCGCATATAGCCGTCGCGCCACCGCCTGGTACAACGTGTCCACCACCAGCGTCGATTTGCCCGACCCGCTGACGCCCGTGACGACGATGAATTTGCCCAACGGAAAACGCACGTCGATGCTCTTGAGGTTGTTTTCGCTGGCCCCGCGCACGACGAGATATTCACCGTTGCCGGGGCGTCGCTGTTGGGGAATCCTGATCTGCCGGCGACCCGATAGAAACGCGCCAGTGAGGCTGGCTTCGTTGCTCATGATCGTTTCCACCGGGCCTTCGGCGATGATATGGCCGCCGTGCTCGCCCGCGCCCGGCCCCAGATCGATGATCCAGTCGGCGGCATGCATGGTTTCTTCGTCATGCTCGACCACCAAGACGGTGTTGCCCAGGTCGCGCAGCCCGCACAGCGTGTGGATGAGGCGAGCGTTGTCGCGTTGGTGCAAGCCGATGCTGGGTTCGTCGAGGATGTAGAGTACGCCCGTCAGTTGCGAGCCGATCTGTGTGGCCAGGCGGATGCGTTGCGCCTCGCCGCCGCTGAGCGTGCCCGCCTGCCGACTGATGGTCAGGTATTCCAGCCCGACATCTTGCATGAAGCCGAGCCGCGCCTGGATCTCCTTCAAGATTTGGCGGGCGATGGTCCATTCGCGGGCGCTGAGGAGCGAGGTGGGCGGGACTTCTTCGGGCAGAGGGGCGTTGTAAGATTCATCGGCTTGCAGGCCGCGCAGATCGCACACCCAACGCAACGCCTCGCTGATCGACATGCGCGTGATCTGATCGATGTTGTGGTCGTGGATGGTCACGGCCAGGGCTTCGGGGCGCAGACGCTTGCCGCCGCAGGTGGGGCAGGGGCGGTTGGTCATGTATCGCTCCAAATACTCGCTGCGGATGTATTCGGAGGTGGTTTCACGATAGCGACGCTGGAGATTGGGTATGACGCCTTCGTAGGTGGTTTGATACTCGCGTTCCATGCCGTGTTGATTGACATAACGAACTCGTATGGCGTCGCTGCGTTTGCTGCCGTAGAGGATGATGTCTTGTTGTTTGCGACTGAGTTGCTTCCAGGGGGTGTGGAAAGGAACGCCGTAGTGGTGACCGGTGGCTTCGAGCAGGGCCTGATAGTAGGTGCTGGTCTCGGACGACCAGGGCTGGATGGCGCCTTCGGCCAGGCTGAGATCGGGATCAGGCACGATCAATTCGGGATCGAACTCCATCTGTGTGCCCAGACCGGTGCAGGTGGGGCAGGCGCCGTGGGGCGAGTTGAACGAAAACGTTCTCGGTTCGATCTCCGGCAGGCTCAGGCCGCAGTTGGCGCAGGCCATGTGCTCAGAGAAGAGACGGTCGCTGGGGTGATCGGGATCGGTGACGTCGGCGATGGTCATGATGCCGCCGCCCAGGTGGAGGGCGGTTTCGACCGAATCGGCCAGACGCGTCAGATCGAGGCCGGCCCCGCCGGAAGCCCCACCATCGCCTGATCCCGCGCCGTTGTGCTGGACGATGAGCCGGTCCACGACGGCTTCGATGGTGTGGGTTTTGTAGCGATCCAACTCGATGTCTTCGTTGACATCATAGACCTGGCCGTTGACGCGCACGCGCACGAACCCAGCCTTGCGCACGTCCTCGAACACGGCTTTGTGCTCGCCTTTGCGGTCTTTGATCAGCGGGGCCAGGATGAGCAAGCGGCTGTGTTCGGGGTAGTTGTCGATAGCATCGACGATCTGCTCGGTGGTTTGGCGGCTGATGGGCTGGCCGCAGGTGGGGCAATGGGGCAGGCCGACGCGGGCGAAGAGCAGGCGCAGGTAGTCGTAGACTTCGGTGACGGTGCCAACGGTCGAGCGTGGATTGCGGCTGGCGCCCTTCTGGTCGATGGAGATAGCGGGGGAGAGGCCCTCGATTTGGTCGACGTCGGGTTTCTCCATCAGCCCCAGGAATTGGCGGGCGTAGGCAGAAAGAGACTCGACATAACGTCGCTGTCCTTCGGCGTAGATGGTGTCGAAGGCGAGTGAGGATTTGCCCGACCCGGATAGCCCGGTGATCACGACCAGGCGGTCGCGCGGGATCTCGACGGTGATGTTTTTCAGATTGTGCTCGCGCGCCCCGCGCACGATGAGTTTGTCTTGGGCCATGTATTGAAGAATTGCGGATTGCGGATTGCGGATTGTCGCCTGACATTTGCGACCCCTCGGTCTGAGCCGCTCGGCTGAGCCTTCGTCCCGAGCTCAGGCCGAGGGGCTCAGGCCGAGGGGCGCTCGCGACGAAGCCTCGGGGCGAAGCCTGTTGCCTGCTATTTGCCACTTTCGAGTATGTTCCGGTTGTCTGCGCCGGGGATGTCGTCGGGACGGAGGAGGTCGGCGGCAAGCCAGAGGCGTAGCAAGTGGATGACTTGGTCAGTGCGTTCCTTACCGTAGAGATCGTAGCTATGGCGGATCGAGCCGCCGGCCAGGATTTGGCGGGCCAGATGCACGCGTGCCTCGGCTTCCGAGCAGGTCGCCTGTTGGTCGGCATCCCAGGCCAGGTCGCTGGCGGGTGGGGCGTCGTGATGGTAGATGAGCAGGCCCCTGCAGGTGAGGGGGCCGGCGGGGGTGCTGATATCGACCTGGACGCGCAGGGTGCGGTGGGTGTTGGTGGAGCCGGGTTGGCGAGAGAGGACGAGGGGGTGGGCAAAGCCTGGCAGGGAGGGGCTGGCGCCAGGGCTGGCGCTTTGGAGGTGGCGTTCGAGGAGGGCTTGATCGGTGAGGAGGCTGGGGCCGACGAGGAGGCCAATCAGGCCGATGAGGGCCAGGAGGGCGACGGCGCTGCCGAGGATGAGGAGGCTGGTGGTGATGAGGGATCGGTGATCAGTGATCAATTGATCGGTTTTGGGTGGGGAAGGGGCATGGCGCATGCGCTGGGCGGCGGCGGGGGCGGTTATTTCGGTGCGCGGATGATTTCGCCGCCGTCCGCCATGACTCGTTCGATCTCGCTGGGGGGGATGGCGGCCGCGCCGGCGGGGGTGGAGTCGTTGCCATCGCCGATGACGATGTAATGGAAGTAGCCGTCGGGGTAGGGGAGGGGGAGGAAGAGGTGCTCGAAGCGGATGTGGTTGGCGTTGAGGGTGGCGCGGCGCACTTCGCCTGCTTCCAATGCCTGCAAGTCGGTGCTGACGATGACGGCGCGGCGGGCGCGCAAGGAGACGCGGACGGGGGTGATGGGATCGGGGGGGAAGAGGAAGAGGATGCGGTCGCTGCGGCGCAGTTTGTTGGCGAGGAAGGCGAGGCTGGGGTTGGCGGTCAGGTTTTCGTTGAGGCCCGGCGGCAGCCGCCAGAAGCCGTTTTCGGAGGGTGTGGCTTCGGCGACGCGCGGGTAAGCGGCGGGGTCGAGGCCCAGCAGGTGTTCGGTGCGGTTGATGTAGTGCACCAGCCAGCGTTTCCATTCTGGCCAGACGAAGAGGCTGACGCCGGTGTTGTGGTTCCAGACAGAGAGGTGGGTGCTGCCTACCATGGCCGCCGAGAGTACGCCCATGGTGCCGCCATGGCTGACGACGCAGATGCGTTGGCTGCCGTAGCGGTCGAGAATGTCGGCCAGGGCCTGGTGGACGCGGTTGCGGAAGGCGACGAAGCCGGGGGCTTGCTCGAAGGTGGGTTCCCAATCGGCGCGGCCCCACCACGGGCGCGTGGGGTGGTGGACGGGCATTTCCTCCCAGAAGGAGTGGCTGAATTCCTCCAGGCCGGCAAGCTCGACCGGCTTCAATCCTTGCGCGTTGGCGATGGCGAGGGCGGTGCTGTGGGCGCGACGCAGAGGGGAGGTGACGACGACATCCACCGGCGCCTGTGCGGCCATCCATGCAGCCACGCGCAAAGCTTGCGTCCAACCCAGGGCCGTGAGGTTGGGGTCGAAGGAGTGGATGTTTTCGTAGGTGTTGCTCATCGATTCGCCGTGGCGCACCAGGTAGAGGGCGGTGCCTTCTTTGTAGCCAGAGCCACGGTCGATGAGCGATGTTTCGGGCCAGATGTCAGGCGAGGGGAGAGGTGAGGGCATGGCGTGGTCGGTAGTCGATGGTTGGGGGTCAGGGGGTTTCAACGTAGGCTTTTTGCACTTCTTCGGCGATGATGGCGATGCCCTGTCGGACGGTGTTCTCGTCGCCGGCGTAGTTGACGCGGATGCATTCGTATTTGTGGCGCCAGTCTGCGCGCAGGCCGGGGAAGAAGTGATGGCCGGGGACGACGATGACGCGGCGGCGTTTGAGGCGTTCGTAGAGTTCGGCGCTGGTGATGGGCAGGTCAGGGAACCAGAGCCAGAGGAAGAAGGCGCCTTCGGGTTGGTGGATGTGGCAGGGGATGCCAGGGCGAGCGTCCAACGCCGCGCGCATCCAGGCGACGGCTTGTTCGGCCTTGCGCTGGTAGAATGGTTGAATGATGTTCTGGCTGAGGCGGATGATGTCGCCGTTTCGCACCCAGTCCAGCATGAGGGCGGCACCAGTGTTGCCGGGGGCCAGGCTGAGGACGGCGTTCAAGGAGGAGATGGCGCGGATGATGTCTGCGCGGGCGACGATGATGCCGGTGCGCGTGCCGGGCAGGCCGAGCTTGGAGAGGCTGAGGCAGAGGATGATGTGGTCGTCCCACATGGGCTGGGCCGCGGTGAAGAGGATGGAAGGGAAGGGCGCGCCGTAGGCGTTGTCGATGAGGAAGGGGATGTCGTGGGCGCGGGCCAGGCTGCTGAGGTGGGCCACTTCGTCGTCGGTGAGGACGTTGCCGGTGGGGTTGGTGGGCCGCGAGACGCAGATGGCGGCGATATCATCGCCCACGGTCAAGGCCCCGAAATCTACGCGGTATTTGAACATACGATCGTCACGGTGTTCGATCTCAGGTTTCTGGGCGACGAAAAGGTCATCGACCAGCCCCACGTCGGCGTAGCCGATGTATTCAGGGGCGATGGGCAGCAGGATGCGCTTGTGCGAGCCGTCGGGGAAGGTTCCGGCCAGGAGGTTGAAAAGATAGAAGAAGGCGGTCTGGCTGCCGTTGGTGAGGGCGATGTTTTGCGGTCCGATGTCCCAGCCATAGGTGCGATGGAGCAGATCGGCCAGGGCGCCGGCGAAGGCTTTGTCGCCTTGCGGCGGGCCGTAGTTGCCCACCATGCGCTCGAAGGACTCTTCATCCTGCAGCATGTCGTACATGTGTTGGCGCAGCGCCGATTGGATGGCGGGGATGGCTGCCGGGTTGCCGCCGCCGAGCATGATCATATCTGGCCCGCTGGCGAGGGCGTGACCCAGGTCGTCCATCAGTTGCAGGATGCCGGAGTGGGCGGTGAATTTTTGGCCGAAGGTGGAGAGTTGCATGGGGGTAGAGTATAGCATAGAGTCGTTTGTCGGTGGTCGATAGTCGATGGTCGGTGAGGCGAAGGGCAGGGAAATCCGTAATTCGCAATTCGATTTTCGACTTCCGCAACTCGACTTCCGAAATTCGCCATCCGATCCTGATTTACATCATAGTCGCGCGGGTGAGGTGCGAGTATAGTGCAAGGAGAACTCGCATTTTTCTCAGGAGGCAGCAGGAAACTATGAAAAACATCCTTGTCATTCATCTCAACGAGGCCGACGAGACCGCGGTCGTCACCTTTTTGGGTCAGCAAGTGGAGATCGTCCGTCGCGGTTGCGGCGGCGATGCCGAGCGGGCGCAAGCGCTCATCATTGAGTACGATGGCCGCGTCGATGCCATCGGTCTGGAGGGTCTGCCGTTCGATTTGCAGTTAGGCAACGCTCATCATGCGCACGAAGTCGGGGCGCGGCTGCGCGAGGTCGCCAAAGTGACGCCCATCGTGGATGGCGGCGGCATCCGGGCCGGGCTGGAGCGCTGGGGCGTGATCCTGGCCGACCGGGCGCAGCCGGGCATCTTCGCTCAGAAGCAGGTGTTGATGACGCCCGGCCTCAATCACGCCGGTCTCGCCCAATCCCTGGGCCGTCGTGGCTCCGCCATCCGCTATGCCGACCCGGTCGTCTACTTCGCCTTGCCCGATTTCCCCGGCGTGGGCGCCAAGACAACACTGGAGCAAGCCGCGGCGCCGACGTTGGAGCAGCTCAAGGACGCGCCCTTCCGCCGCATCTACCCGCAGGCGGGGAAGCCCGGCCAGCCGCGCGCGTCCGAGCCGTTCGCCTGGGCCGATCTCATCGCCGGCGACATCGGCGCCATCCGTCGCTATGCCCCCGCCGAACTCAAACACAAGACGGTGGTGGTGGAATATGCGTCGGAACAAGATCTAGCTGATCTGAAGCAGCGGGGCGCGGCCATCGTCGTGACCATGATGCCTTCGTTGGATGGCCCCAGTAGTTTGGGTCAGTGGTCGGCGGCGACTATCGAGGCGCTGTTGGTGGCTTTGCGCCGCGACCCTGAGGCCCCGCTGAACGAGGACACCTATCTCGACCTGATGGCCGACATCCAGTGGACGCCTGCGATTCGTTATCTGCAAACCGAAGAGCAGGGGATCAACCGTTTTGCCTTTGTCATCCATCCGCTCAAAGTCGATTTCATTCACAAACACAAGGCGTTTGGTTGGACGAAGTATTTGCCGGATCCTCTGGTTGAGAAGGTAGCTGCTTACATTCCGCCCCTCTATGTTTCGCGCATCACGGGCGGACAATCACCCACCACCGGCCAGAAGATCGAGGGCTATCTCTTCTCGTTGGGCGCGACCCCGCGCGAGATGATGCAGCATGGCGAGCGTTTCACCTATTCGCGGCTAAACCAGGCAGCGAAGATGGCCGAGCGCAAAGGCGCCCGCATCATGGGGTTGGGCGCGTTTACCAGTGTGGTGGGCGACGCTGGCATCACGGTGGCCAACGAGTCCGACATCGCCATCACCAGCGGCAACAGTTTGACCGTGGCCATGACGCTGGAAGCGGCGAAACGAGCCGTGATCCTGATGGGCGCTACTGACCTGACCAAAGGCAAGGTGATGATCGTCGGCGCCACCGGCTCGATTGCCTCGGTCTGTTCGCGGCTGATCGCTCAGGCCATCGGCAATGTGGTGTTGGTCTCGATCGAGCCGGAAAAACTGATCGAGCTGAAGCGCACGATCCAACGCGAGACGCCGGGTTGTGAGGTGACCATCGCCACCAAAGCTGGCGATCTGATCTCGGACTGCGATCTGATCATCACCGCCACTTCGGCCTTCGGCCAGCGCGTGATCGACATCACCAAATGCAAGCCCGGCGCCGTGATCTGCGATGTCGCCCGGCCGCCCGACATCAACCCGGCCGAGGCGAATCTGCGCCCGGATGTGTTGGTGATCGAGAGCGGCGAGGTGCTGATCCCCGGCGATATCGATTTTGGCTACGACATCGGCCTGCCGCCAAAGACTTCGTATGCCTGTCTGGCCGAGACGGCGTTGTTGGCGATGGAGGGCCGCTTCGAGGATTACACGTTGGGCCGCAACATCACGATGGAGCGAGTGAAGGAAATCTACAAGCTCTCGCAGAAGCATGACTTCAAGCTGGCTGGGCTGCGTTTTCACGACAAATACATCACCGACGCGGACGTCGCCGAGAAGCGCGCCCTGGCCGATGCGTTGCGTTCCGATCCCGCCCGTTTTGCCCAGGTGAAGGCAGAGACGACCGCCCAACTGGCCGCCATTCCGGTGATGGCGAAGGGGGTGGAGGCGGGCGGAGGGAACAAGCAGGCGTGGTTGGGCGCGGCCGCGGCGGTTGGCGTGGGCGCGCTGGCGTTGTTGCTGGCGCGGCGGCGGAAATAGCGATCTTGAAACGTGATGCGTGATGCGTGACGTGATGCGTGAAAATTGTCGACGTTTTCTCACGTTTCACGCATCACGTTTCACGCATCACGACCCTCATAACAAATCAACCTAGCGATCAATAGATTCCGGCTTGTTCGGGTTAGTGCCTTTATCATTCTCCCCAGCAACCCCATCAAAGAAAATCGACACCATCAGCTCAATGGCCTGATCGGCCGGGGCCAGATAGGCGTTGTTGGCCGGATAGAAGAAGGGATACATCATCCCCAATAGTATCCAGGTCGCCAGCCGAGCGTCGACAGGGCGAAGTTCGCCCGCGCTGACGCCAGCGGCCAGGATGATTTCGATTTGGCCGGTGAACTTCTCGTGGTATTGCTGGACGAAGGTTTGGCGCGCTTGCGGGCTGAGTTGACTCAGTTCCTGGCTGGCCAAGCGGATGATGGCGCTTTGGGCCGGGGCGCGGGCGCCAATCTCGCGCAGGATGCGGGCGATGCGGGCGCGGGTGCTGGTCTCCTCAGCGCACGCGGCCTGGATGATGGCCTCGATCTGCTCGATGTTGGCGGTGAGAATGGCGAGGAAAAGCGCCTCTTTGTCTTTGAAATGATAGTACAACCCAGCCTTCGACATCCCCACCTGTTCGGCGATCTCGCGCATCGAGATGCCATGATAGCCGTGCTCGACGAAGAGCCGTGTAGCTTCATCGAGGCAGCGCTGGTGTACGTCGGCAGAGGCGGACGAGGAGGCAGCTGGGGTCATGGGGCGCCATCGCTTAAAGTGAGATTCAATCGCCGAGTGACGCCAGGATTCCTGATGAGGACAGATGGCCGCTGTCCTGTGCGAAGCCTTTCACATCGGCGCGCAAAAGCAGGTAGATGCTCAGGAACAAGCCAACGGCCTCGATGGCGAACAAGGTCGCGTAGGCCCCGCTGTAGGTCCCGGTGATGGCCAGCGCCGCGTCGCGGATGACGCCGCCCATGGCGATGCCGGCCCCGCGCGTGACGAGCTGGATCATGCTCCAGAGGGCCAGGTAGGCGCCGGCCCGACCGGGTTTGCTCATGGCCATCAGCAGGCTGACGCCGCCCACCGTAAAGACGCCGAAGCCAAAGCCGAACAAGATCAGGGTGGGGCGTATGAGTGCGGGCAGAACCAGCGCCGACGCCAGGCTGAGGAGCAGGAGCGGCGCGCCCAACATGGCCAGACCCCAGGCAGTGGCGCTCACCTGTTGTTCGGGCCGCCAGCGCCGTGTGAGCCACGAAACCAACATCATCGCCAGCAACACGCCCGAACCCCAATAGGCGTTGAAACGAGTGGTTTCGCCCACACTCAGCCCAAAGACGTCGCCGCCGAATGGCTCCAGCATCGAATCTTGCATGAAGGCGAAGAAAGCGGAGGCGCCGAGGAACACGGCGTAGGCGCGCGTGCGCGGGTCGGACCAGATCTCGGCCAATGATCGGCGTAGAGAGGTGTGGGGGACGGCGATAGCGCGGGGGCCAGAGGGTTGGCGGCGCTCCTCGCCCCAGATGGCAAATAGCCAGAACAAGGCTGCGCCGGCCATGGCGAACATCACCAGGCGCCAGAAACGCGCAGGATCCCAGGTGGGCAGCAACCGCCCGTAGAGGAAGCCGCCGAAGGCAAAGCTGGCCACGAGCAAGGTCTGTACGATGGCGATGGCCTGGCCGCGGCGGGCATAGGGCGCGCTATCAGAAACCAGGGCCAGGAATGGCGACCCTGAGATCAGTTGGCCGATGCCGTAGAGGAGGAAGGAGGCAATCGCCAATAGCCACCCGCCCACCGATCCTGCGGAGCGATAGCCCTGGCCAATGGCGGCCATGGAGACAGGGATGAGCGGCAGGGAAACCAGCATCAGCAGCCGCCCCAGCCAGATGTAGGGCGTGCGGCGGCGGCCAAAGAGAGGATGCGTGTCGGAGAGATGTCCCGCCCAGAGGCTGAGCGGGGCCAAGAGATAGCGGACGGCGGTCAGGAGCGCCACCGGCCAGGCGGGTACGCCCAGATCGACGATGAGGATGCGGTTCCAGACGGCTGAGGTCAGCAGGTCGGTGAGCGACGAACCGATGTTAAAGGCGCCGAGCTTGAGCGAACGCCAAATGCTGAACTTCGGTTCTGTTGCTGGCGAGTCCGGTTTCATCACAACCAACCGCGACCAGCGCCGTAGCCCAGGAAGGGCCAGGGGATGGCCAGGAGGATGAGCAGGAAGGCGATCCCGAACCAGATGGCCGTCTGCCGGAATTTGCTGCCGGCAGCGGCGGCCTTGCGGGCGCGGGCGCGACCGATGTGAGCCACCACGACGGCGATGAGCAGCAGAGGGAAGTGTTCGACCAGGAAGAAGCGCGTGGTTTCGTTGGCCATGGCTGCCCCGAAGTTACTCAGCGCCTGGCGGGTGATGGGGCTGAGGACGAAGAACAGCAGCAAACCGAGCAGAACTTGCACGTCCAGACTCATGGTGAACAGCATCCCCAGGCGGTCATCCAGGCCCGTCCAGGGACGTTTGCCCGACCAGCCGAGGAAGCCGCGCACGACGGCGATGACGCCAGCGATGACGATAAGCCAACGGAGGAGGCTGTGGAGGGTGAGAACGATTTCGTACATGAGGACCTCATAGGAATGAATGACAAGGTGACGGCGCTGAGTACAGCGCGGTGACAAGGTGACAGGGTGATGGGGTGATGCTTCCTACTTCTTACTTCCTACTTCCTACTCCCGCCTGCGCGGCCTCGTTGCGGCGAACGGTTTCGCGCTCGGCGGCCTGGGTTTTGAGGGGGAGGGCGAGGAGGGTAAGAAGAACGGCAATGATGCCAACGACCAGGAAAGCCTTCTGATAACCAACCGCGCCGCCGCCGCCAGAGGCTGCTACAGCGCCAACCACGGCGCTGCCCAGTAGTTGGCCGGTGGCCGTGAACAGGGTCAAGCCGCCCTGCGCCGACGCCCGGTCAGCAGGCGGGGCTTCGTTCAGCACGATGTAGCGCAGAGGCGCTCCCAAGAGCATGCCGAGGCCCAGCCCCACCAAGACGGCGGTCAAGAGATACACCACCGTGGTCACCGAAGTGAGACCGACCAACAACATTCCCGCCGCCAGCAGAACCGACCCCAGCAGCACCACCACGCGCGAGCCAGCGCGATCCAACATGCGCCCGGCAAACGGCGAGCCAACGGCCATCGCCAACACAGGCGGGAGTAACCACCAACTCGATTGCGCTTCGGTGATGCCAAAAGCAGCCACCAACAACGACGGTACGAAGACCACGGCTGATTCGCCGACGCCCGAGCCTAACGCCACACCACTTACCACTGCAATCTGGCGTGACGCAAATAGCCGCACGCGCAAAATGGGATCAGAGGCGCGGCGTTCGATCCACCAAAAGCCGACCAGGAAGATGGCCGCTGCTGCCAAGAACGGCCAGATTGCAACAGATGTTACGCTGGCGATGAACTGCGTCGTGTCGATCCGGGTGATGCCATAGGCAAAGCTGCTCAGGCTGAGGGCCAGGAGGAGCATCCCCGCCCAATCGAAGGGCTTGCGGGTGGGCGGGCGTGTGGCCGGCAACAGCCGCATGCTTGCCAGGATGAGGACGATGGCGATGGGCAAGTTGATCAGGAACAACCAGCGCCAATCTGCCAGCGCCAGGATGACGCCGCCGAGGATGGGGCCGATCAAGAAGGCGATGCCGAAGACGGCGCCGATCAAGCCCAGGGCGCTGCCGCGCTTTTCGGGCGGAAAGGTGTCGCCGATGACGGCGCTGGCGACGGGGAAGATGCCGCCTGCGCCCAAACCTTGCATCGCTCGCCCCAGCAGCAGGACGCCAAAGCTGGGCGACAACGCCGCCACGAGCGAGCCAATCGCAAACAGGCTCACGTCCAGGATGTAGATAGCCCGGCGCCCGCGCGCATCCGAGAGTTTGGCCATGAGCGGGGTGCCGATCAGGTTGAAGAGGACGTAGATGCCAAAGACCCAAGCTTTGGCGCGGTCGTCGAAGGCAAAGTATTTCTGGATGGCGGGCAGGGCGGGCGCGATAATGGCGATATCCAGCGCCCCCATCAGCACACCGAAGAATAAGAGGAGAAGAATGCGATTGCGATTGCGCTTGTCTGTGTCCACGAGCGTCTCCGTTGGATCGAGAGTTACCGACCGGTCGGTCAGTTATGGCGGGGATTATAGATCGATCAGCGGGAGCATGTCAAAGCAGGCAGCCGTTTAACTCTCACGAATGACACGAATAGACGAATGGCGCGAATGGCGCGAATGGCTTTCTCAAACAAACGCACAGCAACTCCAAATTTGAGGATGGCCGGATGATCGTATAGATTCAACTTGATCGATCACGGGTAAAAGTGTAAACTAAGAGTACTTATGCTTCCATTATGATCGTGGCTCTCGAGGAGGAGACCATGAGGACAATGAACTTGGGCAAGAGTCTGCTCGTGGTGGGAATTTTATTGGCCGCGGCGCTGTGGGCGTTCGGCGGCGGTGGCGTGGTCGTGCAGGCCAGGGCGGAAGAGAGCCTCGCAGCGACGGGACACCCCCAGCCTGTTCCGCCTCGTCCCCTCGTGAGCACATCGCTTCAGCACGATGTCTCGCCGCCTTTACGCGATCTCTTGCCGTTGGCGCCGGCGCCGGCGCGCGCTCTGCCGCGCCGACCCTTGCCACTGCGTGCCCAGGCGGCTGCCAACGAACCCAACGTCAGCGATCCCGTACTGCAAACAACGCCCGGCCAGACGGCAATGCCAGCCCCGCTGCTCAGTTTCGAGGGCGTGAACAATGTCGACGAAGTGCTGCCGCCCGACACCATCGGCGATGTCGGCCCCAACCACTACGTGCAGATGGTCAATGTTTCCTTTGCCATTTGGAACAAACAGGGCGTCAAGCTTTACGGCCCGGCAGCCATCAACACTTTGTGGCAAGGATTTGGCGGCCCCTGCCAGAGCAACAACGACGGCGATCCGGTCGTTCTCTACGATCACGTGGCCGACCGTTGGCTCATGAGCCAGTTTGCCCTGCCCAACTTCCCCAGCGGGCCATACTATCAGTGTATTGCCATCTCGCGCACGGGCGATCCCACCGGCGCCTGGCATCGCTATGCCTTCCTCTACCATCAGACCAAGATGAACGATTATCCCAAATTCGGCGTCTGGCCCGATGGCTATTACATGTCCGCCAACCAGTTTACATTCTCGCCCGAAACTTGGGCCGGACAGGGCGTTGTCGTCTTCGAGCGGGACAAGATGCTGCTCGGTCAGCCCGCGCGTATGGTCTATTTCGACCTGTTCGGCCTGGACGAGAAGCTGGGCGGCATGTTGCCCTCCGATCTGGATGGCCCCACCCCTCCGCCTGCAGGCGCGCCCAACTACTTCGTAGAAGTCGATGACGACGCCCAGGGCTTTCCGCGCGACCAGCTCCAGATCTGGCAGTTTCATGTCGATTGGTCGCGGCCTGCCAACTCCGTTTTTACACAAACAACCCATCTGCCTGTGGCCGCTTTCGACGGCGTGATGTGCGGCGGCGACATCAACTGCATCCCCCAACCTGGCGTCAACTCTGCTTCCTACCTCGATCCCATCTCCGACCGCCTGATGTATCGCGCAGTCTACCGCAACTTCGGCGCGCAGCAAACGTTGGTACTCAATCACACGGTCGATATCAACAACGCCAACCGCGCCGGTGTGCGCTGGTATGAATTGCGCCATGCCGGCAGCGGCTGGCAGATTTTCCAGCAGGGCACCTATGCGCCGGATGCCACGCACCGCTGGATGGGCAGCCTGGCCATGGATGCCGCTGGCAACATCGCTTTGGGCTACAGCGCCTCCAGCGCCAGCGTCTACCCCTCTATCCGTTATGCCGGGCGTTTGGCTGGCGATCCGGCCGGGACGCTTGCCCAGGCCGAGACCACGTTGCAGGCAGGGGGCGGCTCTCAGACCCATGACGCAGGGCGCTGGGGCGACTATAGCATGATGGTCGTGGACCCAAGCGATGATTGCACGTTCTGGTACACCCAGGAATATTATGCGACCACCAGCCCCATGGGTTGGCGCACCCGCATTGGCGCCTTTCGCTTCCCATCCTGCACCACTGGCCCTGTGGGGACAGTTCAGGGCCGTGTGACCAACGCCGCCACCGGCAACCCCATCGCCCAGGCTCGCGTCGAATTGGGCGCTTTCGTCACCACAACGGACGAGCAGGGCATGTATCGCCTGTTGCATGTGCCGGTGGGAACTTACAGCCTGTCTGTTTCAGCTTACGGCTATCGCCTGGTGACAACGCCAGGGGTCGTTGTGCAAGCAGATGCCGTCACCACTCGAGATGTAGCTCTGACTCCCTTGCCCACCCTCCTTGTTTCCGGGATTGTGCGCGATGGCGGGGGCCAAAACTGGCCGTTGTATGCTCGCATCGAGATCAGCGACTACCCTCTCGGTCCTGTTTTCACTAATCCCGCGACTGGCGCCTACAGCGTGTCTCTGTTCGTAGGAACGACCTATTCCTTCACGGTCAGCGCGGTGAGTGACGGCTATCAGACACAAACGCGGGCATTTCCGCTCTCCAACGCCACTCGCCTCCAGAACTTCGCTCTGCCGGTGGATGTGGCGCGTTGTGTGGCGCCGGGTTATCGGGCTGGCGTCTTCTACAACGAGAACTTCGAGGCCAACAATGGTGGCTACTCCGAGGTGGAGATCCGCCCCTCCTCCTGGGAATGGGGGACGCCCACGAGCGGGCCAGGCGCGGCGCATTCGGGAACGAAGGTGTGGGCCACCAACCTTGCGGGCGATTACGGTAACGATGAGAATGGCTATCTCGTCTCGCCGCCTCTTGATCTGAGCGCGCTGCGAGGACAATCGTTCCGCGTATCGTGGTGGCAGTGGTTGGTGACAGAGATCAACTACGATGTGGCTGATGTCGAGGCCAGCAAGAATGGTGGGAGCACATGGGTCCACATCTTCAGCAGCGCTGGCGGCGCGGTCGACACGGTGTGGACGGAACATGCCGCTGAGCTTGATTCCAGCTTTGCCGTCCCGAATTTCAAGATCGCCTTCAGGCTGTCCAGCGATAGCAGCATCACCTATCCCGGTTACTACGTCGATGACATTCGCATCTGGAGCGGATGTCAGCCGCTCCCTGGCGGTATGGTGGTGGGGAATGTCTTCGATGCCAATCTGAGCACGGCGCTGAACGGCGCCGGCGTCGCCCATGCTTCTGGCGCCACCACGCTTACTTTCGCCACCCCCGCCGACCCGGCATTGGCAGATGGCTTCTATCAACTCTTTGCCCCCACCGGCGCCGCGCCCATGACGGCTACATTAGGGAGCGGCTATGGCCCGGCGGTGAGACAGCCTACTGTTGTAGCCCGCGATGTCGTTCGGCAAAACTTCCGTCTTCCAGCGGGCCGGTTGGCGGCAGAGCCAACGAGCCTGGCCGCCAGCGTGGAATGGGGCGCCAGTGGCAGCGCCACCCTCAAATTGAAGAATCGAGGTGGTTGGCCGGCGACGTTCGAGATCAGCGCCAGAAATGAGGGCGCCGATCCGCTGGGAACGGCGCGCGCCGCGGCCTGGCCTGAGATCAAACGCCTGGCTTCGTCGCAACCGTGGGACAAAGCGCCTATGGGTGTGCTCGCCCAGGGAGCGCGGCCCGAGGCCTGGGGCGCGGCCACACCCATCCCCAGCGGCGCCCGCTACCGCGCGGCGGGAGCTACCTGCGATGGCAAGAGTTACTACGTGTTCGGCGGCGCCAACATGGATGATGCCGTCTTGGCCGAATCTTGGCGATATGATGCTCAAGACGACGCCTGGACGCGCTTGGCCGACATGCCGATGGCCTTGATGAACATGAACGCCAGTTGCATCAGAGATGTGATCTATCTGGTGGGCGGTTATGACGGCGACGCCCATACCAACGCCTTCCAGATCTATGACACCGCCACCAACACCTGGCAACTTAGCACCTGGCCCCATGTGGGCACACCGATGTCGGTTGCCTGGCAGGATGCGATCTACACCTTCGCCGGAACCCCGGATGTCAGTAGCGATGTCTGGCGTTACGACCCTACCAGCGACGAATGGACCGGCCCCCTGGCGCCGATGCCTGCGGCTGTGGTCTATGGCAGCGTGGCGGCCATAGACGACTACATTTTCCTCGTTGGCGGGGCGAGCAACGCCGATCCATCGACGGATGTACAACGCTACCACCCCGCCACCAACACTTGGGACGCTAGTGGCCCGCAACTGCCCAACGGCCGCATGAGCGCCATCGTCAGTTGGTATGGAGATCGGCTTTATGTGGCTGGCGGCGGTGGCGTGGCTGGCGACTTTTGGCTGGCCTACGATGACACATGGGCGCTCGACCCGGCCTTGTGGCCGAACGGCGACTGGAGCGATCAAAACGAGCCTCTCGCCAGCGCCGTCGTCGCGCCGGCCTACAGTTGCGTAGATGACCGCATCTACGCTGCCACAGGCACTAATGGCCTGCATGGGGCCGATGTCAACCAATATCTTGATCAAGGCCAACGCTGCCATATCGCCATCGCGCCGGTTCCTTGGCTGACGATGACGCCCATTTCCGGCACGATTCCCGCCCAGGGCGAACAGATCATCACCCTGGGCCTTGATGCCGCGCAAACCCAGATCCCCGAACCCGGTCGTTACCTGGCCACCCTGCGCATCGATGAGGACACCCCCTATCAACTACCTGCCGTGCCGGTGACGATGACGGTCACGGCTCCCGCCACCTACGGGCGCCTCGTCGGCGTCGTGACCGGCCGGGGCTACTGCGATGCGGGACAGCAGGCGCTGGCTGACGCCGAAGTGACCGTGACGGCCAGCACAGGCGTGACGCGCACCGCGCGTAGCAATGGCGCCGGCGCCTACTCGCTCTGGCTTCTGGCTGCTGCCAGCCCCTATACTGTGACCGTAAACCATCCCGGCTACGAACAGGTTCGGACCAGCGGCGTGAGCATCAGTCGCCAGATGACCACCACCCTCGACTTCGCTTTGCGTTGGCTGCAACCGTGCAGTCGCGTAACACCCGGTAGCTTCGATATTACCGTTGGCCAGGGTCTCAGCGCGACCCTACCGCTCACCCTTACCAACACTGGGGCAGGCGCGCTGTCCTTTGCCCTGCGCGAAAAGGAGTCGGTAAACGCCCCCAACCCCAACCCCCAAGGCGGCCCAGACGAATTCGGCTACACCTACCGCGATAGCCGAACCTCTGGCGGCCCGCGCTACCAGTGGGTCGAGATCGCCCCACCCGCAGGCGGCGATGGCAGCGAGATCACGAAGCTAAAGGGACAAGACGATGCTTATTTCTGGCCCTTGCCAGTCCCCTTCGCCTTCCCTTTCTATGGCGAGAGCCATACGGAAGTAGCAGTGGCCACGAATGGCGTGGTGTACTTCGAGGACAAGCTTGTGAGCTTGAACAACGTCCCCATCCCTGGCCCCAACACCTATGGCGTCCACGCCTTCCTGGCGCCCTTCTGGGACGATCTGCTGATCAGGCCCGGCGCTGTCTATTACAAGGCGGAACCGGGGCGCTTCATCATCGAATACTACGAGGTGGGCGGTTACGAATGTTCGCAACCAGCTACCTGGGAAATCATCCTCTACGCCAGCGGCAATATTCTCTTCCAATACCGGGATGTCGTCTTTGGCTGTGGCCGCGATTACGGCGCCTATGCGACCATCGGCATCCAGGGCGACGATGCCACGGGCCTCGAATATTCCTTCAATACATCAAGATTGAGGAACGGACTGGCAATTTGCTTCGCCTATCCCGGTGAACGAGAGGATTGCACCGAATACAGCGACGTCTCCTGGCTGAGCGCAACGCCCGTTTCCGGAACGGTCGCCAGCCAGAGTTCAACTGTCGTCGCCGTCACCCTCGATGCCAGCCTTGCTGTGCCTCGATCCTACTTCGCCAATCTGGTGGTGCTCAGCAACGATCCCCTGCACGGCCGGCAGATGCTGCCTGTGCGTATGAACGTAGTGACCTACACACCGCTCATCTCCGACATCCGCGTAACCAACGTGCGTGACACCGCAGCCACCATCTCCTGGCTGACCGATGTGGCCGCCGATGGCATCGTTGCCTTCGGCCTCGATCCCGATCACGTCCATCGCACCGCCCCCGACGACCGCGGCCCCACCGCGCGCGACGACACGCACTTCGTCACCCTCAGCGGTCTGCTACCCAACACCACCTACTCCTTCGCCGTCCGTTCTGGCTCGTCCCAAGCCGACAACGAAGGCGCTTTCTACCGTTTCAAGACTGGCCCTACCCTGGCCCTGCCCCCTGCCGACACCGTCTTCGGCCGCGCCTTCACGCGCAACGGTGGCGCCCCCGCCGCCGGGACGCTCATCTACCTTGCCCTGCGCAACAGCGATGATCTCGGCAGCCCTGGCCAGTCGGCTCCGCTCGCCGCCCTGACCGACGCCAACGGCTACTGGTCGGCCAACCTGGGCAACGCACGCACGCCGGATCTGGCGGGTTCCTTCAGCTACACCGCATCTGGCGATCAACTCGTCCTGGAAGCCCGCGGCGCTGCGGCTGGCGTCCGCTGCCCAACCCCCATCGTTATCGCCGCCGCCCGCCCCGCGCCCGATCTCATCCTCGGCCCCGCCGGCGCCTGCCCCGACATCTCGCAAACCACCCTCAAACGTGGCTGGAACTTCATCGCCCTGCCACTGACGCCAGCGACGCCGCTCACTGCCGCCTCCTTCTGCGCCGAGGTCAATCAACAGGGTGGGGCGCTGGCAGAGGTCGATCGTTGGCAGCAGGCCGGGTGGGACGGGCACCTGTGCGGTGTTCCCACCAACGCCTTTGGACTGGAGTTGGGCAGCGGCTACTTCGTGCGCAACAACGCCACCAGCGTCTGGAACCTGAAAGGCGCTGCGGTGACGCAGCCGGTCTCTTTGGCGCTGCACAGCGGTTGGAACGCCATCAGCATCCCCCACACCGGCGCCTACACCGCCGCCAGCCTGTGCAACGAGATCATCAGCCAGGGCGCGCTGGCCATCGAGATCGATCGCTGGCAGAACGGCGGCTGGAGTGGGCACCTCTGCGGCCTACCCTTCGACGACTTCCCTATCGAGCGCCAGCGCGGCTATTTCCTGTTCGTGAACAGCACCGGGGTGGTCACTCCCCGCGCGCCGGCGGCTGCCGACGCCCTACTCGCCGCTCCCGCGCCCGCTTCACCGCCCGCGTCCATCCCCGCTGAGCCAATCGCCGCCGCCAATGTGCAGATCGGCAACCTGCGCGATACGAGCGTGACGATCGCGTGGCTGACCGATGTCCTCGCCACCGGCTTCGTCGTCTACGGCGAAACCGAAGCCCTGGACAGCTATGCCTTCGATGTTCGTGGCTTCCACACCGCCAGCCGCACGCACTACGTCGTGCTGGATGACCTCAAGCCCGACACGACCTACTTCTATCGCATCGTCTCCGGCGGTGATGTGAGCGCGGCCAGCGCCCCGGCCAGCTTCCGCACGCGCGCCAGCCTCGCTGCCCCACCTTCTTCCGACACCATTTACGGCCAGGTGTTCAAGGCCGATGGCGTCACCCCCGCCGCTGGCGCCATCCTCTATTTGACCTTGCAGGATGCCGATGGCCAGGGGACCGCGGGCCAATCGCTGCCGATGGCGGCGTTGGTGGATGCGAATGGCTACTGGCACGCCAATCTGGGAAATGCTCGACAAGGGACGACGGACGGCCAGCCGTTCGCCTACTCACAGGATGGCGACAGATTGGCGGTCGAAGCACAGAGCGAAGACGGACTGGCGTGGGAGAGTTTCGAGACCGGCGCGCTGCGCCCTGCCGCTCCGGTGGTCTTCGGGCAGAGCATTCATTTCTACCTGCCGCTGCTTGGGAGGGAAATCAACGCGACAGTGGAGTAGGTCGAGCAGCCTGGGCATGCCTGGAAGCGCATTTGGCAGGCTATCGCGCTCGACCCGGCGCTCTTTCCCTTGACGAGTACATTTCCCTTTCCCGCGGCTTCGCCGTAGAATTGGGTTACGTATTAATCAACCGATGATTCCCATGGTCAGCCTGGACAAGGCGTTTCGATGCAGCAATTACGATGACTACCACCCTACCAGCAACCATCCTGGCAGATTTTCGCAAGCTGTCCCCGATCGAGCGCCTTGACGTCGTCGAGGCTGTGGTGCAGATGATGCGCGAGGATTGGCTGCGCGATCCCGGCCAAGAGCAAGCCCTTCGCCAGCAACAGCTCGTCGCCGCAGCGGCAGCCCTGCGTGATGACTATTTGGCGGATTCCGAACTGACTGTCTTTACGAGTCTAGACGGCGAAGACTTCTATGCATAGAGGCGAGGTCTGGCTCATCAACCTTGATCCAACGTTGGGGGCTGAGATCCATAAGACCCGCCCAGCAGTGATCGTCAATGACAATGCTGTGGGCGCGCTGCCGCTTAAGGTCATTGTGCCTTTCACTGACTGGAAAGACCACTATAGCGTAGCACCCTGGATGGTGCGGATTGAACCATCACCTACAAATGGGCTCACAAAGACTTCCGCTGCCGACGCTTTTCAGATCCGTTCCATCTCGGAGCAACGATTCGTGCGGCGGTTGGGCGTGCTCCCAACCGCCTACACGGAGCAGATCGTAGCTGCGATAGCAGTAGTGCTTGCCATGCGTTAGACGGAAATCAGCGCACCGACCCGATCATCTCGCCCACGATCTTCCCCGACGCCAACACGCCGGGGAGACCGGCGCCGGGGTGCGTGCCGGCGCCGGCAAAGTAGAGGTTGGCGAAGTCCTCGGAGCGATTGTGGGGACGGAACCAGGCCGATTGCAGCAGGGTGGGCTGCACCGAAAAGGCCGAACCGAGATAGCTGTTGAGCGTGTTCTGGAAGTGGGGCGGGTCGATGAAATGCTCGGCCACGATGTTGGCCTGGAGGTCGGGCAAGTAGTTGGCTTCCAGGAACTGCATGATGGCGTCGCGGTAGGGCCGGGCCTGAACCGACCAGTCGATATTGGCGGCCAGGTGGGGGACAGGCGAGAGGACGTAGAAGGCCTCGCCGCCGGCGGGGGCCAGGCTGGGGTCGGTGAGGGTGGGCATGTGCAGGTAGAGCGAGAAATCTTCGGGCAGGTCGGCGTTGGCGAAAATCTGACGCAGCAAGCCCTTGTAGTCCTGGCTGAGGATGATGTTGTGATGGGCCAGGCCGGCATCGCGATACTGGCGCTTCGTCCCAAAATAGATGACGAAGAGCGACATGCTGTACTTCTTGCGCTTGATGCGGGCGTCGCTGTTTTGGCGGCGATACTGGGCGGGGATGAGATTGAGGTAGGTCCAGGCCACATCGGCATTGCTGACCACGGCATCGGCCCCGTGCAGGCTGCCATCAGCCAGGCGGACGCCCGTTACGCGGCGGCCCTTGGTCAGGATTTCCTGAACTTCCGTGTTCAGATGGATTTTGCCGCCAAGCTCGGCCAGCAATCGGCCCATGGCCTGCACGATGGCGCCGGTGCCGCCCACAGCGTAATGGATGCCCCACTCGCGCTCGAGGTAGTGGATGAGCACGTAGAGCGAGGAGGCGTTGAGGGGGTTGCCGCCGATGAGCAGGGGGTGGAACGAAAAGCAGCGGCGCAGGAAGTCGTCTTGGATGAACTTCGAGACATAGCCGTAGACGCTGCGATAGGATTGTAGGCGCACCAGGTCGGGCGCGACGCGGGCCATGTCGGTGACGTGGAGGAAGGGTTTGTCGATGAGGGCAATGCCGGTGTCGAAGATATCCTTGGTGGTGGCGATGAAGCGCGTATAGCCCTCTTTGTCCGCCGGGTTGAATTTGTCGATCTGCTGCAAGATGAAGTCGTGGTCGCCGTTGTAGTCCAGGAAACGCTTGTTGTGGTCGAAGATGCGGTAGAAGGGGTCGAGCCGTATGAGTTGGAAATAGTCTTCTCGACGTTTCCCGGCCAGCGCCCATAGCTCGTCCAGCATCCAGGGCGCGGTGACGACGGTGGGGCCGCCGTCGAATTTGAAGCCGTCGATCTCGTAGACGTAGGCGCGCCCGCCGAGTTTGTCGCGTTTCTCGAAGAGCGTGATGTCGTGACCTTGTGCTGCCAGACGGATGGCGGCGCTGAGACCGCCGAAGCCGCTGCCGATGACGATGATTTTTTGTTTCATGGGTTGGTTGGGTATAGATGAGAGTGGGAGGGGTCAGGTTGTGGACGCGGATGGGGAAGCGTAGATGCGCTCTGGCCAAGTACTACTGTCGGCGGCGATGATGGTGAGATGGCGCTCCGCACGAGGGTGCTTGCCGGGTGGTGGATTCGCTGCGTGTGCGACGGCTGCCGGTCAGGACGGCGTAAGCACCCGCCCTTTCCAGCGCGGCCCGCCCTGACGCCATCGCCACCACAAGGCGCGAGCAGTGATGATCGTCATTAGCAGGACGGAGACCGGTATGAGTAGGGCGTCGCGTATGCGCTGGCGAGTGACGGCGGCGGTGAGACCACGCACGATGATGGTAAGGGTGATGAGCAGAGCGGGCCAGAGCACCGGGGCGCGAGCGATGAGGGCGGCGATCATCCACAACCACGGACCGACAAAGACCAGCCAATGAAAGATGGCAGCCAGCAGCAGCGCCCACACCTTGTTTCCGTACCCGGCCAGGATATTTTTCGCATAGCCATCGCGTACTTCCGGCCAATTGTTGTACATGCGGCAGGTGATGAGACCGGCGGCGTCGGCCATACGCAGCCGTAAGCCCGCACTTTTGATGCGGCGGGCGAAGGCGATGTCTTCGACGATCTGATCGCGCACGCGGGCGTGGCCTCCCACGGCTTCGTAGGCCGGGCGACGGAAGGCCAGGCATTGGCCGTTGGCAGCGGCAAAGGCGGCAAACCGGGTGTGATGCACCAGCGGCAGGGGCAGATAGCCGAGGGCGGCCAGAGCCATCAGGGGGACGACCAGCCGCTCGGCCCAGGTCTCCGTCTGTTGCGTGGGCCAGACAGCCAGCAGGTCGGAGGATTGCTGTTGGGCCAGACAAACGAGGGCGGCGAGGGCGTCCGGCTGCCAGCGCACGTCGGCATCTGTGAAAACGAGCAGGTCGCCGGTGGCGGCCTGGCTCAGTTGGTGGCAGGCCCAGTTCTTGCCTAGCCAGCCGGGGGGCAGGTCGGCGCCGGTGAGAAGACGGAAGCGGACGTCATCCCGCGCTGCGGCCTGAGCGATGGCGGCGGTGTCATCCTCGGAATGATCGTCGAGGATCAGAAGCTCGAAACGATGATAGTCCTGCACCAAAAGGCCCTGCACGGTGTTGGCGATGATTGTGGCTTCGTTGCGTGCAGGCACGAGCAGCGAGACGAAGGGATGCTCCGCAGTTCCTGGCCCCTGCGCCTGTCCTTTGTCAGGGTGCAGCCGCGGCCATGCCACCGCATTGACGGATGCCGTCAGCAGCATGAATAGCAGGATGGCGGTGAGGGCGATGGCGAACATGGAGGTTGAGACGGATATTGGGTATTGGATATTGTTGCTCAATATCCAATACCCAATATCCATTTACCTTTTGCGCAAGACCGGCCAATGCGCTAATTCCGCCCGATGCTTCCAAACCAGGATGGCGACATGGCCGAGCCAAGTGACGAGGAGCGTGGGGACAAGGGCGGGGCGAAGGTCGAGAGGGTTGAAAGCGGCCGGGATGAGGACGAAGTAGGCAAGCAGGCCGATCATGGCCAGGATCATGGCCCAACCGCTGGCGGCGACGAGAGCGAAGCAGAGACCGAGCAGTAGGCCGAGCACAGTTGGGCCTTCCCAAACGGTGAGGCCCACCCAGGCGCCAAAGGTGGCGGCGACTGCCTTACCCCCGCGAAAACGCAGGAAGGGCGAGAAGGCGTGTCCAGCCACGGGCGCAATCGCGACCCAAGCCAGCGGCCAGCCACTCCAGCCCAGGCCGAAGTGAACCAGCCCGACCGGGATGGCGGCCTTCAAGCAGTCAAGCAGCAGGGCCAGCCCGCCCCACCACCACCCGCCCGCCCGCAGCACATTGGTGGCGCCGGGGTTGTGGTCGCCATAATGGCGGATGTCGGTGCGCAAGGCCAGACGACCTATCCAAAGGGAGAAAGGGAGGGCGCCGAGGAGGAAGGCGAGGAGGAGGATCATTGCGAATTGCGAAATGCGGATTGCGAATTGCGAAATGCGAATTTGGGTGTAGCGGCTGGTTTTGGTTGTGGACGCGGATGGGGAAACGCGGATGTTTCTTCAATGACTGTTGTGGGCAGGGCGGTTTTGGTTGTGGACGCGGATGGGGAAACGCGGATCACGTCTCACGTTTCACGCCTCACTACTCCCAGTATCGCAGCCAAGAGCATTCCGCCCATGACCATGAAGCCGACGACGCCTGGCCCCGGCAGGCCCCAGAAGACGATGAGGCCAATGCTTTCCAGCGCCCAGGTGATGGCGTAGATGAGGAGGAGCGGGCGGAGGGGCAGGTCAGTTGGGCGGGCGAGGGCGGTGAGCAGGGCGGAGGCGAGCAGCCAGCCGAAGTAGTTGGCCCAGGGGATGCCGAAATAGCCGCCAGGTCGCTCCCAGACCCAAAACCCCCAGGCCGCCATCTGTGGGTCGAGGAAGAGATCCCAGACGGTGAAGGCAAGGGCGCTGACGAGGATGAAGGCCGGGGTCCCGTAGCGGCCCGTGATCAGCCAGGCGATTGCCCAGGCGGGCGGCAGCATCATCAGCCAGGCCAGTGGGATGATAATGGGGACGCCGAGAAGCTGCGGTTGGAGGCTATTCGTGTAGTGATAAGCGCCAAAAGGGAAACCGGTGGTGGAGCCGAGCGCCTCGATCCCCCAGGCGAGAACGCCGACCACGACGGCAAGGCGCAGAGTGCGCCGTGCTCCCCAGGCTTGCGCCAGCAGGGTGAGCACGGCGCCAGCTTGGAGCAGCACGGCTACGAGCACGCCGGTCGGGATGACCGCATCGCCAAGCGTCCAGCGCAGGATGGGTAGACTGATCATGACCAGCACCCAGGCGAGGATCAGCAGGCTGGAAGGGCGCAGCCAGGCCGGCTTTTGAGCGACGAACATCATCATGCCCAACTTTTGTGCAAACGTATGCGCAGCTTTGCGACCCGCGCGTAGCTGCATCGGGCCATGACGAGTATCGAGCCGAGGACGATGAGGACATTGGTCATCAGGAAGAAGACGAATTCCTCGAGGGGCAGTACGCCGCCCAGGTAGAAGCCGAGCGATTGGGTGGGGTCGATCGTCCAGGTTCCGGCGTCGATGGCGAGTGCATCGGCCACGGCCAGATAGAGGACGACCGGAGCGAGCGCAATCAGGATGAGGCGGCGGTGACGCCAGAGGATGTCGGCGCCAAAGGCCATTTGCAAGAGCACGGGCGGCAAGGCCCAGACCAGAATGAGGGCAAGATAGACGCCAGGCTGCCAGCCCGAGGCCAGGATCGCTGCTGAGCCGAGCCAGAGCAGGCCGATTGCCAGCGATGCCGCCAGGCGCAGGTGCGGCCAGACCGGAAGCTGGGGTGGGTTGGGTAGCCTCTTGGCCCACCACAATAGCCACAGCCCGGTGACGAGCGTTTGCAAGATGAAGAAGGTGTATTCTTCGATCGGCACCCACCCCAGCGTGATGCCGGTGACGAGATCGGGGTTGTACCACCACACGCGGGTGGCCACCAGGTAGTTATCCCAGGGGGTGGTGTAGAGGAGGGCGACGACGATGTGGCCGAGGATGACGAGCCAGGCGGGCGTGGCGCTGAGATGATCGGGCAGGCGCTTGCCGCGGCGGTGATCCAGCCAGGTGAGGGCGACGAGGAGGATGAGCGGGATGGCGAGGAAGGCGCCGAGAAAGCTGAAATAAGTCATTTTGTGGACGCGGATAGGGAAACGCGGAAGTTTCTTTGTTGCTTGAGCGAGATGGCGAGGAAGATGCTGAGAAAGCCGGAATAAGTCATTTTGTGGACGCGGATAGGGAAACGCGGAAGTTTCTTTGTTGCTTGAGCGGGATGGCGAGGAAGATGCCGAGAAAGCCGGAATAAGTCATT
>JAYRVO010000172.1:0-9352 GCA_041918515.1 Chloroflexota bacterium | reverse complement strand
GGACGAGAACAAGTCGGCGCAGTTGGCCCAGAATGCCCTGACGGCCAACCCTGACCTCAACGCCATCTTCGTGGCCTTCGACCCCGGCGCCGCCGCCGCTTTGTCGGTGGTGAAGCAGAAGGGATTGGTGGGCAAGGTGGCTGTGGTCGGGTTCGACGCTCTGCCCATCGCCCTCGAGGCGATCAAGGCGGGCGAGATGACCGCCACCGTGCGCCAAGACCCTGCCCGCATGGGCGCCGAAGGCATCGACCTGGCAGTCAAGGTGATCAACGGCGAAGCAGTCGAGCCGAAGACCTTGATCCCTGGCTTGGTCATCACCAAAGACAACGTTGACGAGTTCCTCAAGAAATAGCAGTCAACGAACGGACGAAGGGACGAATCTAGACGAAACACATCGTCGAGCATTTGTCCCTTCGTCCACCTTCGTCCACTCTCCCGAGGCGCATCATGGCCAATCCGCTGAGCCCCAACGACTACATCGTCGAGATGAAGGACATCGTCAAGCGCTTTCCCGGTGTGGTTGCGCTCGATCATGTCAATTTTCAGTTGCTGCCGGGCGAGGTTCATATCCTTTTGGGCGAGAACGGCGCGGGGAAGAGCACGCTGATCAAGGTACTCAGCGGCGCCTACCAGGCCGACGAGGGCGAAATCATCATCGCTGGCGAGAAAGTCGTCATCGACGACCCGCAAAAGGCGCTCGACCGGGGCTTACGCTTCATCTACCAGGAACTCAGCCTGGCGCCCACGCTTGACATCGCTCGCAATATCTTTTTGGGCGTCGAACCGATGCGCCGGCTGGGGCTGGTCGACATCCCCGCCCTCTATGCCCGCGCCAAAGAATTACTCGATCGCCTCCACATCAACCTTGACCCCACCGAAATTGTGGGCCGGCTGAGCGTGACCCAGCAAAAAATGGTGGAGATCGCCCGCGCCCTCACCACCAACGCCAAAGTCATCGTCTTGGATGAGCCCACGGATGTGCTCGAAGATCGCTCGCGGCAAGACCTCTTCAATCTCATCCACTATCTCAAAACCGAGCAGAACGTCGGCTTCATTTACATCTCGCACCGTTATGCCGAGGTGTACGAGTTGGGCGACCGCGTGACCATCCTGCGCGACGGCAAGAATGTCGGAACCTTCCACATTCGCGACCTCACGCTCGACACGATGATCGAAAAGATGATCGGCGGCGAAATCAAAAAGCAGTATCCTGACCTGGCGGCGCCTTCGGCGGAGAATGCTTTGCAGGTGCAGAATCTATCGCGCGGCAAGGTGCTGAAAAACGTCAGCCTGCATGTGAAGAAGGGCGAGATCGTGGGCGTCACGGGTTTGATGGGCGCGGGGAAAACGGAGCTTGGTCGGGCCATCGCCGGCGTCGATGTGATCGACAGCGGCCAGGTTTTCGTCGACGGCAAGCCGGTGAAGGCCACCTCGCCGGACGAGGCTATCACCCACGGCATCGCCTATCTGACCGAAGACCGCAAGCGCCTGGGCCTGATCCGCGACCACAGCATCCGCAACAATTATGCTTTGCCCAGCCTGCCCAGGCTGAGCGCTTATGGGCTTGTCCGTCATGGGCAGATCGACCGTGAAGCGCAGCAATTTGTCGACCGGCTGCACATCCGCACCCCCAGCATCGAGACTTCCGCCGGGCAGCTTTCGGGCGGGAATCAGCAGAAGGTGGTGGTGGCCAAGTGGTTGGGTGCGCAGAGTAAGGTGATGATCTTCGACGAACCCACGCGCGGCATCGACATCAATGGCCGTCGCGAGGTCTACAAGATCATGGAGGAGCTGCTGGAGCACGGCGTGGGCATCCTCATGCTTACTTCCGATTACCAGGAGGCGCTGGAGATGAGTCATCGCATTCTGGTCATGCGCCGCGGCGCGGTGGTGAAGGAATTCCAGCGCGGGGAGCCAACCGAGTCGGACATTCTGCGCGAGGCGATCGGGCAGATCGAAGGCGCAGGAATGTAGGGCAGGCAGGGCCACACATCGCCCACCTTCTGATAGAGAAGTGTTTCGAATGGGCTACCGTCGAAGCACTGGAATCTCCTTCGATGGCTGGTCAGTGCGCTGTAACCGGCGCACCGCGCATCCTGATGCCGGCTTGCCACGTGAGTGTCTCATATCAGCGTGCAGCGACTTAACCGCGCTGGCGGAACTTGTTCAGCATCAGCGCCGTTGCCATCGCCAGGCCAGCGATGGCATACAGGTGCATGAGGCTGAACGGCCCCAACATGGGCGCAGGCTCCTCCCGCAGGAAAGCCACGACAAAGCGCTTCAAGGAGAAAATCGCCACATAAAGCAGAAAGAGGAAGCCGTCGAAGGGCCAGCCACGCGCCAGCGTCCATCCTGGCTCGGTCGAGGCGCTCAGGGCCTGGTCCGTAGGCAGCGAAGGCGCAGACTCCTTGTTGCGACCCGCCCGGCGCAGCCCGTAGCGTTCGACCAGCAGCAGAATGAGAAAGATGCCCAGGTCGGCGGCCGCGCTCAGCAGTTGGGTGGGGTAGCGCATGGCCCATTCGCCGTAGGCATTGGGCTGGTACATCCCCAGCCATGACGTGGTAGGCTTGCCGGCGCAACAACCGGCCGCGAAACAGCCGAGGCGGCCAATGGCCTGGGCCAGGGGCGCCGGCAGCCCGCCCAGGTCCAACGCCTGGCCGATCGGCGCGTGCTGCCGCCAGAAGTAAAGTATCGCCACCCCGAAGCCGCCGAGCAAAGCGTAGATGATGCTGAGACCCTCGCCCGCTCCCCAACTACCGGTGCGTAGGAAACGCACGAACATGGGGGTGAGGGCCGGCAGAAGAACGCCGCCCAACGCGCCCAGGGTGGCGAGGAAGGCTCCCCGGCCGATCACCTCAACGGGCAGGTCAAGCCCCAGCAGGCGCCAGAAGCCGTAGACGATGAGCACGATCGCCCCCAGGCAGACCATGAAGGCATAGGCGCTCACCTGCCAGAAGCCAAAATCCAGCGTTGGCAACATGGGTCTTGTCAGTCCTTGTCTCCGCGCAGCACGAGCGGCAGCCAGAAGCGGTCTGCCGTGGGCGTGGCGGTTGCTGTGGCCCTCGGCGTCAACGTCGCCGTGGGTGTGGATGTGGGCGGACTTGTCGCGGTGGCGGTGCTCGTTGCCGTCGGGGTGGCCCGCAACGGCGGCGCCACCCAATCGCCGACCCACACCAGATCCGTCACCCAGGTCGAGAAGGTGGGCGACATGGCTGCCGTGGCGGTGATGTAGACAGTGTCCGCCCCTGCTTCTGCGCCCGCCGGCACGCTGGCAAGCAGCCAAAAGTCGCGCTGGTTCTGCGGATACGACATGGCCGGCGCCAGTTGAATTGGCCCGGTGATGGGGACCAGGGGGATGTCCGGCCCCTCTCTTGTCCCAGAGTAGACGCCCCAGGTGAGGCCCAGGCTCGAGGTGTGGGCCAGCGTGACGGTCAGTGGACTGATCGTGTTGTTGCTGACCCGGTGCCACAGGGAGATGGCCTGCGTGTACGTGACCCAACCGGTGGCCGGAAGTATCAGGCTGATAGGAGCAACGCTAGGCTCTTTCAGCTTGAGAGGCTGTGGGCCCAGGCAGGTGATGCCCCAGCCCTGGTAGGAGGCCAAGCTGGCGGCCCCACCCAGTGAGCGACTGAGGAAGGACACCATGAGCGGCGCCTCCTGTCCCTCGTAGCAATAGTAGAGCGGCAGAGTGCAGCCTGCGCAGGTGTCTGGCTCGCCGCCCAGGTCCAGGTAGCCTGTGCCATAGGCCTCGTTGAACACGGGGTCCAATTGGAGCCCCGCCGGACAGGTCACCCTGGGCGCGGTCTGGGCGCCCAACGCCAGCCAACGCTCCCCCGCCGCGGCGGGCAGCTCGTTCTCCAGGAAGGTGAAGTAGCGGGGCTTGTACTCCAAGGGGATCGTGAGGATGTTGGTTTCGGTGCGCAGATCGTGCAGCCCCAGGGTGGGGGAGTACGCCCCGCGGAAGACGACGGGCAGCGTGTAGGCGGCCGTGGGCGGCAGATCGGCTGGTTGGAGGGGAAAACGGAGCGCGACGAAGGAGGTCCCCTCTTGTAGAAAGTCTACCATATCCTGGCAGAGATCGGTCGTCAGCGTTTCTTCCGACAAGACATCGATCCGAACCTGCCAGGCAAAGTAGTCATCCTGCGGGCGGCCCGTTCCTTTTGCTGGCGGCGCCGGCGGGCCGCTCGCCGTAGGGGGCGCCGACTGCGGCGACGCCGGGCCCTGGGGCCTGGCCAGGCTGCTGGCGACCTGCTCGCCGGTATCGGGGCGCTGCGCCACCACCGTATCCACCGTCTGACTCACCTCTTCTGGTGGATTGTACGTGAGCACGATTGGGCTCGCATTGCCCTCGTAGTCTACTGGGAGTTTCCACACGCGGGTTCCATCTGGCTCGATGTATGTTGGCGGCGGTTCGACCTGCACATCCGTCGCGCCTGGCGGGGGCATCCACGAAATGGTGACACGGTCAGGTACAGGGTTGTCACAATGGGTGTAGATGCTCACACTGCTCGAACCAGGGGAGGTGAGCATTCTGAGATGACAGGTCTGCGCCGCCACCTGGATGGCCCCGCTGAGTGCCGAGAAGAAGATATTACAGTAGGTAAAGGGTGAGTATTCACATGCGACGCCTGCCGTCACCAGCACGGACAGGATGGCTGCGAGCAGCCATTTCAAGGCTGCCCGCATTTCCTTTTGGGAACGGACAGGATACGCGGGGGGTGCATTGCTTGTCGGGTTCATGTCTTCTGCCTCCATTGGGATTGAGTAGATCTCTCTGACCTATGGTTCAGACCTGACAGGTCTCGGAGACCTGTCAGGTCTGAGGGCGCAGGCACGGAGATCGCGGCCAGCCAGCCGCCGAAGTGGCCGGCCAGATCGAAGGTCACGGCCGCGGGGTGCGCAGCCGGCGCAGCGCTGCGGCCCGCGAGCAACGTCGTTCCCATGAGCGCGCTCAAGAGCAGCGCCAGCGCGCTCAGGAATACTGCTCGCCTTGTTTTCATGGTTCGTATCTCCTTCCGAGATCGAATAGTGGAAAGAGGGCAACGGATCACCTCCGCCGCCAGACCGCAGGCAGATAAAGCAGGCGCAATGGATACTCGTCGGCGCCGAGGTCGTAACCGCGGCCGAACGGGCGCGCTTTACCCTCCCGGTCGTAACCGACGCCAGCGTTCACTCCCTTGTCGATGGCGGGTGAGCGCAAAGTCAACCGCGCCACCGCTGATCCGGCAAGGGACTCGAATTTTGGGTCGCCGTGGTAATCGAGCGCCTGCGTCACCGACCCCTCGACGCCGCCCCAATCGAGCAAGTTATCGTACCAGAGCGTGGCCGTCAGATTGGCGTGACTGCCATCGGCAACCAGAACCCCCACCGTCTGCGTGGCCACAATACTGTTCACCATCTCGATGCTGCCCGCCCTGCCAGCCGCGCCGGTGACGAAAACCCCACTACCATCGCCGGGTACATTCGACACAAACGTGTTATGCAACAACCAACCGGAAGCGCGCAGAGCCGCATCCTTCCTGCCGCTCACCTGCGCTCCGGCGTTGGCGGCTTCCCCTCCCAACCACAACCCGCTCCCGGCCGTCGTGGCGTAATTGTCGGTGATGGCGTTGTTCGTCAGCGTATAAGGTCCACAGCTGACGATGTAGGCCCCTCCGCCCCAGCCCTCAGCGTTGGGGCCAGCCGTGGCCTTGTTGCCGATCATGGTGTTCGCGTCGAGGGCGACATGGCGACTATCGCTGGCATAAAGGCCGCCCCCGCGCCCATCGCCGCCCGCGCCGCTATTGGCCAGGAAATCATTGGCGATCACCCTGGATCCGTGGCTACTGGTCAGATAAAGACCGCCGCCATCCCCGCCCGCGATAGCACTGGCAATGTTGTTCCAGAAGAAATTCTGCCCCACCACAGCGTCGTCGCTATTACGCACGTAAAGGCCGCCGCCCAAACCATCCTGCTGGGCCGACCCCACATTCCCAGAGAACACATTGGCAGCCACGATTGGATAGAGCGCTTGCTCCAAGTACACCCCTCCACCCCGTCCGGCCGCGGTCATACCGGCGGTGTTGTCAACCAGTCTGTTGTTCTCAATCATGGGCAAAGCACTCATGAACAGATACACCCCGCCGCCTTCGCCACAGCAGCCCGCCGCCGTTCTGGCCACGTTCCCCACGATCTCGCACTGATCGATCTGGACGGTCGCCAGAAAACCATACACCCCGCCGCCCGCATCGCGGCCTGCCACGCCGCCGCCCTGGTTCGTAGCGTTGCCGCCCGTGATCCGCAGCCCCTCCAGCTTCACCTGCATATCCTGGCGGTCGCGCAACGGAAAGGCGTTTTGCTTCAAGACATTTGCTTCGATGCTGCCGACGATGTAGAGGACCCGTCCTCTGCCCTCGGCATCCAACGTCGTGCGATTCACCAACGGATCGGGCGTCGTCCAATTGCTGGTGGTGAAGCCCCCGCGTAGGGTCAGGGTCTTGCTGATATAGACCGTCTGGGTGACGCCGGCGCGCGCGGCCACGCCCGTGTAGGCGCCGACGGCGATGCGGATCTCATCACCCGCGCGCGCCTGATCCACCGCGCGCTGAATCGTCCGGCAAGGCGTGACGGGAGTGGCGCAGGCATTGCCGGCGTCATTGCCGGTGAGGGCCACGTAGCGAACAGTGGCCGCAGGCGACGATTCGGCCAGCGCCACAGCCAGGCCCAAACCGAGAACTGCCGCCGTCAAAACGAACAAAAGTATCCCGAACTGCCAGCGATTCATATTTTATCTCCTTGATGCCGCGCTCGATGACTGCGCCTGCCGCGCTTCTCCCCACCCCAGTGATCTCTCATCTCAGGCCAAACCCCTATGCAAGTCCATCTCTCTGATGAGATGCACAAAACTCGCACGCCGGCGCCCTCAGCGTCAGCGCGCCCCGGGGAACACCGTTGGAGGGAGCACAGATGCTCCATAGCCCTCGGATGCGACACTGTCCCGACAGAAAGGGAACTACCGCCGATCAGACTGTCGGCTCGAATCGGCCCCCATTTCTCTGCCGCAGCACCCAGGGCTGGCCCTTTCCGGTCTTGCCCTATCCTCTGGGCAGATCATCTCCACTGTAGCACGAGTCACCAAAAAGGGATGTAACGTTCGTTCACATCATCACAAAAGACCTGACAGGTTTCCAAAACCTGTCAGGTCTTGCACACCTCAATACTTCCCGTACAGCGGGCCGAAGTTCGCGCACGCCCGGAAGTCAGCAGCCTCGCGGTCGGCAGTGCCGAAGGCGTTCCAGGCGCTGGGGCGGAAGATTTGCGGTTCGGGCACGTTGTGCATGTACACGGGGATGCGCAACATGCTGGCCAGGGTGATCAGGTCGGCGCCGTAATGCCCATAGCCGAACGAGCCGTGGTTGGCGCCCCAGTTGTACATCACGTTGTACACATCGGTGAACGCGCCTTTGCCGGTCAGGTTGGGCGCAAACCAGGTTGTGGGCCAGGTGGGATTGGTGCGCTCGTCCAGGGTGAAATGCACCTCGGGCGGTAGCTCCACCGTCCAACCTTCGGCGATCTGCAGAGCGGGACCTAAACCTTTGACCAGATTCAAGCGACACATCGTCACCGGCATGTCCCCGCGCGTCTTGAATTTGGTTGACCAGCCGCCGCCCCGGAAGTATTCGACCATGCTCGTGTGCCAGCTCGTGGCATCCAGACATGCCTGGGCTTCCTCCGGCGAAATTTGCCAATACGGTTTCATGGCCGGCTGGCCGTTGATCTGCTGTTCGCCAGCGCCATCCAACGCCGCCGGGCCAGAGTTGATCAGGTGCAGAATGCCGCCCGCCGCCCGACCTTCCAGATCATAACCCGCCACGCGTTTCACCGCCGCCGGGCTCCAATACGTGCGTACATCGGCGAAGATTTGGGCCGTGCCGGTGAGCAAGTGCCCGAACAACATGCACAGGCCGTTGAGGGCGTCATTCTCGGTGGCGAGCATGTACGGTTGGCGAATGCTGGTCCAGTCGAACGACGAGCAGAGGATGGCTTCCATGAAGTCGCCGTTGGGGAAATGATCGGTCCACTGGCGCTGGCCCTGGAATCCGGCGGCGATGGCATTGTGCCCCAGCGCCTCTTCGCCAAAGCCCAGCTCGGCCAGGCGGGGGTTGCCCACCATGAGGTCGCGAGCGATCAGCGCCATTTTCACCGACGTTTCCCAGGCCCAATCCTTCTTTTCGCGGCTGTGCTGAATGGCGGGCGGATTATAGTCTTTGCCTTCCTTGCAGTTCGCCTTTGTCCAGGCCAGGGCTTGCTCGTATTCGGCGGGGTCGAAGATGCCTTCGTCGATGCGCCGCGTCAGCTCGCTCATATCGATGGCCTCGGAGCGCATGCCCAAGTAAGCCTCGAACAGAGCCGGTTCGACGATGGAGCCGGCGATGCCCATCGACGTGCCGCCCATCGAAAGATACGATTTGCCGCGCATCGTGGCCACGGCCAGGCCAGAGCGAGCAAAGGCCAGGAGCTTTTCGGCGACGTCGGTCGGAATCGAAGTATTGGTGGAATCCTGCACGTCGTGGCCGTAGATGCTAAAGGCGGGCAGACCTTTCTGCGTATGCCCGGCCAGCACCGCCGCCAGATAGACAGCGCCCGGACGTTCGGTGCCATTGAAGCCCCACACGGCCTTGGGCATGTGCGGGTCCATGTCCATCGTCTCGGCGCCGTAGCACCAGCACGGCGTGACCGTAAGGGTCAGGCCCACACCCTCGCGCCGGAACTTTTCGGCGCAGGCGGCAGACTCGGCCACGCGCCCGATGGTGCTATCGGCGATGACGCATTCGACCGGCTGGCCACTGGCATGGCGCAAGTTTTCGGTCAGCAAGGCCGCCACCGCCCGCGCCTGGTTCATCGTTTGCTCTTCCAACGACTCGCGCACCCCACCCAGCCGGCCATCGATGGTCGGGCGAATGCCGATCTTGGGCAAGTCGCCAACGAGCCGATTGCGGGGTGAATTGACGGATAAATCGCTATTTGTCATAGGTAATTCCTTATTGTTTATTTGTGGACGCGGATGGGGAAACACGGATTTCGCTAAAATGTCATTCTGAGCGGGTCGATCACACAAAGTTGTTTCAATGATCAACCAGCGAAGAATCTCTTTTGTGGACGCGGATGGGGAAACACGGATTTCGCTAAAATGTCATTCTGAGCGGGTCGATCACACAAAGTTGTTACAACGATCAACCAGCGAAGAATCACTTTTGTGGACGCGGATGGGGAAACACGGATTTCGCTAAAATGTCATTCTGAGCGGGTCGATCACACAAAGTTGTTACAATGATCAACCAGCGAAGAATCTCTTTTGTGGACGCGGACGGGG
>JAYRVO010000171.1:0-20540 GCA_041918515.1 Chloroflexota bacterium | reverse complement strand
CTGCTGATCGACGGCATGTACCTGGCCACGGCCTGGGTCGTCAGCGTCATGCTACCCCCCATGGCCATCTTCTTCCCGCTCTTCACCCTGCTCGAAGACTTCGGCTATCTCCCACGCGTCGCCTTCAACCTCGACGCCTTCTATCAAAAAGCAGGCGCGCACGGCAAACAATCGTTGAGCACGATGATGGGTTTCGGCTGCAACGCCGCCGGGGTGGTGGCCACGCGCATCATCGACAGCCCGCGCGAACGCCTGATCGCCATCATCACCAACAACTTTGCCCTCTGCAACGGCCGCTGGCCGACGCAGATTCTGATCGCCTCCTTGTTCATCGGCGGGCTGGCATCGGCGCGCTGGGCGGGACTGGTCTCAGCCATGGCTGTGGTCGGCGTGGCCGTTCTGGGCGTGGCGCTCAGCTTCGTGATCTCGTGGGGTCTCTCCCGCTCGGTGCTACGCGGCCAGGTCTCCACCTTCAGCCTCGAGCTGCCCCCCTATCGCCCACCCCGCGTCCTGCAGACCATCTACACCTCCGTCATCGACCGCACGCTCATGGTCTTGTGGCGAGCGGTCGTCTTCGCCCTGCCGGCCGGGGCCATCATCTGGCTGGCGTCCAACATCACCATCGGCGGCGTCAGCATCGCCGAACACATGGTCAATCTGCTCAATCCGTTCGGCCTGCTGATCGGCCTGAACGGCGTCATCCTCGTGGCCTACATCGTCGCCATCCCCGCCAACGAAATCGTCATCCCCACCATCCTCATGCTGACGGTGTTGGTGACGGGAATGGCCGGGATGGGCCAGGGAGCGGGGGTGATGTTCAATCTGGAGAACAACGCCGACCTCATGACCCTCTTCCATGCTGGCGGCTGGACCCTTCTCACGGCGGTCAACCTCATGCTCTTCAGCCTGATCCACAACCCGTGCAGCACCACGATCTTCACCATCTTCAAAGAGACCGGCAGTCGCAAATGGACGACCGTCGCCGCGCTCATGCCGGTGGCGATGGGACTGATGGTGACATTCGTGGTGGCGCAGGTGTGGCGGTTGCTGGCTTCGTGAGGATGCGAGCGGTCGGAACGCCGCGTTCGCTCCGACCGCTCGCATCTATTCCGGCTCGATATTGTAAGACAGGAATGATGGCTGTCCCGTCGGCAGCGTGAATTCCTGCAACACACCCCCCGGCCAGGCTGCCTGCAACGCCGGCAGCACTCTGTCCTTGAATTCGGGTGTAAAGAGCATCACCGCCGGCGGGGCCAGTTCCGCGCTCTTGCCGGCCTCGATGTCTTCCACCGCCAGGCTCACCCCCCGCACCTGCGGGGCCAGAAAGCGGAACTCGTAGTACTCGGGCAGCCAGGGCGGTCGCACCACCACCAGGGTTTCACCAGGGGGCAGGTCGGCGGCAAAGCGCGCGGCCTGGGCCAAAGCTGTCGTCCGCGCCACTTCGTGGCGCTGGAAATAGGACCAATTGCTCTGTCCCAGGACAACCAGCAGAACGAGGGCGCCAATAGATAGAATCGGGGCGGGCGCTGGGATCAAACGCGCCAGTCGATCCAGCGCTACTGCCGCCAGGATGCCGGCAATCGGCATGACGACGATGAGGCGCTGCCAGAAGGGCGGGTCGCTGGTCAGCGCGGTCGAGAGCAACACCGTGATCACGAAACCAGCGAACAGTAACCAACTGGCGAAACGCCGCGGACGGGCGAGCACATAACCCAGGCCCAGGGCCAGCAACACCGCCGTCAGGCTATCGAAGAACGGGCGCCCCAGGTCGTGCTCGCCCCAGGCGTTGCCAAAGTAAGAAAAAGTGAGGAACGAGCGCTTGCAGTTCTCGATCAGCACCTGCAAAGGGGTCAGCCCGCCGTATTTCCCGCCGAGGTGTTGCATGATCGCCGGATTGAACAGCGATACCTCGCGCGTGCGCGCCATGAACCCGTTCCAGTCCCGCAGGATGACGATCAGATTCGGCCCAAACACCACCAGGAACCCCAGCGCCACCAACGCCCACTGCCGCCAAGACAGGCGTCGCTTCAAGAGCAGATAAACGCCCACGAGCGCCAGCATGAAGACGACGATGCGGCCGGAGTAGTACATCTGGCTGGCGACGCCCGCTGTGATCCCGGCCAAGATCGCATGAAAACCGCGCCCGCTGCGCAGACTGGCGACCAGGAAATAGAGGCCGAACGTCACCCAGGGCAGGGGGTGGATGTAGGGGGCGACACGGCTGAAATAGATGTGCGTGTAGGAGACGGCCAGCAGCCCCGCCGCCAGCCAGCCCACGCGCGGCCCATACAACTCGCGCCCCAATAGATAGACGCCCACCAGCGATGCCATGCCCGCCAACACCGCCGCCAGATTCAGCCCCACCCATGTCTGCCCGAACACCGCCATCGTGATCACCTCTGGCAAAAAGCCCAGGCGGGGGATGAACGCCCAGCCCAAGCCGATGATCCCAGGGTCAGCGCCGGTGAGGATGCCCAGCGACTGCGTTCCGTGCGACACCGTGTCGCCGGAAATGGCGAGAGGTAGCGTATTCAGATGCCACAGACGCAACCACAGCCCCGCCAGCAAGATCAACCCCAGCGGTAGACCGACATCTAGCCAGGCTGTGCGTGTCCGCCAGGCGGCAAAGTCTGGGATGCGCGCGTCCGCGGCGATCAGGAGCAACACCGCCGCCGCCCAAGCTGCGATCACAAGCGGATTCTTATCCAACAGCAAATACAATACCAGGCCGACCAGGTAAATGGTGCCGCCCGCCCATAGAAACCGCGGGAAACGCGGCTGGAAGGCCGAGGGCGGTAGCATAGCCGGCTCAGGCTCGGCGGGGCGCGAGACAGCGAGACCGAAGATCAGCCCGCCCAACAGCAACCCCATGCCTCCCACCCATGGTAATCCCGATGGCGACGTCGGTAGGGCGAGCTTGCCAGACAAAGCAGCTTGGCTTGCTATCGCCAATGCTATCCCCACTACCACTCCCGCCACCCGTTGCCAATTCAGGAGAGTGGCCGGGAGAGGGACGGCGATAGGGGTGGCGGCTGGGTTGGCGGGCGCGATGCTCGCCTTTGCCAGCGATGGCCTTGTTGCCGCCGGCGATTGTGGCCTCGGCCCTGGCGCTTTCCAGGCAGGCGCGGCCCAGGCAAACACCGCCATCGCCGCCAACAACAGAAAGCCGCCCAGGTTGGCGCGCGCCCAGGATGCTGGCGTCGTTGCCAAAGTGGGGCCAGCAAGCAGACTGACGGCCAGGGCCGCCGCCGCGAGGGAGAGCAAGATAGCAGTGGCGCTACGAGATGGTGACATCGTTTTCGCACGCTGACGGGGTATCGGTCCGGATAAGCGCCTGCTTGGTAAGCAGGACACCTTCATTCTAGCCGATTGCTCCTGCCCTGTCCTAAATTTCTGGCAGAGAGGATGAGGTGAGTAAAATTCAGGCGCGATGCACGGCAACCGGCGGCTTGCAGTCACTTGCTGCCTGGGTGTGCGTCGCTTCAACGAGGCGTCCATGAATCTCCGTACTTATTTCAACCGTCTTCTTCCCGCTTTCGCCGCTTATCTGCTCTCGCTCTTTCTGTTTCTAGCTGTCGGTGAAAACACCCTCGTGCGGGTGCTGTGGGTGCTCGGCATCCTCCTCTTCATCGGCGCTCACCTCGATCTGAACAGGCTCCGTCGCCCCTCCTGGCCACGGTGGAGCCGCGCCGATGGCTGGGACATCGTGCTATTGGCCATCATCACCGCGGTAGGATTCGGACTGCGCTTCTGGCAACTTACCGAGATACCTTCGTTCCTGCATGGCGACATTGCTTCCCAGGGTTTGCAGGCGCTGGAGGTGATTGGAAGCCCCAATCCTTCTTGGTTCGCTGTGGGCTGGTCGAATATCCCCATGTTCGACTTCGTGATGATGTCCTGGAGTATGCGAATCTTCGGGCAGACATTGTTCGGGCTGTCGATGACATCGGTGCTCCAGGGCGTGGCGACCATCCCCGCCGTCTATTTGTTGGGCCGCGAACTGGGCGGGCGTCGCACTGGCCTTGTGGCCGCCGCGCTGCTGGCGATCAGCTACACCCACATTCACTTCAGCCGCATCATCACCACCGCCTCGCCGTTGTTGGTCATCACTCTTACCTTGTACGCTCTCTTTCGGGGCTTGCGTCTGCGCAGCCTGCTGTGGTTCGCCCTGGCGGGGATCGGCCTGGGTATGGGCTTGCTGGTTTACTACCCCATCCGCGTCAGCGTCGTGGCCGTCATCCTGCTCTTCGTCTGGCTGCTGATCTGGAAACGCTCGCTGGTGACGGACAATCTGGTGGAATGGGGAGTATTCGCCGCGGGATCGCTGATCGGCTTTGGACCGATGATGGGCTTCGTCTTCAAGGACTTTGGCGCCTTTGTCGGGCGCGGTTCGACCGTCACCATCAGCAACCCCGATGTCATGAACCACCTCATCGGTAAATATGGCGCCGCCAGCACCTCGCAGGTATGGATCGAGCAATTCAAACGCACCTTCCTCACCTTCTTCCTCTACGCCGACTCCAGCACCCATTTCGGTTTTACTGGCCCCATGCTGGACATTCTGACCGCCGCCCTGTTTGCGCTCGGCCTGGCCTATGCCTTGCGCTGGCTGCGCGACGAACGCTTGTTCACCCTCGTAGTTTGGATTGTCCTCACCCTGATCCTCGGCGGCGTCATCACCAACGACCCACCCTTCTGGCCCCACCTGGTCATCGTCCTCCCAGCAGTGATGGTTCTGGCCGGCGTTGGCGCCGATCGCGCCTGGACAGGCATCATGCCTGCGCTTCTCGGCCAGCGCCAACGGTTGACGGCAAGCCGCGCCAACACCGCCATCGGCGTCCTCCTGGGCCTGGCCATTACGATCTCTGCCGTACACAATTGGCGGGCCTACACCGCCGAGATGAATGACAACGCCGATACCCGCGTGCGCGTCGCCCGCTTCGCCAGCGACCTGCCCAGTGATCACGCCATCATCCTCGTCTCCGACCCTCTTTCTGTGCAAGAGCGCGAGTTCATGTTCCTCAGCCAGGGACGCCAGAGCACCGACGCTACACGCGAAGAGATCGCAGCCGGCAACCTGGCCGCGCCCGAGGCGCCGACCGTCTTCATCCTGACCCCCAACCACGCCGACCTCCTGCCCACGCTGCAAAGCCAACACCCCGACGGCCAGGCGCAAGAGCACACGGCCCTGGCTGGTTGGCTGGCTTTCACCTCCTTCACCGTGACGCCGCCCGGCTACGTTCCCCCGCCCGGCGTCAGCGATCCCGCCCGCGCCTTGGCCACCCGCACCACCGTGCTGTGGATTCTCTTCGCCCTCCTCTTCGCCCTTGCCACCGGCTTTGGCCTCTTCCTCGTCTTCCGCAAAGCACCGCCCGACTTGCCGCTCGAGGCCGCCACACCTGCCCCCCGCGCCATCCCCACCCCCATTCCCACCCCGTCGACTGCTGCGCCCGCCGCCACTACTGCCAGCCCATCCTCTGGCTCCGCCCTCGTCCCTATCCCTGCCGCCACCACCGCCCTCGTCCCCGCTCGCTCCTCCCCCCCCACCTCATCGCCCGCCCTCACCGAAACGACCCTCCGCGAAGAGCGCCTTTCGGCTCGCCAGCTCACCCTCGCCTTCGGCGGCATGGCCTTGGCCCTGATCCTGGCCTATCTGGGCCAGAGCTTCTATGACGCTGCCGTCGGCAGGCCGATCATGCAAGCTCTGATCAAAACCTTCACCATCGAGATCAACGACCTCAACCTGCTGATCACCGGCACGATCTTCTACATCGCGGCGATGGCGCTGTTTGCCCTGTTCGCCCCCGCGCTATCCCAGGCCCTCATTGTGGCCGTCAAGTCGCGCACCTCCGCACCCGAACACCGCCTTCGTCCCTATCCCGGCGAACTGCCGCCCGACGCCCGCATCCTCCGCCCCAGCCAGACCACTTCCTCGCGCAGCCAGCCCAGCCCGCGCAGCCTCTCGCCTTCTCCTTCCCTCGCCTCCTCGCCTCCCAACCTCCGCCTCCAGCTTGCCCTTCTCGCCGCCGCCTTCGCCCCTTATGCCCTTTCTCTGCTTCGCTTCGTCCGCCAAGGCGAAGACGCCTGGGTGCGCTGGCTGTGGCTTCTCGGCTTGCTCGTTTTCTTCCTTGGTCAGGTTATCTGGCCCTTCATCCGGCGCGTCCACGGCGCCAAAGCTGAATTCTCCCCGCGCTTCCACTGGCGCCACCTTGCCCTCCTCGCCCTCGTCCTCATCCCCGCCTTCTGGCTACGCTTCAACCACCTCGAAACCATCCCCGACGACTTCCACGGCGACATGGCCTCGATGGGCCTGCAAGCCCGCGAATGGCTGGCTGCCAGCAACCGTTTTCTCTTTCACGAAGGCTGGGCCAACATCCCCATCATGGGCTTCCTGCCCTCGGCCTTTGGCTTGCGCTTCTTCGGCAACAACCTCTTTGGCCTCAATATGAGCGCCGTCATCGGCGGCATGCTCACCCTGGTGGCACTCTATCTCTTGGCCTGGCGCTTGCTCGATTCCCACCGCCTGGCCCTCCTGGCTGTCGCCATCCTTGCCATCAACATCCCCCACATCCACTTCTCGCGTCTGGCCGCCTACATGGACCCCTGGCCCTTCGCGCTCCTCTCGGTTTTCTGCACCATCGACGGCCTGCGCGCCCGCCGCCCCCAATCCCTGGCGTTGGCCGGCCTTCTGATGGGCTTCAGCATGACCATGTACTACTCCGGCCGGGTCGTTCTCCCCGTGCTGGTCGTCGCTTTCGCCTATTTGCTGCTGGTACGTCGCGAGTGGGTCACAGCCAACTGGCCCGCCTACGCCCTCTTCATCGCCGGCCTTTTCCTCGCCCTCGGCCCCAACCTCATCTACTTTGCCGAAAACCGCGAAGCGCTGGTCGAACGCAGCCGCGCCGTCTGGCTCTTCTTCCCGGCGGTCATGGAGCACCTGAAGAACAAATTCGGCGTCCAAACCGAGATACAAGTCTTGCTTCGCCAGACCAAACTCTCGTTGCTCATGTTCAACCAGTCCATCGACTCCAGCACCCAATTTGGCTTTACCCACCCCATGTTCAGCTCCCTGCTGTCGCCGCTGGTGGTGCTCGGATTCGGTTTCAGCCTTCGCTACTGGCGCCGCCCTGGTCTGGGCCTCAACCTCGCCTGGCTACTGGTCATGCTGGTCAGCGGCAGCATCCTCACCGGCGACGCTCCCTTCTGGCCGCGGCTGGTGGGCATCATTCCTGCCGCCGCCCTCCTGGCTGCCATCACGCTCGACCGCTTGTGGGCCGTCTTGGTTCAAACCGTGTCAGATCATCGCACCCGCATCGCCAACATCCTCGTGGGCCTGCTCATCTTCACTTTCCTGGCCTATACTGGCCGCGAAAGCTGGAATTTTTACCACGATACAGTCAAGAACAACGCCCGTTCGCAAGCCTTCATCGGCCGCTATCTTTATAAAATGCCGACCGAGATCGCTGCCTGCACCTTCACCGACCCCTTCGGCCTGCAAGTGCGCGAGACCTACTTCCTCGCCTGGCCGCGCCTCGTCGTCGATCTCCCGCCCGACGCCCCCGACGCTGCTATCGAGCAATGCCCCGGCCCACCCTTCGTCTGGATCCTCTCGCCCGGCCACCTTGACCGGCTCCGCACCATCCAGGCTCGCTGGCCCGGCGGTGAAGTCCAGGAGCAGCTCTACGGCAACGGCGCCCCGGCCTTCACCAGCTATCTTGTACAGACCGGCAAACCGTCGGCTGCCTCTCTCCAACCTGCCGTTGCCACCCCCGCGCCCGGCGAACCCCCCCAAATCCCACCCGGCCAGGCCCCTCCGCCTCCTGTCGCACCCCAAGCGGCCGTCCCTGCCTTTCCCGCCGCCAACCCTGATGGCAGCCCCTTCCAGCCCGAACTGACCTTCGCCGGCAACATCAACAGCACCCTCTGGGAAATCCCCGTCGGCCAACTCGAAGTCAAGGACGGCGAATTCAGTCTACACGTCGGCCCCATCCCTGGCCACGACGCTGTTTACGACTATGTAGAACTGCGCGCTCCCAATGGAGGCGGCAGCTATCGCTTCGAGGCCGAAGACCCTAGCGTCACCACCGGCGACAACTACGCCCCCCGCGAAGGCCCCGACGGCCACTGGTGGCTCCAAGCCCACGACCTTTTTAGCGGTAGTCAGGGCTTGGTGGCGCACAAACAAGAGACCGTCCCCGTCCTCACCACCACCGCCCGCGCCCCCGACGGCATCTACGATGTCATCATCGGCTCGTTCACTGGCGACCCTGGCAACGGCGTTTTTGGGCTGGGCGTCACCTGGGAGCCATGAGTATCGAGCAAGCATCCTTTTCTGTTCCGCGACATTGCTTGTGCTATAATCAAAAGCCCTGCGCGCGCGCAGCGCCCTACAGCCTTGACGAAACTCCGTTACGGAGGACATTCCCCGCGTGATCAACCCACTTGACTGGCTCCTCGGCCTGTTTTCCCTTGATATCGGCATCGACCTCGGCACCGCCAACACCCTTGTCAACGTGCGTGGCAAGGGCGTGGTCATCAACGAGCCCTCGGTTGTAGCCATCGAACAAAAAACCAAAAAAGTCCTGGCCATCGGCAGCGAAGCCAAAGAGATGGTCGGACGCACCCCCGCCAACATTGTCGCTATCCGGCCCCTGCGCGATGGCGTCATCTCTGACTTCGACGTCACCGAAAAAATGCTGGAATATTTCATCAGCAAGGTGCACGACAAAGTCTTCATGATCGTCCCGCGCCCGCGCGTCGTCGTCGGCCTACCTTCTGGCGTCACCGAAGTCGAAAAACGCGCCGTCTACGACGCCACCATGAACGCCGGCGCCCGCGAAGCCTACCTCATCGAAGAGCCAATGGCCGCCGCTCTCGGCGCCACCCTCGACGTCACCAGCGCCAAAGGCAACATGGTCGTGGACATCGGCGGCGGCACCACCGAAGTCGCCGTCATCGCCCTCGGCGGCATCGTCGTCTCCCGCTCGGTGCGCGTGGCCGGCGACGAGATGGACGAAGACATCATCAACTACGCCAAGCAGAAATATAACCTGCTCATTGGCGAACGCATGGCCGAGCAGGCCAAGATCGCTGCTGGCTCCGCCTACCCCTTGTCCGAAGAAATCCTCTTCCCCCTGCGCGGGCGCAACCTCATCACGGGCTTGCCAGAGGAAGTGGAAGTCAGCTCGGTCGAGATTCGCGAAGCCCTCAGCAACTCGGTCAATGTCATCGTTGACACGGTGAAAAGTGCGTTGGACGACACCCCGCCCGAACTCATTGCCGACCTCATGGCCGATGGCATCGCCCTGGCCGGTGGCGGCGCCCTTCTGCGCGGCCTGGCCGAACGCCTGAGCGACGAAACCCACATGAAAGTCTACGTCGCCAACGACCCCATGAGCTGCGTGGCCAAGGGGGCCGAAAAAGTGCTCGAAAACCTGGACGTGCTCCGCAAAGTCCTGGCCAGCATGGATCGCGGCAGCACCCTGCATTGATCTTGTCGCTTCTATTGCGTACTACGTATTACATATTACGTGAAGCATCACCATGTAATACGCAATACGCAATACGCAGCACCTCATCTTCTCCATAACTGAAATGCAGTTGCTTCGCTTATGACGTCGCGTCGCTTACGCCCTCTCCTTCTCGTCATCGTGCTGGTGGGGGCGTTTGTCATTATGATCCTGGATACGACAGGCTATTTGCATCCGCTGGAAGTCGCCCTGCAAACCGCCCTGCTCCCCCTGTCCAAGACGGCCACCGAACTGCGCACTGCCTCTGCCGAAGTCATCCGCACCGCTCGCGACCTCCGCACCCTGCGCCAGCGCAATAGCGAACTCGAAGCCCTGGTCGAGCGCCTTACCATCGAAAACTTACAGCTTTCGGAGGTGGCCGCCGAGAACGAAACCCTTCGCTCCTTCTTTCACTTCGCCCAAACCAATCCCACTTACGACTTTCGCGGCGGCCAAATCATCGCTCGCGTCATCGGCGAAGGCGCCAGCCCCTACGTCAATGTCATCCAGGCAGACTTGGGCGAAACTCACGGCATTGCCCAGGGCATGCCCGTCATCACCGACCGCGGCGTTGTGGGACGCGTCGTCAAAACGTTCCCCTACAACAGCGAAATCCTTCTTCTTAGCGATCCCACCAGCGCCGTCAACGTCATGACTCAGGCTTCGCGCGCCACCGGCGTCTTGCGCGGACGGGCGGGCCAGCTCCCCCTGATGGATTTCGTCTCTCCCAACGCCGACATCGCCGTCGGCGAGATCGTCATCACCTCTGGCCTGGGTGGCGCCTTCCCCAAAGGATTGGTGGTAGGCCAGGTGGTGGAAGTCCTGCAAAATGACAATCGTATGTTCAAGCAGGCTGTCGTTCGCCCCACCGTCGATTTCGACCGTTTGGAACTCATCCTCATCATCACCAACTTCCCCCCGGTCACAGAAGAGGTTGGCATACCGTGACCTCCCTGCTCCTCTTCCTCCCCCTGGGCCTTGTACTCGTGGCCTTACAAACCAGCATCGTCGAGCGCATCACCCTTTGGGGCGGGCATCCTGATCTCGTCTTGGTGGCAATGGCTCTTTTCACTGTTCAGGCCGGACGTCAACGCGCCCTCTTCCCCGCCCTTCTCGTGGCGCCCTTTTACGATGCTATCGCCGGTTTACCCATTGGCGCTTCCATCCTTCCCCTCACCACGGTTGTCTATTTGACCGGCATGGGCGAGCGCGCACTCTTCGGCGCCCGCCTGGGCTGGCCCCTGCTCATGGCGTTCCTGGCAACCCTGGCCGCGGGATTCATCATCCTGGCAGAACTCAACCTGCTCGGCTGGAGCCTGCGTTGGGGCGACACCCTCCTGCGCGTCACCCTCCCCAGCGCCCTCTTGAACGCCACCCTCATCCTCGTCCTCTACTTCGCCTTCGAGTTGCTGCGCGAACGTCGCATCATCCGACTCACTATCCGCTGAAGCCCGCCGCCAAGCGCGCTCCCTCTTCTATGCCCCGGCTTGCCGATTCTGCCCTCCGCATTCTTCTCCTGCGTCTGGCTACGGTTGTGATTTTCATCGCGCTCATCGTTCAATTGGCCTTGATGCAGTTTGTTCGCGGGAAGGATTTTCAGGAACAAGCCACATTCAACCGTGTACGCGTCGTACTCACGGAAGGCGAGCGCGGGGTTATCTATGATCGCGATGGGCGCATCCTTGCCCGCAACACCGCTCGTTATGGGGTTGCCATCATCCCGGCTGCTCTGCCTGACGATCCCGACTATAATATTTCGCAGAAACGACGACGCCTTGTTTACGACGACCTGCGGCACGTCATCGACGACGCCTTGCAAGCGCCTCCTGCCACTGCTCTCGCGGAGAAACCCGCGACTGCTCCCGCCGAGAAACCGGCGGCCGTTCCTCCAGGCGCCCCCGCTCTGCCGCCCAATCTGTTCGTCGGCATCGACCAACCGCCTGCCCCCCACCTGTTGACGACCGACGAGATCGACGCCCTGGTCAGCAAACGCGAATTGGGCAGCGCCTTTCAGCCTGTGTTGGTGGCTGAAAACCTGCCGCGCGAAGCCGCACTGCGGGTCGAGGAGCAGACCTACAGATTGCCGGGCGTGGAACTACAACTCCGTTCCACGCGCCACTACCCCGCCGGCATCGACGCCGGTCATATTCTTGGCTACATGGGGCCGATCCCCGAAGAAACCAAGCAAATCTACGAAGAAAAGGGCTACGGCGCCGACGCCTGGGTGGGTTGGGCTGGGTTGGAATTTACCTTCGAAGATGTGCTGCGCGGACGACCGGGCCAGAGGGTCATCGAAGTAGACGTGAATGGGCGCGAAAAGGCTGTGCTTGGTCAGGAAGTCCCGCCTATACCTGGCAAGAACCTCATCCTCAGCCTGGATCTGGAAATCCAACAAGCCATGCGTGAGGCGCTTGTGGCTGGCAGCGACCCCAAACGCTCCGAGAGCGCCGTCGCTATTGCCTTGGATCCGCGCAACGGCTTTGTCTTGGCCATGGCGAGCCTGCCGGCCTATGACAACAACATCTTCGCCGACGGCATCACCACCGCAGAATACGACTCGATCGCACACGTCCCCGGCGAACCACTGCTCAATCACGCCATCAGTGGCATCTACCCCCCAGGCTCGACCTTCAAACTCGTCCCTGCCGCCGCCGGATTGGAAGAAAAAATCATCACGCCCTACACCCGCCTGAACGACCCCGGCATCATCTACCTCCCCAACCGCAACTTCCCTGATGATCCCAACCTGGCCCAACCCTTTGTGTGCTGGATCTACAAACTCGGCGGCGCCCACGGCGACGTCAACATCACCGAAGCCTTGGGCGAATCGTGCGACGTGTTCTTCTATAAGTTGGGCGGCGGTTGGTACGCAACGAATTTCGAGGGCCTGGATGTAGGGTCGCTGGCCGAGTACGCGGGCCTGTTCGGTTTTGGCGAGATGAGTGGCATTGACCTGCCCGGCGAAAACGCCGGCCTGATCCCTGACTCGAAATGGAAGCGTGTGACCAAAGGCGAGCGTTGGGTCACGGGCGACACCTACAACATGGCCATCGGCCAGGGCGACGTGCTGGCGACGCCATTGCAGATCGCACAGATGACGGCCGCCGTGGCCAATGGCGGCTCACTTTATCGCCCGCAGCTCGTCGCCGCCGTGATCGATAGCGATAGCCGCCTGGTCGAACGCAAACAACCAGAGTTGATCCGCCAGATACCGGTTTCGGCCAAGAATCTTGCCATCGTGCGCGAGGGCATGTGGATGGCCGTCAACTGGGTGCATGGCACCGCGCGCAACGTGGCCCTGGGGGATGTGACGGTGGCTGGGAAGACCGGCACAGCCGAATTCTTCGACCCCGACATCCCGCGCGACAACAAAGGCAATCTGCCCACGCATGCCTGGTTCACGGCTTTTGCGCCTTACGAAGCCCCTGAGATCGTCGTCACTGTCTTTGTGTACAACGGTGGCGAGGGTTCGGCCGTGGCGGCGCCCATCGCCAACCGCATCCTACGCACCTACTTCGATATCAAGGCTCGCGACGCTGCTGCTGGCAGCCACTCGGTGCTTGACCGTTTAGAGACCCCGACCCCATGAGCCGGCGCAATTGGCGACACTTCGACTGGCTACTCTTCGGCGCTGTGCTCCTCTTGAGCATCGTTGGCGTCATCATGATCTCCAGCGCCGTGAAAGGCGACCCCGAGCTGGTCAGCTATCCCAAACGCCAGATCATCTATATCGTGACGGGATTGGCGCTTCTTTTTAGCGTCGCCATCTTGGATTACCACTTGCTGGGCAGCTTGATCATCCCCTTTTATGGGGTAGTGCTCATACTGTTGGCATTGGTGGGCGTGTTGGGCAAACAATTGTTCGGCGCCCAAAGCTGGTTGGACTTCTTCGGCCTCTTTCCCATCCAACCCTCCGAATTAGCCAAGGTGGTGCTGGCTCTGGCGCTGGCAAAGTACCTGGCCACTCACGTCGAGGCCATGGGCCGTCTGACCACCATTGCCACAGCCCTGCTCATCGCCGCACCCTTGCTCGTGCTTGTCTTCATCGAACCCGACTTGGGCACCGCCGTGGTCCTGGCCGTAGAGCTTGGCTTCATCCTTTTCGTCGCCGGCCTCCAGATTCGCTACATGTTGGCCGCCGGGATCGGCGCTGTGGTCGGAGCGCCACTTTTCTGGTCATTGCTCAAAGATCACCAGCGCACCCGCCTGCGCATCTTCATCGATCCTACGGCAGACCCCGACAGCTATTTCAATGTCAAGCAAGCGCTGGTAAGCGTTGGCTCTGGTGGACTCCTCGGCAAAGGCTTTGGTCAGGGCACCCAGAGTCAACTCCATTTCCTGCGCGTGCGTCACACCGACTTCATCTTCTCGGTCGTCGCCGAAGAACTGGGCTTCGTAGGCGCGGTCGCGCTTCTCGTCATCCTGTTCTTCATCCTCTTTCGGCTTTGGCGCGTGGCCGGCCAAGCGCGCGACGCCTTCGGCCGTCTCATCACCATCGCCGTCGCCGCCATCATCCTCTTTCAAACCGTGATCAACGTCGGCATGAACATGGCCCTGGTGCCTGTCACCGGCCTGCCCCTTCCCTTCGTCAGCTACGGCGGCAATGCCATGCTCTCCTTGTTCCTGATGGTGGGACTGGTTCAGAGCGTGGCCATGAGGAAGCAGAAAATCGATTTTTGAAACGTGAAACGTGAAAATCGTAGTAACGACTTGAATCGCTCGTTTCACGCAAGCAAGGAAAACCCAAGATGACAGATTCGTCCCCCCATCCCCTTGATTTTATCCGCGAGATCGTGACCAAAGACCAGGCAACAGGCGTCTATGGCGGCCGCGTGGCCACGCGCTTTCCGCCCGAACCGAATGGCTATCTTCACATCGGCCATGCCAAATCCATCTGCCTGAACTTTGGCATCGCCGAAGAATTTGGCGGCGTCTGCCATCTGCGTTTCGACGACACCAACCCCGAAACCGAGGATATGGAATACGTCGAATCCATCATCGAAGCCGTGCGCTGGTTGGGCTTCGATTGGGGACCGCATCTCTACTTTGCTTCCGATTACTACGAGCAGCTCTACCAATTCGCCATCCGGCTCATCCAAGACGGCAAAGCCTACGTGGACAGCCTGAGCGACGAACAAATCCGCGAGTATCGCGGCACCATCAACGAGCCAGGCCGCGCCAGTCCCTACCGCGACCGTTCGGTCGCGGAGAATCTCGACCTCTTCGCACGTATGCGCGCGGGTGAATTCCCCGACGGCGCCCACGTTCTGCGCGCCAAGATCGACATGGCGTCGCCCAACATGAAACTGCGCGACCCCCTGCTCTATCGCATCCGCCACGTCAGCCACTATCGCACGGGCGACCAATGGTGCATCTACCCGATGTACGACTACGCCCACCCCCTCTCCGACGCCATCGAGCGCATCACTCACTCCATCTGCACACTCGAATTCGAGAACAACCGCGCCATCTACGACTGGCTGCTCGATCAGCTTTTCCCCGAACCACGGCCGCATCAGCACGAATTCGCCCGCCTCGAACTCGACTACACCATCATGAGCAAGCGCAAATTGCTGCAACTGGTGGAAGAAGGCTACATCAGCGGCTGGGATGATCCGCGACTCCCCACTATCTTCGGCCTGCGCCGCCGGGGAGTCACACCCGAAGCCCTCCGGACCTTTGCCGACCGCATCGGCGTCGCCCGCGTCAACAGCCGCGTGGAATACGAGCTGCTGGAACACTGCATCCGTGATGACCTCAACTACCGCGCCCCCCGCGTCATGTGCGTCCTCCGCCCCCTCAAAATAGTCATCACCAACTACCCCGCCGATCGCGTCGAAGAACTGGATGCCCCCCACTGGCCGCACGACGTGCCCAAACAACATTCTCGCGCCGAGCGCGTCGAAGAACGCGCCGTGCCCTTCAGCCGCGAGCTATACATCGAGGCCGACGATTTTCGTGAAGACCCACCCAAAGGCTACTATCGCCTGGCCCCGGGCCGGGAAGTGCGATTGCGCTACGCCTACATCGTCAAATGCACCGATGTCATCAAAGACCCGGCGACCGGCGACATCCTGGAAATCCACTGCACCTATGACCCCGCCACCCTCGGCGCCAACCCGACCGACCGCAAAGTCCAGGGCACGATCCATTGGGTCTCGGCGGCCCAAGCTCTTCCCGTGGAAATTCGGCTTTACGATCGTCTTTTTGTCAAGCCCGATCCCGAAGAAACCGAAGAAGGCAAAACCTTCAAGGACTATCTCAACCCCGATTCCCTCCAGGTGATCCCCCGCGCCCTGGTGGAACCCAGCGTGGCCCACGACCCCCCCGGCAGTCGTTATCAATTCGAGCGGCTTGGCTACTTCGTCAGCGATATCGCCAACTCGAAACCCGGCGCCCTTGTCTACAACCGCACCGTGGCCCTGCGCGATACGTGGGCGCGAACGGAAGTCGGCGAGCCTGCCCTGAGCTTGTCGAAGGAGCCTGCCCTGAGCTTGTCGAAGGAGCCTGCCCTGAGCTTGTCGAAGGAGCCTGCCCTGAGCTTGTCGAAGGGCCAGAGGGCGGAGGGCGAGGGCGCGCGCAAGGCTGCCACGCGCGAGGGAGCACAGCCGGCCGCCTCCAAAGTTAAAACCGAACGACCACCTGCGCCGAGCGTTCAGCCGCCCACCCCCACGCCCGCCCCGCCGGCCGCGCCGCCCCCCGCCTCTGCCCTAACGCTGACGCCAGGGCTTCCGCAACCTGTGACGGAGAACCTGGCCACACTCGAGCCACTGATCGACCAACTCCTGGCAGCCCATCCTGAGAAAGTGGCTGCCTATCGCGCTGGCAAGACCGGCTTGCTTGGCTTCTTCGTCGGCCAGGTGATGCGCACAGCTGGCGACCAGGCCAGCCCGCAGGCGGTGAACGAGTGGGTGCGGAACAAGCTAGAGCAGGAGTGAAGCGCCCAGCGCCAGACAAGCAGAAAGCCGCTAACCTTTCCCTGACGCAGCGGTTAGTCTTCCTGCTGGTTGTGCTCGCGCTCCTCACCACCCTGAGCGCCGGCCTGCCGGCGTATGGGCTTGTCCGCACGCAACTCGAACGCCAGACGCGTTCCCAGGTTGAGGCCACGCGCCAGGCCGCCCACTCGCTCTATCTGGCCGAGCAGCAGCGGGTAGAGAACCTGGCCCGGCTGTTTGCCCAGCGCCCCACGCTGACGCGGCTCCTCGCCACCGAATCGCTGCCAGAGCTAGAAAACTATTTGGGCGAATTCAGGAGCCAGAGCCAGATCGACATCCTCATGGTCTGCAGACCCGATGGGACAGTCCTGAGCAGTCAGCCTCGGCATGCCCAGTGCCCGACGCCTTCGCAAACTGGCTTCGTCGTGTTGGATGACCTTCCGGCCTTGTTGGCACTGGCGCCCATCCCTGACGCCAACGGTGTCATCGGTTTTGCGGTTGCCGGACGCTGGCTGCATGGCCCCTTTCTGGCGCATATGGCTGCCGATGCGGGCGCTGAACTGAACTTGCGCCTGCCAGACGGCGCTCTTCTTGCGAATAGCCAGGCCAGCAGCCAGGCAGTCGCCGGCGCCGAACGCCATTATTATACCGCTACAATTCCCCTCACGGCTGCCAGCGGCCAGCCCGCCCTGAGTGTCGAAGTTGCTCTACCCGTCGATGAGCTGTTGGCAACCGAACGCCGCGCTCTGACCATCCTGGTCGGCAGCACCAGCGCCGTCGCCCTCCTCGGCATCCTCGTTGGCGTCTTCTACATCCGCCGTCTCGCCGCCCCCCTCCACGGTTTGACAGAGGCCGCCGAACGCATCGCCGAGGGCGACTTCCTTGCCGCTGTGCCGCGGCCTGCCAGCCCGCCCGAAGTAGCAACGCTGGCGGCAGCCCTGGAACGCAGCCAGGGAGCCATGTTGCAGGCATTGGCAGAGCGTTCGCAAGCCAGAGATTGGCTGAGCACAGTACTCGAATCCATCGCCGAAGGCGTCGTCACCTTCGATGATGCTGGCGCCATCATGTTCTTCAGTCGGGGGGCCGAAGCTCTCACCGGCTGGTCGCGCGCGGAGGCGTTGGGCCAGCCCATCGAGATGGTGTTTCCACTCGCAGGCGACGAACCCGGCCGCTTTCGCGATCGCTTTCGCGACTGCGTCCCCATCTCTGGTGATAGTCTTCAGATCGAAGTACTCACGCGCCGGGGCAAGAGCACCGTCGTCGCTGTCACGGCCGCGCGCCTGACCCCACCCGGCGCCGTTGTTCCGCAAACAGCCCTGGTGCTGCGCGACGTGAGCGAAGAACAAGCCCGCCGTCATCTTCGCAGCTATTTCCTTGCCACCGTTTCCCACGAATTTCGCACCCCTCTCAGCACGCTCAACGCCTCGATCGAGCTGCTGATGAACGAAGCCGAGACCATGACCGGCGCCGAAATGCGCGAGCTTCTCAAACCCACCTACCTCGGCCTGCGCAGCTTGCAAACCCTCATCGACAATCTGCTGGAAAGCAGCAGCATCGAAGCAGGACAGTTCAGCATTCACCCCCAGCCGGTCGAGATCAACCAGGTCCTGACCGACGCGCTCTACGTCGTTCAGCCCATGCTCGATCGTCGCCAACAACTTCTGGTCCTGACCGAGCCGACCCACCTGCCTGTACTATACGCCGATCCGACGCGCCTGGTGCAGGTTTTCGTCAACCTCATCAGCAATGCCAGCAAATACAGCCCCAGCGGCCAGACGATCGAACTACACATCGAGCCGGACGAGGAAAAAGTGCGCATCTCCATCAGCGACCGGGGACCTGGCATCCCGCCTGACGAGCGCGCCAATCTTTTTCGGCGCTTCGTCCGCCTGAGCGCAGGCGAAAGCCAGAGCTCGTCTTCGACGCAGTACGGCATTGGCCTGGGCCTCTACGTGGTCAAAAAAATCGTCGAGGCGCACGCTGGCCGCGTGGGGGTGGACGAGCGGCCTGGAGGCGGCTCCATCTTCTGGTTCGAATTGCCCCTCACTACCCACAGCAACGACTGAAGTCGTTACTACAAGCCTCTCGCGTTATGAAGCTCCTCATTGTCGAAGACGACCTGGCCCTTTCCGACGTACTTGGATTCACCCTCCGGCGTGCGGGCTTCGATGTCATCGCCGCTCACGATGGTTTGAGCGCGTTGGCATTATGGGAACAGGAACAGCCCGGACTCGTCATCCTCGACCTGAACCTGCCCAAACTCGACGGCCTTGCGGTCTGTCGGCGCATCCGCCAGCAAAGCGACACCCCCATCATCATCCTCAGCGTGCGCGCGGCCGATGAAGACATCGTCAAGGGCCTGGAATGGGGCGCTGACGACTATATCGTCAAACCCTTCAGCCCGAACCAACTGGTCGCCCGTGTGCGCGCGGTCATGCGCCGCGTTGGCGCCGCGCCCATGCCAGGAGCACTGACGGTAGGAAACCTGCACCTGGATCGGCAGCGAAACGAGCTGCAACAGCGCGACCAACCGCCCCTGCGCTTGACGCCTCTGGAAGCGCGTTTGTGCGAAGCCCTCATGCTCAACGCTGGCCAGGTATTGCCCGCTGACATGCTCATCGAAGCCATTTGGGGACTGGAAGGCGGCGACCGGGCTATGCTCAAACAACTGGTTTATCGCCTGCGGACTAAAATCGAGCCTAATCCATCTGATCCCATGTACATTCAAACGGTGCCAGGGGTGGGGTACGCCCTGATGGGGAAAAACTAAAAAACCGTTACCACTTTGTTACCGGTGGATGACGGCGCCTGTTACTGCGCCCTGCTAAAGTCAACATAACGAGCGCGGAAGCAGCCTTATCCTGCGCACCGCCGCGTCCGGTCGCCCATCACCAATAACCGATCACCAATTCCCCACCCCCATGACTCCCCATTTCGCCCTTGATCTCGACCATTTCCCTGCCGACCCCGATCTGCTCGACCGCATCCCCTACACCCTGGCTGCCTACTATGAAGTCCTGCCGGTCGCGCAGGAGGGCAGCCGTATCACTGTCGTCACCCCCCACCCCGACAACAGTACTGCCCTCGACGTGCTCGGCCGGATACTGGGAGCTGAAATCGTAGCCGTGCAAAGCTCGGACGAAGCGGTGCGCGCAGCCATACAGCGTTATTCCTCCGCCTGGCTCAAGGACAGACGCGTCCTGATGGCGTCAGCCGAAAGCCCGGCAACGCCGACCCCGGCAACGCCGGCCCCGGCGTTGCCGGCCCGCCGCTTTCTCGCCTGGAGCGCCCGCCCTGATTTTGCCGTGGAAGTCTCCGCCGTGATCACCCGCTTTGGCCAGATTCTGGACGCACCCTTCACCGACTTGGCCGCCCTTTCATTACAACTCGACCCCGTGGTTGCCAACATCAAGCTCGACGATGTTCTCCACCTGGCCCGAACAGGCTCCTACAACCTCCTGATTCTTCATGCTCCCGCCGATGGACTTCGCCTCCAGGCCCTCAGCCGATCCCCAACACCTCTGCTCCTCGTGCGCGGGGCCGACCACCCGATCCACAACATCCTCCTGGTGATGCGCGGCTACGCCTCGGATGAAGAGATGCTCGCCTGGGCCTTGCCCTTTGCCCGCCAGGGCGCCAGCCTGACCATGATGCCACTCACCGCCGGTTCGTCGCGCCAGTTGCCCGATCTGCTCAATGATAACGGCGCCGCACGCGAGCACCTCGATCGCTGCCGTCGCACCCTGGAGGCAGAAGGCATACGCGGCTATCTGAGATTTCGTCAAGGCGAAGTCGTGGCCCAGATCGCCGACGAATTGAGCGCCGAAGCGGCGGCCCAACCCTACGATCTTCTCATGCTGGCTGCTGAAGGTCAGGGCGAGTGGGTTGCTTCGGTGTGCCAGGAGATCGAACGCCGCCGCCTGCACGCAGGACGCCCGATCTTCGTGCTCAAACCACTCAACCCCCTCCCCGTCGCCCGATGTTGACAAAGGATTTCAGCATGTCATCCAGACCTTTCCCCATCCTGTTGATCCTCATCATCGCCTTGCTCCTGGCCGCCTGTGGCTCCTCTCAGCCTCCCGCCTCTGGCGAGACT
>JAYRVO010000170.1:0-74953 GCA_041918515.1 Chloroflexota bacterium | reverse complement strand
GGCGCCGAATTCGGCGTCCAGGCTGGGGACGTTGGCGGTCATGACCGGGACAGGCAGCTTGCCGGCGGCGGCGCCCAGGGTCTGCACCCACACATCGCCGGGGTTGGGCACCACGGCCATACCGTCTTTGCCCTTCTGGATCATGGCGTCGAACATGCCCTGCGCCTCGGTCGGTTGCTCGAAGCTGGACGGGCCTGTGACTTCGACATTCACGCCCAGAGCCTTGCCTGCATCCTCGGCGCCTTTCTTGATCACGTTGGTGAAGTCATTGAGGCCGTGCAGCACGTAGCCGAATTCAAGAGGGGCGGCTGGCTCGGCGGGAGCAACGGTCGGTTCCGCCGGAGCCACGGTGGGCTCGGCAGGCGCAACCGTCGGCGCGGGAGCAGGCTGGCCACCACAAGCGGCCAAGACCAGCACGATCAGCGCCAACAGCGCGAAAAGAGATAGAAATCGCTTCATTGTGACTTTTTCTCCTGCATTGGGTAGAGTAAAGATGAGAGAGTTGATTGAGTGGGGGTTGAGTGAGCAGAGATCGGAAATCGGAGGTCAGGCACATCCGTGTTCCTTCGATCGAGGTTTGTTGAAGAGAGTGGTTTTCAAGTCAGGCGTTCACCTCCTGGTGTCGATTTCATCATTTCGGAATTCGCAATTCACGATCCGCAATCGCCTCAGCGTCGTTTCACGAAGTAGTCGATGGCGACAGCGAGGATGATAACGCCGCCGGTGGCGGCAGTGGCCCAATAGGCCGAGAGACCAATGAGCACAAGGCCGTTGCGAATGACGGCGATAATCAGAGCGCCCAACAATGCGCCAGGGATGGAGCCGGAGCCACCGGAAAGGGCGGTGCCGCCGATGATGGCCGAAGCGATCACGAATAGTTCGGAACCCAGGCCGGTGCTGGGGTGTCCGGCCAGATTGAAGGCCAGAAAAGTGAGACCAGCCAACCCAGCCAAAAGACCGCTGAGCATCATCACCAAGACGCGCAACCGATTCACGCGCACGCCAGAGTAGCGGGCAGCCTGTAAGTTGCTGCCGATAGCCTGAACGCGTCTGCCGAAGGGGGTGCGCGCATAGAGAATGTAGCCGACGATGCCCGTAAGCAGCATGACCCAAACGCTGACCGGAATCCCAGCGATGTCTTCACCCAAGATGGTGAAGAACCAGGTTTTCTTATCGAAATTGCTGATGGGTGATGCTTCCGAAATCACCAGCGCAATGCCGCGATAGATGCTGAGCGTGCCCAAAGTGACAATGATCATGGGGATGCGCAAAGCCACAGCCAGACCACCGTTGATCACCCCGCACACAGCGCCGGCGGCCAGACAGGCGGCGATCATGGCCCAGATCGACCAGCCGTCGCGCAGGAGAATGGCGCCCAGCACGTTCACGAGCATCATGATCGACCCCACCGAAAGATCGACATCGCCCATCGAGAGGACGAAAACCATGCCCACAGCCATAATGCCATAGTACGAAGCCTGCCGCGTGACCTGCAGCAGGTTGCCGGCATTCAGGAAGGTGTCGGTGGAGATGCTGAGGAGAAAACCCAGCACCAACAAAGCCATCAAAACGCCGAATTCATCAAGCTCACGTATACGACGCCAGGTGCGGTTGAAACCGTTGGCTGGTAATGTTGTGCTAGTTTGTGCCATCGATAAGGCTCCTTGGGAATTGCAGATTTGGGAAGTAGGAATTGCGGGATGCGCAATGGCAGATCGCCTTTGCCGCCTGCCGCTGCTATTTTCATGTCAAGTGGACGCAATCATGGCTGCAAAAGCACCTTCATCACACTCGTGCCTTTGACCAGGCGAAAGCCTTCGTCGTAGGCTTCGAGTGGCAGGATTTGGGAGACGAAGGGCTTGAGATCCAATTTGCCGGCCTCGATCAGCCGCACCATCCGCCGCCAGGTTTCCCACGTGCGCCCCATCACACTCTGCAGGCGAATCTCGCGGCGGGTCATGCGGAAGAAGGGGTTGAAGGTGATGGGGTTGTTGAAGGTGCCGATGGTGACAACCGTGCCCACATTCCGCACAAGGTCGAGCGCCTGATCGAAGGCCGACTGCGTGGCCGCCGCCTCGATCACAAAATCGGCGCCCCGGCCATTCGTCATCTCTTTCACCGCCACCGCCGGATTTTCCTGCTTGACATCGATCACGGTGGCGCCGGTATGCTGGCGGGCGAACTGTAAACGGTCGGGCGAAATATCGGTCATGACCACGCGGCAGCCCTGCGCCTCCAGCGCTTGCCCCGCCATGATCCCGATCGGCCCGCAACCGATGACGACAGCCACGTCCCCGGCGTCGTGCGGCTCGGCCTCGACCGCATGCACGGCGATGCCCAAGTTTTCCAGCAGGGCGCCTTCTTCCAGCGAAAGGCCATCGGGCAGCTTGCAGATCGAGCGTTCGGGCAGGATGGCGTATTCGGCGAAGGCCCCCCGGCGTTTGCCGTAAATCTCCCGGCTCAAGCACATGTTTGTGAAGCCCTTGCGACACAGCTCGCAATGCCCGCAATAGATCAGCGGATCGACGGTGATACGGTCGCCGGGCTGAAACTGCGTCACTTCCGGGCCGACTTCGGTGACGACCGCCGCCACTTCGTGCCCCAAAACCGTGGGCAATTGCAGCGTGGCGTCGTTGGCCGCCCACTCGTTCCAATCGTAAACCTTGACTTCGCCCACACAAATGGCGCAGTAGGCGACCTTGAACAGCACGTCGTCGGGCCGGGCGACTTTCGGTTCGGGGATTTCCAGCAGAGACAGGCCAGGCCCCGGTCGTTCTTTAATCAGCGCACGCATCGTAAGCTCCCTCTTCACTCAGATTCAGCCCCTTGCTCAGAGCCAGGGCCTTGGCATGATTTCGACACATCTGCATTTGGTGGGTGCGCATCGCCGTGGCCGCCGCCTGCGGGTCCCGCTTGGCAATGGCGTCGAGGATGGGATAATGAAACGGCAACACGTCTTGGGCAGGATCGAGGTAGGGATTGACCCGTTTGATGTAGCTTTGCAAGATGTCGCGGATCGAGTTCAACATGACCGCCAAGACCGGGTTGTGCGTCATCTCGGCCAGCGTGGCGTGAAAGTCGGAGTCATGTTCGGCCAGGCCGATGGGGTCGTCCTCTGACTCCTCCATGAGCGTCAAAATGGCTGCCAACTTCGTCACGTCCTCATCGGTGGCGTGCTGAGCCGCCACTTTGGCGATGTCCACTTCCAGCAGCGTGCGCACATGATGCAGGTCATCGAACGAGACCTCGCCGCCTGTCTGCGTGCGCAGCCACATGTGCAGCGGATTGACCACATGCTCGTGGCCGATTTGGCGGACGACCGTGCCCACGCCGTGCCGGGTCTCGAGCAGCCCCCGGCTGGCCAACATCCGCACAGCCTCACGCAAGACCGTGCGGCTGACGCCGAGCTGCTCGGCAAACTCGCGCTCTGGTGGCAGCTTCGTGCCGGTTGGCAATTCGCCTTCGATAATCAAACGCTCCAGCTCGCCGACGACGCGTTCCACCAACCGCTCGCTGGCGCCTAAGGTGCGGAAGGGACTCTGTGCAGTAGTCATCGATTTGCCTTGAAATTATTGCGTGTTGCGGTTAGGGTAGGGGCGAGGCCACCGGCGTGAGATTTCATTGCTGACCCATCTTTGCTTCCAGCGGCCTCGCCCCTACTTTTCAGATGCGTTGCGCCATCAGCGGGTGATAAAGACTCTGGCCGCCGTCCACCATCACCACCTGGCCGGTGACGTGGCCTGACTCTTCGGAAGCGAAGTAGGCGACGAGGTGGGCGTGGTCGGCGCAGTCGGCCATGTGCCCGGCGGGAATCAGCGCCACCATGGCGTCGAGATCGAGGCCGCGCTGCGCCGCCGACGTTTGCAGCATGTCGGTCCAGGTCATGCCGGGGCACAGGCAGTTGACGGTGATGCCATGCGGGGCCATTTCCACCGCCAGGCTGCGGCTGAAGTGATTGACCGCCGCCTTGGCCGAGTTATAGCCGATCTGCCGCGTGCGGACAATGACGCCAGCGATGGAAGAGATATTGACGATGCGCCCCGCCTGGCGCGGGATCATGCGGCGGATGGCCGCCTGCGAACAAAGGAAGACGCCTTTGGCATCGACATCGAAGCAGATGTCCCAATCTTCTTCGCTCATCTCGGCGGTGGGGCCAGCCCGGAACAAGCCAGCGTTGTTGACCAGCAGCCAGAGCGGGCCAAGCTCAGCCTCGACGCGCTCGACCATGGCCTCGACCTCGGTCTTTTTGCTGACGTCGGCCTGGATGGCCAGCGCCCGCACGCCCTCGCTCCGCAGCGCCTCTGCCGCCCGCTCGACTTTATCCGAACGGCCGTTGAGCGCCACCCACATGCCTTTCTGACCGAGCACGCGGGCAATCTCCAGCCCGATGCCCTGGCCAGCGCCGGTCACGAGTGCAACTTTTCCGTCAAGACTCATGGCGTTATCCTGTGGGGCAAGAAAAATCGTAGCTGCTCAGCCGCAGATCCTTGCGACACGGTGACGATAGGACGAAAGGACGAATATGGACGAACTTGTTCATTCGTCCTTTCGTCCACCTTCGTCCATTTTCGTCCATTTGCTTGCTGGCTATGGCGTGGCTGAGCAGCTACCTTTACATCAACTGAATTCCACATCGCGATTCCACGAACCGCCTGCTTCGAAGCCACCATCGATGATATACGTCTGGCCGGACATATACGATGAGGCGGGCGAGGCCAGCAGTAAGGCCATCCCCACCAGCTCTTCGGGCAAGCCAGGCCGGCGCATGGGGATGCGGCTGCGATACCATTTGGCTTTTTCGGCGTCCTGCCACAAAGGTTTGGACAAAGGTGTGTCCATGAAGCCGGGGGCGATGCCGTTCACCTGAATATTGTCGGAGGCCCATTCCACCGCCATCGTTTTCGTCATCTGCACGACAGCGGCTTTGGCCAGGCCATAAACCGACACCGTGTCGAGGGCGAAGAACGGCGTGATCGAGGCAATGTTGATGATCTTGCCGCCGCCCTGCGCCACCATCATCGGCTGCGCCGCCTGGCTGAGGAAGTACACTGCCTTGAGATCGACCGCCGTGACGAAATCGAAATCCTCTTCGCTCACTTCCATGATCGGCTTACGGCGATTGGTGGCGGCGCAATTGATCAGGATGTCCAGCCGGCCGGTGGCTTCACGGGTCGCCTGCGCAATTTGGCGACAGGCTTCCACCTGCGCCAGGTTGCCCGCCACGGGCACAGCCTGACCCCCAGCCTCGGTCACGTAATCGGCGGCTTTCTGCGCCAGGGCGGGCGTGAGGTCATGGGTGGCGACGGTGGCTCCGGCCTCGGCGAACGACTTCGCCAGCACCTGACCGATGCCGCCAGCCGACCCGGTGATCAGCGCCGTCTTACCTTCGAGGGAAAAGAGTTGTTGAAAAATGGGGGAAGTCTCGGTCATAAGAACCTCATGCGGGTTGTAGGTTTTTTATCACGAATGCTTGTTTTGTCGTAACTGCTCAGTTAAGCCACAACTAGTAAGCGAATAGACGAATGTGGACGAATATAGACGATAGGACAATACGAACATCGTCAACTTTCGTCCCTTCGTCCTATCGTCGCCGTTCACGTTTCACGCCTCAAACCACGCGATACGGCGGCTCCTCGCCGCGCAGCGCCGCCAGCAAATTGGCGATACACATCTCGCCTTGTTTGCGTTGGGCGTCGTGCGTGCGCCCGCCCAAGTGAGCGGTGAGAACGACATTGTCCAGCTCGAACAGCGGGCTGCCCACGGGCGGCTCATCGACGAAGGCATCCAGCCCGGCCCCGGCGATGCGCTTCGCCCGCAACGCCTCGGCCAGCGCCGCCTCGTCCACAAGCTGGCCGCGGGCGGTGTTGATCAGCAGAGCGGTCGGCTTCATCATCGCCAGTTCGGCCGGGCCGAGCAACGGGCCGGTGGTCATCTCGGCGGCGGCGTGCAGCGAAACCACATCCGCGCTGCCGAGCAAGTCCGGCAGGCTGACGAAACGCACGCCGTGCTCCGCCGCCCATTTCTCGTCAGGATAAAGGTCGTGGGCGATGACGGTCATGCCAAATGCCTGCGCCCGCCGGCAGACTTCCTTGCCGATGCGCCCCAGCCCGACGATGCCCAGCGTCTTTTCCGACAGCTCCATGCCATAAAATGCTTTCCAGCCGCCCTTTTTGACATCGTTGTGGCTGCGCACCACCCCGCGCGCCAGGGCCAGCAGCAGCGCCAGAGCCAGGTCAGCGACCGAGTGATGGTTCGTGCCCGGCGTGGCGGTGACGATGACGCCGTGCGCCTTCGCCGCCTCCAGGTCGATGGTCTCCAGCCCCACGCCGTGCTTGGCGATGGTCTTCAAGCCTTTGGCGGCGGCGATCACCTCGGCGGTCAGCTCATCGGTGCCGGTGATGATGGCGTCCATGCCCGGCAGGGCCGCCAGCAGTTCTTCCGCCCGATATGCTCGCCCGCCCACGCCGTTGGGTATGACCTCGCAGCCTGCTTCCTGCACGCGGGTGATGTGTTCGGGAATGCTTTGGCCGAACGATCTCGACCCGATCAAAACTCGCCACTGTTTCATGATTGCACCTGCTGGCGTCTGGCCAGCGCCCGCATGTCCGCCACTTCCTGCGCCATGTCGGGGACTTTGTAAATACCGGCGCCGAAAGCGATGGCCGTGGCTCCGGCGGCAACGAGGTCGGGGATGTGGTCGCGCTTGACGCTGCCCGCCACCTGAATATCGACATTGTGCTGCGCCCGCGCGACTATGTCGGCCACGCCCGCCAGCCGAGGCAACACCAGCGGATTGAACGTCGCCCCGCGCACACCTTCGCCGGTGACGCGCGAGAGCAGCAGCACGGCGTCGAGCAGGTCGATGACCGGCTCGAGCACCGCCACCGGCGTCCCCAGCGTCAGCGCCAGCCCCACCTTCACCTTGTGCTCGGCCACGAAGAAAATGGATTCGTAGACCATGGCCACGCTTTCGACGTGGAAGATGATCAGATCGGCGCCGGCTTCGACCAAATGCGGGACGACGTGACGCAGGTTTTGCACGCCCAAATGCACCTCGAACGGCAGCTTGGTCAACGGCCGCAGGGCGGCAATCGTCCGTGGCGGGAAACCCAGGTCGGAAACGAAGTGGCCGTCGAAGACATCGAGATGGATGAAATCGAGGCCGGCGGCCTCCAGCCGCGCCACTTCCTCGCCCAACCGGGCATGGTCGCCATTGAACAGCGCCGCGCCCAGTCGCAAACCAGATTCAGGGCGGGCTTTGCCACCTGCCACTTGCCACTTGCCACTTGCCACTTCATTCCTCCGGCTCGATGGCGATGGCGCGCACCGGGCAGGCATCGAGACCGACGACCGGCCAGGGCAAGGCGATCAAAAAGACGCGCTGCTGCCGAATCTCGACCAAATTGGTCAGGCATTCCAGCACCGGCACACCGGCATTGTTCAGCAGGCGATGATCCGGGTGATGGCTGACCCCGCGCACTTCGAAGCCAGAGCTATCGGTGCCCAGGCAGTTGATCTTGCGGTCTTCGACCAGCCAGCGCACAGCTTCTTCGGTGATGTAGGGCCGGTCGTGCGATTGCGGCGTGCGGTACGAGGTGTGGCGTCCGGTCATGGTCAGCACCCGGTCGCCGATTTGGACATCGCCCGCCGCCTGGATTTCCGCCAGCGTGATCGGTTCATTCACGGCCTTGTGCCGGAAATCGAGGACGATGGCCGGGCCCATGAGTTTTTCGATGGCCAGCGATGAGGTGTCGCCGCCGTCGCTGAGGAAGTGCAAGGGGGCTTCGACGTGCGTGCCCACATGCGACCACATGTAGACCACGCTCATCACGTCGCCTTCGGGGCCGGTGCGCTTGCCGCGCTGCACGACTTCCAATGTATATTGTTCTTTGAACGGCTGCAGAACATGCGTCAAATCGACGATTCTGCCTTTGGGGATAGAGGTTGTGTTTTGCATGGTTTTGGGAGTAGAGATTAGAGATTGGTTATTGGAGATTGCGAATTGCGAATTGCGAAATAACGGCGTCACCTTGTCACCACCGGTCTTACTCGACCGGCGTCACCACCGGTCGTACTCGACCGGCGTCAGCTTGTCACGACTCAACGCGCGTGCCGGGGGCGCCGGTGCTCACGGCGAAGGCGCGACCGTGGACAGCTTCGATGGCGGCGATCACGGCGGGCTGCTTGTCTGGCTCGACGATAGCGATGATGATGCCGCCACCGCCCGCGCCCGAGACTTTGGCCCCCAGCGCTCCAGCGCCGATGGCGGCCTCGATTTGCATCTCGTTTTCGGGGGCGACGGCGCCGATTTTTTCCTGGATCAGCTCATGTAGATTGAAGAGATGGCCGAGTGTGGGCAAATCGCCCGCGGCCATGCTGGCTTGGATGTTCTCGACCAGCCAGCCCATGTCCCAGAAAAGATGCATCTTGGGGGGATGGGCCTCGACGAACTTGCGCACGATGGTGTTGAGCTTGGCCGTGCTGCGGTCGGCGACGAACGACTGGCCCACGACCAACGGCAGCGAAGCCGAAAGGTCGAGCGGGATGGCGCCATCCTTGACCGTGTAACGCACCGTCCCGCCCTTGACGATGGTGCTGCTGTCCAGGCTGGAGGCCACGCCGCCGTGGGCGATGTTGTCGCCCTGCCAGGCCGCCCAGATCACTTCGTCCGGCGTTGGCTCGTGTCCGGCCAGGGTGAAAGCCGCCAACGCCATCGATGTCGAAGCCGCCGCGCCGGAGCCAAGCCCCGAACTGACCGGCACATCCGAGCGCCATTCGATGTCCAGCCCCGGCCCGCCCACTTTGTCCACGACGAAGGACAATACGTAGCGCGTGGTGGCGAAAAAGTCCCGCGCCTGCTCGCGAATCTCATCCAGGGCTTTGGCCTCGCGCAGGCCATCGACGCGCGCTTTGAAAGCCAGCAGTTGCTCCCGCGTGCATTCCTCGAAGCGGTCGCCCGACCGGAAGCTGAAGTGCTCGTCCGACCGTGTGCTGACCCGGCAGAAGGTGCGCATGTCCACGGCCGTGCACAGCGCCGGCTGCTGGCGATTCACACCGTGGTCGCCGCAAAGGATAATTTTGGCGGGGGAAGAGGTGATGAGGGTGGGCATGGGGGGATTGGGGATTGGTTATTGGAGATTGGGAATTGCGAAATGGGAATTGCGAATTGCGAAATAGGGTCTGCGACCTGCCACTTGTCTACTTATCGGTTTGCGTTACCTGCGTGTGAGTGGGCGTGGACGCTGTTCGGGAGCAGAAAAAACCCAAAGCCAGAAAAATGCTTGAAAATGCCGCAGAATCCCACACATCGGGTGCACGCTTTGTTGGCATGCTTTTGATTATAAGACTCTAAGCCTGCAAAAGAGAACATTATTTTTCTGAAAGGTTAGAAAGTAGAAGTTTTGCTACTTCAATCTTGGCGTCAATAATTTTCTCTCGAACCATTTCATCTTTATCAGCAGATATGTTGTCCAATATTTGCATAGCAACACCGACTGAACTTGTTTTATCTAAAGACTTAATGAAGTTGGTGGAATGTTCAACTACTGAACGATATAAAACAAGAAATGTTGCTCCGATAAATTCAGTAAGCGCACCGCCAACACCAGCAACAATTACAGGAGTAATAAATTCTGGATTTTGTAAAGTTAGAAAGACGGCGATTGCTAAAAATACAAACCCAACAATCATTACAATGACACTTAAACCGAAAATCCAATTTATTTGCTTTAGATTTGCTGATAAATAGGCTTCTAATTTTACCGTTGCTAAATCCCAAGCGGGTTTTGCTTTATCTGGATTTTGCTCAACACGTACACGAGCAACTTCAATATCTTTTTCGGACACGGCAAAAATATCTGAAGCATCTTTTAGAGATCTCAACACGGCAGCAATTGCAACAATAACCAACAAGGAAAGAAAAGACTCGAAACTTGGACTTTTTATCAACCAGTACATGGTGACTATTACAACTATTGCTAACACCATCAAGATGATTATATAAGTTTTTGAGCGTCCCTGAAACAATTCTGTTATCTTGTTCATAATTACCGACCTTTTGTTTGACTCATTGGGCAAGGGGCGTGCCAACTACTTGTCTACTTGCCTACTTGCCTACTTATCCCTCAAATCAACGCACGCGACGGCGAAGGGGCGGAGGGAGAGGCGGAGGACGTCGTCGGGGGCAGGCAAAAGTTCGCCGGGCTGCTGGCGGAAGCGTTCAGGCTGAGTCATGGCCTCGATGGCGTTGGTCTCGTCCAAAAAGCGCACGTTGCCACCGGTTGCGCCGCTGCCGGCGATGTTGATCTGCACAGTCTCGGCGCTGAGATTGGCGACGAGTAGCCGTTGGCGACCGGCTTTGCGCAACGCCAGCCCTTCCACGACCATCGGGCAATTCGATGCCAGCGGCAACACCTGCCCGCCGGCGAACTCGCCCACATCGGCCAGGACGTGATAGAGCGGGAAGACAGCGCCGGGCAGTGAGGGGAAACGGTCGGGCAACGGCGACCCGGCCTCGGTTTCCATCACGCCCCGCCAGCCGGTGGTTTCGTAATAGGTCAGACTTTGCGTCCCGGCCTCGGCCAGATATTTGATGCTGCCCAGCGTCCACCCCGCCCCGAACAACGACATCTGCCGCTCGTCCACCTGCGGGGGCAATTCGCCCGCCGCGGGCGCCGGTTCCGGGCCGGTGGCGTTGGGATTGAAGCGCATCCGCAAAGTGATGGGCGTCACCGCCAAAGGCTTGTCGTCGCTGAAAGCGCGGGCGCTCTCGATCGTGGCCGCCTGCGCGGCCAGCGTCTCGATCAGCGACAGATTGTCGAAAGCGTGCACCTGCGGGTTGATCGAGTAGCACACCAGATCGAGAGCGTGGGCGGGCGGGCGACCCCGGTTGAGTTCGGTGAAAAACACGTTCGTGCCCGAACCGATGCGGGCGGTGGGGTCGTAGGCCAGCAGCACGGGACGAGCCAGGTCAATCCAACGCTCGCCGGTGGATTTTTCGTTTTGGTGGAAGATCAGCCAGCTCGCCACCGGCGGCTGAATCCGGGCCAGCGCCTGCCCCAATCGTTCCAGCTCGTTTTCGGCGTCATCGGAGAGGAAAATGGCGGTCTCGAGTTGCGCCCCCAATGCCCGCGCTTCGAGGGCGGCCTGCTGCAATCGGACTTCCCAGTCTGGCTCGGACAGCCGCACATCCACGCGCAAATGGGCAAGGTGCAGCGCCCGCAGCCGCTCGATCTCGCGTTCGTGCAACGGCTGCCCGTGGCTGGCGACGCCCAGGCCGAGCCGGGGCAAATCCACCGCCGGTTTCGCGGTCGCCAGGTCGAGCCATAGCCCAGAGCGGGCGGACGAGAGAGATGCGCCGGCTGCAGGCTGTGCTTCGGCGCGCAGACGCAGCGTCACCGCCTGGCTGACTTTCGTCCCCGCCCGGATTTCTTGGGGAAAGGGCAGGCGCAGGGGTGTGCAATAAGTTTTGAACGAGGCGTCGGTCCAATTGCGCTGGTCTTCCATCTCGAAGATGTCGCCGGCGAAACGGAACTCGACCCACCGGCCCAGCCCCACCTCGTGCGCCAGCCCCGCCATTTCCTGGAACGGGGCCACAGGCTTGATCTCGCCGGCCACGACAAGTTGCGGAGCGATCAGCCGCGGCAAGGGCGCCTCGTCCACTGTGCCATTCACATGCTCGATGCGGGCTGGCGCCCCCGCGCATTCGGCGGGATGCAGCAGGCAGAAGCCGATGCGGTTGCGGCGAAAGGTCGAGTGCGCCTCGCCGTCCATGCTGAAGCGGATGGCGCCATCGGCCTCGCCGTGGATTTCGCCATGCCAGCAGAAATCGATGTCACCCAGCCGGTTGTCCACGTCGTAGGCGATGCGGAACCAATCCTGGCCCTGCTCGATCTGGACGTTCGACAAAACCGGCAACGCCGTGCCCCAATTGTGATCTCGCACGGCCACATAAATCCGCCGCAGGATTTCCCGGTCGCCCCAGCGGATGTAGCGCAAATCCCCGGCTTCGTAGACCAAACGTAGCGGCCCCGCGACCAGAGGCGTCTGATCGGGTAAAGGCGCATCCTTTCCGTAATAAAGCACTCGCTGAGGCAATGGCGCGTTCATGTCCGTTGAAATCACAGGTGAAGCATCGATTCGGTGCTTGGTGGTATGTGGTCATACCTCCTACCACCAAGCATAGCAGAGTGTCTTTGTGAAGTCAAGAGCGTGAGTGAAGCACGGAGGGCGGTGCTTCTCGTGACTTGCACCCCTGGCAGCTTTGAGTTATGATCTTCTTAGAAAAAATCATTTTTGTGACTGAATCCGTCACAAATACCACTATTTCTAAGAGAAAGTTACCATGGCACGCCCTCTTTCTGCGCTAGAATCGCGACTCATCCTTCAACTGGAGTGGGAGAAGCAGCCCGTCGTCACCATTCAAGAAGCCATGGCGATCCTCAACGTCTCTTACGACCAGGCGCGCCAGGTGCTCTCCCGGCTCGCGCGTGGCCGTTGGCTGGCGCCGATCGTAGCGGGCAAGTACGAGTTGGTTCCTGCCGAACGAGGGGATTATGCGTTCCCCGACACCAATCCCCTTTTCATCGGCAGTGTGCTGGTCTCTCCCTACTACTTCTCCTATGCAACGGCGGCCTTCTTCCACGGCTTGTCAACACAGGCAGCCGCAACCGTTTTCATTGCCACAACGGCACGGCGCCAGGGACCGCTGATCGTGCGTGACAAGGAGTACCGCTTGGTGACTCAACCTCCGCACAAGTTCTTCGGTGCAACCGAGGTAGACGCTTACGGCAGTCGTGTACAGATGGCCGAGCCTGAAAAAACGCTTCTCGACTGCCTCGACCGGCCACAGTATGCCGGTGACATCTCGGAGGTGGCGGCAATGCTTTGGCATGGGCGGGGTCGGCTGGATTGGCATCGCCTGGCCGACTACGCGCTACGCTTCCGCTCCCAATCCCTGGTTCAGCGTCTGGGCTATCTGGCCGAATTGCTTGGTCTGCCAATAGACGACGAGGCATCCAGGCAGCTGCTGGATGGGATCGGGAGGAGCACATGCTATCTTGGCCAACCCGGCCGCTGGGGGCGCGGAGGAAAATTCAACGCGACCTGGCAAGTAGTGGACAACGTGCCACAACGGGAGCTGTTTGGTGATATCGAGGTGCACTGATGATCGAGAAACGCTGGGTGCAATGGTATGCAGCGGACGCTGGCGTGGATCTGGACATTGCTGAACGGGAAATCGTGCTGACCTATGTGCTGCGCATCCTGGCCGACGAGGGCTTGCTGGCGCAATTGGCTTTCAAGGGTGGCACAGCGATCCGCAAACTGATCTTGGGTGGGCAGGGGCGTTTCAGCCTCGATCTGGATTTCACTACGACCGTCGATGCAAAGCCGGATGCGTTCGTGCTGGACTTGATCGGCTGTTTGCATGGTCAGGCTCATCATGGCATTACCTTCGCCATCCCGTCCGCCGACTACTACGCCACCGCCGACTCATTACGAATGGCCTGATTTGCAGCGCCTGATCCGGCGGGGAGCGGCCGAAAGCCCAGAAGTGATCCTCCAGGGCGTCCAACAGGGCTACGGCTTTCTGGGGCAACTCACCGAAGAAGAAGCTTTGTTGGCCAGCGATCCCTATGGCCGGCAATGGCAGCTCTATGTGCGCCTGGTCGATGATCTCAGCCGGTTCTAAAATCCACCAGAATGCGAGCCGCGTTACGACTCCCCACCCGCCCCCTCCCCCAACCCCGCCAAATGGCTGACATCCCCCCATGTCTCCAAAAACCAGCGATCTGCCTCGAAACGAAAGATGTTCAACGAGGCATTCTGCGATTCGAATCGCTTCGGTTGGCCCAAGGGAATGCCCAGCGTGTGACGCAACAAGCTGTTGATGACGCCGCCGTGTGTGACCACGACGATTTGCTCGCCCGGATTCTGGCGAGCGATGGCTTCCAGGCATTCGACGCTGCGCTGCTGCAATTGCCGCGTGCTTTCTCCGTCCGGCATCTGCATATCCGGGTCGCCAGCGTGATACGCCGCCCAGGTTTCGGGATACGTCGTCTTGATCTCCGACCAGAGCTGGCCCTGCCAGACGCCGAAATGCCGCTCGCGCAGACATGTGCAAGTGCGCATCTCGTGTCCCGTCAAACTGGCGATGGCCCGCGCTGTCTGCTCGGCCCGGTGCAGGTCGCTGCTGTAGAGATGTGAGAATTCGACCCTCGCCAGGCGGCGTCCAATGGCATCGGCTTGAGCCAGGCCCAGCTCATTGAGGGCGCCATGCCCTTGTCCGCGCGGGCGTCGTTCGGCATTGTCGGTGGTCTCGCCGTGGCGGACGAGGAGGAGGGTGGTGGATAGGGGCATACGCGATGGAGCAGAAGGAGGAAAGTGAAAAGTGAGGTCAGGCAGATTCGAGCCTCCAGATCACTCATCCAGACCAACAATGTAGTCAAAGATCAGAGTTGCGCATTCGGCGCACACGGCCTTGACGGTCTGCCAATTGCACCAGCGCGGATCCAGGTTTTTGTATTCGGCCAGGTTTAGCTCTTCGATGTCGTAGGGCAGTGGATTGGCAAGCTGGATCTGCAATTGCTGCAATGCCGATTCGTCATTGGGCTGCGGGTAAAGAAGGTCAAATGGCCGCAGGGCCTCGATCATTCCCTCAGCACCCAAGTGATCGGCTAGAGCGACGAAATCGAGATAGTCGCGGGTCGCATTTCGCCGCAAGATGAGCACGCCCTTGATCCGCAGCATTTCCGCTTCTGTCGGCAACGTGAGCACCTGCCCCATGTACTCGATTTGAACGGTTTCGAGCGGCTCATCCCGGATCAGTTGCCTCACTCCCGTTTCGATGCCATCCAGGCTGCCGAGAATCTGCACTGGACGCCTGACGCGAGCAGTCTTCCAGCCCGCCACCGCCTCCAATTCGGTCAGCGTCTGATCGAAATGTTGCTGGAGATCGGTCAACACATGGTCGGCGTCGGTGGACAGGCGATGAGCAGCGTACACTGCCGCGGCGCTTCCGCCGACGAGAACCGCTCCTGGCAAGATGCGCTGAAGATGTGCAGCCGCGGCCAGAACTTGCTCCCAATCAGGCCAGGTGTCGTTCGGCATACTGCTTCCAGAAATGATAGCGCTGAGCGTAGGGATCGACCGCGTGTGCTTGGCAGACGCGCAGCACTTTTTCCAGCAGGGCTTGATCCGCCAACACCGCTTGGCGCAACGCCGCCCAATCCTGCCGCTTGCCGCGGGCGATGATGTCGTCGATGGCGGCCAGGGTGAACTGCTGATGGGTGAGATGGCGGTGCAACATGGGGCAATTATACCATGCTCAGCAACAACTTCACCGCCTTCTCGGCAAAAACCGGATCGTTGATGTTGTTGTCCATTTCGATGACGGGGATGCCGGGCCGCAGGTTGGCTTTGATGGCATCGTAGCAGGCGGCGTCGGCCTCCGGGTCCCAGAAAGCACCGCCGGGGCTATCGAGTTGCGACACGCCCTTGAGCGGGAGCAGGATGGCGACGGGGCCGGTCGAGACATTGGCGGCGGCGGCGATGAGCTCGCCGATGCGCTGGTTTTCGGCCACGTTCGTACGCATCAGCGTCACGTTCGGGTTCCACTCGTACAGGTTGCGGTGGCGATAATGCTCCGGCACTGTGCCCCGCGCCCAGAAATTGGCCATGTCCACGCAGCCGGGAGCGATTACGGTGGGGACGCCGCGGCGGGCCGAGGCCAATAACCGGTCGGGGCCGGCGCTGAGCACGCCACCGCACACTTCATCCGCCAGCTCGGTGGTGGTGAGATCGAGATTGGCGGTGATGAAACCGGCCTCGATCAGCGATTCCATCGTCCTGCCCCCGGCGCCGGTGGCGTGGAAGATCAGCACCTCGTAGCCCTGGCCTTCGAGCAATTTTTGGGCGTGGCTGACGCAAGGCGTGGTGTTGCCGAACATGCTGGCCGTGATCAGGGGTTTGTCGGCAGCGGCGGCGGGCGCTTCGATTTTGACCATCCCGGCGATGGCTCCGGCGGCATTGGCGTAAATCTGGCGGCTGAAGCGATTGATCCCGGCCACATCCACCACCGACGGCATCATGGTGATGTCTTTCGTGCCCACATACGGGGCGATGTCGCCGGCGGCGATGGTCGAAACCATGAGCTTGGGTACGCCCGTGGGCAAGGCTCGCATCCCGGCGGTGGCGATGGCGGTGCCGCCGCTCCCGGCCATACCCAGGATGCCGCCCAGCCGTCCCGCTTCGTACAAATCGGTCACCACTTTCGCCAGCCCATCGGACATGGTGCGCATGGCAAAGGTCTTGTCGGCCTTACTGCGCAGCTCGGCGATGCTGCTGCCGCCGGCGTGGGCTACCTCGTCGTTGCTCACATCGGGCGGGAAAGGCGGGTCGCCCAGCACGCCGAAATCGACAAGGACGGTGTCGAGTCCCTGCGCTTGCAGCAATTCGCGGACAAATTGAAATTCGGCGCCTTTGGTATCGAGGGCGCCAACGAGGACGATGGGTGCGGTCATGGGTTAGCTCCTTCAGTCAGTATCTCGCGGCTCGACCAACAGGTGAATGCCATCCAAAACCTGACGGACCCGCTTCGGTGATAGCTTGCCGACGTACTCGCCAAGCTGGCTTTTATCGACCGTGAACATCTGCGAAACCATCACGACGCTTTGTTTGGGGAGATTGGCTTCGCCCGGCTCCAGCAGGACGTTGCCGGGGGCACCGGCGCGTTTCAGGTTGGAAGTCAGCGCACACACCAAAACTGTATTGATGCGGCTACGATTAAAGACATTGTTTTGGATGACGACGTGCGGGTGCAAGTAACCTGGGGCGGATCCCAGTGGTTCGCCCAGATCGATCCAGTATACGTCGCCCTGGCTGATCACCATCCACCCTCCACAGCTTGGCGATGCAAACGCCTCATCCCACTCACTTGCTTTTGCTCGTCAGCGTCCGGGGTGTCTGCATAAGCGCGATCGATCTGTGCGAGAAGTTGCCGATTTTCGTAATGGCGAATGAAATCCTCGAGGGCAAGCACAAACAAACGGCTGCGCGAGATGTGCATCTCTTCAGCAAGAACTTCGGCTTGTTTGAAGAGAACTTGATCCAGAGAAACTGCGGTCTTGATGTGCGTCATGATTCGGTACCCATATTCATACCAATAGTATAACGATTGATTATACCATCGTCAAATTCTCGCTCGATTGAAGGCAGCTCGCTAAGGCAGGGGGTCGTGGCGGTTAGGCCGCCGTCGCCACCTGGTAGATCAGCAAGATGCCAGAGCACAGCAGCAGCACCACGATGACCTGCTCGAAGGTGCGCTTGTTCAGGCGCAAGCCAATCCAACGGCCCACCCACACCCCGATGGGCACGAGCACCAGCACCGGCAAAGCAATCGTGCGTAAGTCGGGAAAATTGAACAGGCCGGAGCGCCAATAGAACGGCACTTTCAGCCAGTTCAGAATCATGAAAAACAGGGCAGAGGTAGCGATGAAAGCGCGCGGGGTTATGTCTTGCAGCAGGAGATAGATGCTGGCTGGCGGGCCGCCATTGTGCGCCAGCGTCGAGGAGAAACCCGCCACCCCACCCGCCACATAGCCATGCCAATCGCGCGGCTGGTATCCAACCGAGCGATGAATGCGGCTTTCCAACAACTTATAGCTGGCGAAAATCAGGGTGATGATGCCTAGCACCAGCTTGAGCGTGTTAGGCGAGACGTGCGTAAGAAAGAACGTACCTGCAATGACCCCGACCAATGACGCTGGCACGAGCAGGATGATGATGCGACGATCCCATCGCCGCCAATGCAAGGCCACAGCGAACACATCCGCGAACATGAGCACCGGCAGCAGCAGGCCGATGACTTTGTTGGCGGGCATGACCAGCGCCATCAGCGGCGCCGCCAACGCGCCCAGTGTGCCGCCGAGTCCGCCTTTGGATAGGCCGATCATGAAGGCCACAAGCACGGCCATGAGGAAGTAGGGGGTGAGAGCGGGCATGGGGCTGAGGGCGGAGGTCCAGGTTGAGCGTCAGTGGGGCTTGAGGGCGTCTTCGAGGGCGGAGAGTCTGGCCTCCATCTCGGCCATCCACTCCTGATTGGCTGTCTCGCGCTCTTGCAGGAGTTGGCGGAGGGGGGCAATCTGATCGGCGGGGCTGGGAGTCTGGACTTGTGGCAACCTGGACGCGCGCCGAGAAGCCCGGCGTGGGGTGAGGAACCATTGGGCCAGGAAGCTGGTGATGGCGCTGAACAAAGCCACACCGGCCACAATCATGAAAACGCCCACTACCCGGCCTTCGTTGCTGACCGGATAGCGGTCGCCATAGCCGATGGTGGCGACGGTGACGATGCCCCACCAAAGGGCGTCCGAGGCCGTTTTGATGTTGGCGGCTTCTGTCCCTTGTTCCACCCGCAAGATGAGGATGGCGCCCAGCTCCAGCACGAGGATGACGGCGAGGAGGATCATCAGCAGCGTGCTCTGCGCCCGGCGCTTGACCACCACCTGGCCCATGATGGAATAATCCGACCGCCGCAGCGTGCGAGCCATCAAGCCCGTTTGCAGCAAGCGGAAGAGGCCGAAGAAAGGGATGGGCAGGCTGCCGACAAAGTAGAGCCAGCCGTTCAATGTCACCAAGAAGCGGCGTTTGTTCAGTGCCCGGACGAAGCGGATGATGGCATCCAGGATCAAAAAGATGCTGATGCACAGATTGATGATGACGATCACTCGTCTTTGCTCGGTCCCCAGTGTGAACCTCAGTGCAACCGAGTTCACGATTGAAAGCAAGACGAGTGCAAGGACGAAAAGTTCGTAGTTGGCGTTGATGACGACCAATCGTTCGTCCCCGGCACTTTCGCCAGCTTGCGAGTGAGGGGTGGGTGGCTGGCCGATCATGAAGGCTGCGAGGAAAAGCAGGGTGAGATGGGGCATGAACGAGAACGGAGACGGGGAAAGCGAGGATGGCATCGGCGCCGCAGGCGCTTATCATTATAAACGAGGGCAATGAGAACGCAGCGGGCAAGCATTCTCTCTCTTTCTGACTGCCTACACGACGCGATAGCGCAAAGGCTTGCCCTCAATAAAATTGACGATATTGGCGTAGTCATTGAGCCGCTCGCCCGCGGCGGAGCCGGCGGCAATGTGCGGGGTCAGGAGGACGTTATAGCCGGCTCTGGCCAGGGCCAGGAGCGAATGATCGGCCTGCAACGGCTCCCACTCGAACGTGTCGAGCGCGCAACCAGCCAGCTTGCCCGAACGGATGGCCTCGGCGAGCGCAGCTTCGTCGATGACGCTGCCACTGCCGCAACTGACGATAGAAGCGCCGTCCTTCATGCGAGCAAAGTAGCTAGCGTCGATCAGATGATCCGTGACGGGGGAATAAGGCAGCAGATTGGCGACGACGTCGCTCTGGCGAAAGAGGGCGTCTTTGTCTACGTAGGTCAGGTTCAGTTCCCGCTCTTGCGGCGCCGGCAGGCGCTGGCGCTTGGTATAGAGCAGAGTCACATCCCAACCCTGCAAGCGGCGGGCAAGCTCGGCCCCGATCTCGCCAAAACCCAAGATGCCAATGGTGCGTTGCCAGAGGCCGTCTACATGCGTCCGCCCCGACCAATTATATGCAAACGCGTCCTCGTCCGTGCGTTTGCTCTCGCCCCAGCACTCGCTGGCTTCCAGAGCAAGGGCCTCGGTCTCGCGCAACTTCTTGCTCAGAACCAGCATCTGCATGATCATATGCTCGGCCACACGGATGGCGCCTCTCAGCGGCCACCGGCAGACGATCACCCCGGCTGCTTTCGCCGCCTCGTCGTCGATATCGAACGTCGCTGAACCCAGCCGCTGAATCAATTTGAGTTTTGGCGCCGCCGCGATCATGCCGGCATCGATGACGCCCACGCGTTCCGAGATGAAAAACTCGGCCTCGGCCAGGGTCGCCAACAGGGTGGTCCGGTCGGGCTGGCGCAGCATGGTAATGTCGAGAAAGGCGGGTGCAGCCGCCAGCGCCACTTGTTGATGCCGATGGCCGCGTTCGCTGGTGAACACGGTTTTGTAACGAGTTGTGGGTTCCAACTTGCTATTATCCACAATCAACCGCTTTTGCCTCCATGTATCCGAACGCCAATATCGATAGCTGAGTATATCACATCCATTTGCTCAGCCGCCCGCTTTCGACAACGCCGGATTCGACGTATGATATGTCGTGAACACATCGATTACTCTTCTCCACCGAAAACTCGCATGAAACGATCTCCACTATTACTCGGAACAGATATCTTCGTCCCCGCCGCGCTCGGTTTCGTTCGCGTCGCCGTGATCTCACCGGAGCTAGGCGTGGCCGATGTGGACTTCAACGTCCGGACCATCGTCGACGCGCTGGGTCAGGCTGCTGGTCGGGGCTGCCGGCTGGCCCTTTTCCCTGAACTCTCTCTCACCGGCTATTCCTGCGCCGATCTGTTCTACCAATCCCTGCTGCTCGACCGCGCCCGCGCCGCGCTCATTCCCCTGGCTGAAACCGCCGCCCAGCACGATATTGCCGCCGTGGTCGGCTTGCCGCTCGAAGTCGGGGGCAAGCTATTCAACTGCGTCGCCTTGCTGGCCGCAGGTCGGGTCATCGGCATCGTCCCCAAGACCTATCTGCCCACAACCAATGAATTCTACGAGGAGCGTTGGTTCACCGGCGGCGCCTGGGCTGCAGTTGATTCGGTGCCGGTTGGGGATCAGAGCGCGCCTTTCGGCGTCGACCTGATCTTTCCAGCCGAAAATATGCCCGGCTGCACGATCGGCATCGAGATCTGTGAAGACCTGTGGGCGGTGAACCCGCCCAGCGGCGACATGGCCCTGGCTGGAGCCACCCTCCTGCTGAATGCTTCGGCCAGCAACGAGTTATTGGGCAAGGTCGAGTATCGCCGCGAGCTGGTGCGGCAGCAGTCGGCGCGCTGTCTGGCCGCATACTTATACGCCGGCGCCGGCGCGGGTGAAGCGACTACTGACACGGTGTGGGCCGGACACTCGCTGATCGCCGAAAACGGCGCCCTCCTGGCCGAAACCGAGCGTTTTCATTTCGATACGCAAGTGGCCATCGCCGACGTGGATATGCAGCGTCTGGTGCACGAGCGCCTGAAGAACAGCACCTATTCAGCCTCGAGCGCCGGACGCCCATTCCGCGCCATTTCGTTTACGCTCCCAGGTGAAGAGACTTATAGGGTCTCCGGAGACCCTAAAGGTCTAGACCTCATTCGCCCGCAACTCTCGCGCACCCCCTTCGTCCCGGCTGATCCCGCTCGTCGCGCCGAGCATTGCCGGGAGATCTTCAGCATCCAGGCCACAGGATTGGCCAAACGTCTGCGGCACACGGGCGCACGCACCATCACTCTCGGCGTTTCCGGCGGGCTGGACTCGACCCTGGCCTTGCTCGTAGCGGCCAAAGCCTTCGACAAGCTGGGGCTGCCGCGCGCGGGCATCGTCGCCATCACTATGCCGGGGTTCGGCACTACCGCCCGCACCAAGAGCAACGCGGTCAAACTGGCCGAGGCGCTGGGCGTGACGCTGCGCACCATTCCCATCGCCGAAGCCGTGCGCCAACACTTCCGCGACATCGGCCACGACGAGAACATGCACGACGTGACATACGAGAACGCGCAGGCACGCGAACGCACGCAAATCCTCATGGATGTGGCCAACCAGATCGGCGGCTTCGTCGTCGGCACCGGTGATCTGTCGGAGTTGGCGCTGGGCTGGCTGACGTACAATGGCGATCACATGAGCATGTATCATGTCAACGCCGGCGTGCCCAAAACGCTCGTGCGCTATCTCGTGGCATGGGTGGCTGACGCCGAGTTCAGTGGCGAGACCGCCGCTATCCTGCACGACATTTGCGCCACGCCGATCACGCCCGAGCTGTTGCCGCTGAACGCGAGCGGCGGGCTGGAGCAAAAAACCGAGGACGCGATTGGTCCCTATGAACTGCACGATTTCTTCCTCTACCAAACCGTGCGTTTTCAGTTTCCCCCTACCAAGGTCTTTGTGCTCGCCCGCCAAGCCTTCGCCGGCGATTATCCCGACGATGTGATCCTGCGCTGGCTGGAGGTGTTCTACCGCCGCTTCTTCAGCCAGCAATTCAAACGCTCGGCCATGCCCGATGGCCCCAAAGTCGGTTCGGTGGCTCTCTCGCCGCGCGGCGATTGGCGCATGCCCAGCGACGCCAGCCCCGCGTTATGGCTGGCAGAGGTAGAAGCTATCCGGTCAAGGCTGGCTGGCCTCGAGCAGCGAGCAAACTGATTTCTCCACTACCCGCGCGCTTCGCGCTATGAATACGGACGAAATCGCCTCAATCCCATCACAACCATCTATGATCAAACCCTATCCGCCTAGCTGGATCGATCGTTTGTTGCGCTGGATGGACAGACTGCCCGTGTCGATTCCTGTGGTGCTGGCCGGGTTGTGGATTGTGCCCGTGACATTGGTGCACATCATCTGCTGGCATGAGGGCATCGTGCCGCGCTGGCATTTGGATACGCGCATTCTGCTCGTGAATACGTGGATGCCCTACTGCCTGGGATTCGTCTATTATATCGAGCATACTGCTGCCGAGGCGCTCGTTGCGTTTCGTCCTGCCCTCGACCAAGATGACGCCGGCTTCACCAGACTTCGCCACGAGTTCACGGTGATGCCGATGCGCGGCGTGCTCTTCGGCAATATCGCAGGGGCGCTGTTGGCATTTGGCTCCTTGCGCTTGTTCCCCGAGACAGCCCAGCCATTCATGGTCACGCCGCTCGCCGCCATCGTCAACATGACCCTAAGTATGCTGGGCATGGCAATAGCCTTCGTTGCCATCTACCTCACTTTCCGGCAGCTCCGCCTCATCCGTCGCACCTATGGGCAGGCGACCAAACTCGATCTATTTCGCGCCAACCAACTCTACGCCTTTTCTGCCCTGACTTTGCGCATGGGCATCGGCTGGCTGATCATCATCTATTCCGGCGTGATCTTTTATCCGGCGCTCGCGCGCAATATCCCCTGGATCAGCGGCGCCGCTCTCATCCTCGCTGGCATCACGGCTTCGTTTTTGACGACGCTGTTCGACATCCATACCCGCATTCACAACATCAAGACACAACATCTGGAAGAGATCGACCATCGTCTCCAAACAGCATTTGCAGCGCTCCACCACTATATCGATGCAACCGGAGAGGGCGAGACCGAGGCGACGCCTTCGTTGGGCCCGTTGCGCGAAATCATAGACGCCCTGCTCGTCGAACGGGGCGTGATCGCCAAGATTCCCACCTGGCCCTGGCAACCGGGCACGCTGGCGAGCTTCTTGACCGCGATCCTCTTGCCCCTGATCGTTTGGATCATGCAGTCGATTCTGAAACGGTTGATGGGACTGTAAATCCGATAGATTTCCTGCCTTCTCCGGCCGCATCGGCGATGGCAGTCACACAGAAATCATGACAACCTTGAAAGGAAAACTTAACGATGAGCCTCACCCCACTGCAGATCTCTTCCAAGCAAGGCGGCGAAGACGCCGGTCGCTACTTTCGCTACATGGCCGAATTCGTTGGCTTCAGCACAGAGGACACCCAAATCATTCGCCAGACCGGCCCCTTGGTGGTCAAGCATCTGCCCCAGATCGTGGCCCAATTCTACGCCCACCTCTTGCGCTATCCACCCACGCGCCGCTTCTTCCTCAAAAAGGATGGCAGCCTCAATCACGACTACATCGAACTGCGCATGCGCCATCTGACCAATTTCTGGCTGCGCACCGCCAACGGCCTGTTCGATGACGAATATGCTCGTTATGTCGATTACGTCGGTCGCGCACACACCGCCCACGGTGCTGATCCCAACATCTACATCCCCGAACGCTACGTCATCGGCCAGGTAGGGATGATGCAGCACGCCATCAGCGAGGCGCTCGTTCGCGAGCTGCGCGGGATCGACGATGATCTGGAACTCCGAGCCGTGGAAGCCTGGGACAAGCTTTTGATGGTTCTACTCGAGCTGCTCGCCCGCGCCTACGGCAACGAGCGCGAGGCCGAGACATTCCAGGCCCAGCGCCCGTCGATCAGGACTTGGTGGATGAGATGGCGCAGGAAGCGGTTGCCCACGAGATGGGCGAAGCCCCGCCGGCGACGTTGAAGGAAGTTCGCATTGCCGTCGCCGCCGAGATTCCCGATGGAGAGCGCAAGATCGTGCAAGTAGAGGGCCTCTCTATCGGCGTCTTTCATCACAAAGGCCAGTGGTATGCCTTGCGCAACAGTTGCGTGCATCGCGGCGGCCCGGTGGCCACGGGCAGCCTGACAAACGACACACTCGTCTGCCCCTGGCATGGTTTACCCTATAGCGTGACTACTGGGCAATGTCTGTTGGACCCCAGCGCCAAACTGGACAACTACCCGATCGTGGTGAGCGATGGCCAGGTGTATCTGAAAATCCCCGTCAGCGAACCCGCTACGACCAGCGCAGGACAAGCGGCAGCTCCATCGCCGACTCTCCAACCCAACCAATTCCGCCTCGCTGATATTCCACCGGGACAGATCCGCCGCGTCCAGGTCGATAGCAACAACGTAGCCGTCTTCAACGTCGAAGGCCATTTCTATGCCACGCAAGACGCCTGCACGCACGTCGGCGGCCCTCTCAGTGAAGGCGATCTCGACGGCAAGACTGTCACCTGTTTTCTCCATGGCTCCCAGTTCGACGTGAGCAATGGCGCCGTATTGGCCGGCCCCGCCCGCGACCCGCTCCGAACCTATCAGGTCGTGATCGAAGGAGAGATCGGGCGCGTCGAGTAGAAAGCATCGAACACCTGCGCCACACGCTCTGGGCATCCCCTTGCCGAAATCCTGCACCACAATTCGCGCAAAATCATGTCACCTCCTTGACTTCGTCGCGGCCGCCAACCGCGTTTCCAGACGTCGCAGATTGCGCGCCTTTCCTGGCCCACACAGTTCTTGGGCCGCGGCGGTGAAGTAGCTGTGGCCGCGCATAAACGCAAGCTGATCGGCGTACCATTGGGCCGGCTCCACCCCGCGGCCCAGCCGCTCCATTTCCTGTTCGAGGGCGGCATTGCGTTCCAAGAAATCGTCTCGTCTCAAAGCGTCCAGATCGGCATCCGCCAACAACTCTTCCATCAGGTTGCGGGGGCTTTGGGGCAGGCGCGTGGCCAGGATCATGCCCAGGATAGACTCGATGGCTTCATCATCGAAGCCGAATCCCGGCAGCACCTGGGCTGCAATACGGACGCCGCAAATCTCATGGCCTTGGGCGCGGTAGATAAACCCGATATCGTGGAAAGCGGCAGCCACCCGTAACAAGCCGAAGTCTCTGCCCGAGATGTTGCTTGCCGTGGCCAGACGCTCGACGGCCGGCAGCACTTCGTCCCGCGTATGAACCACGCTATGATAAACATAGCAGTTGGGTAGTTCGACGGTCAGCCGCCCAAGCGCGTAGGCGACGGCGCCTTCGAAATCAGGATCGCTCACAGACATTTTCTACTCCTGCACGTAGCCCGCGTAACCTTGTTAGCAAGGTCGGCTATGCCGATCATGACGGTTTTGCCGCGCGACTCTGCAATGCGGCCAGATTGGATTGGCTTTGGGCAATGCGTTGCTCGATGGCAGGCCGGCATTCTGGGAAACGTTCGAGCACTAGGAAAAGCTGCTCGCGCGATAGGCTGAGCAAGAGACTCGGCGTCACCGTGCGAATGGTGGCGCTGCGCGGCTGATCGAGCAACAATGCCATCTCGCCGAAATGATCGCCGTCCTCCAGCCTTTCGATATGCTGTTCCTTACCTTCCTGGTCCAACACCAGAACATCGACGGTCCCGCGCACGATCAAATAAAGCTTGTCACCCACTTCACCTTGCACGATGACATTCCGCCCGGCGTCGAAGAATTCCGAGTGGAATTGATCGGCGAAATGAGATAGCCTGTCCATCTCAACCTGCTCGAAAAGACGCATGCGCTTGAGGCGCACGGCATCCACCTGAGCGAAGCGACCGTCGCCGCTGATCTCGAAGCCGCTCTGTTTCTGCCAAAGATGGTAATAGAGACCGCGCTGTTCCAATAACGAGCGGTGCGTACCCTGCTCGACCAGCTTGCCCTTCTGCATGACAAAGATCTGATCCAATCCCGTTACCGAGGCCAGCCGATGTGTGACGGAGATGACGGTGCGCCCGCGGGTGAGATGGCCGATCGTCTCGTTGATGGCTGCCTCGGTGCCGGGGTCCAGCGCGGAGGTCGCCTCGTCGAGAATGAGGATGGCCGGGTCGCGCAGGATGGCGCGAGCGATGGCGATGCGCTGTCGTTGGCCACCAGAGAGTCGTCCGCCAGCCTCGCCCACGCCTGTGTCATAGCCGTGCGGCAATGTCATGATCAGATCATGGATTTCGGCGGCGCGAGCAGCCTTTTCGATCTCGTCATCGGTCGCCTGCGTCCGCGCCAGGCGGATATTCTCCCGGATAGAGGTGTTGAACAGGAAGTTCTCTTGAAAGACCACGCCGATCTGGCTGTGCAAAGAATCCTGGGTCGCCGCGCAGATGTCCTGGTCATCCAGGAGGACGCGTCCTCGCAATGGCTCGTAAAAACGCTGCAAGAGGCCGAGCACGGTGCTCTTGCCGCTGCCGCTCGGGCCGACAAATGCGACCGCCTGGCCCTGGCGGATCGTCAGGGAGAGATGTGACAGGTGGAGATGCTCGCGGGTATAGCCGAAGTCAACCTGGTCAAAGCGGATCTCGTTGCTGAGACGCGCCAGCGGCCGCGCATCCGGCTGATCAACCACGGTGGACGCTGCTTGCAGAATCTCATCAAGGCGGCGGAAGCCGCTGCCGGCGTCGATCAGCGCGGGCACGACGAGCTTGGCGAACTGAAGCGTGTCGTTGGTGACCACGCCGAGGATGCTGATGAACGCCACCAGCGACCCGGCCGACATCTCGCCGCGCAGCGCCAGGAGCGCGCCGGTCATCACCACCACGATCTGGATCAGCAGCAGCAGCAGGGCCGATCCCTTGCTGACGATAGCAATGGCGAACCTGGAGCGCACAGTCGCCTCGGTCAGGTCTGCCACCGCACCGCCGAAACGATGGTTCAAGAACTCCTGCAGGCCAAACGCCTTGACGACCATCTGGGCGCGCACCGTTTCCTGCACCGTATTTGTAAGCGCGCCTTGCGCCTGCTTGAAGAGATAGGTCGTCTCGCCTGCCCTCGGCACAAAATAGCGGGCGAAAATGAGGATCAGTGGCAGGAGGAGTAACGTCTCCACGGCGAGTAGCCCTGAGAGCGAGAACATCACCGGCAAGTTGATGATCAGCCCCAGCAGCAACAGCGTGGTGTTGAAGGTCGCCATCGTGAAGCCGAGTTGGATCACATCCAGATCACTCGTGAAGCGCGAAAGGATGTCGCCCGGCGGCATGCGCGCATAGAAGGCGGCCGACATTCCGAGCAGCTTCTCGTAGAGCTGGCGACGCAAGTCGCCCATGAGAAGGCCTGATGCTCGCGCGACCAGTCGATCGCCACCGAGCGCAGCAAAGGCGTTGATGACGAACCCGAACGCCAGGGCGAACAGAATCACCACCAGCCCCGACATCGCTGTGCCCTTCTGAACGGAATCTACGATCAACTTGAGCGCGTACGCGAAAAAGGTCTGAAATAGCTGCTGGATGAACAGGGCCAGCAGGATCAGCAGGCCAAGCCGCCAGTGCCGTCGCCAGGCCGCCAGCGACCGGCGCAAAGTGGCAATCATGCCGACAGGCGCAGATGGTTGTAGGGTCATCCTCCGAAGTTCCTTTCGAGTGTCAGGTTTCGCCTACCCATCGGCAAACGCCTGGGTGATAGCGGCATCAATCGAGAGGCCGCGGCCGCGCAGAAGGGCCGCAGCACGGTCGGTCTCGGTCAGCAACGCGGCGGCCGGCGCCAGCCGTGTCTCAAGTTTGCCGGCATAGGCGGGGGGACGCGGATTGCCGACAGCCTCGCGCAGCCCATCGGCCGCGCCGATCAGCTCGAAGGCCCGGGTCGGCGCTTGCTGGCGAACGTGAAGCAGCGCCACATCCTCCAGCCAGTACGCCAATCCCCAACGGTCGTTGAGCATCTGCCAGCCATCCAGACTTTCCCGATAAAGCCGCCGTGCCTCAGACGCATCCCCCTCATCGCGCGCCACGTTCGCCAGATTGTGCAGCGTATTGGTGATCGCCCAGCGCTCGCCGATCTCGCGGAACACCAGTAGCGCCTGCTCCAACTGGCGGCGGGCATAGCCCAGGTCGCCGCTGTCAATCGCCATGTGCCCGAGATTGTTGTGGATCGCTGCGGTCGTCCAGCGGTTGCCCAACTCCTCCTGAATGACCAGCGCCGCCTCATGGTAGCCGCGGGCGGCGTCATTGTTGCCCAGATAGCGGGCCACAATGCCCAGGTTGTTGAGGACGTTGGCCTCATTCTCGCGGTCGCCCAGCGTCCGCCGCAGCTCCAGGCTGGCGGTGTAGCGCTGGTTGGCGAGCACAAAATTGCCCTGCTGCGCGGCCAGCGTGCCGGTGTAGTGCAACAACTGCCCCATCCCCGCCTGATCGCCAAGATTATCGAAGGTTATCAGCGCTTGCCCGAACCAGTCGAGCGCCTCATCGTAGCGGCTGCGCTTGCGGCTCAGTTCGCCCAGGGCCGTCTGGCACCAGGCCACGGCCGAGCGGTCGTCGAGACCGGCTGCCTCGGCCAGCGCCGTGTCGTACTGGTCACGAGCGACATCCCAGGCGCCGGTCAATTCCAGCACCTTGCCCAAATCCAGCCGCGCATCCACCAGGGTGCGGCCCTCAAGCAGTGGCAACGCTTTTTCGAAGTAGATGATGGCGGCGCTGTTGGCGTAGGCGCGGCGCGCCAGCCGGCCAGCCTGCAGCAGGTAGTGTCGCTTTTTCTCCAGGTTGGCGCTGTGATCGTAGTGATAGGCCAGCAAGTGGATGTATTGGTCGAGCGTGGCGGCGTAGGCGCGCTCGATGTAGCCGCCAATCTGTTCATGCAGCATTTCGCGGGTGGCGTAGAGCAGGCTCTCGTAGGCCACCTGCTGCGTGGTGATGTGTTTGAACAGATAGGCCAGCTCGGGGTCGGGCGTGTCGAGGGGAGTCAATTCCAGGTTGTTCAGCAGATCGAGGTTGCGCTGCACCTCGCCGGTAGGCAGATCGGGATAGATGCCCCAGACCATGGCGGCGCGAAACAGGCGGCCGATGACGCTGGCAATCTTGATCGTCAACTGCTGGCTTTCGTTGAGCTGATCGATGCGGCTGAGCACCAGCGCATAGATGCTCGTGGGCAAATCCACGGCGGCGATGGCGGCTGTGTCGGTCGGGGCAATGCCGAGATCTTTCAGATAGTTGAGCAGCTCCTCGATGTAAAATGGATTGCCGGCGGCCTGCGTGCTCACACGTTCCAGCAGCGCTGAGGGCACAGCCGTGCCCTCGCCGAAGAACTGCGCCAGCTTGAGCGCCACGAGCTGCTCGGTTTCGGCGGGGGTGAACTCGGTCAGGGCGATTTCGGTGAAGTGCGGCAATTGGCCAACGGGTGGCGCCTGCTCGCCGGCTTGATCGGGCGGGCGGTAGACCAGTAGCATCAGCACCGGCAGGCCGGCGATGGCGCGCCCGACAACACCGATCAGCTCACGCGAGAGGTCGTCCAGCCAGTGGCAATCTTCCAGCACGAGCAACACAGGCGCTGTGCGGGCGCGGGCGCGCACGAGTTGCACCAGCATGTCTTCGAGCGCGGAGCGACGGGTCTTGGCGTCCAGGCCGCGTGTCAGATCATTGTCGGGGATGGCGAGGTTGAGCACGGCGCCGAGCAAGGGCAAGCGCGGTAGCAGGTTGGGATCGAGCCGCTCTAGCTGTTCGTGGATGGCGGCAACCTGGGCTTCGAGCGAAAGACCCCCATCCAAATCAAAGAATCCACGCCAAATGTTCTGCCACACCAGGTAGGCGGTGGTGGCGCCGTATGACTGGCATTCGCCTCCCAGGGCGACCAGCCCGCGTAGCCGGTTGCGCGCCAGGCGCATTACTTCGGCGGCCAGGCGGCTCTTGCCCATGCCGGCTTCGGCGGTGATGGCGATGATCTGGCCTTGGCCGGCGGCCATCCGCTCGATCTGCTGGCCGGCGAGCGCCAGTTCTGTGGCGCGGCCCACCATCGGCAGATGGTAGACTGGCTCCTGCAGGCGCACAGTTTCGGCTCGCTTCAGCCCCACTAGCCGCGCCAGCGCCACCGGCTCGCTCTTGCCTTTGACGCGGATCGCCGGCAACACCTCCCAGGCGAAACGATCGCCAGCAGCGGCGCGGGCGGCGTCGCTGACCAGGATTTGGCCTGGCCGCGCCGCCGACATCAGCCGCGCCGACAGGTTGACGGCGTCGCCCAGCACGCCATAGGTGCGCCGGGTGCGGCTGCCATAGGCGCCCGTGCGCATTCGGCCCGTCGTCACGCCCACTTGCAGCACGTCAATGTAGGACAGCGTCGTCGCCAGCTCTTGGATTTCTAGCGCGGCGGCGCAGGCACGCTCGGCGTCATCTTCGTGGGCGATCGGCGCGCCGAACGCGGCGTAGAGATAGCTGCCCTTGTCGCCGATGGTGAGCTGGATCAGGCTACCGTCGAAGCGGGCGAGGATGCGCTCGACCTCGCGGACGAAACGATCCAGCTTCTGTGGCGCCTCTGGATCACGGTCGTAGTCAATGCCTGTGAAGCGGCAGAAGAGGGCGAATGCCGACCGTAGCTCGGCCAGGAATTCGCCCAATCCGGCGCTCAGCCGCTCGTAGACGGGTGGAAGCACCCAAGATGATGTGATCTCGCCCGCCAAAGCCGCTTCGCCAAGATCGGGCCAAGGGGTTTCCGGCACGGCCAGGTTGAGCTCGCTGATGGCGGCGAAACGGCGGCCGGTTTCGGACTCCTGCCGCCAGGCCGAGACGACGAGCCCGGCTCCCAAGTTGTCAGCGGTGGCCTCGTCGACGATGACATCGCCGCGCTCGGCCTGGTGTTCGCCTGCGGCCAGCCGCTCCAGCGTTGCTCCCGCCATTGTGTCCACCAGACAGTACTCAGGGTCGCCGACGACGAAGCGCCGCACCGGCCCCGTCGCCACAGCCGCTTTCATCCCCAATGAGACGATGCGCCCGGAGTGCGTGCGCACTTCATGGAACCGGCGCATCGCTTGTTGCATGGCCAGTGCGGCGGCGGTGGCGCGACGGCCATCGTCGCCATCCAGCCAGCAAGTGATGGCGTCGCCGCTGAAGCCGATCACGCTGCCGCCGTAGCGTTCCAATTCGGCAATCAGGGCGTCGTAGACGCGGTTGAGGTGGACGGTGAGTTCTTCGGCGCCGCGACGCGGGCCAAGTTCGAGCGCCAATGCCTCGGTCAGCGGCGTGAAGCCGGAGATATCGGCAAAGAGGGCCGCGCCCTCGGCGCGCTCCGGTAGTGTTGCGCCGCGCGCCAGGGCGTGACGCCGGTCAATTGGGATATAGGCGCTGGGTGTATCCATAGCTATCTTCTCTATCCAAACTCAGTCAGTTTGCTCGAGCACAGACCAGTCGCCGCGCTGCAACGATTGCAGGTGCGGCTCCACGTCGCGCTGCTGCTTGATCGCCGCAGTCACAGCCGGGGCAAGCTGAGGGTAGCCCAGCAGGATGGCGCCGGCGATTTTGTTGTCAGCCAATACCAGCTTACGATAAAAGTGATTGTCCCCGTCTTCGAGGGCAATGGTTTGTTCGTTGGCATCTCTGGCCTCGATGCGGCCGATGGATGTCAGGTCGACGCCGGCCACTTTCAGGGTGGTGACCGGCACCACGGGTGTGTATTCCTGGTCGCCGCCAACGGCGTTGATGGCTGCGACTTTCGCCTGCTCGACTGCCACCGGCCACAGGCCCGGAAGCTTGCCCTCGAACTGGCATACATCTCCGGCGGCAAAGATGTCGGGCAGGCTGGCGCGCATGCCGGCATCGACGATGATCCCTTGCTCACAAGCCAGACCCATCGCTTGGGCTATATCGGTGTTGGGGCGAATCCCGGCTGCCACAAGCAACACTTCAGCGGGGAGCTGGCGTCCGTCCTTCAAGCTCACCGCCGCCAGGTTGGTGTCGCCGGCGGGACTGCCTTCGGCGGCTGCGCACTCGGCTTCGAGCACGAAGGCCATGCCCAGTGCTTCCAGATATTGGCGCAGCAGGGCGCTGCCGCGAACGTCGAGTTGGCGTTTGAGCAGACGGTCGGAGCGCTCCAGCACCGTCACGCGCATCCCCAACTGTTTCAAAGCATACGCCGCTTCCAGGCCCAGCAGTCCGCCGCCGGCCACTACGGCGTGGCGGGCGCGATGCGTTTGGATGTAGGCGCGCAGGGCGATGGCGTCGTCGGCTTCGCGCAGTACGAAGCAACCTGGCCGGTCGAAGCCGGCGATGGGCGGCACATAGCTGCTGCTGCCGGTGGCCAGAATCAGGCGGTCGTAAGGCAGTTCTTCGCCGGTGGCCAGGCTGACCCGGTGTCGATCGGGATCGATGGCTTGAACCGATGTGTTGAGCCAGGCCGTAATGTGCTTCTGCTCGTACCATTCGTGCGGTTGCAAAAAGAGTCCGTTCATGGCCGAGCGCCCGTAGATCAGCCGGGCGATGCCCATGCGGTTGTAAAAGTGATGGCTCTCGCGCCCGATCAGGTTGATCTCGCACGTTGGATGATAGCGCCGCACGTAGTCGGCTGCGGTCACGCCGGCCACGCCGTTGCCGATGATGACGACGGTGTGGACGTTCTCATCGTGAGTTTGGGCTGGCGCCGCCGCCGCTTCCTTCGCCTGCTTGAGGTCGAGCGTGAATGTGACTGGGCCGTGCACACGCGCCATGCACGCCATGCGGGCGTTTCCGCCCAACCCCAACCGTTCCAACGTCGATTTCTCATCCGCTTTCAAGTCGCCCAGGTTTTCGACGCCGCTGAGAACGGCGATGGGATCGGCCCCGCACACGCCCATGCGGCAGCCGGCTTCGATGCGCACGTCGTTGCGCTCGGCCACTTCCAGCAGGGTGCGCTTCGGCTCGGTTAGCAGGCGTCTTTCGTCCGGGGCCAGGACTACTTCGATGGCGCCTTCACTGGCTTTGTCGAGCACCCGCACCGCCGCCGCCGAGACGCGCGTGGGCTCACTCGGCATCAGCTGGGCGATGAAGATCGGCTCCTTGGCGAACGAACGTTGTAGCCAGATGAGCGTCAGGGTCAAGAGGCCGAGGCGAAGCAGCCAGGCCAGCCAGATCAGGGGGAGGGCGCCGGGGGCGCTGCCGAGCAAGCCCGTGACATTGCCCAGCCACAGTGGGATGACAAACCAGTAAAACAGGTTAAGCGCCAGCGCCCCAAAACCGGTCGTGATCTTGAACGGAGTCGCCTTCACGAAGGTGTCCACCACGTAATAAACTCCCACGCTCGCCAGCAAATAGGCTGCCAATGCGGCATAGAACAGGGGAATGGATAGAGTGGGTGGACTGGGCAGGGTGAAGAAAGCGATGATGAAGCCAGGAAAGGCGGCGGCAAAGAAGCGCCGGTAGTTGCGATAGTAGGGGTCGTCGTCGTAATGATCGGCCAGGGTGGCGACGCGCGGGTTGAAATCGTAGCAGTTTTTGGTGCAGCCGACACACGGCGCGCAGTGGCTATTGCCGATCAAAGAAAAGGGCGTCTGATTGTAGAGGCGTTGTACGGGCAACAGCGGGCAAATGTTGCTGCACCAGCCGCTCTTGCCCTTGAAAAACAAACCGCCAATGCCGGCGGCGGCGAGCATTGCCAGCATCAGGATGCCCGTGGCTGCACCGTTGCTGTTGAATAGCCACTTGCGGCTGGAAGCCAGCACGAAAAACAGGATGAACCCGATCACATAGCCATATTCTTGCAGCCATTTTGGCAGCGTCAACCCGCGCGTGAGATTGAACAGGCGGGGAAGCTGGTTGAGCGTGGCCATCGGACAAGTATTTCGCCACAAGCCGGGGGCGGCCACGAATACCAGCGGCAGCACAGGAACCGCCACCCCCCAGAAGAGCTTCAACCCCATGGCTGGAGCGATGAACAACATCAGAACGAGCCCCAGCGCTATCACCAAACCCAAGATACGTGCGACCTGCCACATCCATGACGGCACGCGCGACTCGGCGCGCAACTGCATGAAATTGGGGAAAGGCGTCTGTGTGACCGTCATTGCCGCTACTTGACCCAATTGGCGATGAAGGTATTGGCCTGGCGCAGCTTGATCGACAGCAGGCGGGCCAGGTCGAGCAAAATGTCACGGGCCAGATCCGGCTCACGGGCCGATAGCACCTCGAATGCGGTCGGGTTGATGCGCAACACCTCGGCAGTCGTGAGCGCCCGCACCGTGGCCGAGCGCGATTTGCCGTCGATGAACGCTTGTTCGCCCACGACCGTGCCCGCCTCGCGAATCTGTGTACGCTGGAGTTGCCTCGATCCTTTGCGGGGAATGAGAATCTCGAACTGGCCGGCAGTGACGATATAGAACGAGCGATCCGACTCACCCATGCGGATCAAGTCATCGCCAGGACTCAGGCGCAGCTTGCCGGTGTAGGTGGACAGCTTGCGCCACTGCTCTTCCGTCCATTGCGGCAGGAAGAGCAGGGCGTCCTCTTGTTCGGCGGCTATTTCGGTCGGGTACTCGAAAAAGGTCCGCAAGCTCATGTGTCATCCCGTGCTGGTGGACGGGGTGGGTTTGGACTAAAACCCGCCCCGCTTTTCTAAACTCATTCCAAAGTGAAGAGCGCAGCGAGAAACCCGGATTCTCGCAGAATCCGGGTTTCTGACCTGCGGATTCCACCTTGGACTCAGTATAGATGTCTTACTCGCCGTACAACATGACGAACGCATCGGTCGCCAGCCGGTAGGTTACAGCATTTTCCTTGTCAATGTCAATCGCTTTGCCGAACAGCGCCCCGGTCAGGGTGTTGCCCTTCTCCAAAGTGATCTTTGCTTGCGGCGCCAGGAAAGTGCCCAGGTATTGACCATCTTTCTTGAGCTTCAGATGGTTGCCCATCGACCGGAAGAGCACGTCGCTGGCATCACCGCCGTTGATCGAGAAGCGTGCTTCATCGCCAAACTCGACATCACCGACGACGTCGATCACGATGCTGCCACCGCCCAGGTTGAAAACAAGTGCAGGGTTCTTGTGCGTCTTGAACTCCTGGAAGCGATAGTGGCCGTCAGTGAGGATGAGTGTGGCGCCATCTTTCATTTCCAGATTGCCATAGCTGCCCGGAGCAAGCGTTTCGGTCCCGTTCTTCTCGACCTGGATTTTTTGGGTCCCAGCGGTCAGATTCAGGGGCTGCCAGGAAATGGGGCCAAGCATAGGGCTGAGCGGGCTGTTGTTGAATGTGCTGCTGGCCTTGACATCGATCTGCTGAGCGGCGCCGATGCGACAGTTGGTGAACGTGCTATCTTTATCTAGCTTGACCATGTCGTTGCCGGCCAGGATGCAGTAGGTCAGGTAGTTCGGCAAAATGGTGATGCGGGCTGTGTCGCTGCCTTCGAGGTTGTAGCCGTTGCGCACGGTCAGTTTGGCCGTAAACACGCCCGTAGTGTTGTAAGTGTGCAGGGGGTTGAGGGCGCCGGTGGCCGTGCCGCCATCGCCGAAGGTCCAGGTGAAGGTGTACGGCGGCGCGCCCTGCGGGTTAGTGTAGGAGCCGGCAAAAGCGAGCGAAACCCCGGCAAAGCCAACCAGATCGGGGCCGGCGTTGACGGTTGGCGGCTCTTTGGCCTTGATGTTCACGATCGTCGTTCCCGTGACCGCAGCGGCGCCATCTTGCACCCGCACTCTGACCGTGTAGTTGCCCGGCATCGTATAGGAGCAGCCGGCCTGTGAGCTGGCCTGGGGCCCAATCTCGTAGACGCCGTTGTTATCGCAGTCGAAGCTGTAGTTCAGCACATCGACCGGATCGTCGGCGGTGACAGAGATCGTAACCGTCTGATTGGGATCGGCAGGGCCGTTGTTGGCGATGCTGATGATCGTCGGTGGCACGTTGCGGATATTGAGCGTGGCCGTAGCGATCGTGCACTCGATCGGGTCGCACACGCGCAGGCGCACCGTATCGGATGCCGGGCCATTGAGCATGGTGGCGTACATCGTCGGTGTGGGGCCTTGCACCTCGAAGCCGCTGTTGTGGTTGAGATCCCAGGCAAAGGTCAGCACCTGACCCGCATCGGCATCCGAGCTGGCGCTGCCATTCAGCACGACGCTTCCGCCTTCATTGACGTCGTAGGGGCCACCAGGCCGCGCCACCGGCGGCGTGTTGGTGCGAATGACGACGGGAGGTTGGCCAATGGCCGGCGTCTGGATGGGGGTGAAGCGCGGCAGGCGCATATCCACCGTGCCAATGCCAGGCAACGTGACGCGGCTGGCAAAGTAGGCATGCACCTGATAGCTGCCGTCGGCCAGGTTGACCGTGCGCAGATGGGCGTTGCCGTAGAGATCGGTTTGCACAGCCTGTGCAAAGGCAACGCCGCCGCCACCGTTGGTGACGACGATCAGCACGGACTTGTACGGCTGCGGCCGGCCAGTGGCGTCAGTGAGGGCAATGGACAGGTCGGCTGGGCCGCCTGTGCTGAAGGTCGGCGTTTGGGTCAGCACTTGCAGGAGGGTGGGGATGGGCTGGATCGTGAATGGCGCTGCGTTCGCCGCTGGGGTCAGACCGGGGGCGCCCGGATAGGTGACGCGGATGGTGTCATCTGCGGGGTCGCCGATCACCGTTAGCGTGACCGTGGCGATGCCGTTGGCGCCCGTGACTGCCGATTGGCGCTGGCTGGTGAGCCCGAACTCCAGCGTTTCACCCACCAACGGCGCCCCATTGCGGGTAAGGCGGGCCGAGAAAGTCACATCGGTGCCATACTCACCGCTGGACGTTGGGCTGAGCAAGACCAATTCCACGGGGTCGGGCGGAGTAGCGTCTTCGGGCCGTGCCGACGGGGTGGCCGGATCGGTATCCGGCAGGAAGTAGGCGCCCTTGTTGGTGTTCAACGAGACCAGGCCAACACCATTGGCTGCCTGCACCATGTAGCGCAAGTGCGCAGATGAAGTTCCTTGCAGGTCCAGCACGCCCACCCAATCGCGCGAGTCGTTCGGGTCTTGCGACAAGTCCAGCGATTGCCACTGTCCGGCCAACGGTGCCTGGTCGCTGGTGTAGGTGACCCAAACCGCCTGGATTCCGGCGGAAGGATCGCCGGTGACCGTGACGCGGAAGGCAACCTGCACGCCGCCGTTGGCTGCGGACGTCACCTTGCTGATGGCCGGAGGCCCGGCCAGCGCCGGGATGTTGGTGATGTCGTAGGTCTGGTTCTCGTAGGCGGCGGTGTTGCTGCTGTAGAACAGGCGGAAGTTCATGCTGTTGTACACGCGCATGGTTCCATCCACACTGCTCGGCCCGTTGGAGCGGAATTGCGCCGGAATTGCGCCTACACCGATGAACCCGCCGGCCACCGAATTGGCCAGCGTATCGAAGTAGTTGACATCCCACGGCGTCACCGGATAGAAGACACTGCTGATGAAGGGTGTGTGGATGCCACGCAGTTCGGTGGTGGCGGCGCCGGTGAGCGGGATCACATTGAGCACGTCGGTGTAGCTGCCGCCGCGGAAGCCCAGGCCGCGCACAAGGGTATCAGTGGCCCGTAGCTTGTGCAGGTCGAGGGGCAAGACTGGCTCGCCGGGGTTAATCACCAGGCGGTCGGAATTGGCAACCTGGTAATAGACGGTGTTGGTCAGGCTGTTATCGACGATGTTCTGCAGGGGCTTGTCCACCCGCACCAGATTCGGGGTCACCGTCAAATCATAGGTCTTCAGGCCCAGCATGGCGCCGGGATTGGTTGCCACCGGCGTGAGCGAGACCAGCGTCACGCCGGAAGCTGGATTGTAGCGCTCGCCCGGCATATCGACGGTGGTCATCGGCAGGCCGAAAAGCGTGGCGGTGAGCAATGTCTTCTCGTGGATAGGCCGCATCTCGGCGGTTTCGCTGAGGTAGACCTGCTTGGCGCGCACCAGCGCCTCACCCACCGAAACAACGCCACTGCCCCGCCTCAGCTCACGGCTGAACTGGAAGTACAGGCGCTCGCCATACTCGGTGAAATCCGTATCGCCGTACTGATAGCCCGTACCGGCGATCAGGATGGCGCCCTTGGCGGCAAACACTTGCGCCCAATCAGGCTCGATCGAGACGTTGGGCACGGCGTGGCCGGCCACCAGATTGTAGCCGGAGTGGCAGCCGTTGCTGAAGATGATGGCGTTGCGCATGTCCACGCTGGAGGCCAGCAATTCAGACGCCAGCACGCGAGTTTTGTTGTCGGCAGCCAGGGCGCTGAACGAGCTGAAGTGGCCACCCAAGTAAATCAGGTCGTGGCGACCGCTTTCGAGCAAGGCAGTGCGCAGATCATCGGCCGTCCAGCCGTTGACCGGGGCCGTGGTGGCGGCATCGATCAGCGGGGTGACCGAGCCCCCCACGCCGAGCCCCGCCGTCAAATCCTGCTGGATGGCCGTGGCGGCGTCGGACAGGAAATCGTAGCCGGTGACCAATGCACGGGAGGGAGTGGGCAGCGTGCCATTGCTCGCCAAAAAGGCGGCGATGGTGGCGTTGATTTCGGCTGGAGTTTCCACCAGGCGGCCCACTGCCAGCTCGGGCAACGGCAAGCGGGTGTTGCGACGCTGTAGCTCGATGGCCGCCCCGTAGGTGTCTTGCGACAGACCGTAGCCGTGGCGCAGCGAAGCCTGCGAAGCGGTGGTCTCGAGCACGGGCGGCACATAGCCGCTCTCGTTCGCCAGCAGCGCCTGATCGGGGTAGCGGAAGAACGGGATCACATCGTCGTTGCCAACCGGCACGATGTAGCGCAAGCTGGGGTTGGCGGCGCGATAGGCATCGACAACTGCCTTGATGCCGTAGGCGACGATGTTCTTGGCATAGACGCACTGATAAAGCTGGTCGGCCTGAGCGTTGGCGGCGGCGATCTCGCTAAATTGCGATACATCTACAATGACGCCATTGACTGCCGGGTGTCCCGCCAGGGTGTTCAACTGCGAGGCAATGGCGCTGTAATCAACGCCCATGCGCTGCGAATCGACGAGGAAGAGCGTGGCATAGCCGCCATTCGGCAAGATGCCCAGGTTGGGCGCCGCGTCAAGCACGGTGAGGCCGTTGCACTCGGCCCCCAGCACCGTCACCCGCAGGTCAAACGGCGCCGTGGGATCATAAGCGCCATTGCGGCCGGTCACGTTGACATAGAACTCGCCGCTTTCGTTCCAGGTGTTGGCCACCGCTGACTCCGGCGCTGTGCCCTCGAAAGCACTGACAGCCACCGCGCTCTGCGCCAACGCCCCGGCATAGTAGCGCCGGTCCGGCGTGAACATTTCGGGGGTGAACATCTCCGGCGTGAACATTTCGGGGGTGAACATCTCCGGCGTAAACATCTCCGGGGTGAACATCTCTGGCGTGAACATTTCGGGGGTGAACATCTCCGGTGTAAACATCTCGGGGGTGAACATCTCCGGCGTAAACATCTCGGGGGTGAACATCTCCGGCGTAAACATCTCCGGTGTGAACATCTCCGGCGTGAACATTTCGGGGGTGAACATCTCCGGCGTAAACATCTCCGGTGTGAACATCTCCGGCGTGAACATCTCCGGCGCGAATTCAGCCGACAGCAAGGCCAGTTCGTTGACGTCTTGCGGCTGGCGCAAGCGGTCATAGGTTTTGGCGATGTCGCGGAAGAGGGTCAGGTCGTAGTTGGCCGGCAGGCTGGAAAGGTCAATGATGACGGTGCTGTTGGGTGCGGCGGCGAACTTGAACCAGCGGGTTTGGCCCGAGGCTGAAATATATTGGCTGGCCGAACCGGACGATTCGCCCACGGCGACGGGCGTTAGCGAGACAGGATAGGCATTGGCCCAAGTGTCGTTGTTGGGGCCAACGACGGCGCACTGGCTGAATTCCGAGGTGTTCGCCAACCCTGTGCCCGGATTCTGTGTCGCGGTGGCGGTCAGGGCCACACCGTTGGGCTGAGTTGGCAACAGCGTGCTGAAATAGCCATTGCCCTGGGCGTTGGTGGTGACAGCGATTTGGCCCAACACGCTTTCGCCCTCGCCATAAAAAGAACGATCGCACGTGGTGTTGGCGTACAGATCGACGCGATACGTGGTGTTGGCGGCGCTATTCAGCACACCTTGCACGCGCAGCCCACCCAAAGCCGCGTAAACTCGCTGGAGAATGGGCGCATTCTGGCGCTGGTTGGGGCCGCCATCGGCGTCAAGAAAGTCGTTGCGAGTGACGCCATCGTTGCCCAGGTCGATGCCGAGGCCGCCGTTGGTATGAATACGGTTGGCAATGAAAACATTGCCTGTACCCGCCAGCATGGATACGCCAGCGTCGCTGAAACCGGTGATGCCCAGACCGGTCAGCGCGCTGCCGCTGCTGCTGATCGCCAAGCCAGGTACGCCGGCGCCGGCCAGGCTGCCGTCCAGCCCGATGGCGCCATTGGGGTCGGTGCTGCCATCGATGATGACGGCGTTGGTGATGGCGGGCAGGGCTGTCGTGGGCTGCACAGTGTGCGGGCCGGCGCCAGGGATGTTGAAGTGGATGGCATCGGGCGTGGCAGCGTTGACATGGGCATTGGCAGCGTTGATCGCCTCGCGCAATGTGCAATTGAGCGCGTTGCAGGTCCCGTCGTCGGTATCCGCAGTGGCGTTCACGACGAAGGTGCGCTGCACCGTGATTACGGTGATGACCACGTCGTTGCCGTCGCCGCCCACGTAGGAGATAACCCCAGAGTAGAGGCTGCCGCCAAAGTCGGCGTTGATGGTTGCGCCCTCGGGTAAACCAGCGAAGGTCCCGGTCACCAGATCGCTGTCATCGTTGTTGATGATGACGTATTGATCGCCGAGTTGCGGCGTGTAGGGCGGCGCCGGGAAGAGGGACGACAGGGTCACACCCGGTGCGCCCGTGTCGATGACCACGAAACCGGTGACGTTCAACTGGTCGTAGCCGCCGACCCCTGGCGTGTTGCCCGTGATCTCCACCTCGAAGGTGGAGCCGGCCGTCAGGGTCGTGTCGCCCACATTGAGGATGCCAGGGCTGTTGCCCGGCGACAGGAAACCCGCTGCGGCTACTGATACCGTGCCATTGATCGTGCCCGTGCCACCGAGGGCAGCGCCAGCGCCGGTCACGGCCACGTTTCCGGCGTGTGTGCCATTGATGTTCAACCGGCCGGCTTGCACGTCCGTTAGTCCGCTGAAGGTGTTGGCGCCGGTGAGGGTCAGCGTGTTGGCGCCGGTCTTGATCAAGCCGCCCGTGCCGCTGATAACGCCGTTGTAAACGCCGTCGGCGGTCATGTTGACGGTCAATGACGCCGCGCCCAATGCGATATTGGCATTTCCAGCCAGGTTTTCCGTCTGAACGACACCTTGTTGGATCGTGAGGCTGCCGGCCCAGTTGCCGCCCGGATGAGTCAGGATCATGGCGCCAGCGCCGGTCTTGATCAGGCTGCCGACGCCGCCGCTGTCGGCGAAGGTTCCGTCGAAGGTGAAGTCGCTGGCGTTCCCCACGGTCAGCGCACCCGCGCCTAATGGGCCCCCCAAATAGATTTGGCCGGAACCTTGCAAGGTGGCAACTGTCTGGTTCACAGGCCCACTGGGAAAAGCAAAGTTATCGGGGTAATCACCGATAGAGAGGGAGGCGCCAGCCGCCACCGTCACGTCGCTGGTCGCAGGGATGGCGCCACTCACATGAACGTTTAGATCGCCTTGCTGAACGATTGTGGCGCCGCCGTACGTGTTTGTCCCCGTATGGAGCATAATACGGCCTGAACCGGTCTTGGTCAAGCTACCGGGGCCGGTTATGGCGCCCTGCAGATGATCCGGGTTGTAAGAGGGCGCATCATCTCTGATGGTGCTGTCGGTAGCCAGTGTAATCGGCCCTTGGAAGCCAGCTCCCCCCGCCACGAAGTGTAGTGCACCCTGCCCGTTGACACCGGCGCCATTCAGTGTGAGCCGCCAATCGGGCATATAGTAGACCCCATTTTGCGGCTGACCATCATAGAGCAACGTAGCGCCATTTTGGACCGTGGTGACGCCATTGAAGAAATTGCCCAAAGCCAACGGGTGGGTGATGTGTAAGATGCCCGCCTGGATATCGAACGGCCCGGTAGCAGGGTTCGGCCCGGAGAGGTTGTTCCATTGCGACAGCGTATAGGTGCCTGTCCCGATCTTCGTCACTGTGCCCACGCCATCGATGACCCCGTCCAAGCTGCCGCCGATGGCGCCATCCAGGATCAGCTGCGCGTTGCTGGCAAGGGAGATGTTGTCGGCGGTGCTGGTGTCCAGCAGAGTGACGTTCGCAGTGCCGCCTTCTAGTCCCAGCCCATTGCCCCCGCCTACCGCCGTGTTGCCCGACACCTGGCTATTCTCAAGGATGACGTTAGTCATGAGGGACGTGAAAATGCCGCCGCCATCGCCGCCGGCCTGATTGTTGCTGATCGTGCTGTTGACCACGGACAGCGAGCCCGTACCGATATAGACGCCGCCGCCGCTGGCGGTGGCGCTGTTGCCGGTGATGACCACATCGCTCAACTCCGCGCCGCCGCTTGTTTCGGAGAACAATATCGCTCCACCATGGCCGACGACATTGCCGCCGGTCAGTGTGACGCCGGTCAGCGTCAGCGTACCGTTTTGGATGTCGAAGATGCGGTCGCCCAGCCCGGCGGCGCTGATGGTCGTGACGGCGGAACCGGCGCCGGTGATGGTCACGCGGTCGCAGCAACTGCCGTGATCGAGGTCGCCGCCGCCATCTCCGCTGCCGGCGAGCGTCAGAGTATACGTGCCAGCGGGTAGGGTGATTTCGTCGTCCCCTCCGAAGGCGTTGGCTTCCTGGACGGCTGCTCGCAGAGTGCATTCTCCCGGCGTGGCCGTTTCGCAAACGCCATCCCCCGGATTTGCATCCACGACGTCGGCCGTGCTGTTCACGGTGAAGGAGTTGGCGCGCACCGCGGTGTGATCGACGAACAGAAACGCCGCCAAAACGATCACGATCAAGACAAAAAGACGCCGCATGGTGAACGGCAAAGTCGCACGGTCATGCCAGCCAAAATCAGGGCGGGAACTCATGGGTGTTCTCCTGAAAACAATGGATTACCATTTTCGGGGTGGATGAAGAGCTTGGGGCGCCGACGCGGTCGAACGCGAAAGAACAACGCCCCCCCTCCTCAGAAAGGGAGATTTGGATACACAGTAATGCACAATGACACCCATCAGTCGCCGGGGAAACGACCAAGTCATTGTCAATAACTCAACGGCTATTGTTTTACGAAACGAAATACAACACCCTATTTGTCAGGCTGAGGGGGAATCGATCAGCTCAACAATTTTTCCCTGCGCCAAGCCACCATACCAAGCTTACTGCACAACGAGGGATGCTTATATCAGACGTACAGATACAGTGCAAATGGGAATAGTAAGAAAGTATAAGCAAATCGTTCGTCTTTGATGTGGCATGGCTTACTTTGCAAAAACCTTGATGCAGTTGCGCTTGCGCCATGTACCGATCGGATTCACTATCACTGATCACCAGTTTGATTAGAAATTCCCTCATCCCCCATACCCGCGATGCGTGGCTCTGCCGCCGCCGTCCGCCCCCGACTCTGGCGGAGCCAGCGGGCGAATGCCTCGTGCAGGGAGGGCGAGGAGCACGAGAGAAAAAGCAGGTTACTCGCCACGTCGGCGTAGCCATAGCCCCTGGCAAAGAATAGCTTGCCATCTTTGACGACCGAGACCGCCGCTCCGGCCACATGGTTCGTCGTCATCTGTGCGGCCACAAAGTCGTCCAGGAACGCAGCCAGCTGTCAAAAAACCAGTTCCTCGCGGTGAAGGGCCGGCTCCGTGCAATTTACCGTCAAAAGCGTCAGCCCCAGATCCCGCAGCTTCGACATCAAGCCGTACAGGGCCGCTTGATCGAGGATGGGGCCGTCCAGCACGGTCTCGCCATTGATCGTGTGGCGGATGGCCAGGCCATCCAGCCACTCCGACCAGCGCTCGTCGATGCGACCCTTGACCCGAATTTCGACCTGTTGCATGGTTCGCCTCGGACTACTCGGCCTGAATCAGTGAATGAGGTCGAACGAAATGGCGGGCGTTTACCGGGATCGAGTGGTGCGGCGGTAGATATCGCTGAAGATCGCGAATAGGATCGAGCCAGCGATCGCAATGCCCAGCGCATAGCCCAATAAAGTGATCAAGGGGGTCAGCATCGCCAGGTTGACGGTCCATGCCGCCCAGGCGAAGACGCCCCAGAAAGCGCCGGTGATCAATGCCACTGCAATGGCGCCCCAGCCCCACACCACGGCCGGCTGGCCGGTCCGCAAGGGTTGCGTCCTGCTGGGTGCGCGGAGGAGCGGGAAGTAGACCCGCATCGTCTTGCCCAGGAACGTGGTGGGGGGCCAGGCTTGCAGGCCGATCGTATGCAGGCCGATGAGGATCAGAAGGGGTGTGAAACTCAGCGGGAAGCAGAGCCATGCCGCGGCAATCGTCTGGGCGGAGACGATCTTCCAGGTGATGGAGAGATACAAGGCGATGGCAAAGACTGCGGCGGGGAGTGCCAGGCTGACCCACTCCACAAACCGCATCCATTTGTGGAAGGATTGTTTCGACGCCGGCTGCTGCGCTACATATTCAGCCAACTGCGCCCGGATGTCATGCCTCGGCTCGTTTGTGTACCCAACATCGAGAACACCTGCTGCGCTTTTCATGATAAACCTCCTTACCAGGTTATCGAGAGTGTGTCCCGTGCATTTCACGGTTCTGCACCCATGATCGCGCTCAACCGGGTGGCGCGTCATCTATCTGGGGATAGATTTGGGGGTGTATCTGTTGTTTTTCCCCTTTCGATCAGATCAACCCCAACTCCCTCGCCCGCACCATCGCTCGCGGCCGCCCCTCCGCCTCAAGCTTGCCCAGGATATTGTGCACATGCGTCTTCACCGTGCCCACGCTGATGAACAACTTATCGGCGATCTCGGCGTTCGATAGCCCCTCGGCCACCAGTCGTAGCACCTCCAACTCGCGCTCGCTGAGCGGCTCGATGAGGGGCTGCGCTAATGTGACGAACCTGCTGCGACTGGATTCCGGGCGCAGACGACCGCGCAGATCATCCACGAACGCCGGAGCCAGGTGACGCACGCCGGGCAGGAGAGCGGCCACCGCCGCGCCGCCATCCAGAAAAGCGCGACGATACCCTTCGCCCGCGGCCAGGCGCACTGCCTCACCCAGGCGCGCCAATGCCGGCGCCTTCTGGCCGAGCGCCTGCTCGACCAAAGCTTGCAGAACACAGACAGTGATGAGCGTACCATCGAGGCCGGCGTGACGCGCATAGCCCTCGAAGTTGGCGAGTAGCACCCGCGCCTCGGCTGGCCGATCCTGCGCCAGCAGCACGCGAGCATAGGTGATGTACTCGGCCTCGCGCGCGAAGGTCGGCATATCCGCCGGTGTCAGATGTGCGGCCTCTGCCCAGCGCGCGGCCGCGGCGACATCGCCCAACTTCAGACGAAAATCTGCCTCCCACCCGGCGGCCAGTGTCTCGGCCAGCGGCAGGTTGAGCGCGGCCGCCGCCTGCCGCGCGGCCGCCGCGGTCGCTCGCGCCACTTCTGTTTCTCCCGCCAGCTGCTGAATGCGCGCCAACGTGAATGCGCCCTGCATGGCGCCCGATGTCGGACCAAGCTGCCGGCCCAGATCGAGGCCCCGAACCAGGTGTTCGCGCGCGTGCGCCAGATCATCGAGATCGAAATAGATCAGACCAAGCCCAATATGGGCGTGTCCCGCCAACGGCAAAGGATGGCCCCGTCCATCCACTGCCAGATCAAGCGCCTGCTGATCGAGCGCCAACGCCTCCCGCGCCCGGCCCTGGCGATGCTCAAGCTCGGCCAGGGTGCTCAGGGCGCTGACCGCGCTGATGGCGTGACCGCGCTCTTGTCCCACGCGAATCTCCTCGCACAGCGTGCGCGTCGCCGCGGCGATATCGCCCATGATCATCTGCGCCGAGGCCAGGTTGGCCAGAGCTGCGCCCCGCAAGCCGTGCGGGTCCTCCGCCTCCAACAGAGTCAGGGCGCGTTGGGCCAGGGCGATGACCTGGGGGATGTCGGAGCGGATGTGGGCGAGATAGATTTGCAGGCACAGCACGAACGCCTGATGGAACGGGGGTGCGTTGGGGGGGAGGAGATCGTTGGCCCGGTTCGTCCAGGTTTCAGCCGCGGCGAACTGTCCCAGCGACAGCACCGCCCAGCCCTTGAGGCCGGCCAACTCGGAACTGCCGCGTAGCCGCTCCTCTGGCAGAGCGGCGAGCCAACGATTCAAAGTGGCGAACTGGCCATGGTTGATGGCATCCGCAGCTGCCAGCCCGATGAGGCGCTCGACTTCGTTCCAGTCCTCCGCCGCCAGGAAATGATCCAGCGCCTCATCCAAGAAGCCGTTCTGCTCGAACCAACGCCCGGCCCGGCGATGAAGATCGGCCGCGTCCACCCCACCGCACTGGATGTGGCGCTGGAGACGTAAAAGGTCGCGGAAGAGGTGGTGATAGCGATACCACTGCCGCGTCTCATCCAGCCGCACGATGAAGAGATTAGCGCGGTCGAGTCTCTCCAGGATGGTTTGGCTGGCCTGCGCCCCGGCTCCCTGACCCAACACCGCGTCGCACAAGCCCGCCGTGATCCGGTCGAGGATGGATGTCTTGAGCAGGAAATCCTGCACATCGGGCGGCTGCCGCTGGAAGACCTCCTCGACCAGATAATCCAGAATGTAGCGATCGTTGCCCGCAAAGTCGGCCACGAACTGCCGGGCATCTGCGCTGTGTTGCATGGAGTGCGCCGCCAATTGCAATCCCGCGATCCAGCCCTCGCTGCGTTGTTGGATGGTCGTCACATCGGCGGGTGAGAGGTCGAGCCGCATCATCTGCCGCAGAAAGCTGGCTGTTTCTTCCTCGGTGAACTTGAGGTCGCTCTGTCGGATGTCGGTGATCTGGCCGCGGGCGCGCAAACGGGCGAGCGGCAGGGGTGGGTCTTCGCGGGTGGTGATGACCACGTGCATCTGCGGCGGCGCGTGCTCCAGGAGGAAAGCCAGGAACTGATGCACAGGCGGCGCCTGGATCAACTGATAATCATCGAGGACGAGGACGAAGGGCGTGGGCGCAGCGACAATGTCGTTGATCAGGCTCGTGAGCAACGCTTCCGGCGGAGACGGTCGCGGGGTTTGCAACATCACCTGGGCGACCTGGCCGATGGCCGGATCAATCTGCTGTAGCGCAGCCAGGAGGTAGGTGGCGAACCGCATGGGGTCGTTGTCGCCTTCGTCGAGAGAGAGCCAGGCGAATTGCGGATTGCGAATTCCGGGTTGCGGATGGGGACGAGATGCAATCTTCAATCCCCACTCGACAACCATGGTGGTTTTGCCGTAGCCGGCCGGGGCGGAGACAAGGGTGAGCTTGCATCCGCCGCGTAACCCCGCGTCCAGCCGCTCGATCAGGCGCGGGCGCGGCACCAGTCCCCCGCGCACGGGCGGAGGAAATAGCTTGGTGGTCAACATGGGTAGCGTCATGGATCACCTCCCCTATCTTGATGGGTGATGAACCTATTATACCACGGGATGAGCGCATCGGCCCACGCTCGTAGAAGTTCACGTTGCCCCAAAATTGGCTCACGCAAAGCCGCTAAGACGCAAAGTTTTTATGTTTTCTTGGCGTCTTTGCGCCTTTGCGTGAGATAAAAAGCACAGGTGAACAGTACTTGACAACACATTGGAGTGCTCATATCATATGAGTGTTCATTCATATAATTGGGTTCCAACGCCCAGTGCGTAACTTATCCGTACAAGGGCTGACGCATATTCAAGACCTATAGAGCCAAAGGAGAGCACCAATGAACGCTACTCTCTCTCTATCGCCCACCGCTCAGCGGCTCTTTCCGCGCTGGCGGCCCTGGCAGATCGTACTCCTTTTCGGCCTGCTCCACTTTCTCGTCATGTGCTTCGGCAATTTCGTGATGGAGCCGCGGTGGGGGTGCGTGTTCGTCATCCCTGCCTATCTCATGACCCTGGTCGTCGTCTTGCCAATCCTAATCCTGCGGCGCTTCGGCGTGGGTGCGGCCGTCTTCCTGCCCTATTTTGTCTTGGGTCTGCCCCTCACCTATTATTTCGAGTATCTCGGGGGCAACAATCTACGGGGCGCCTGGGCCGTGCTCGCCTGGTGTCTCACGGGACCGGTCACGGGACTCTGCGCGGACCTCGCCTTCCGTTTCTTACCCCGGCCGATGCCCGACCGCTGGCGGGCGATCCTCACCGGCGCCATATTCGGCGCGGCTGTCTTCGTCACGACTTACCTGGCGCTGACCTATCTCTATATCAACCCCAGCACAGACTCGCACTATGGTTACTTCACGGTAGGCATTGGCTTCACCCTGCCCTGGTTGATCGTGAACGGCGGCCTGGCGGGATACTCGGCATATGCCATGAGCAAGCGCACGTGATCTGCACCGCGCAGACAAAGTGCTATCTCTATGTATTGATCGCTAGCAGGCTGTCGGAGAAGTCGCTTGCAAAGCTTTGGGGACGCGTATGAACGCGGATTGACGCGGATTGACGCTACAAAATCAAAGAAATATCCGTGTTCATCCGCGAAAATCCGCGTCCAATTCACTTTTCCAACAGGCTGCTAGCGGCCGAAGCTCGTGATACGCAGACAGAACCAGCCCCGCCATATCCTCCTCGTCCGGCCTTAGCTCGCACAACTCGCGGATGGCGGCGACGACGCCCACGGCCGCCACCCGTGTTTGCACAGCAACCGCGCCCGCATCCGCTGAATTGCGATAGAGAAAAGCCGCGGCAATGGCCCGTGCAAGGTGCACAGGTGGGATGCCATGTCTGCGCGCGAGCAACGCCGGCCCCACCAGGCGGTCGGCGCGCCGCAGCTTCCGCCCTGGATCGGCGCCGTGCCGCGCCACCAGATCGCCCAGGCTGGGATTGTCGGTTTGTTGCAACACGCCTGCGACCCAACGCGCCATCTCGTCCGCGCTGAAACCGTATTCCGCGCCCAGCGCCTGGCTGACTTCGGCCAACGCGCCTTCGGCGTCTGCCCGCACGATGGGATCGGTCAAACAGTCCACCGACCGAACATGCCCGCGCAGCGCGCCCAGGTAGGCCAAGACAGCGTGCAACATGTTATAGGTATAGAGCTTGCGCGCTTCCTCCGCCGCCATGTCATCCACCAGCCGCAGGCCGGCAACATGCGGCGGCGCCGACTTGAAGGCTCTGCGTTCGACCGGCAACTCGGCGTGACCGTTCGTCCACACCAAAAGAGGCTCACGCTGGCGATCCTCCGCCGGCGCGTCGACAACCATGCGCATCACCAGGCTATCCACCACCCCCAGGCGCTGCTCTGCTTCTGACCTCAGCGCGGGAGGAAGGGCGGCCATGAGCGCAGCCCGGAACTGTCCCGCGGCGTGGGTAAGATTGGCACAGACGATAATGTCGAGCGCCGCATCGGAACGCGCCAACCTTCGGGTCAGGCCGGGGACCATTTGCTGCGCCACAGCCGCAAATTGCTGGGGAAAGACAGCTACTGCCAACACATTGGCCATAGCGATGGCCTCGGCAACTTCCACGGCCTGGGCGGTCGTCAAGGCCGTGAAGTCGCCGATGACGCGCTCACGACGGAGGCCAGCGCCCTCAGCGTAAACCACCGTATAACGCCCGGCAGCGCGCAGATCAGCAATCAAATCCGGCGACTGGTCGATCAGAACAAGAGCATAACCGGCAGCATCGAAGAGATCAGCGATGAAACCGCGGCCGATGCGACCGGCGCCCCAAATGACAATGGTTTCTGGGGGCATGAGATTCCTGCGGAGAAAAGATTTGACAGGGCGCTGACCGCGCCCTAAGATGTGGCACATTCCTCATAGAATATCACATCGACAGGAGAAGACACATGGGCACGATCCATCGTTTCATTGGTACAGAGGGCGGCTGGGATTGGGAAGGCGTTCCCACACAGAACTACGGGCCTAGCCACCCGGGCGTGACAGTGCAGCGTTTCATCAGCCGTCGCGACCAATCGACCAACCTGGAAGCGCGCTATTTCGAACTAGAGCCAGGCGCGCGCAGCAACTTCGAGCAACACAACTACGAGCACGTCGTCTTGGTGCTGCGCGGGCGCGGCGTGGTGCGTCTGGGCGAAGACGTTCATCCTATTCAATTTGGCGATGCCATCTACGTCGAGCCGGACGAGATCCATTACTTCCAGGCAGCAGAGGATGAGAAGTTAGGATTTATGTGCGCCGTGCTGGATAAAGCATTACGGGTGACAGTGCACGGAGAACAAAAACTGACGATATTCGAGGCATAGACGACCCGCCACGCCGTCCATACTTCGCCCCTCACCCTTCCCTGAATACATCTCCCTCTAGCTGCCCAGCGCTCGCGGCAACCCCGCCCGTCGATCCGCCTGCCACTGCGCCAACGCTGCCAGATTGGAAGTAAACGCGATCGCCGCCGGCAGCGCGTCCGGCGCGAAGAAAGCCACCTCGTCGGCATCGTCGCCAGCCGCCAAGTCGCCACCCCCGGGTCGTGCGTAGAAAAAGACATAGGTGATGCTGCGCCAGCGATCAAAATCGTGGCCGGCGCCAAAACTGGCGAGATAGCCGGTGATCTCCACCTCCAGCCCGGTCTCCTCGCGTACCTCGCGCCGCGCCGCCGTCTCTGCCGATTCGCCCCACTCGAAAAACCCCGCCGGCAGGTTCCAATACCCCTGGCGTGGCTCCACCGACCGCCGCGCCAGCAGAATATACCCGCGCGCATCGATCACAGCCGCGCCCGCGACCGGCAGAGGATTGTTCCAATACGTGTAACCGCAGGCCGGACACACCCTGCGCGGCAGATCATTCACAATTTGCGTTTCCAGATCAGCGCTACAATTCGGGCAAAATTTCATCGTCAAGACCTTGTACAGCCGTCACTCGCCCACCATTCGGCGCAGATCTGCTTCCGAAACCAGAGCCACACCCAGCTTGCGCGCCTTCTCCAGCTTCGAGCCGGGTTTCTCGCCCACCAGCAGATAATCGGTCTTCCCTGAAACCGAGCCAGTGACATGTCCACCGTGCTCCTCGATCAGAGCAGCCGCCTGCTCCCGGCTCAAAGTCGGCAAGGCCCCGGTGATGACAAAACTCTTGCCTGCCAAAGCTTGCTCGGCAAGCCCCGCCCGCACCTCTGCCAACGCCATATTCAGCCCCGCCGCCCGCAATCGCGCCAACAATCGCTGATTGCCCTCCTGCCGAAACCAGGACGCCACCGAGCCGGCGATGCGCGGGCCGATGCCGGCCACCTGCGCCAACTCCTCCTCGCTGGCCGCGGCCAGAGCATCGAGCGAGCGAAAATGATCGAGCAACAACTCGGCCACCGTCCCGCCCACGAAATGGATGCCCAGAGCCGTCAACACGCGCGTGGCCGGCTGCGCTTTCGAAGCCATAATGGCGTTGAGTAAGTTCTCGACCTTCTTGGCCGCAAAACCCTCTAGCTGCAACAGCTGTTCCCGCCGCGCCGGCAAATCATAGATGTCGGCGACATCGCGCACGAAACCCTTGCTAACGAACAACTCCGCCTGCTTCGAACCAAAACCGGCAATGTCCATCGCCCCGCGCGCGACGAAGAACTCGACGTGGCGCGTCAATTGAGCAGGGCAGGCGCCGTTTTCGCAATAATAGGCCACTTCCCCCTCATAACGCACCACCGGCGTCCCGCATACCGGGCATCGCTCTGGCATCTGCCATGCCTTCTCGTCGCCGCTCCGCAATTCCACCAGCGAACGCAGCACCTGCGGGATGACCTCGCCCGCGCGTTTGAGCACAATGGCGTCGCCAATACGGATGTCACGCTCGGCCACGTAATCAGCATTATGTAAAGTTGCTGAGCTAACCGTGACGCCGCCGATGTAGACCGGTTCCAGCACGGCGCGCGGAGTGAGCACGCCCGTGCGCCCCACCTCCACCACAATGTCCAGGAGCTTGGTGACGGCCTCGGCGCCCGGAAATTTATAAGCTACGGCCCAGCGGGGGTCCTTGCCCACGAAACCCAAGCGTTCCTGAAGAGCAAAATCATTGATCTTGACGACCAGGCCATCGGCCTCGTAGGGCAACGCCTCCCGACTCTTCGCCCAACCCAGACAATACTCCTCCAAAGCTGCGAACGAGGTGAACAGACGGCTCTGTTCTCGCTCGACCGGAAAGCCCAGCGCCGCCAGATACAGCAAAGCATCCCACTGCATTACCAAATCCGGGCCGCCCTCTTTCGCCACCACCTGATACGCCCAGAGCTCGAGCGGACGACTGGCTGTCACGGCAGGGTCCAGGTTGCGCAGCGCGCCCGCCGCCGTGTTGCGGGGATTGACATACTTCTTGCCCACCGCCGCCGCTTGCTCGGCCTGGAAACGAGCAAAATTGGCTTTCGACATATACGCTTCCCCGCGCACCACCAGACGCGCCGGCGCGGGCGGGCCGCTGGCATCGACGGGCACGCGCAGCGGCAGGGTGTGCAGGGTGCGCAGATTGGCCGTGATATCCTCGCCCACATAGCCATCCCCCCGCGTGACGCCCTGCACAAAAACGCCGTGCTCGTAATGCAGAACCACCGTGAGGCCATCGATCTTCGGCTCGACCACATAAGCCATCTCCATGCCTTCGGGCAGCAAGCGCAGCGCCCGGTCGCGCCAGGCGCGCAATTCCCCCGCCGCCGTCACATTCCCCAACGAAAGCATGGGCGCCGGATGCTCCACCTTGACAAAGCCCTCCGCCGGCGGCGCGCCCGTGCGCCGGGTCGGCGAGTCGGGCGTGATCAGCTCAGGGTGTTGCTCCTCCAGCCGGCGCAACTCAGCGAAAAGCGCGTCATAGGCTTCATCGCTGATCTCAGGCGCGTCCTGTACATAGTAGCGATGCGCGTGGTAGTTGATGAGTTGGCGTAATTGCGCCGCTCTTGTCGCCAGATCGGTTGTCATAATCGTCTAAATAATCGATATAGCTTGATAGTTTCGTAGTAACGACTTTAGTCGTTAATGCAGATAAGAACGACTGAAGTCGTTACTACGTAGCAGATTTCACGGTTGCACAGCCGTCAAATTGCCATCAGTCGCCCAGCCCACACTGCTGCGAGCCGTCTGCAAACGCCACCAGGTGTAGCCATCGGCCTGCTCGGGGCCGCCGACCACTGTCAGGATCATGTCATCCTGCAAAATCGCCGTGGTCGTATAGCCCAGCCCTGGCCCCGTGCGAAAACGGATGCCCTCGCCCTCGGTGCCCCCCACCTTCACCTGCTGGCCCTTCTGAAAACTACCGCCCACGGGCGCCGCCGCTGTAGGTGATACAGCCGCCACAGTAGGCGACACGACCACCGTCGTGGTCATGCCGACCGAGGGGAGCGTCGATGTAAACGTGGGCTGTGGCGCCGACAGCGTCGCAACGGGGGTGGTCTGCGCGCCAGGAGCAGGCGTCGAGCGCGAAGTGCACGCACGCAACAGCAAAATCAAGACAATGGCCGCCAATACGATCACCACGGCCAATCGCACCATGCTCCAGCTATACCACGGCCCCGATCGCGCCGACAAATCCTCGACGTCCTCGTCGTCCACTATATCCGCCGGCGGCTCATACATACCGGCATCGTTCGCCAGCGCCCTATCACGAGTCACCCTCGAACTATCGGCTTGTTCGGCCTCCCAACGCTCCATTTCGTCGTTGGGCGCCCACTGTCGATTCGGATCGTCAGCCATGCTTCGAAGCTCCCTGTCATGATGAGAAACGGATATCAACAATCATTCTGAACAAAGATTATACCATTCCTTGTGGTAGGATGGCACAACCTGCCCCTTCCTGCTACAATGACATATGTTGGCTATCACCGGCGGCGAGGCGATGGCCAAAAAGGCAGTCACCCGCTAGGTTTCACCCTTGACGATGGAGTCGTGCAATGCTTGTTGATCTGTCTGTGCAACATTTCCTCGACGAGTTGGCCAGTGGCGAACCGGCGCCGGGTGGAGGAGCCGTCGCCGCCTTAGTGGGGGCGCAAGGCGCGGCGCTGCTGAGCATGGTCTGCAACCTGACGATTGGGCGCAAGAAATACGCCAGCGTCGAAGCCGAAATGCAGCAGATTCTGGCTCAGACTGAAAGCCTGCGCTCCCACCTGACCGCGCTCATCGCCCGCGACACTACTGCTTATGAGGCGGTGATGTCCGCCTACAAACTACCCAAAGACACACAAGACCAGACCCTCGCCCGCAACGCCTCCATCCAGGCCGCTCTGCAACAGGCAACCCTGACCCCGCTGGAAACCCTCGACGCCTGCGCCGCCGTCCTGGAGCTTGGCCCTACCGTGCTGGCCAAAGGCAACCCCAACGCCGCCAGCGATGGCGCCGCTGGCATCCTCTGCGCCCATGCTGGCATGATGGCCGCCGCGCTCAACGTCCGCATCAACCTGAAAACCATCCAGGATGCCGACTTCGCCGCCGCCGCCGCCGCGCGCATGCAGACCTTGCTCGCGCGCGGCCAGGCCGCCTATGCCCAAACATGGGCGCTCACCGAAGCATCTCTCGGCAACTGACACATCAGGGCATCACAGAGCACATGGGACCACCTTTTATTGGGGTCAGGCTTCGTCCTGAGGCTCAGCCCGAAGGGCAGGCCGGAAGAACCGCGCAGCCGAAATCTTCGCACCTTCCCCACCTCCTTACCCTGATCTTCTTCCTCGCCGCCACCCTCCTCCTCACCTGGCCCCTCGCCCGCCAATTGGGCAGCGCCATCCCCGGCGACGGCTTCGACGGCTGGCAAAACTATTGGAACCTCTGGTGGCTGCGCACGGCCCTCCTCGACCTGCACGCCCACCCCTATTTCACCCCCGCCCTCTACCATCCCACCGGCGTCAGCCTCTGGTTCCAGACCCTCAACGCCTTCAACGGCCTGATCAGCCTGCCCGTGCAGTTGACCGCCAACCTCTTCTGGGCCTACAACACCATCGTCCTTTTCAGCTTCACCATCGCCGGCTACGGCGCCACCCTCCTGACATCCTACATCCTGCGTCGCGGCGGCGCCCCCTGCGATTGGCGACTCTGGCTGGCCAGCATCACCGCCGGCGTCGTCTTCACCTTTTCCCCCTTCCACTTCGCCCACCTTCTGGGCCACATGCAGGTCTTCAGCCTGGAATTCGCCCCCTTCTACGTCCTCTACCTCCTACGTAGCACCAACCGCACCCCTCGACACAACGCCAAAAACACGATCCCCTACCACGACGCCCTCCTCGCCGCCCTCTTCCTCATCCTCTGCGGCCTCTGCGACTGGTACCTCGTCCTCTACCTCACCCTCTTCACCGCCCTCTACCTCCTCTGGCTCCTCCTGCGCCGCCAACTCCACCCCATCCACCTACCCACCCTCGCCCTCACCTTCGGCGTCTTCCTCCTCGCCACCGCCCCCCTCACCCTACCCATGGTGAGCGAAAGCCTGCGCTACGACTTCATGCGCCCGCCCCCCGGCCAGATCACCCAACTCAGCGCCGACCTGCTCGGCTTCCTGATCCCTTCGGGCCAGCACCCCTGGTGGGGCGCCTGGGCCGCCCGCCTCCGCGCCAACCTCCCCGCCAGCCCCTCCGAAAACACCGTCTACCTCGGCCTCATCCCCCTCCTCCTCGCCCTCTACGCCCTCTGGCGGCGAAAGGTGCGACTGGGCTTCTGGGCCATCACCGCCCTCCTCTTCGCCCTCTTCGCCCTCGGCCCTGTCCTCCACATCGGCGGCGCCATCATCACCCTCCCCGGCGGCCGGCCCCTCCCCCTCCCCTATGCCCTCCTCCTCCACCTCCCCTTCCTCGACATCGCCCGCACCGTCGCCCGCTACGACCTCGTCGTCACGCTCTGCCTCGGCATCTTGGCAGGTGGGGGCATGTACACCCTCCTCCTGGCCCACCCCCACCGCTGGCTCGCCGCCCTGGCGACCGGCCTCCTCCTCTGCGAATTCGCCCCCCTCCCCTACCCCATCAGCCAGCCCGACATCCCCCCTTGGTACCACACCCTTGCCGCCGACCCACGCCCCGGCGCCGTCCTCAACCTGCCCATGACCTGGGACCGCCCCATCTACCTGCTGGCCCAAACCGTCCACAACAAACCCCTCACTGCCGGCTACATCAGCCGCAACGACCCCCGCACCTATCCCGAACGCCTCCCCCTCCTCTCCGACCTCCGTCACGGCGCCCCTGACATCAACGCTATCGACCCTGCCGCCTACGCCCCCACCCTCTTCGACTTCACCGGCATCCGCTGGGTCGTCATCGACCGCTATCAGATGCCACTCGAAAACAACGGGCAACCCAGCGGCGAACGCTCCCAGATCGACGCCCTCATCCCCGCCATCTTCCAAAGTCGCCCGCCCATCTTTGTCGATGACCGCCTCAGCGTCTACGAAACCTGGCCGCCCGATCAACGCCTCCCCTTCCTCGAGCTTGGCTACGATTGGGGACCACTCCTGCCCGGCCCCGCGCGCCAGATCGGGACATCCGCAACCCTCATCGTCCATAGCCCCGACGGCGCTCTCCAAACCCTGATCGCCACCCCCGCCGTTGACAACGCCACCCCCTACCACCTCCGCGACGCCTCCGGTCGGGAGATTGGCGCCAGCGCCGGTCCTCCCGCTCGTTTTACCCTCACCCTCCAACCCGGCCCCAACCGCTTCCTTCTCGTCCCCGACCGGCCCGGCCTCACCATCCACCAACTTCGCCTCGAACCCACCCCTTGATCCCGTTTTCTTTACCCTCTCTCGTCACGGAGCCTGTCTATGACCCCGGCGCCAACGCCTCTCATCTCGTTTGATTATGTCAAGAGAGATCATGCCAACCTCTCCCCTTCTTACACCCGCAGCTACCCCTTCGTCATGGCCTCTGGCCACGGCTCCGAAGTTTGGGATGTAGACGGCAAACGCTACATCGACTTCACCACCGGCATCGCCGTGACCAACACCGGCCACAGCCACCCCGCCGTGGTGCAAGCCATCAAAGACCAGGCCGACAAATTCCTCCACATGTCGGGCACCGACTTCTATTATCCCACCGAAATCGAATTGGCCGAGCGGCTCAACCGCCTCGCCCCCATGTCCACCCCCACCAAAGTCTTCTTCACCAATTCCGGCGCCGAATCGATCGAAGCCGCCATGAAACTCTCCCGTTACTTCACGGGACGCACTCGTTTCCTCGCCTTCTACGGCGCTTTCCACGGCCGCACCTACGGCGCCCTCTCCCTCACCGCCTCCAAGACCATCCAGCGGCGAGGCTTTGCTCCCCTCGTACCCGGCGTCTCGCACGCCATCTACCCCAACACCTTCCGCAACCCCTGGCCAGGGCTGGAACCAGGCCAGGCCGCGCTCGACTACATCGAAGACCGCCTCTTCAAAACAGCGGTGCCGCCCGAAGAAGTGGCCGCCATCGTCGTCGAACCGATCCAGGGCGAGGGCGGCTACCTCGTCCCGCCCGCCAACTTCCTCCCCGGCCTCCGTCGCATCTGCGACCAACACGGCATCCTCCTCGTCCTCGACGAAGTGCAAACGGGCATGGGGCGCACCGGCAAACTCTTCGCCTGCGAACACTGGGGCGTCGAACCCGACATCCTCTGCCTGGCCAAAGGTATCGCCAGTGGACTGCCCCTCGGCGCCATCATCGCCCGCAGCGAGATCATGACCTGGCCGCCCGGCGCCCATGCCAGCACCTTTGGCGGCAACCCGGTCGCCTGCGCCGCCGCCCTGGCCACGCTCGATCTATTGGAAAACGGCCTGATCCAGATGGCCGCCGAAAGCGGCGCCTACCTCAAGGAACGCCTGACCGCCATGCTCAAGACCTATCCCCAGATCGGCGATGTGCGCGGCAAAGGCATGATGGCCGCTGTCGAAATCGTCACCGATCAGGAAACCAACGAGCCGAACCCCCAACTCCGCAACCTCATCGAGGAGCGCGCCTTCGCACACGGCCTCCTCCTCATCGGCTGCGGCGTCAACGGCATCCGCTTCGTCCCTGCCCTCAACATCCCCCGTCCTCTTCTCGATGAGGGCCTGGACATCTTCGAACGCACCTTAGCCGAAGCGATCGATTAGCAACCAAACCATCGCGAAAACCATAGTAATACTACAACCGCACATCGCCTGAAGTGTCATTCTGAGCGACCAGCGGGAGCGAAGAATCTCCAACTTACACCAGCGAAAACCGCAGATTCTTCGTCGTTTCACTCCTCAGAATGACAAATGCGGTTGTAGTAGTAACGACTTTAGTCGTTAAGCGAGGATAACGAGTATAACGTTGGGCATAGTAGCGATTTGAGTCGCTTTCGCATGCATCGAACGACTAAAGTCGTTACTACGAGCAAATCAAGGAGTTTTTACATAGATCGCTGCTGTTTGCGCGCCTGCCCATACAGAAAATAAAGATTGGCTTTGTGTAGTTGCTGCACATAGCCATTGAGCGCAATGCGCGAAAGACCGCATGTCTCCATATCCAGCGCGTCCAGCTCGGTCCTGCCGCCGCCCATCGCCAGCACCTCGGCCACATACTTTTCGATACAGTCCAGATAATCCAACTGGGTCTGCAGGACGGTGTTCACCTCGCCACGCAACAACACATCTCCGTGCCCCTGCACCACATCCTCGACCGGGGCGAGTTCGAGAATCTCGCGCAGCGAGCACCGAAAATCGTCGATATTGCCACTGATGAAATAGGGCGCCGGCATCACGGTGTCGCTGGCAAATAACACCTTCTCCTCCTTGACATACACCGTGATCACATCAGGCGCGTGGCCGGGCGAGTGATGGAGCACGAGAGTAAAATTACCGATACGGATGGTGGCTTCCTTCTCGGTCAACATCGTTGGCAGTTGCAGATACACCGATGCCAGGGCGGCGTGGCGTTGGCGCGCCTCGATCAAAGCCGGTCGCGTCTGCTTGATCATCAGGTCGCGACAGAGCAGATGGCCGACGACTTCAGCACCAGGGAACAGATAGGCGCCGTAGACATGGTCCGCATGCGAATGGGTCAGAATGAGATAACGCACATGCGAACGCAAGCGTCGCTGGACGAAATCCAGGACCTCGCGCGTCTCCTGCGGAAATGGCAGGGTATCGATCACCACACACCCTTCATCGGTATGCACCAACCCGGCGTTCACCTGTGCATATTGGCTGCTGCGAAACACGTAGACGTGATCAGCAATGCGCTCGCGTACGACCATGCGTCACTGACTCCTGACATCCTTGCCAGCAAAAGATCAGCGCCCGCAACCAGGCGCTGTACTTTCAAAGCATAACACAGAGCAAATTCGGGATCAAGAGTTCGTGTCAAAATGACACCACCCGATCTGTACAACGCACCAGCGCAGGCGCAAAAAAGACCGGCCTTGCAACACAAGGTCGGTCGTCTCAAGAATAATGGCTCGTAGTCCCCCTGGATACCGTGTGCTCAGATTAGTTTGAACCTGCTTGCGCAGGTGGGAGCCTTCGCCTGACTTTCGCCTTGCCAATCACGGGCTATCGCGTCAACCAGGGCATGCCCGGCTCCCGTTGGGTAGGTGTTGGCTCAGAACGTCTCAAGAGCATCACGCGTATAAGAGGGATACTACGCCGGCAGAATAGCACAAACCCGCGCCGGATGCAAGAAAGGGACGGAGGCAGGCGTTGGTCGGGTGGGCGTTAGCATGATTGATTGTGCTAAAAATTACAAAGAAAATTGCGTCCCCGCCCACTCTATGCTATAGTAGTTGCCAAATCCTTGCGGTCGCTTCGATCGCCCTATCTAACATTTGCAGGAGGCACTCGTGTCAGCCCAGATTATCAATGGAACCGCTATCGCCGCCCAGATTCGGGAAGAAATCAAGGCGGAAGTTGCACAAATGCAGGCCGCCATCGGCAAAGTCCCCGGCCTCGCCGCTGTTTTGGTCGGCGAACGCAAAGACTCGCAAACTTATGTGCGCATGAAGAAGAAAGCCTGCGCCGAGGTCGGCATCGCCTCGTTCGGCTACGACCTGCCCGTCGACATCAGCCAGGCCGATCTAAAAAAGGTCGTGCAGGATCTCAACGCCAACCCCGACGTCCACGGCATTCTCGTTCAGCTTCCCCTCCCCGGCCATCTGGACGAAGAGGACATCCTCGGCGCCATCAGCATCGAGAAAGATGTCGATGGCTTCCATCCTCTCAATATCGGCCGCTTGTCGATGAAGCGCCGTGAGCCGCTGTTCACCCCCTGCACCCCGCGCGGCTGCATCGAACTGATCATCCGTAGCGGCTTCAAGATCGAGGGCAAACGCGCGGTCGTTCTGGGCCGTAGCAACATCGTCGGCCTGCCCGCGGCCATGCTCCTCCTCCACCGCAACGCCACCGTCACCATTTGCCATTCTCGCACCACTGATTTGCCGTCGGTCGTGCGCGAAGCTGAGATCCTGATCGCTGCTGTGGGCCGGGCGCAGATGGTGCGCGGGGATTGGATCAAGCCAGGAGCGGTTGTCATAGATGTTGGCGTCAATGCCATCGACGACGCCAACGATCCTCGCGGCTATCGGCTGGTGGGCGATGTCCACTTCGACGAAGCCAAAGAGGTGGCGGGAGCCATCACTCCGGTGCCGGGCGGCGTGGGGCCGATGACCATCGCCATGCTCCTGCGCAACACCACCGACGGCGCTCGCCGCGCTTATGGCGTCTGACTTTGGCACATCCCCGGCGCCGCCTAACCATCTCCGGTCAATCTTTCTGGTTGTGGGCGGCGCCGGGGCGCGATAGGCAGACTTCATAGCTCCGCTAAGAGCAACTCCAAATCCTCATAATCGTAAGGCGGGCGTTTCTGGATGCTCAACACGGCAATCTCGCGCCAGAGATCACTCACCGCATAAATGACTCGCCAATCGGCAAAGCGAATCCGCCGCAACTCCCATTCATCCGGTGCAGTGAACTGTAGGCTGAGATCAATGCTGGCATCAGGTCGGGGATCCTGGCTCAGTTCATCGATGATCCGTTTGATTTGCTGACGGATATGTCCGGGCAGTCGTTTTCGGGCAAGGTGTACCGCTGGTTTCACCCACACTTTGTAATGTGGCTGAAGCGTCCCTGCTCTAACTGTCTTTGTCATCGTCCCACGCGTCGCGGATGTTATCCCACTCCAGCCAGCCGGCTTGCTCAGGCCGACCTCCTGCGTCCACGAGTTCCTGCAGACCCAAATGAGCGACCTTGACGTCCGTAACGGTCTCGACCCAATCTGAGAGCAACTCCCATGAACGCACGTCCAAAAGCACTGCTGTACGCCGGCCAGTGGCATCGACTACGAACTGTGGGGGCAGAATGGCGCTCGGAATCATCGTCGCCTCGCGTGTAAGTGTAGACATGATGATAGCTTAGCATCACCGGTGAAAAAGTCAAATCACACCCTGATCACGACAACAGTAGCGGCAGCCAATGACGGAAGATGCGCGGCGTGCTGGTGGGGGTAGGCGTATCGGTCGGGGTGGCGGTGTTGGTGGGTGTGTTGGTTGGCGTCGGTGTAGCAGTATCGGTGGGGGTAGGTGTGGATGTGTCGGTCGACGTCGGTGAAGCAGTGTCGGTGGGCGTTGGTGTGGGTGTGTCGGTCGGTATCGGGGTGGGCGTGTCGGTCGGTGTTGGTGTGGGCGTGTCGGTCGGTGTTGGTGTGGGCGTGTCGGTCGGCGTCAGGGTGGGGGTGCGGGTGGGCGTGCGAGTTGGGGTCGGCGTCAGAGTGGGCGTGCGAGTGTGCGTGGGGGTGATGGTGGGCGTGGGGGTGCGGGTGGGGGTCTCGGTTGCGTCCTGTGCGGCTGCGCCTCAACCTGGCCAGCGTTCCGCCATCGACGATTATGATCCGCAGTGCCTGGCTGCCGGAGGCAACCCACAGAGGAAAGGAAGTCATCGCCTCCGAAGCAACCATCCCTAGTGATCGCCCATTTTAGCCTTTTCCCCCGCCCCGCGCTGCGACTTTTGTCACAGCCAACACACCAATTTTTCGATTTTCTGGACATTAGAGATTGGAGATTGGAGATTGAGCCTCGCCAATCTCCAATCTCCAATCAACTAATCACCCCAATATGCAACTCCGCCAACTGCCGCGGCGACACCGGGCTGGGGCTGTTCAACAGCAGGTCGGTGGCCGAGGCTGTCTTGGGGAAGGCGATCACTTCGCGGATGCTGGATTCATCGGACAGGATGGCGGTGATGCGATCCAACCCGAGGGCAATGCCGCCGTGGGGAGGCGCGCCATATTGGAAGGCTTCGAGCATGTGGCCAAATTGGGCCTGCGCCTCTTCCAGCGAGATGCCCAAGGTGGCGAACATCTTCGCCTGCTGTTCCTGGTCGTGGATTCTGATGCTGCCGCCGCCGATCTCCATGCCGTTGCAGACGAGGTCATAGGCCTTGGCCAGGGCCGCGCCAGGGTCAGTGTCCAATAGGGGCCAGTCGGTGTCGCGGGCGCTGGTGAAAGGATGGTGCTTGGCCTCCCACCGCTTCTCCTCGGCGTTCCACTCCAACAGCGGGAAATCAATCACCCAGGCGCAAGCGAGGACGTTGGGATCGGCCAAGCCCAGGCGGTAGCCCAGCAAGAGCCTCAGGCTCCCCAATGCCTCCGCCACGACCGCGGGGGCGTCGGCGACGATGAGGATGAGGTCGCCCGCTTGGGCCTGGCAGCGCGCCCGGATGCCATCAAGCTCGACGGGGGTCAGGAACTTGGCGATGGTCGAGTGCAGCTGGTCGCCTTCTACTTTGATCGTGACAAGGCCTTTGGCGCCTTTGCGCTGAGCTTCCTCGGTCAATTCGTCGATCTGTTTGCGCGAATAGCCGGCGCAGCCGGGGATGCAGATGGCCTTGATTTCGCCGCCTGCAGCGGCGGCGTTGGCGAAGACACCGAAGCCGCTCGCCGCGAGCAGGTCGGTGAGATCGACAAAGGCGAGGCCAAAGCGCAGATCGGGTTTGTCAGAGCCGTAGCGGGCCATGGCGTCGGCATAAGTCAGCACCGGGAAGGGGCTTTGCTGGATGGTTTTGCCGCTGACCGCGCGGAAAAGCTCAGTCATGAGATTTTCGATCAGGTCACGGATGTCCTGGCTTTCGACGAAAGACATCTCCAGGTCGAGCTGCGTGAATTCCAGCTGGCGGTCGGCGCGCAAGTCTTCGTCGCGGAAGCAACGGGCGATCTGGAAGTAACGCTCGAAGCCGGCGATCATGAGCAATTGCTTCATCTGCTGGGGCGACTGCGGCAGGGCATAGAATTTGCCCGGTTGCACGCGGCTGGGGACGATGAAGTCCCGCGCGCCCTCGGGTGTGCTCTTGAGCAAGATGGGCGTCTCGATCTCTAGAAAGTCGTTCTGATCGAGATAGTTGCGGATGAAGCTATTGATGCGGTGTCGCAACATGAGGTTGCGCTGCATGCGCTGGCGACGCAGATCGAGATAGCGATACTTCAGCCGCACGGTGTCGCTGACCTCCACTTCCTCGTTGATGGGGAAGGGGGTGGGGAGGGCCGGGTTGAGAATCGTGACCCTCTGAGCGTTGATCTCGATCTCGCCTGTGTCCAGATTGGGGTTGATCAGACCTTCGGGGCGCAGTTCGACAACGCCGTGGACTTGCACGACGTATTCGCTGCGAATTTCTGCCGCAGCGCGGTGGGCTTCCGAAGCGGCGTCGGCGCCGACGACGACCTGGACCAAGCCCGAGCGATCACGGAGATCGAAGAAAATGAGTCCACCATGATCCCGGCGGCGATGAACCCAACCGCCCAGGGTCACTTGTTGCCCGACATGGCTCTTGCGCAGGTTTCCGCACTGCATGGATTTCAGCATCGGGGCGAAACTCCAGAAAAACGAGAATGACGCAAAAGACAAAAAAAGAGACCGTCCGACCGCGGCTCTCCTGACTCAGATTATAGCCTCCTCTCACACTCTGCGCAAACGGTGGACATGTGGCCCGATGTGTGTATAATCCGTGCAACTACAGATGGCATCCTAACACCTGTCAAGTCTGCGAGACCTGACAGGTGTCTGCCCTTTCTCCACTTTCCCCCAAGAACGCGCCTATGGCTGGGCCTCTCAACGAATCAGAATACCTTTACGGGCTGCACGATCCCGGCGGCGAATCCATCATGCTGGAAAAAGGGATTCCAGGTTGGGTGCTGGTCACGGAAGGCATCGGTTTCGACGCCAATGATCAGCGGGGCGGCAACTATCGCGGTCTTGCTGATCGGGGCTTGGGCGTGATCGTGCGCTTGAATGCTGGGTACGGAGGAGTGGGCACCATTCCCCCAGAGGCGCGTTACGCCGATTTTGCCCAGCGTTGCGCCAATTTTGCACGTAATTCTGATGGCGCGCATATCTGGATCATTGGCAATGAGATGAATCACCCCATCGAGTGGCCGGGAGCAGATTGGGATTGGGGCGCCAATCCCCCACGACCTCGCCGGCCAGATAGTGCTGGTGAGATGATCACGCCTGAACGTTATGTCAAATGCTATCGGATGACGCGCGATGCCATTCACAAGCAACCAGGACACGAAAACGATCAAGTGCTCACCGGCGCCATCGCCCCCTGGAACAATCTGACCAAATATCCTGGCAACGAAAATGGCGACTGGGTGCAGTACTTCCAGGATGTGCTGAATCAGCTGGGGCCGGCAGGATGCGATGGCATGACGCTGCATGCTTATACACACGGTTTCGATCCTTCGTTGCTCGATTCACCGGCGAAGATGGCGGCGCCGTTTCAGAACCGGCACTATCATTTTCGGACGTATGTCGATTTCATGCAGGCGATCCCTGCCGACATGCGGCGCTTACCGGTTTATATCACCGAAACCGATCAGGATGACGAATGGCGTAACGAAAACAATAGCTGGGTGCGTCGAGCCTATGGCGAGATCGATTACTGGAACAAGAACAACGATCAGCAAATCCGCGCGCTCGTTCTTTATCGCTGGCCCCGTTTGGATAAGTGGTATATCGAAGGTAAGAGCGGGGTGATCGACGATTTCAAGATGGCGATGGATTGGCGATTGCGCTGGCGGAGCGATGGGATGGCGGCGCCCGATGCCACAGCCACCTACGGCGCGCTCATCCAATGGAAGAAAGCGCCGGCTGGAGGTCAAGCGGGCGGCGAGATGACGGCGGCGGTGACAGTGCGCAATACCGGTAGTATGGAATGGGCGGCCAGCGGCGGCAATCCTGTGCGACTGGGCTATCACTGGTACGATGGCAACGGGAATCAGGTCGGCGCCGCCGATTATCGCACCTCTTTGCCGCGCAATGTGAAGGCGGGCGAGACGGTCGAGCTGGCGACCAAAGTCGGGTTGCCAAGCCAGGCCGGCGCCTACACGCTCAGCCTGGACATGGTGCACGAAAACATCACCTGGTTTGCCGACAAAGGCAGCCAGGTGCTACGGACGACGGTCAACGTCAAACCCGCACCCTTGCCAGCCGAACAGTTCTTCGCGGAGACGAAGGTTTGGGTGCGCGGCGTCTTCCTGGACTTCTATCGAAAATATGGGCTGGATATTTGCGGCTATCCCATCACCGAGCCATTCATGGAAAACGGGATGGCGGTGCAGTATTTCCAGCGTGTGGCTGTCGAGGAGTTCGAAAAGGGCAAAGTGCGGCTGCGGCTGACGGCGTCACAAGCGTTCGAGGCAAGTAAGCAGATCTCGGCTTTGCAGCAGCAAGTCAAGAGCCTGGGCGACCGCCTGAAGCAATTCGGCGGCGCGGCGCCGCGACCCGACATCCAGGACATCAGCAGCCAGTTGCCACGCGATCTGCCGGCATTGGTAGCGCGCCCGGAGAGCCAGATCAAATATGTCATCATCCACCACACAGCCATCGCTGGCGCCATCACGGTGGAGCGCATCGCCCAAATTTATCGACAGAAGGGCATGGCGGCCATGCCCGGCCAGTTCTACATCGACAGCGAGGGGGCGATCTATCAGACCAACGGCCTGACCGAGGCGGTGAGCAATGCGCCGTGGGCGCTGGAAGGCGTCAATGTCATCGTGGCGGGCAATTTCAGCGATGTTGTACCGGCGCCAGCACAGCTCGATGCCCTGGCCGCGTTGTGCGCCTGGCTGCTGGACGCATATGGGCTGGAAATGACGGCGGTCAAGGGCTTGAGTGAAGGTTTTACACCCACGCAATCGCCGGGCAAGCAGTGGTTGAGCGGCCAAAACTGGAAGAAGATGTTGGTCGAGCGAATCGAGCCGCTGCGCGGGAGTGGGGGGGCGGCCGGGCCGGTGGACGATGCCGCGCTGGCGACCTTGCGCCAGCAACTCGAACAGGCGCTCCGAGATACCGAGGCGCTGCGCGAACAGGCGACCCTGGCCCGGCAAGAGCGGGACCGCGCGAGCGCGCAGGCGACGACGCTGAGCGCGCGGGTGGCGTCTCTGCAAACCGAGGTCTCGGCTCTGCAGACGGCGTTGCGGCAGGCCACGAAGAGCGCCGTGCCGCAACCAGCATTGCGCGACGTGAGCAAACAGTTGCCGCGTGGCGACGGCAACATGATCCGGCGGAGCGAGGGCGACATCCGCGCCATTGTCATCCACCACACCGGCGCGCCGGCGAGTGTGGGGGCCGACCGGGTGGCACGAGCGCACACGGCGCATTGGCCCGCCATCGTCTGCCAGTATTTCATCGATGGCGGCGGCGCCATCTTGCAGACCAACGCTATCACCGAGGTCGTGGATAAGGATCAGCCGTGGATCTTCAATGGCATCGGCATCCATGTCGCCGGCAATTTCAATGATGCTATTCCCACCGATGTGCAATTGAGCAGCCTGGCGGCGTTGGTGGCGTGGCTGCAACAGACCTACAATGTGACCGATGAGAACGTGAAGGGGGTGCGCGAGTTCGTCGTCACGGCCTCGCCGGGCAACCAGTGGAGCGAGGGGCAGAATTGGCGAAAGCTATTGATGGCGCGGGTGCAGACGGTGCGCGAGTCGGCGCCGCCCGCGCCCGGTCAGGCGGGTAATCAGGCGTTGGTGCAGGGGCTACGCCAGCAGGTGGCGCAACTGCAAGCCCAGAACCAGGATCTGGCACAGCAGTTGGCCGCGGCCAGGGCGCAATTGCAAGGCGACCGTCCCGATACGGCTGTGACGCAGGCTTTGCGCCAACAGATCGGTCAACTGCAGACACAAAATCAGGACTTGAGCAGGCAACTGACTGCGATCAATGCCCAGATGGGCCAGTTGCAGTCGCAAAACCAGAATTTGGGCAGGCAATTGGTCGCGACTACTACCCAGGTGGGCCAGTTGCAGTCGCAAAACCAGGACTTGAGCAAGCAATTGGCTGCGGCAAATGCCCAATTACAGGGCGGCGTCCCCCTTGCCGGCGATCTGCAAGCGGCCAAAAACCAAATCACCGCCCTTCAAAATGAAAAACAGGCGCTCCAAAACGAACGCGACCGGCTGAACAAGAGTGTGGCGGGATTGCAGGCGAGCATCGCCTCGTTGCAAAAGCAAATCGAGGCGATGCAAAACGGCGCCATTCGCCCCCCCGCGCCAGCCCCAGCGGAGCCAGGCGCGCCGCAGATGGTGGTCAAGCCGGCGATGCAGGAATTGGTGGACAAGCTGGCCAAGAACCCGAACAGCAGTTATAACAGCCGCACGCTGGACAAGATCACCCATATGGCCGTCCACCATAGCGCCGCGCCTGCCAACATTCCGCCCGAACGCATTGCCCAATACCACGTCACCAACCCCACCCACCAGTGGCCGGGGATAGGGTACCACTACTACATCGGCCCCGACGGCACAATCTACCACACCCAAGACCTGGCGCTCAGCTCGTATCACGTCTACAAGAACAACGACTACACAGTGGGTGTGTGCGTAGCCGGAGATTTCACGGATGTCGTGCCCACGCCGGCGCAGCTCGACGCCGCTGCCCGCCTCATCGCCTGGCTGATGCAGGAGTTGAGAATCCCGTTGGGCAACGTTTGGGGCCATAAGGAGTTCCCGCTCAATGTCACCGCTTGTCCGGGTAAACAATGGCTGGAAGGGGGGAAGTGGAAGAATCTGTTGTTCGAGCAAATCCGAGAGGCGAAGGGCGAGGCCGTGGCGCCGGCCGAGAAGCCGATCCGCCATTATCTGCTGTTCTGGGAGCGCGCGGAGGGTTGGGCGCAGCAAGACTGGGTGGGGGCCATGAACTACATCGCCCGCTTCCATCCCACCGCCGGGTTCTCGCTGGACGACGCCAAACAGGCCGAGTACGTCACCATCGTGGGCGGTGCGGGCGGCGTCAGCCCAGAGGTCGAGGCTGAGCTGCGCGCGGCAGGCGTCAAGGTGGAGCGGCTGGCCGGTAAAGATTTCGCCGAGACCAAGGCCATGCTCGATCGCCTGGCGCAGTCGGGGAAGCCGTTCCTGACGTTCTGACATGCCCCTCCCCTTGCAGATACACCCCGCCGACAACTACGTCCTGCATCTGGATGTCGGCGAAGACGAGCGCTTCGAAGGCCCGCTCGACCTCCTGCTCCATCTGATCGAGACGGAGGAGTTGCCCATCACCGCCGTCAGCTTGACCCAAGTGACGGGCGGCTACCTGGCGTATCTGTCCACCCTGGAGGAGCGCCGGCCGGATGGCATCGCCGATTTTCTGGTGATGGCGGCGCGGCTGTTGTACATCAAATCGCTGGCATTGTTGCCGCGGCCAGCCGACGAAGCGAGCGAAGAAGAGGAACAGGATCCCGCCGAGGCGCTGGCGCGACAGTTGCGCGAGTACAAGCTGTTCAAAGAGAAGGCCGAACATCTGCACACGCTGGAAGCCAGCGGGCAACGCGGCTACGTGCGCCTGGCGCCGCCGCCGAAGTTGGAGAAACGGCTCGACCCCGCGGGGATGGCCGTGCAGACCCTATGGTTGGCCGTGTTCGAGGTGTTGCGGGACTACGAAGCGCCGCCGACGCCGGTGGCCGACATCGAACCACACCAGATCACGGTGCAGGACAAGATGGCGGCGTTGCAAAAGTGGCTCAAGGCGGATAGGGCTGTGCACTTCCGGCAGTTTCTGGGTCAGGCCACGTCCCGCGTAGAGATCATCGTCAGTCTGCTGGCGGTGTTGGAGCTGCTCAAGCGCCGGCAGGTGCGGGTGGAGCAGGCGACGCCGTTTGGGGATATTTTGATCGAGGGGGTGGTGGGGGGCGAGGAAGCTAACAGTTCGGGAACCCTTTAGTAACTTACCAGCCAAATTCTTGCACGGCGAGCAAAAAATTTACCACGAAGGCACAAAGACACGAAGGAGAAGAGACCGAACAGCTTGGTGTCTTCCTGGTTAACGATTAGTTTGGTTCCGGCTCGTCCGGGTTAGGTTCTGTCAGGCCAGCGTCACATCCTCAGGTGTAAACAGATGGATGTTTTCATCGTCCATCCCCGCGGCTTCCATCTGCCCCAGGTTCCGGGCGAAGAAAGCGTAGTGGACATCCCAGCGGGCTGTATCGCCCCGGAGCCAGAGCAGGCCCTTGTCCATCAGCGCATTCAGGTCGGCCGTTGTGACCGGTGTGTTGCGCCAGCGCGCCTCGCCAAAAACCACGCGATGATCTGCCCGGTTCACGCCCACCAGGTCGATCTGCGCCCCACGCGCCCACCACGACCCCACCTCCTGCACCGGAAAAGGAATCTGCCCCCTGCCCGAGGCCGCCAACAAATGCTGTCGAGCGAGGGACTCCCATACCGGCGCCACGATGTACGGCAGGTTGTTGCGGATTTCGCTCAGGGTCTCATCCTGCCGCTGGCCGATCTCGAGTAGCGCCCGGTGCGGGGCGGCCCAGCGGTGCCAGAAGCGCAGGAAGGGGTCGAGGATGTGGTATGTGCCCAGCCGGCCGTTCTCACGATCCCGGTTCAGCGGCAGCCGGTGCTCGACCAGCCCGTTCGTCACCAGGTCGTTCAAGTAATGTTGAAGCGATGCCAGGGTCAAGTTGGCGGCGGCTGCCGCCTCTTGACGGCGATGGTTGCCGGCCGCCAAAGCGCCCAAGACGCGAGCAAAAGCATCCACCTCGCCCTTGAGTTCCTCGTGCAGCAACAGACGCACCTCGCTGAACAGGCTGCCGGCCGGATCGAGAAGCTCGCGGGCGATATTGCGCATCAAGCCAAGCTCAGGATCGAAGGACAGCAGGTTGCGCGGCATCCCACCCAGGATGGCATAGGTCTCGATCAATCGTTCGGCGTCCAGATTGGGGAAGAAGGCTCGCAGATCGGACGGCTGCAGCGGCTGCAGTTCGTAGGCCCAGGTGTGGCGGCGATAGAGCGGCGCCGAACCATCCAGGATTTCCCGCCGCACCACGCTGTAGGTGGAGCCGGTCAGGCAGAGGAACAGCTGTGTATGCTGCAGCGCGGTATCCCAGGCGCGTTGGAGCAGAGTCGAAAAGCCCGGCACGGAATCGGCCAGGTAGGGGTACTCATCGATCACGACTACGAAACGCCGCTCGCGGCCCAACTCTGCCAAAGCCAGCAAGGCGCTGTCCCAGTCGGCGAAGGTGCGCTCTGGTTGGCCCAACGCGGCTGCCAACTGCTGGCCGAACTCGTGCAATAACGCCTGGCTTGGCAGCCGTGCAGCGAAGAAATACAGGTGCGGCTTCTCGCGGCACCATTCGTAGATCAAGCTGCTCTTGCCCACCCGCCGCCGACCATAGAGGACGGCAAATTCAGCCCCTGGCCGGGCGTAGCGGCTCTCCAGATAGCCCAACTCGCGTTGACGATTGCGAAACATGGCGTACTCCTCGATCAGACCGTATCTTAATAAGATAGTCTTTGTGAGTGTATCATGGCGGGATAGACTTGTCAATGCGGATGAAGAAAACGTTGTTGCCCTGTGTCGCGCCCGCGCCCTTGCAGCCGTCTCGCGCCTGCGCCAGGCGGCTGCGGCAGCAAGGAGCGAGACAATGAGAGATGCCGAGATCGAGGCGGAGATTATCCAGGCTCGCCAGGAGCGCAGATATCGACCGCTCGGCCAGCAGCCAGTCGGCGCTGATTGAGCGCCGGCTAGCGAGAGTGTACCGAGAGGGCAGATTGGGGCCGTAGGGTGCCCGCTTGCCGGCTCTATGCCACCAGCTTGCGCAGCGCCGTCCACACGGCATCGGCCAGACACTGGATCAAAGGGACGGTGAGACGCCAGTTGGCTCGCTGACGGCCGCGCCCCTGAGGACGCTCCACGATCAACCTCCAGAAAATGGCATAGACCTGCCAGCGGGTGCGCAGGTGCGGACGACGTCCTACGGTGCGGCGGCTGATGTGCCAGGGGATCAGCCCGGTGATCAGTAGGATGAGGGTAAGGGTTTCGAGAGTCATTTTCATCGCCTCCTGTGTTAGAATCGGCGATGACGCCGGCGTCATCTGGTTGGCTGCTTAAGCTGTCCTTACTCTAACAGGTGATATTTGCCGGCAGGTCACAAGGGAGTTGTCGTTCACACAAAGGATTGTTGCCATGACTGCCAAAGACCCCACCAGCGCCAGTTTTCCTGAATTTGGCCGTTTGCTGAATGAACACCTGGGGCGCGCAGACCGCACACCGGCCTGGCTGGCGGCTAGGGGTTCGTGCTTCGGCAGTGAGCCGCTGGTTGAACGATGCCAAACGGCCGGGCGACCCCGAAACGGTGGGGCGCATTTGCGACTTCCTGGGGATCAGAACTCCGACGGAGAAACACGCCCTCTTTGCCGCCGCGGGCTACGCCTATAGCGAGCGCCCGGTCGACGCCACCCAGCCGATCGCCGCCGCTGATCTGGCGGCCTACCTGGAGATCGTGCGCACCAAACACCGCTTTCTGGAAACACGCGGCTACCGCAACCTGGATGAACTGCGCGGCCCGCCGATTCGTTTACCCATTCTGGATGAGAGCGGCCGCGCGGGCGTGTACACGCCGCTGCGTTATGACTTGCAGTTGGCGCGCGAGGAGACGGATGCCTTTTGGCGCCAAGAGACAGCCAGCCGCACCGCACCGCGTCAGTTGAAGCCGGAGCGCGAGACCTCGCGCACGGATGTCGATCTGCGCGAGGTGCTGGCGACGCCCGACCATTTGGCTCTGATCGGCAAGGCTGGCTGCGGCAAGACCACGGTGCTGCGGTTGGCTGCGGCGATCCTGGCGGAGCAAGATGCGACGCGGGCGCAGCAATAGCTGGGCTGGAAGAGCGCATCGCCGCCCGCGCCACTGCCCGCGCCCGTTTATCTGGCGTTGCGCGACTTCGAGCATGCTTGTCAGAAGAAGCCAGCGAAATACGAACGCAACGTCGAAAGCCTGCTGCGCTTCCTCGATGATCAGTTCGCCGAATGGCATCCTGGCCGGGTGTCGGCAGGATTCCTGGCGCGGCTGGTGCGGTCGGGTCAGGCCTGGTTGCTGATCGACGCGCTGGACGAGGTGCCCGATTTCAATCATCGCATCGCGGTGCGCCAGACCATCGAGGGGCTGGCCGATGAGTTTCCCCAGAACCGGATGCTGGTGACAGCGCGGGTGGCGGCCTATACTCAGGCCAACACCCGGCTGGATGACCGTTTCAATGTCGCGGCGGTGCGTGATCTGACCACCGCCCAGTGGACTCCCCTGATCCAACGCCTGTACGCCGGGCTGGAGGCCGACCGCGATGTGGCGGCGCAGCGCGCGGCCAAACTCCAGGCTCGCATCGAAAAATCCGACTTGTTGCAAGAGATGGTCAAGACGCCGCTGATGGTCTGGACGGCCACCTTGATCGACTCGACAGGCAGCGAATTGCCAGAGCAGCGCGCCGAACTTTACAACGCCTACACCGAGGTGCTGCTGGGCGAACGATTGAAGGAGGAGGAGAGCGCGGCGGCGGCGAAGATGCTGCGCGAAGACCGCTGGCCCAAGGATGACCGCCGGCTGTATCTGACCTACGCCGCTTTCGAGACGCACCAGGCGCACGCGCCGGCGCCGATGGGCACAGCCCCCGAGCGCGCGCTGGTGGTGGTGGATGAACACGAACTGACGAAGGATATCTTGGCGCCTTACCTGAGCACGTACCTGGGGCTGCCGCGGGACAAGGCCCGCAAAGAGGCGGAGGACTTCGTCAAGGTGATGGCCGAACGCAGCGGCATCCTGCACGCCCAGCCCGGCGGCTACAGCTTTGGCGACCACCTGACAGTGCAAGAATTCCTGGCGGCCAGCTACCTGGTGGACAACCTGCGCAGCGAGACCGAGAAGTACCGCGACTTTGTGGCCGAGCGCGCGGGACAAAGCTGGTGGCAAGAAGTATTCCTGATGGCAGCCGGCTATCTGCTGCGCAACCCCCGGCAGGCCAAGCTCTTTTTGGAGGCGGAATTAGGCGGCATTCCTGGCGATGGCGACGCCCACGCCTATGGCCTGGCCTGGGCCGGCCGAGCTTTGCGCGAAATCCCACCAGAGCGTGTGGGCTGGCACGGCGCAGTGCGCGATGAACTGGCGCAGCGGCTGGTACAGGTGCTGGAGCAGAACCCGCCGTCCACGGCGCTGGCCGCCCGCATCGAGGCCAGCCACGTCTTGGGCCGGCTGGGCGACCCCCGCTTCAGCGGCCCCTACAGCCTGCCCGAATTCATCCCTATCCCCGGCGGAAGCCTTTGGATGGGCAGCGACGAGGCCGAGGTCAAGCGTCTGGCTAAAGCAACAGGCAACGATCACTTCAAGGATGGGCTATCTCGTCATCAGGTCTCACTCTCACCTTACGCTATCGCCCGCTATCCCACCACCAACGCCATGTACCGGCATTTCCTGGTGGAGGCCCAGGGCTATGGCGATGAACGCTGGTGGGCGGAAGCGAAGGCCGCCGGGGTCTGGCGGCCAGATGGGACCATGAAAGGCTGGCTGGACAATACGCCGCGTAGGGAGCCCGCCTACTGGCAGGGTACCCGCTTCAACGGCCTCAGCCAGCCGGTGGTTGGCGTCACCTGGTATGAAGCGACGGCCTACTGCCGCTGGCTGACCGCCGCGCTGGCCGACGGCTGCGAGTACCGCCTGCCCACCGAGGCCGAATGGGAGCGCGCCGCCCGCGGGCCACACGGTTGGCGCTATCCCTGGGGCGACGACTGGGTGAAGGATCGGTGCAACTCGAAGGAACTGGCGCTGGAGCGCACCACGCCAGCAGGCATCTTCCCCGATGGCGGCAGCGCCGAAGGCGTGCTGGATTTGGCCGGCAATGTCTGGGAATGGTGCAATGATTGGTACGACGAAAAGACCTATGCCCAGCGTGCAGGCAAGCTGATGCGCGACCCGCGAGGGCCAGGCAAAGGCAACTATAAGGTACTGCGCGGCGGCTCCTGGTACAACAATAGAACATCCGTGCGGTGCGCGCACCGTGGCAGGAACGATCCTGACAGCAGGTTCGACAACCACGGGTTTCGTGTCGCCAGGGGTTCTCTCATTTAGCACCCTGTTCGCTGTTCGCTGTCCCCTGTTTTCATCTACGGACGCAACTGACATGAAGGGCGAACATCCAGCAAACGCCCCTGCGGGCTGAACAGCCCGCAGGGGCGCGCGGCAAAAATTTCAGGCCAGAGAGGGGGAAGCAAGGAGAAGTTCACGTCGCCCCCAAATTGGCTCACGCAAATAGCTACCTGACACTTTGGGAATGGGACGCGGATAAACGCGGATGAACGCGGATTTTTCTCCAAATTCACGGCAAAGAAGCGCTTTTTCCGCGTTTTCCGCGCTCGTCCGCGTCCTATTTTTCGGAAACTGTCAGGTGGCTAGATATTTCCGTGGCGTCTTGGCACCTTTGCCTGAGATAAAATTCACTACCCTACAGAACATATGAGCTAGAAAAGCTAGATCAAAGAGAGAGACGGTACGCGTCATCTCGGGTATACTTCTGTCAAAAGCAACCAACTCTCAAACAGGAGCGAGACCTTGAGCGACGCGTACCGACGCTATGGTGCCATAAGACGAGCCTTGATGCAATGCTTCAGCTTGCGTGCGCATAGCCATGACGAGAGGCTCAGCAATACACTGACGATG
>JAYRVO010000169.1:0-1768 GCA_041918515.1 Chloroflexota bacterium | reverse complement strand
GTTCCAGTTCGTGGCGAAACAAATCACGGTAGGCTGCCTGCCGGCTTTCCGCATCGCGGCCAAGTGCCAGGAACGTGTCATGAGGGGTCAGAAGCGGGCTCTCCTCACCCTGCGCGTTGGCCCGGTAACTCGACCAACGATACTCGCCGGGATGTTCCACCATGCCAGCCCGCACCGGATTCAACTCGATGTAGCGCTGACAGGCCAGCAGATAACGCTCCTCCTGCGTCAGACTGGAGCGGAAACGCCCCTCCCACAAGCTTCCGGAGCGGCGGTAGGCGCGATTCACATACTGCACATAGCGCTGCCCCAGCGCCTTCATCAATGCCCCCGCACCCTCGGCACGCTCGGCGGAAAGCAGCAGGTGCACGTGGTTGGTCATCAATACATATGCGTGAATTCGGCAACCTGACTTGCCGGCATATTCCCCGAGCCATTCCAGATAGAAATGGTAATCCTCATCGGCGAAAAAACAGGCCTGGCGATTGTTGCCGCGCTGAATGACATGCAGCGGCGTATCGGGAAGCATCAGGCGCGGACGACGGGGCATGGTGTTCGGGAGGACGCAGTATGCGAGATACTACACTAAAACGTGGTCTGTCCCCATTTATCCTACACATACGGCTGGCGTCCAGAATCAAGTGCAACACTACCCTGTAACCAAACGAGCATGGGAGTTATTGCACATGGGAAAGCGCTACAGCCATCTGAGTTCAGAAGAGCGGGCTTGCATCATGCTGCGCTTGCGTGATGGTTTCAGTTCGCGGGCAATTGCCCGCGAACTGAAACGCTCGCCATCAAGCATCACACGCGAAATCACCAGGCATCATTGTCTGGCCGGGTGTTCAGCGCTGCCCTACGAAGCGGGTCGGGCCAGCATGCGTGCCCACATGGCCCGGTTTCAGCGACGGCGTCTGCGCAAGCTCGCCACAACCGGGCCACTGTTCGCCGAGGTACGCGACAAACTCAAGGTCGGCTGGTCCCCCGACCAGATTTCCGGCTATCTGAAACGCACCCATTCTGACTGCTATGCTCGCAATGTGAGTCATGAAACGATCTACACCGTCTTGTATGCCATGCCGCGTGGCGAACTGCGTCGCGAGTTGATCGCTTGCTTGCGCCAGGGGCATGTCAATCGCTGGCCGCGCTCACGCGGCGCCAATCGCAAACAGGCCGGTTTTATCAGTGAAGACGTTTTGATTCATACTCGCCCGCCGGAGGTTGATGATCGTCAGGTGCCAGGTCACTGGGAAGGGGATTTCATCAAGGGCGCGGCCAACCGCTCCGCCGTCGGTACCCTCGTCGAACGTTCGAGTCGCTTTGTCCTACTGGCCCAAATGGATGATTGCACCTCTCTGGCCGCACTACATGGCTTTACGCGCTTGCTGCAGACAGTCGCCCCGGCCATGCGCAAGACGATGACTTACGACCGTGGCAGCGAAATGGCCCGACACCGCGACCTGGCTGTCGCCAACGACATCCGCGTCTATTTCGCCGATCCACACAGCCCGTGGCAACGGGGCAGCAATGAAAATGCCAACGGCTTGATTCGCGAGTATCTCCCCAAAGGCACCGATCTGTCTGGAGCCTCACAGGATGAACTCAATGCAATCGCCAATCGTTTGAATGAACGCCCTCGACGTATTCTCGGCTATCAGACCCCCAGAGAAGTCTTCGCCAAACTCCTCGCCGACCAACAACTTAACGCCTCAATCATCTGATGCTTCCAGCATCCACTCCAGTGTTGCACTTCAAACTTGACACCAGC
>JAYRVO010000168.1:0-56039 GCA_041918515.1 Chloroflexota bacterium | reverse complement strand
CCCCCGGTCGTACTCGACCGGCGTCACCCCCGGTCGTACTCGACCGGCGTCACCCCCGGTCGTACTCGACCGGCGTCACCCCCGGTCGTACTCGACCGGCGTCACCTTGTCACCCTATCACCCCCATGTCCGACCTGATCGAAACCGACGTTCTCATCCTTGGCACCGGCATCGCCGGATGCAGCGCGGCTTTGGCCCTGGCCGATGCCGGCATCGACGTGACCATGGTCACCCGCGCCGCCGACCCCAAGGAAACCAACACCTATTACGCCCAGGGCGGCATCATTTACAGAGGCGTGGACGATTCGCCCGCGGCCCTGGCTGCCGATATTGAGCGCGCCGGCGCCGGGCACTGTTACCCAAAGGCCGTGAACATCCTGGCCGAAGAAGGCCCATCCCGGCTGCACCAGCTTTTGATCGACCGCGTGCCCGTGCCCTTCGATCACAATCCTGATGGCAGCCTTTCGCTTGTGCGCGAAGGCGGGCACACTGTCCCGCGCATCATTCACACCACCGACGCCACAGGCAAGGCCATCGCAGAAGCATTGGTGCAGGCGGTGCGCGCGCATCCGCGCATCCGCCTGCTCAGCAGTCACACCGCCATCGATCTGCTCACGCCCTCACACCATGCCGTCAACCGCCGGGCCGTCTACGAACGCCGGTCGGTAGTGGGGGCCTATGTTCTGAATCAGGCTGACGGACGGGTGTGGCGCTGCCTGGCCAAGAACACGATCCTGGCCACGGGCGGACTCGGTCAAATCTATCTCTTCACCAGCAATCCCGAAGGCTCGCGCGGCGATGGCTTGGCGATGGCGCAGCGGGCAGGGGCGCGCATCATCAACACCGAATTCATCCAATTCCACCCCACCACGTTCTATCACATCAACGCCCCGCGCTTCCTTATTTCCGAAGCCGTGCGCGGGGCGGGCGCGCGGTTGGTGCTGGCCGATGGCAGGCCCTTCATGCAGAAGTACGATCCGGAATGGAAAGATCTAGCCCCGCGTGATGTCGTCGCCCGCAGCATTCATCGCGAAATGCTCGAACGCGGGCTTTCGAATGTCTATCTCGATCTGGCCTCGTACATCCCCCGCCAGACCATCCTCGACCATTTTCCCACCATTCACAAACGCTGCCTGGAATATGGCATCGACATCACAACCGACCTGGCGCCGGTGGTGCCGGCCGCGCATTATTCGTGCGGCGGCGTGTGGGTGGATGAATGGGGCCTGACCACCATGCGCAACCTCTACGCCGTGGGTGAAGTCTCGTGCACGGGCGTGCACGGCGCCAACCGTCTGGCCAGCACGTCGCTGCTCGAGGGCGTGGTGTGGGGCGAGCGCGCGGCCGAGCACATCCAGCGGGCATCGCCGCAACAAACACTTTACGATGCCAACGACATCCCCCCGTGGCAGGATGTAGGCGCCACGCCCGCCGATCCGGCCCTCATCCTGCAAGACATGAGCGTGATTCAGCACATCATGTGGAATTATGTGGGATTGGTGCGCACCTCGCGGCGCCTGGAGCGCGCTTTGAGCGAGTTGCGGCATCTCGAGACCGAGATCGAGGCATTCTATCGCGTGACCAAAGTCACCGATGATCTCATCGGCCTGCGCAATGCCGTGGTCACGGCCATCATCGTGGCTTCAGCCGCCTGGCGCAACAAGCAGAGCATGGGCTGTCATTATCGGGAATGAGAGCCGAGGATCGCACCTCGATTTCAGGATGAAGGCCCATCCACCTCGACGACCACCGGCGTCACCACCGGACTGCGGCGGGTGAGTTGGTAGAAATAACGATTGAGCGAATCGCGCGCGGTGGCGATCAGGGCGCGGTTGCTGCGTTTGCTTTCCATCAAAGAGCGAGCCAGGGCGTCTTGGGCGCCTTGTAAGGTGGCGTCGGCCTGATCTTTGTAGACCACGCCGGAGGTGAAAATCTGCGGGGGGGCGGCGAATTCGCGCGAGCTTTTGCGCACTGTGATGACCACGCCGACGACGCCATCACGGGCCAGCGCATCCCGCTCCCGCAACACCGCCGGTCCGATGTCGCCCACACCCGACCCATCCACGAAAACATAGCCGCCCGGCGCTCGCTCGACCATCTTACAGCCTTCTGGCAGGATTTCCAGCACATCGCCATTCTGCAGACGGAAGATGTGGTCGCGGGAAAGTCCCATGCTCTCGGCCAAACGCGCGTGCAGGTGAAGGTGACGGGCCTCACCGTGCACCGGCACGAAAAACTTGGGCTGAGTGAGAGCGAGCAGTAGCTTCATCTCTTCCTGACTGGCATGACCAGAGACATGGACATGGGCAATCGGCGGGTAGAGAACCTCGACGCCTCGATCCACGAGTTGATTGATCATCCGGCCCACTTCTTCTTCGTTGCCAGGGATGGGGCTGGCCGAGATCACGACCGTATCGGTGGACGTCAGCGCCAGCTCGCGGTGTTTGCCAGCAGCCATACGGGCCAGGGCGGCTTCGGGCTGGCCCTGGCTGCCGGTGATCAGCAATGTGACTTGCTTGGGCGGCAGCTTGTCCGCCGTTTCCAATTTGACATACGCGCCCTTGGGCACCTGTAGATAACCCAGCTTGCGGGCGATCTCGAAGTTTTGTTCGAGTGAGCGTCCGGCAATGGCGATCTTGCGGCTGTGGCGGTGCGAGATGTCGATGAGTTGTTGAAACCGGTTGAGCTGAGAAGCGAAGGAGGCGACGATGACGCGACCTGGCGACTCGCGCATGATCTGGTCGAAGGCCGGTTCGATTGTGCGCTCGGACGGGGTGAAGCCAGCGCGCTCGGCCCCGGTAGAGTCGGAGAAGAGCGCCAGAACGCCATCGGCAGCAAGAGCGGCGAGCTTGGCAAGCTGAGGCTGTCCACCTGCGCCCGGCGTGTAGTCGATCTTGAAATCGCCGCTGTGGATGATGCGGCCAACGGGCGTATCGACGGCCAGGGCCATGCTATCGGGGATCGAGTGGCTGAGGAGAATGGGACGGACAGCGAAGGGGCCAAGTCGGATGGTGTCGCTCGGGGTCATCTCGTGCAGGTCGGGCTTCAGGCGGCGGCCGAAGTGCTCCTTCAGCTTGCGATCCAGCATGGCCACCACCAGCCGCGTGCTGTAGATGGGCGCCTGGATTTCCTCCAGCAGGTAGGGCAGGGCGCCGGTGTGGTCTTCGTGGCCGTGGGTGATGACGATCCCGCGCACCCAATCTTTCTTGTCGCGCAGGTACTCGAAGTTGGGGATGACCAGGTCGATGCCGAGCATGTCGTTTTCGGGGAACATGACGCCGGCGTCGATGATGAGCAGGTTGCGGCCATATTCGAGTACGTTCATGTTGCGGCCAATTTCGCCGAGGCCGCCGAGGGGGATGAAGCGAAGAGGGGTGGGCATGAGTGCTATTGGGTGTTGCGTATTGTGTAAGCGGAAGAACGTATCGTATGGCATTGTAGATCGTTGGAGGGGAGGAGGCAAGCAAGTGCTTCAGCCCTTCAGCCCGACTAGACAACCTCCCCTGCCTGGGTAGAATGACCTCATGCTGCAAATCTATCTCTTTGGGGCCTTGCGATTGGTGGCCGCTGGCGCGCCGCACGCGTTCCGCGGCCTGCCCAAAACGCTGCCCCTCTTCGCCTACCTGCTGCTGCACCGCCGGCAGCCGTTCAAGCGCGAACGCCTGGCCTTCACCTTCTGGCCGGACGAGAGCGAAGACGCCGCCCGCAGCAATCTCCGTCGCCACCTGCACGATTTACGCCGCGCCCTGCCCGCCCTGCCAGCCATGACGCCCTGGCTATTGACCGAAGTCGACACGGTGCAATGGAACCCGGCCGCGCCCTTCTGGCTGGATGTGGCTGAATTCGAGCGCCTCAGCGCCGCGCCCGACACCCTGGCCGCGGCCGTCCCCCTCTACACCGGCGACCTGCTGCCCGAACTCTACGACGACTGGATCTTCTTCGAGCGCGAGCGGCTGCAAGAGCGCTTCTTCACCATTCTGGAGCGGTTGACCGCCCGCAGTGAGGCCCAGGGCGATTACAAGGCCGCCATCGGCTATGCCGGGCAGATTCTGCGTCGCGACCCCTTGCGCGAGGAGACGGCCCGGCGACTGATGGCGCTGCACTACCGCGCCGGCGACCGCAGCGCCGCCCTCCAGGAGTATCGGCGCCTCGAGCGCGACCTGCGGGCCGAGCTTGATCTGCCGCCGATGCCCGAAACGACGGCATTGTACGAGTCCATCACCCGCGGGGAAACACTGCCCGGTTCCGACAAACGGCGGGGCGAGGCCGAACGCCCGTGGTCGCCCCCGCACAACCTGCCTGCCCAAGTTACAACCTTCGTCGGTCGCGAGGCGGAGTTGGAAGCGATGAGCGATCTCCTTTGCCCGGCCGCCGGTCGTTCTCCCGGCCGCCTCCTCACCCTCACCGGCGCCGGTGGCAGTGGCAAGACCCGGTTCAGCCTGGAACTGGCTACTCGCATCCTCAAGTCCGCGCCTGACCGCTTTGCCGACGGCGCCTGGTTCATCTCCCTCTCGCTCATTAGCGATTCCAGCCTGGTGATCCCGGCTATCGCCGACGCCCTGGGTGTGAGCGAAACCGCCCGCACCAGCCTCCTGAGCGACATCAAAAACCACCTGCATCAGAAACGCCTGCTCCTGCTGCTCGACAACTTCGAGCACGTCATGGCGGCGGCGGGCGTGGTGGGCGAACTGCTGGCCGCCGCGCCCGGCGTCAGCGCCATCGTCACCAGTCGGGCGCCCCTGCGGCTCTATGGCGAGCACGAGCAACCCCTGGCCCCGCTGCCCATGCCCGACCCGGCTCGCCTTCCCACCCTGGCCGACCTTTCACACTCCCCCGCCATCGCCCTTTTCGTCGATCGCGCCCGCGCTGCCGACCCCGCCTTTCGTCTGACCCCGGACAACGCCGCCGCCGTGGCTGAGATCTGTGTGCGGCTGGATGGCCTGCCGCTGGCTATCGAATTGGCCGCCGCCCGCGCCCGGCTGTTCGCTCCGGCGGCGATGCTGGGCAAATTGCAGAGCCGCCTGCCCTTCCTGGCCGCCCGCGCCCGCGACCTGCCCGCCCGCCAAACCACCCTGCGCGCTGCCATCGATTGGAGCTACAACCTGCTCTCTGAGGCCGAGCGCCGGCTCTTCACCCAGCTTTCGGTCTTCGTGGGAGGATTCACAGCTGCCGAGGCCGAGCATGTTGCCGGAACCGAGCTTGAGCCGGACATGATGGAGCGTCTGCTGGCGCTGGTCGATCAATCGATGCTACGCCTCCTGCCCGCGACCGAAGCCGGCGCCGAGCCGCGCTTCCGTATGCTCACCCTGCTGCGCGAATACGCGGGCGAACGACTGGCAGCCGCGGGCGAGTGGGATGAGGTGCATCGCCGTCACGCCGCCCATTTTCTAGCCCTGACCCGGCAGGCCGACAGCGATCTGCGCGGCCCCGGCCAATTGGCCTGTCTCAGGCGGCTGGAGGCAGAGCAAGATAACCTCCGCGCCGCCCTGGCCTGGAGCACTGAGCGCCCGGCGCCTGATGTTCATCTGGGACTGGCGCTGGCATCGACGCTGGGCTGGTTCTGGTACATCCGCGGCCACTGGAGCGAAGGCAACGACTGGCTGACCCGAACGATGGCGATGGCCGATGCGCCGCCGCCACTTCGGGCGCAAGCCATGAAATCGCAGGCTTTGCTCCTCTCTGCGCTCAATCGCTTCGACGAGGCGATCCCACTCTTTCACCGCAGTCTGGAGCTTTTCGCCCAACATCCCGATCTCGTAGGTCAGGGGGAAGCGCTCAGCTGGTTGGGCCGCGCCGAATTCAGGCAAAAGCGTTACGATGCCGCTGAAGCCTACAGCACTGAAGCCGCGTCCCTGTTCCGAGCAGCCGGTGATCGTTTTGGCGAGGCGTTGGCGTTGCGCAACATCGGCGACGTGATGCGCCTGACAGGTCGCTACGACGAGGCGGACCGCTACTTCCAACAGGCGCTAATCATAAGCCGATCCACCGGAGAAGGCTGGGCGCTGGGCATGATTCTGAATTCGATCGGCGAGCTGACGCGCTTGTTAGGGCGCTATGCCCGCGCGTCCGAGCTATACGATGAAGAAATTGGCCTGGAGCGCACCTTCGGCAATCGCGTCCAACTGGCGACGGCGCTGCACAATCAAGGCCACACCATGTTGCGCCTGGGCGATCCTGCCCGGTCCACGGCGCTTTTCGATGAAAGTTTGGGGCTGTATCAAAGTATGGACAACCGCCGCGGCGTCTGCCTGTGTCTGGCCGGGTTGGCGGGTGTGGCCGCGCAGACTGGCCGGGCTGAGCAAGCGGCCCGCTTGCTGGCGGCCGTCAGCGTGCATCTGACGCCGATGGGTGCGCACCTGATGGGGCCGGCTGACCAGGCTGAATATGATTGGCATCTGGCGACGGTGTGCGCCGCCCTCGCTCCGTCTGCTTTCGAGGCCGCCTGGGAGTCCGGGCGCAGGCTGACCCTCGAGCAAGCGACAGCGATGGGGATGGGCGCCCCTCCACACAACGCCTGATCCTCGCGCTGTTGCACAGTCAAGTCGCCGACCGTCGAAGGGCGATCTTTGGACTCTACACGGCAGAAACGAAAACAATCGCGCATCCAAGACGCATTTCGGACGCGTTTCGGACGCGGCCCTGCTAGAGTGACGGCTGTCGCACTCCAACCGCTGGAGTCAGGCGCAGGATACACTCAATGGATGCCGATCACCGCTTCGATCATCTTTTCGTCATCAAGATGTGGCAGGAACCGGGGGCCACAGAAGCCACCGGTGAGGCGGCCTGGCGCGGGTCGGTGCAGCATGTACGGTCGGGCGAACGCATCTACTTTCGCCAGCTTGCCGATCTCAACGAATTCATCCGCGGTCAGCTGTCTCGTCCGTACCCAGCGGGGCGACGAACGAGCGGCAAACACAACGATGTCGATCTTTGAAACCACACTACCAAGTCACACCGGAGGGCACACCATGAAACCACACACACGTCTGCTCCATCTTCTCGTCTTACTCTCGCTGCTCCTGGGCCAGATGGTCGCCCTGCCCGTCCTGGCGCAGGGCGAGGAGCCAGGGCAGCTTGACGCCGCCGCTGGCCTGACCATCTCGCCGCCGACCTTCGACCCCGCCATGGACGCCGCTCCCACCGAGGCCGACGGCCTGGTGGTGGACCCCAACAACCCGCAGTGGATGGTGCGCTATGGCTCGGAAGCGGGCCGATTGACCATCCCGCCCGCGCCGGCCCCGGCCAACCTCGTCCCCGAAGGCCCCACCATCCCGATTGGCGGCTGGGCGACGACCACGATCGAGGCCGGAGTGAAGGACATCACGGCCGTGGCCGCCTTGCCCGATGGCCGTATCTGGGCCGGGGTGGAGAACGATGGCCTTCGTATCTACGCCCCTGACGCCAACGGCCTGTACAGTTGGAGCACGCTCAAGGCCACGGCCGGCGGGCTGATCAGTAACAAGGTGACGGCTTTGGCCTGGTTCGCGGGCGAAGTCTGGGTCGGCACCGATGACGCCGGCATCAGTATCTACAACCCTGCCACCAGCACCTGGCGCCGTCAATACACCGGCAACTCGGCCCTGCCCAGCAACGCCATCCGCCGCCTGACTGCGGTGGACGTGGCCAGGTCGACGGCTGATCTGATGTGGGCCAGCACGGCGGGCGGGGCCGCGCGCTGGACTGTGGGCGGAGCCGCCTGGACGGTGCTAACCACGGCCCAGGGTCTGCCCGACAACGACATTTTCGATGTGGGCGTGCAGTTCTTCGGCGCCCAAATCTTCACCTACATCGCCACAGCCAGCGGCGTGGTGCGCTGGAATGGGACGACGATGACGCCCATCAATGGCGGCGGGGTCTGCACCATGGGCCGGGCCACGCGCGTGCTGGTGGAATCGGATTTCAGCGTCTGGTTCGCCGCCGAGGAATATGTGCCGGGGCTGGCGTCTAGCACCGCTGCCAGCGCGCCCGACGCCGGTGATTGGGTTCCCATCGGCGCTTGCCGGGCGACCATCGCCCTGGGCACATCCTGGAGTCTGTTCAACGCCGCTTTCGGCCTGCCCAGCAACTGGGTTACAGATATGAGCAAAGACGGCAGCGGCCGGGTCTGGCTCAGCTTCCGCAATACAGGCGGCAACAGCAAGGGCGGGCTGGCCGCGTACGACCAGGGCAACTGGCTGATCCTCACCAAACCCACCTCGCCGCTCGCCACCGAATGGGTGAACCGGGTGTTGGCGGTGGGCGAGGATGTGTGGGCAGGCTTCGCCGACGCCACGAGTTTCAGTATTTACTCGCCCAACTGGGAATACCTGTCGCCGATCGAGATGGGCGCCAACGCCACGCCACGGGCGCTCTACCTGGAGGCGACCAGGGTGTGGGTGGCCCTGGGCAAAGTCCTCAGCCCTTACAACGGTGCACAATGGAGCGCCAGCGCCACGCCCAGCGGCCACGATATCACCTCGCTACTGCGCGGGCCGAGTGGGCTGATCTGGTTCGGCACGGCCGGCAGCGGCGTCTTCAGCTTCGATGAAGCCAGCACATTCGTGAAGGAGACGATGGGCAATGGTCTGCCCAGCAACGATGTGCGGGCGCTGACAATCGACCCCAGCGGACGGCTGTGGGCGGCCACCGGCGGCGGGCTGGCAATGCGCGGAAGCAGCTATTGGATCGGGTTCACAACCAACAATTCGGGGCTGACGCACAACAACCTCACCAGCGTGACCGCTGACACAACTGGCCGCATCTGGGCCGGGACGGCAGCCAACGGCATCAGCATCTACGATCCAGAGAATGGCGACTCACCCTGGAGCCATCAGACCACAGCCAACGGCCTGCCCTCCAACGCCATCAACGACCTGACCACCGACCCGGCGGGCAATATCTGGGCGGCCACAGCCGCGGGCGTGGCCCGTTGGGATGGCGGCAGCTGGACGACCTTCACCACCGCTCACGGCCTGCCCTCGAACGTCATTCTTGCCATCTCCTCCGACCCGGCCGGCCTCATCTGGGCGGGGACGGACAAGGGCCTGGCGCTACGCGATGCCGATGGCTGGCACACCTTCCATGTCACCAGCAGCTTCCTGGGAACCGACCGCGTGGTTGATGCCGTTTCGGACGGGGTGCGGACTTGGGCGATTGCCGGGAATCAGATGGCTGTACGGGGCATCGTCACCGGCCCCATCGGCAGCACGCCGCCCACGATCAGCTCCTTCAGCCCCGACGCCGCCCACCCACTCGACACGATCACCCTCACCGGCACGGCGTTCGACACGCGCGGGCCAGAGTACAACGAGGTGCGCTTCTGCTGCTTCAATGGGCAGGGCGGCATCCCTGGCGGCCCCATCGCCAAAGTGTTGTCAGTCAACTCGACGCAACTGGTGGTCGAAGTGCCCTTGCTGGCCAAGAGCGGCAAGATACAGGTGACGGTGCACGGCCTGACCCGCACCAGCGCGAACGAGTTCCAGATCATCCCCCACATCACGGGGACGCCGACCGACTGTCAGGTGGCTGGGAACCAGATCACTATCGTTGGGCGCGGCTTCTTTGGCGTCGGCGATGCTGCTGCTTATGTCAAGATTGGCAATGGCCCGGAGCGATTGGCCGACTATCAGGAGCCAAACAAGATCATTCAGTACGTCCGGCCCGGCGACACATCCGGCAAGGTGCGCGTACGGCTGCTGAACAACCGCGCGGATACCAGCGCGCTCGACGTGACCATCGCCGAGTTGCAGGTGACCGATTTCCAAATCCAACAGGCCATCAATACACAAAAGATGATCTGGGGCAAGCGCACGTTGGTACAGGTCTACCTGAAGCACAACGCGCCCGACACCTGCCAGATTCTATTGCCGGCGAAGGCTCGTATCCACTGGAAGAAGAAGGGCGGCTCGACGGCGCTGGCCAGCAGTGTGCCCTACACCCCCGCGCCCGAAGGTGTGTGGGTGACCAACAAAACGCCGCTGGTGTCGAACTGGACGCTGGGCAACAGCATCAGCTTTGTGGCCGAGTTCAACTCCACGCGCAGTGGCTTTAGCGACATCTTCCCGCTCTCCAGCTTCGACGGCGCCCGAGTAAGCCTCGGTGAGACATGGGCCACCGCCCTGACGGTGGACATCCCGGCTGCGTTCTTCAACTTCACCGACATCGGTGATCAGCGCCATTTCCTCAATGTGCCCATCGTGCCGGCGGGGTTCACGGATGCACAATGGGACAAATATTGGGCCAATCTGCGCGAGGGAATGGAGCATGTGACCCGCGTCTATCCGCAGCAGGACACCTATATCGGGCTGTACAGCCGCAATTGGATCCACACCTATGCCGGTCCGCCGGTCGTGGCCGAATACCCGGTCTATCTGGACGACGAAAACGACGACCTCGAAGACGACTGGGATGACATACGCGATACGGTGGACGATCTGCGCGAGGACTTCAACGACCAGACCTGCAACGGCCAGCCCTGCTATCCCTATTTCGACCAAGCCATGGGCATCGTGGCCGAGGAGTTGTATCAGGAAGGCCCCACCGGCAAGGCTATCAGCTGGTGTTGGGGTTCGGCCGATGAGTGCGACCGCTGGAGCGGCATCTCGTTCATCCGCTGGGATGATCTCACCGCCACCTGGTTGCAGGAGGCCATCCACGCCACCGAATGGGTGGATGAAGACGCCGTCAACCACGACGACGCCAACGAAGCGCATTCGAAATACGACGAAGGCGAACCGCCCCCCGACCCGTGGGACAACTGCGATGAAGATCTCACCTACAAGCAAGCGCTCATCGACCAGAAGGGCGTGATGGAACGCACAGTGCGGCTGGATAGCGGCCCACCTTTTGTCTGGCCAATGACCAAATGCGGCACCTGGTTGGACATGCCCCACTCGGCCATGTCCTACGGGCCTCAGGCCGGCGATATCAATACCGTCATCGAGCCGGTGGATCAAACTCATGTGGTCAGCTACATCAAAAGCAACGGCCTGGTGGCGCAGCAGACAGACGACGTTCAAGTCGACCGCACTTTGCGCTTCGATGGTCGCATCGACGCGCACGACCAGGTGACGGTGACAATGTCGGCCATCCTCGGCAACGAGGGCGCGGTGCTCACCCCGTCCGGCGGGAATTATCACCTGCTGTTGCGCGGGGCCAACGATGCCATCCTCTACGACCAGGCATTTGGCGTCGGCGGGCCGCACACCCACGAATCGCACCCGCAAGCTCCCGAAGGCGGTCGCTTCAACCTGCGCCTGCCCTTCCCCAATGGCACAGTGAAGGCCGAAGTCCGACATGGCGCCGCGCTGCTGTGGAGCGATACAGTCAGCGCCCACGCGCCCACTGTGGCCTTCACCGCTCCTAACGGCGGCAGCTACAACGCCGCCAACACCATCCCCGTCGCCTGGACTTCGGCTGACCAGGATGGCGACGCCCTCCAATTCAACCTGGACTACACACCCGACAATGGCCAGTCATGGATCCCGGTGGCGCAGAAGCTGACCGGCGGCAACTTCAGTTGGCTGCCCAACTTCGTCCCCGCCAGCGCTGCGGGCCGACTGCGCCTTCGCGCCTCCGATGGCTTCAACACCGCCTCTGCCACCTCGGCGCCCTTCGCCCTCAGCGGCCATGCGCCTATCGCCCTCATTGTCTCGCCCAAGACCGGCCAGACCTTCACCGAAGGCGAGCTGCTGGGACTGGTAGGCGGCTCGATCACCGGCGCGGGGCCTGATCTGGGCAGCTTCGAGTGGAAGCACGGGGCCAGCGTGATCGGCGCCAGCCGTAGCATCTCGGTCACGCTCGACCAGGTGGGCAGCCAGACTTTCGAGATGAAGGTGACAGCCGACGGCCAATCAGACACGGCCAGCGTCACCATCCAGGTGGTGGCCGATTACGACCACGACAGCATGCCCAACGCCTGGGAATTGACCTACCAATTCAACCCGCTCAGCCCGGCCGACGCCGACGACGACCCCGACCAGGATGGCTTGGACAACGCCACCGAGCACCGCTTGGGCGCGCATCCCCGCCAGGCCGACACCGATGGCGATGGGGCCAGCGATGGGGCCGAGGTGAACGCCCACACCGACCCGCTCAACCCGGCCAAGAAGCCCATGCCCGGCCCGGTGCTGATGACCGGCGCCAGCGCCTTTGGCTTCACCGTGCAGGTGGGCGACCCGGACTCCGACCAGAAGACGTTCTGGATCACCAACAGTGGCGGGGGCAACCTGAACTGGTCGGCCAGCAGCAATGTTCCCTGGCTGCAACTCAGCCCGGCCAGCGGCGCCGCCCCGACCGAGATGGCCGTCACCGCCCTGCCCGGCGGCAAAGCAGCAGGAACCTACACTGGCCACATCACCGTCCAGGCCCCCGGCGCAGGAGGCAGCCCAGACGTGATCACCGTAACGCTGAAAGTCGAGGAGGGCGCGCTCACACAGAAGATGTATCTGCCGATGATTGCCCGATAACGGAAACGATGCGACGCCTATCAGGATTCGCGAGTCCCGATAGGCGTCGCATGTTAAGCGAAACGATTCTCCACAAGGAAGCAGTCACATGAAAACCAAGTTGTCCTGGCGCCCAGCCTTGTTTTTGATTCTCATCGTCGCCATCTTGTCGCTCTCTGGTCTGGCGCTCACGGCCCTGGCCGAACCCCAGGCGCCCACCCTCACCAAGACCTCGTCCACCTCCGGCCCCGTCTGCTCCGCCAGCACGATCCACTACACAGTCACCGTGGATAACACCAGCGGCGCCTCAGTCGTCGGCGCTTCCATCGATGACCCCATCCCCGCCAAGACCACCTACATGGCCGGCAGCGCCAGCGGCGGCGCCGTCTTCGAGAGCGCCGGCAACAAAGTAACCTGGCGCGGCAGCGTGGCAGCCGGGGCCAGCAAGACGATCGGGTTCGACGTGCAAGTGAACGCCGGCGTCGCCAACGGCGCCAACATCGCCAACACCGCCATCGCCACCATCACCATCGCCGGCGTCAACGTCAACTTGGCCGCGTCCGCCACCGACCAGGTGGCGTGCCCCACCGCCACGCCCACCCCCACGCCAACGGCAACGCGGACACCAACCGTCACGCCCACCCGCGCCACTTCCACCCCCACCCCCGGACACCCGACGCACACGCCCACGCCCACACCCACCCGCACCCCCACGAAAACGCCCACACCCACCCGCACTCCCACGAAAACGCCCACCCCCACCAAGACGCCGATCATCCCCCTCCCTCAGCCTGATGTCCAGGCGACGGGGATCGAAGTCAGCCAGGGCATCCAGGACCTGAACAACTCCTTCGTGATGATCGCAGGTCGCCACACCATCGTCCGCCTGTACGTCAAGAAGAACTTCGGCTTCGCCACAGTGCCTCAGGCGCGATTGGTGGTGCAACGACGCCTGGGCCTCAACACCTACGAGCACGTTGGCTTCCTGCAGCCCATGAACAGCCCCGCCATCCAGACCAACGGCGGCAGCCGGCTGAACATGGATCATTCCTACTGGTTCCAGGTGCCCCGCGATTGGCTGGAAGGCGAGCTCCGCTTCCTCGGCCAGGTGAACTTCAACCAGGCGGTCGCAGAATCCAACTACACCAACAATGATGTCTACTCGCCCAATCTGGTCTTCCGCTCCTCCTACCCGATCAACCTGGTGTTGGTGCCAGTGGAGATGCACGCGGGTGGCAACGTCAATAACCCAGAACTGATCTATCTTTGTCAGAGCGCCGACTGTAGCCACATCTTACAGGGCATGCTGCGCTCCCACCCCACGTCCCAGATCCACGCAGTGATCGCCAACTACCTGGCCGACCCCGATGACCCCAACAAGGCATGGGTGCCGATGATCGACCCCGACAACGATGGCAACTTCGACTTCAATGGCCCCGATCTCAACGATATCAACGTGGAGATCGCGGAGATCATGGGCACCCTCAAGCTCCTGGGGCAAGACTATCCGCAGAAATACTGGTATCTGACCTTCGCCACTTATCATGGCATGATCGATCCGGCGGCCGCGATCATCAACCACGGCTGGGCGACCAACGGGGTGTCGCACAGCGTGATGGTCGACTCGAATCACTGGGCCTACCCGTGGTCGAACACGGGCAGCCAGTTGATCGCCCACGAGGTGGCCCACAAATGGCTCAAGCACGTCTCCTGCGCCGGCGACACCGACGCCGATGGCCTCCTGGAGGAGGAAGAAGCTGGTGTGATCGACCCGAACTATCCCTGGCCCTATCCCAATTGCTCGCTCGCAACGGTCGATCCGGCTGGTTACTTCGGCCTCGACGTGTTCTACAACGATGTTGGCGTCAATTCCCCCACCGTCATCTCCAACGATCCGTCTGTTGCTGCGCCCAACGTCGGTTTTCCGATGATGGGCTACAAGCGCCCAAACTCCATCTCGCCCTGGGAGATGTGCAACATGCTGACGCCATATGGCGTGACTTATACGGCTCAAAACTGCCCGTGGCCCAGCCTCTCGACTGTCTCTATACAGCGAAAACCCGCCGCGCCCACCCTTGCCAGCGGCGGCGATGTCCTGTTCGTGGTCGGATCGATCAACGCCGATCGGCATACCGTGAGCATGGAGCCGTTCATCCTGCTCAAGGATATGTCGCCGGCGGTCATGGCCTATGCGTCCGCCCCCGACGAATCGGCTCACGCTGCCCACGAAGGCGGAGCATCCTGGACGATCACGCTCGATGACGCCAACGGCGCCACGCTTCACACACGCGCGGTCGAATTCGACATGGCGCCGCCGCACGAAAACCGAGGCGGAATCGAACGTAGCGCCGTGCTTGGCGATGGCATCCCCTTCCCGGCTGGCGCCAAGTGGGTGCGGATACGTGAGGATGGCGCTGTGGTGTGGGAGCGCAGGGTGACGGCGAACACGCCCCAGGTGCAGCTGTTATCACCCAACAGCGGCGCCGTGACTGCCGGGACGGTCGTACGCTGGCAGGGGAGCGACGCCGATGATGACGCCCTCGCCTATTCCCTGCTCTACAGCCCGGACGATGGCGCCACCTGGCGGCCCGTTTCGGTGAACATGGCCGAGACAGAACTGACGCTGACCGCTGGAATGATCCATGACATGCCCAAGAGCAGCCAGGGCCGGTTCAAGATTCTGGCCAGCGACGGCGTCAACACCGGCCAAGACCTCTCGGACGGCCTGCTGGATGTGCCCGGCTCGCCGCCCGACCTGCTGGTGATGAGCCCCAACGACAACACCATCATCCCCTACGGCGCCGGCCTGACGTTCGAGATCAGCGCCGTGGATGTCGAGGATGGCATCCTCGCCGATGCCGCCGTCACCTGGGCCTCTGATCGCGATGGCGTGATCGGCGCGGGCCAATTGCTTTCGGTCGAAACCCTGTCGATCGGGGTCCACCACGTCACCGCCGCTGCCCGCGACAGCGACGGCATGACCAGTCAACGACAGATCACGGTCATCGTGCGTGGGCCAATGTCCTGGTTCCCGATGGTGCTGAAGTAAGACGCAAGACGTCTGCGGCACGGCGCAACATGTTCCGCGCCGTGCCGCAGACATGACCGGCGAAACGCAGGCATATGATTTAGATCATTGTCCCACCCAACAAAGATGGGGGATAATGTAGCCTACCGGTCAGCACAGACGCGGGCCGGGTTTTTCAGCGTGAGGCTTTTTTGTGTAAGATAGTCAGTTGTCACAGAGCCGTGCCTTCGTTTACCGAGGCTGGCTCTTTTCTTGCTTTTATGGCTCATCTCAAATTCTCAAATGAAGGAGACTGAAACTCCCATGACTAAAAAATGGGTTTATCTGTTCAATGAAGTCGACCAGGCCGAGGCTTATGCCGGCGGCGACTGGGAAAAAGTACGCTCGCTCTTGGGCGGCAAAGGCGCCGGTCTGGCCGACATGAACCGCGGCAAGCTGCCCGTCCCGCCCGGCTTCACCGTCACCACCGAAGCCTGCAATGCCTATCTGGCCGCGGGGGAGCAGTTCCCGGCCGGGCTGTGGGACCAGGAATTGGCGGCGATGAAGGAAACCGAACGCCAAACGGGCAAGGGCTTCGGCGACCCCGCCAATCCCCTGCTTGTTTCCTGTCGCTCCGGCGCCAAGTTCTCGATGCCGGGCATGATGGACACCGTCCTCAACATCGGCCTGAACGACGCCACCGCCGAGGGCATGGTGGCCCTGACCGGCAACGAACGCTTCGTCTACGATTCCTATCGCCGCCTGGTGCAGATGTTCGGCTCGGTGGTGATGGGCGTCTCGAAGGAAGATTTCGAGAAAGTGCTGGAGGCGTATCGCCACAAGCGCGGGGTCAGCAACGACGCCGAATTGCCGATCGATGACCTCAAGACGATCACGGCCGAGTTCAAGACCATCGTCCGCGCCGCCACCGGGCGCGATTTCCCCGCCGACCCCTACGATCAGCTCAAGCTGGCCACCGAAGCGGTGTTCAAGTCGTGGAACGGCAAGCGCGCTTTCGACTATCGCAACGCCGCCAAGATCGCCCACGACCTGGGCACGGCAGTCAACATCGTGACCATGGTCTTCGGCAACATGGGCCAGGATTCGGGCACGGGCGTGCTCACCACCCGCAATGTCTCCGACGGTTCGCAGGAGATCGAGGGCGATTTCCTGATCAACGCCCAGGGCGAGGACGTCGTTTCGGGCACGCGGCAGACGCTGCGCATCGCCGAAATGAAGAATCTGATGCCCGAACTGTACGTCGAACTGGGCAACATCTGTCGTCAACTGGAGAACTACTACCGCGAGACGCAGGATATCGAGTTCACCATCGAGCGCGGCAAACTGTGGATGCTGCAAACCCGCAACGCCAAACGCACGGCCCAGGCCGCCATCCGCATTGCTGTGGACATGGTGGGGGAAGGGCTGATCAGCAAAGACGAGGCTGTGTGGCGTGTTCAGCCCGAACACGTCGATTTCTATCTGCACCCGCAATTCGACGCCAGCAGCAAGAAAAAGGCGCACAAAGTCGCAGTCGGCCTCAACGTTTCGCCGGGCGCGGCGGTGGGACAGCTCACGTTCGACGCCGACACCGCCGAACGCTGGGCGAAAGAAGACAAAAAGGCCGTAATCATGGTGCGCCAGGAGACAACGCCCAACGATGTGCATGGCATGTTGGCCTCCAAAGGCATTCTGACCAGCCGCGGCGGTCGCACCAGTCACGCCGCCCTTGTCGCCCGCCAGTTCGGCATCCCGGCGGTGGTGGGCGCGTCGGCGCTGGAAGTCGATCTGGAAAAACGCCAGTTCACGGTGGATGGCGTCGTCTACAAGGAAGGCGATTGGTTCTCGTTGGACGGCAGCACGGGCGAGGTTTTCTCCGGCCAGATCAAGACCGTCGCACCCGAAGTCAGCGACCCCTACTTGCTCAAGCTCCTGGACTGGGCGGACGAGATCCGCACCCTGGGTGTGTGGGCCAACGCCGACTATCCCGCCGACGCCCAGCGTGCGCGCAGCTTTGGCGCCGAGGGCATCGGTCTGTGCCGCACCGAGCACATGTTCTTCGAGACCGAACGTCTGCCCATCGTCCAGCGTATGATCCTGGCCAAATCGCCGGTCGAGCGCGACGAGGCCCTGGCCAAGCTCTTGCCCTTCCAGCGGGCCGATTTCGACGGCCTCTTCCGGGCGATGGACGGCCTGCCGGTCACCATCCGCCTGATCGACCCGCCCATGCATGAGTTCCTGCCCTCGCAAGAGCAATTGCTGGTGGATGTGACCGAGTTGCGGCTGACCAAGCCTGGTTCGCCCGAGCTGGCCGAGAAAGAGAAGCTGCTGACGGCGGTGCAAGGGATGCACGAGGCCAACCCGATGCTAGGGTTGCGCGGGGTGCGCCTGGGCATCCACATCCCTGAACTGACCCGGATGCAGGTGCGCGCCATCTTCGAGGCCGCCTGCGATTGCGCCCGCGATGGGATCGACGTCCACCCCAAGGTCATGATCCCACTCACCTCGCATGTCAACGAACTGAAGGTGCAACAGACGGCGCTGGAAGAAGAAGGCCGAAAGGTGATGGCCGAAAAGGGCTTGACCATCGACTACCAATTCGGCACCATGATCGAGATCCCACGTGCAGCCTTGACTGCCAGCGCCATCGCCGAGATGGCGCAGTTCTTCAGCTTCGGCACCAACGATCTGACCCAAATGACCTACGGCATCTCGCGCGATGATGCCGAGAAGGGCTTTTTGATCGAATACATCGAGAAGAAGATCCTGCCGGAGAATCCCTTCGCCTCGATCGACGAGGACGGCGTGGGCCAGTTGATGGATATGGCCGTCAAGAACGGACGCGCCACCCGTCCCGACCTGGAGGTTGGCATCTGCGGCGAGCACGGCGGCGACCCCAAGTCGGTCGATTTCTGCCACCGCACCAATCTGAACTACGTCAGTTGCTCGCCCTTCCGTGTGCCCATCGCCCGGTTGGCAGCTGCCCAGGCCGTGCTGCGGCAGAAGCTGGCGCTATCGGTCGAGAAGTAGATTTCAGACTCGTAGCAGTGAAACGTAAAACGTGAGAAGGACGATCCTTCTCACGTTTTACGTTTCACGTTTCACGCTAGAACCCCGGCTCCCAGACGTTGGTCAGATCGAGGATGAAGCCGGGGAGGATGGGGTCGCCAGGGACAGCGGTGAGGTTGGCAAGCAGGGTCGGGGCCTGGCTGGGCTGGTAGACATAGACTTCGCGCTGGCTGGGGTCGATCAGCCAACCCAGGCGGGCGCCGTTGGCGATGTACTCATCCATTTTCGCCTGCAAGTCGGCCAGACGGTCGGAGGGTGAACGGAGTTCGACTACAAAATCGGGGCAGAGGGGCAGGAATTTCTGTTTCTGTGCTGGGGTGAGTTGGGCCAGGCGGCTGCGCAGAACCCAGGCGGCGTCGGGGGCACGCATGGCGCCGTTGGGCAGGATGAAGCCGGTTGCCGCGTCGAAGACCACACCCGTTTCGTCTTGTCTAGCCCAGCGCCGCAATTCATAGTTGATTTCCGAGTTCCGGCTGCCGGTTTCTCCACCTGCTGGCGCCATAATCAGTATCTCTCCTTTTGCCGTGCGTTCGATGCGCACGTCGCGGTTGGCCTGGCAGAAAGCATAAAATTCGTCATCCCTGATCTTAAGTGGTCCGGGAGCGAGAATCAGGGGCGGTGTTTCTGTGGCATAGAGTGTATCGAACATCGTATCACCTCTCAGCTCACATTATAGGTCATCTCGAATTTCCGTCAACTCGCCCCGCAGATTGGTCATCAGCAATCGCCGTCGCTCGGTCTGGTCGATCTCTTGTCCCAGCAGGAACATGAGCTTGACCAGGGCGGTGTGCGGGCGCATGTCATAGCCCGAGACAACGCCGGCATCGAGCAAACGATGACCGGCAGCATAGGTTTCCAGACGCACGCTGCCTTGCATCTGTTGGGTGATGGCGACGACGAGCAGATCGCGGGTGGCGATGGCTTCGGCCAGGGTCTCGACGAGGCCGGGCGTGTTCGGGATGTTGCCGCTGCCGAAGGTTTCGAGCACGAGGCCGCGGATGGGGGCGTCGATCAGGTGATGGAGCAAGTCGGGGCTGAGGCCGGGGAAGAGCTTGACCAGGGCGACGCCGGTTTCGAGCCGGCGATGGACGGTCAGGTGGTCGGGGATGGGTGGCAGCGACGGCGCCGGCGGGAAAACGATACTCGCCCCCACCTGGGCCAGGGGCGGGCAGTCGGGCGAGGTGAAGGCGTCGAAGGCCGAGATCGAGGTCTTGACGGCGCGGTTGCCGCGCAGCAGATGGTCGCCAAAGTAGATGCCGACTTCGGCGACTTGGGGGCGGCCGGACGCGGCCAGTTCGACGGCGGTGATGAGGTTGTTGCGGGCGTCGGTGCGCACATCGCCGATGGGTACCTGGGCGCCGGTGAGGATGACGGGCTTAGCCAGCCCCTCCAGCAGGAAGGAGAGGGCGGCGGCGGTGTAGACGAGGGTGTCGGTGCCGTGGAGGATGACGAAGCCGTCGTAGCGGTCGTAGTTTTGGCCGATGTGTTGCGCCAGGGCTAGCCAGTCGTCGGGGCCGAGGTCGACCGAGTCGCGCGGGGGTTCAAGCGTGAAGTGGTCGCATTGGGCCACGCGGCGCAATTCGGGGACATGGTCGAGGACGCCGCCAATCCCCGCGGGTTCGAGTGCTCCATCAGGGCGGCGCACCATGCCCAGGGTGCCGCCGGTGTAGATGAGGTGGATCATGTGGCGAAAACAGGCGGCGACTCGTTGGCTTTCAGATCAGGCTGCCGACGAAGCGGCGAAAACGCTCGATCGCCTCGTTGGTGGCGGGGTGAAGTTCGCGCAGGAAGACGTCGGGGTCAGGGTTACTGCCGAAGGCCGCGAGCAGGGCTTGCGCTTTGGCGCCGGTCTCCATGTCCAGATAGCTGGAGGAGAGGCGGAGCGAGAGATCGGTCGGGGGCGCGCCGAAGGCCGAACCAGGCAGGGTGGCGACATGGTAGGTTTCGAGCAGGTGGTCGGCTAGCTCGACCGAGGTCGTGATCCCGCGCCTGGTCAGTGGTTCCCGCCAACGGTCGAAGTTGGCGAAGAGATAGAAAGCGCCGTCGGGGCGGGGGCAGGCGATATCGAGGGCGGACAGCTCACGCCAGAGATGGCCGGTGCGCAGGGCGTGGAGCCGGGTGCAGGTCTGGATGTAGTCCGCAATGGCCGGGTCGTCGCCATAGGCCGTCAGGGCGGCGTATTGCACGGGTGCAGTGGGGCTGGACCAGACTTCGGCGGCGAAGGCGCGCACCGCAGCCATGAGGTTGGCGCCGGCAGGAGCAGGCGGCAAGATGGCGACGCCCAGCCGCCAGCCGCCCAACGAGAGGTGTTTGCTCAATCCGCCGAGCACCGCCGTTCCTTCGGGATAGGCGCTGGCGATGGAGGTGTGGGGGACGTGACCGTGGGCGGTGAGGGCGTAGATATCGTCGGCGATGACGAACAACCCCTCGCGACGGCAGTAGGCGGCCAGTTCAGTCACAAAGACCGGGGTCAGCATGCGGCCAGTGGGATTGCTGGGGCTGTTGAGCACGAGGAGGCGCGGGTTGCCGCCGTCGGCGCGAGCCTGGCGCACGGTCGTTTCCAGGGCTTCGAGACAGAATTCGTAGCCATCGAGGGGGGTGGCAGGCGCCCAGAAGACGCGCTTGCCGGCCATGAGCGCATGTGGCTGGTAGCTGACCCAGGAAGGGGTGGGGAGAACGACGTCCCCTTGCAGAACCTGGATGAGGGCATAGATGAGTGGTTTGCTGCCCGGCCCGATGATGACCTGGTCGGGGGAGATATTCAAGCCGAAATGGCGGGTATAGAACGACGCCACGGCTGTGCGCAGGGCGGGGAGGCCCTGGGTGGGCAGGTAGCTGGTGCGTTGGGCGTTGGCGGCCAACGCTCCGGCCAACAGGGGATGCAGTGGGAAGCGCGATTCGCCAAAGCCGAGATGATAGACTTCCTGCCCTGCCGCCCATAACGCGTTCACTTTTTCGTTGATGGCGAGGGTGGGGGAGGATGGGAAGGCGCTGTAGCGCGCGGTCAGGCGATAGGAATCGTTCATGAAGAGATGTTCGTGTCGCGAAGATGGGGGAAAACGACTAAAGTCGTTACTACGAAGTATTTTATGTTTTTAGCGCATGGGGATGCCAAGGAGGGTGCACGCGTCGGCGGGGGTGGCAATTTCGCGTTGGAGGTGCTTGGCGAGATCTACCGCTTGTTCCACAAATTCAGCGTTGCTGCGGGCCAGCACGCCCTTGCGCAGATACAGATTGTCCTCGAATCCCACGCGGATGTGCCCCCCCAGCAAGATGCCCATGGTGATCATCGGCAGCTGCGCTCGCCCCACCCCCAACACCGACCACACGGCGCCCGGCGGCAATTGGCGTTGCATGAATAGCAGGTTCTCGGGCGTGGCGGGGATGCCCCAAGAGATGCCCATGCAAAGTTGAAAGTAGGGTGGCGCGGCGATGAGGCCGTTGGCGACGAGATCGAGGGCTTGGTGGATGTGGCCGACATCGAAGACCTCGATTTCGGGTTTGACCCCTGCGGCCTGCATGGCCCGGGCGGCGGTCTCCACCCAGGCGGGCGGGTTGGCGAAGAGGCGGTCGCGGAAGTTCACCGAGCCGACATCGAGCGAGCAGAGTTCGGGGTGAAGCGACACGGGTTCGAGCCGCTGTGCGCCGGCGTCAGGACCCGTGATGTTGAGGCCGCTGGTGGTCAGGTTGATAAGGATGTCGCATTCGGCGCGGATGCGCTCGACCACTTCGCGGAAGAGGGCCAGGTCGGACGAGGGCGCGCCGGTCTGTGGGTCGCGGACGTGGATGTGGACGACGGCGGCGCCCGCCCGATGGCAGGCGATGGCGGCCTGAGCGATCTCGGCGGGGGTGTAGGGAACGGCGGGGTTGGCGTCTTTGGTGGGACGGGAGCCGGTGACGGCGGCGGTGATGATGAGTTTGTCCATCAGTTCGCGTACACCCATTCTTTGAAAAGCGGCGTCAGATCACAGGTGCAGTGCTTTTCGGCCAGCTTTTTCAGGCCATCGGTCGTGGCGATGTCCCACTTGAAGGTTCGATAGTAGTCGTGCAGGAAGGCGTCGAAGGTTGTCTGACCCATTTTGTTGGCCAGGGTTTCGAAGAAAAGGGGGCCGCGGCCATAGACGATGGCGCTGTAGTCGCTCTCGCTGTAGTCGCGAACAGGCAGGCCGATGGGGATTTTCGATCCATCCGCGCGCTCCCAACGCCCGGTGAGGGATTGGCGGAAGCCATCGTAGCCGTTCTGACCGTAAGCATCCTGGTAATAAAGCATGGTGATGTATTGGGTCAGCGACTCGTCCAGCCAGGGTTCGTCCACCTGGTCATTGCCAACGGTGCTATAGAACCACTGGTGGCCGATTTCGTGGGCGGTGGCGGCCTCGAAAAAGGGGTTGGAGGGGTCGTAGATGGCAGTGGCGACCACGACCAGGCCGGGATATTCGATGCCGCCGGCCAGGGTGGGGGTGGCAACTACGTCGAGTTCGGTGAAGGGGTAGTCGCCCAGGCGCTGGCTGTAGGTTTTGAAGGCGGCGGCGGCGGTGCGGAGGGCTTGTTTGTTCTCAGACGCCAATTCTTGCGGCGCGTAGGCGTCGATGGTCGTCTCGCCGATTTTCTCGCTGACTTTGTCGAAGCGATCGCTGCTGACGATATAGAAGTCGCGCACTGGTCCGGCAGCGAAGGTGGTGAGGGCGCGCCCGTTTTGTTGTTGACGATCGATCTCACGACCCGATGTCAGCACCGTCTGCCCGGCGGGCGCGTTCAGGCGCACGAGGAAGTAGCTGGAATCTGCATAGACCACGTCGCCTATGGTGGGGGCGGTCTCGATGTTCCAGCCTTCGTCGTCGTAGGCGGGAATCATGGGGTAAAAGTGGGCCAGGGCCAGGATGCCATCGAGGAGGGCGAAGGCGCCGTAGTTGCCGCCCGGCTCGGTGGGGATGTCGACGGCGAAGTTCATGCCGATCACGGTCTGTTCGCCGCGTGGCAAGGGTCGCGGCAGAGGAACGAGCATGGCGCTGTTGCGCAATTCGTAGCGCGGGGTGACGGGGGCGCCATCGATGACGAGGTCGCTGACGGTGACGCTGCCGTCGGCGAGGTTGGGGAAGAGGCGGAAGGCGATCTCGGCGAGAGGGGCGGTCTCGGTGTTCGTGTAGCGTACTTCCTCCCGGCCCGTGAGGTGCGTCAGGTCGTCGGAGAGGGTGAGATCGAGGTGGTAGACGCTGGCGCCGGGGCGTTCGCTCAGCGCGCTTTGTGCGGTGGAGATGAGGCCGGGGGCGAAGATAGAGCGATCGTTCCAGGAGATGTCGAAGGGGGTCGAGGTAGGGAGGCTGGTCGGCGGGGCAAGGGTGGGCGCTCGAGTCGGCGCGGGGGGTGGCTTGGGCGGTGAGGCTTCGTCCCGAGGCTCAGCCCGAGGGGTGGGTGGGGGTGCAGGTCGTTCGGGGGTGGGGCGAAGCGCAGGGGGGAGGGCGCAGGCGGCCAGGAGCAGCGTGGCCAGGAGGATGAGCAGGGCTTTATGAATCGGGAGGTGAGGCATCGTAGTCGATCTCTCCTCAGTCGTTCAGGCGTTGTACGTTGGGGCGCAGGTTCAGTTCGTCGACGAGGGCGTTGATCTCATCGTCGGTGAGGACGCGGCCCTTGCCGGCGTAGGCGACGAGGGCGGCTTCCATCATGTTGGTGCCGAAGGAGCGGCCTTCGTAACGAGGGGTGGTGGTGATCAGCCAGCGCAAGTGGCGTTGGCGCAGCAGTTCCACGTCTTGTTCGGTGGTGGTGTTGGTGAGGATGGTCTTGCCGCTGAGATCGTCGGGGAGGTGTTTGCGGATGTAGAGGAAGTCGCCGGCGATAAGCTCGGCGGCGTTCCAATAGGCGGGAAATTTGGGTTTGATCTCCTCTTGTTTCTCGCCGGTGGGATACAGCATGGAGATGGGCATTTGACCGATGATGGGAAGCAAGAGGCGGGCGAGGGTGTGGAGTTGACCGAGGCCGCGGATGGGGACAGGTAGGCCCAGGGCGAACATGAGATCGCCGAAGACGACGTGGTCGCTGACTGCGGCCACAGCTTGGGCCATGCCATAGCGGTCGGCGCCCAGGGTCATGAAGGAGGTGTGGTAGTGTGGGAGGGTCACGCGGCCGGAGGTCGGGTCTGTCTGGCTGAGCAGGGCGGGAGCGGCTAGCTCGAACACCCGACGCTCCAGGGTGTGTTTGAGGCCGCGGCCATCTACACAGGGTGTGGTTTTGACGTTCTTGACCAGGGCCAGGCCCGATCGCAAGGGATATTCCCGACCTTGTAGCCGCAGGTAGAGTTCGACGCCGCCGACGCCGAGGGCGTCGACGACGCCGTCCAGTTGCTCGAACATCTGGCGAGCCTTCGCTTCGTCGCCGTCCGCGCCCAGACGTTCGACGCTGATGGGCACGCCGTTGAGGTTGATGACCACGCTCTTGTTGCGGGTGCTGCTGCCCAAACTAACGCTGACGACTCGTTTCATGGAGGTCTCCTGGCGCAAAAGCGAACAGTTGTTTTGAGATGGATGGCCGGGTTTTGTGGTACACTGGGTTCATTCTCGACCCGGATGACCACCAATGATACCCTACAAGTTGCGGCTCGAAAACTTCCTCAGTTATCGCGAGGGCCTGGAACCGCTCGATTTCGCCGGGATGCATCTGGTGTGTCTGGTCGGCGAGAATGGGCATGGCAAGTCGGCTTTGTTGGATGCGGTGACGTGGGCGTTGTGGGGCAAGGCGCGCAGCCATGCCGACGATGATCTGATGCATGTGGGCAGCGCGGAGATGCAGGTGGAGTTCGAGTTTGGGTTGGCAGGGCAGCGCTATAACGTGGTGCGCAAGCGGTTGGCCAGTGGCAAAACCCGAAAGTCGGAGCTGGAGTTGGCTGTGTGGGATGCGCCGAACGGGGCCTGGCAGCCGTTGACCGAACCGACTATGAAGGTGACGCAAGCGCGGATCGACGCTATTCTGCGCATGGATTATGATACGTTTCGCCATTCGGCGTTTCTGAAGCAGGGCGAGGCCGATGCCTTTAGTCGCGCGCTGCCGGGCGAGCGCAAAGATATTTTGGGCAAGATTTTGAATCTGGCGCAGTACGACGCCTATGCAGAGCGCGCTAAGGTGTTGATGAAAGAGACGCAGAGCAAGGTTGCCTTTCTAGAAGGCGAGTTGAAGAGTATCGAAGAGGAGTTGGGCCGCCAACCGCAGTACGAGGAGGATCTGCGTCGTGCCACAACGGTCGAGATGCAGGCGCGGTTGGCGAAGGTCGAGGCGGAGCAGGAAGAGACGACCCTCAAGCTGAAAGAGCAGGCATTGGCAGGCCGCCAGAGCGAGAAGCAGGATGTGGCCAGGCGTTTGCAGCGGGATGTGCAGGCTCACGCCGAGACCGCGCGGCAGTTGCAGAATCTGCAAGCGCGGCGACAAGAGGTGGAGGTGTTGTTGGCTGAACGCCAGGTGGTCGAGAGCGATTACGCCGCCCTGCAAGCTGCGCGGCAGGAGGAGGCGCGTTGGAATGAGCGCGCGCTGGCTCGCCGCCCACTGGAAAGCGAGCAGCAGCGTTTGCAGCGCGAGTTGCTCGAGGCCAAAGGGCGGATCGAGACCGAGCGGCAGTTGACGCAGAAAGAATGGGAGAACGCGAACAAGCGTGCGCGATCGCTGCCAGAACTGGAGCCGAAGGCCGGGCAGTTGGCGAGCGAGATCGCCCGCTTGGAAGCTATCCAGGAAAGCAGTCAGGCGAAACGCGAGCGGGCGGCCAAGATGGCGGCGGAGCGCGAGCGTCTGGAGCAAGAGAAGAAGCGCGTGCAGAATGACGCCGATGCTCTGAAGGAGCGGTTGAAGTTCTTGCAGGCGGGTGGAGCCAGCGAGTGTCCCGTGTGCAAGCAGCCGTTGGGTAGCGACGGTCGCCAGCATCTTGAGCAGGAGTACGCGCAGCAGATCGAGGCTCTCCGCCAGCAATTCAAGGGGTGTCAGGACCAGCAAAAGCAGCTTGTCGCCGCGGAACAAGATTTGAAGGCGGCGCTGGCAGCGGAAGCGCGAGAGACGCAGTCGCTGAAATCGCTGCAAAACCAGAGCGGTCAGCTCGAACAGGTTTTGAACGACGCCCGCGCTGCCGTCGCCGAGTTGCCGGCGTTGCAAGCGCGGGTGGATGAGACGACAACGCGCTTGGATCGGGGTGATTTCGCCCATGCCACGCGCGCCCGCCTGGCGGAGATTGAAGGGAAACTGGCGGTGCTGGTCTATGATGAGATGGCGCACAAACAGGCGAGCGCTACCGTCTCGGATTTGCAGACGGTGGAGCGTCGTTATTTCGATCTGGACAAGGCGATGAAGGAGGCGCCGGAATTGCTGGCACAGGTGGGGCAATTGCAGGCGCGCTGGCAACACGAGGAGGAAAATCTGGCCGCTGACCGCAGCCGCTTACAACAAATCGAGGCCGAGTTGGCGGTGTTGCCAGACATCCAGGCGCGGCTGCGCCAACAACAGCAGGCCGCCGACCAGGCTCGTCGCCTATGGGAAGACGCTCTCAGCCGTATGGCTGGCGCGAAACAGAAACTCCAGACCTGTGAGGTGTTGCGCGCCACCCGCGCCGAGCGCCAGGAAACATTGACCCAGGTCAAAGAGCAGGTCGCGCGCTACCACCAGTTGCAGGCGGCTTTCGGTCCCAGTGGGGTGCAGGCGATGATTATCGAGGCGGCGCTGCCCGAGCTGGAGACGGAAGCCAATCTGCTGCTGGGCCGGCTGTCGGACGGGCGTATGAATGTGCGACTGCAAACGCAGAAGGAGTTGAAGTCGGGCGGCGTGCGCGAGACGCTGGACATTATCATTGCCGATGAGATAGGACAACGGGCCTACGAAATGTACTCTGGCGGCGAGGCCTTCCGCGCCGACCTGGCCCTGCGCATCGCCCTCAGCCGCTTGCTGGCCCGACGCGCGGGAGCGGCCCTACAAACGCTGTTCATCGATGAAGGCTTCGGCACCCAGGACGCGCACGGGCGCGAGAATCTGGTGGAAGCCATCCATATGATCAAAGACGAATTCGCCCTCGTGCTGGTGATCACTCACATCGACGAATTGAAAGAGCAGTTCCCGGTGCGTATTCAGGTGGTCAAAGAAGACGGTCGCGGTTCCCGTTACGCGGTGCTCTAGTGGCAATTACTCAGCGTTAGCGGCAATTACGCAGCGCGCTGCCCGCTGGCGACCTCGCGCAAATAGACTATGAAATCGAGATCGCCGGGCGAACGCCCGTAGGTCGTCAGCAGGACGGCGATCTCAGAGCGATGCTGCGTGCCGTGATTGACGACGTGCGCCAGAATCTGCCACAACACATTTTCGAAGGCGACACCCTTGGTGTTGGCATAGCGTTTGATGCCGATAAGCGCTTCATCGTCGAGCAGGGCGAGGTAGTCCCGCATTTTCGCTTCTTCCTCGCGCCAGATCACCACCAAAGAGGCCAGGTCAGGGAAATCCTCCTCGCCGGGCAAACGGGTTGGCGATATCTCCTCCTGACAACGCTGCCTCCAGATATACTCAGCGCCCAGGATATGGACGAGGGTGTCACGCACGCCGCCCTGGCCGGCTGCGCCGGGGGCGATGAATTGCTCGTAGCTCAGGTTGGCGGCGGTTTTGAGGATGCGGGCGTTGGCCCAGTAGTTGTAGTCGAAGAGAAGACGGATGTCATCGGCTTGCATTGAAAAGTCTCCTTATAGATGCTGCGAAGCTAATTCGGCGTCCAGTACAGGTCCCAGCGCCCGTAGTAGGCCCGGCCCGATGCCCACATTACCTGGCCTTGATCGGATATTTCGACGCGGCGGTTGGGGGCAGTGAAGCGCAGATGGGCGTGGTTGTTGTCCACGATGTCATGGCTGATGCTCAGGCCGAGGGCGGCGTCTGCGTCCACCGGTTTGCGGATATTGAGCACGGCCTCGGGCGAGGGGCGGGGTGGGGGGAAGAGGTCGAATTCGACCGGGTCGCCGGGATAGACGCCGTTCACCCAGATGCGAGCGGCCGTGGCCTGCCGGTTGTTGACCGTCTCGGTGCGTGAGTAGGCCAGGACGGAGGGTGGGTGAATCTCGGAGTTGTAGGAATCATGGCCGCAGTCGATGATCCAGCGTCCGGCTGTGAACAGCAGGTCGCCTTTGTGCGGCTCGCCCCATTCCGGCGCGGCGAAGAAGTATTGTGCCCAACACCATTCGAATTCGATCTCCATGGTCGTGCGGTTGTTGGCAAAAAGGTTGCGGTAGGGATGGAAGGGTCGCACATCGACGTTCCAATCCGAAGGCCAGGGATGAAAGCCATCGTCGTCGATATAGCTCTCGAAACGGCATTCGTGTGCGAGCGGATTGTCGCGCCCGGCAAGGTGCGAGTTGCTCACCACACCCATCATGGGGGTCAGAACGTAGTCGCCACGGATGGCGGGCCATTCCGTGGCGCCAAAGGGATAGGTCGTGCCCTCGCAGTAGTTGTTGCCAGGGTCCGCGACAGGCGGCAAAGACGTGCCAGCAACGACATTACAAGGCCCGTGGCTGCCGCTGCAACTGAAGCCTTGCCAGATGGTTGGTGAACCCGGCCCGATGGGCACATCTTTCCAGTACGTGTCCGCCAGATCACCTCCCTGCCGCTCGATCCACAGCTTGGGAGGTGTGCCTCGAATCTCCAGGGTGGAGGGGAGCAGCGTAGGGCGGTCGGGGCGCGCGAACTGCTGGAACAGCCAGGTTTGCATCACACCGATCGAATGTGTGGGGTCGGCGATGGGTGCACCGGTGGCGGATTCGCCGCCCAATGTGTCGATGGCCCGCGTGAACACCTGCGGCACCCAATGGGCGCCCGTGGGCAGATTAGCATAGATACGCCCGCCCGGAAACTCCTGCACGCGAGATCCGCCTGGCCCTGTCCTGGCTTCGGCGGTCGGGCAATCGAAGTTCTCGATCAAATCCCGCAGCAAGATGTCGCCAGCCTGCATGGCCAGCCATTTGGCGAAGATCGGGCTGCGGATCAGGCGCGTCGTCCCGGCCTGCAGGGCGATGGCCCCGCGTTCGTACACGGCCAGGGTGCAATCCTCGGCCAGGTCGCCGTAGACAAGCTGGCCGAAGGTTGAAGCCCCGCCCTCGGACGCAAAGCGAGCGCGGATCGCCGCCGGCAGATTGGTGAAGCTCACCGTATCGCTGCCGTTGAGCGCGCCGATGTTCTCGGCTTCCATGGTCACGGTATAGGGGCCGGGCCACAGGCCCAGGTTGATGGCAAAATTGCGCGCGTTGCCGGAGCCGCCCAGGGTGATGGGGAGGATGTAGGACGATGGCGTGCTGGAGCCGGGGCGGATGCCGCGGCGGACGGTGGCGCGGGCGCTGGGATAAAGCTTTTCGCCCGCCACCGTGCCCTGAACGGTCACGCTGGCGGCGTCTAGTTGGACGTTGTCGGCGGGCGCGGTGATCTGCACGACTGGCGGCGTGGTGGGTACGGGTTCGGGCGCCTCGCCTTCGAATTCCAGGTCGTCGATGGCCTCGAAAACAGATGTTTCACCGTGAAATTCGAGGCGCACGATCATAGCGGTGGGGGTTGTCACCTGGAAAACCGTGGCGAAGGGGCCGGCTGTGACCGTCTTGGGGCCATCCTGAGCCACGAGGACGCCGTTCTGGTCATAGGCTCGCAGGGTATGCTGCCAGGGCAGGTCATTGCTAAAGCGCCTGCCGGCATAGAACCGCACCCGCTGCTGCTTGCTGGTGAATTCCATCACCAGCGGAGCGGTATTGAATTCTTCGCCGGGGTCGCCGGCGATGAGCACCTGATCGCCAGAGTGAGCCTGAGCGTGCCTGTCGATGAATGAGCCGAAGAAGAGCACCCCGCGCGGGCCGTACTGCGTGGTGACGGTCGTCTCTGGCGGCAAATCTTCGAAGTCGATCACGGTGAGGTCGGGTGAGAAGCGGGCCGGGGTGAACCAAGCCAGTGTCGGAGCGCCAACGACGAAAATCAATGCCAGACCGGCAAGGAACATGATGTGCACACGGTTGCGGACAGGGAATCGTTTCATCGTTTCCTCCTACTCCTCTTCTTCGCCAGAGCCGGTGTCCTGGGCGTTGAGGTCGAGCACACCGACGACGAGTTTGATGGCGACCGGCGTCGCGCTCCGGTTCGTCACCCTCACAGTGGCGCTGCCAGGCGCGTTGAAGACGACGCGAGCGAGCAGGGTGCCATGGTCGGGCGGCGTGGCATAGGCCGTTCCCTGCGCGACGGTAGCGCCATTGCGCAGCACCACCATCTCCATAGCGTAGCCGTTCAGCGTCCCGGCCCACAGTGAATGAGCCTGCAACACGACCGGCGTGCTGAAGTTCACCGTCAACTCGTGCGACTGGTTGGGCGCCAGCGTCAGGTTGGGGCCGATGGTCCAGACGGTCTCCTCCATCATTGCGTGTGCGCCCTTGAGCCGGGATTCGGGCGGGGCGGGCGGGGCCAGGCTCAGTTGGGTGGGGTCCAGGCGGCCGGTCTTCAGGATCGGGTCATCGGCTGTCAGATGTTCGGGCGGGAGTTCTTCCTCATGAACCAGCGCCGTCTGACCGGCTGCGACCGACGGTAGATAGGCGACCGGACGTAGCACGGCAGCCCCGCCGGCCAGCCAACCGCCGGCCAGCCGATAGCGGCCGCCGCTCAGCGCCTCGGCGTCAGGCTGGCCGATGACGCCGGTCAGCGCATAAGGCCCTCCGCTGCTGCCGCCGCCGCCAGCATCGACCGTCCACCAGGAGAGGTCGAATGGCCCGGCCTGCGGTTCGGGACCGCCCTGCGCCAGAGCAATCCCGGTCAGGGCGAGGCTCAAAGCGAGGATGATGAAAAGGGCCGGGCGTCTCATGGCCGGCCTCCTGGCTGCGCTTTCATCAGTTGCGCCACCAACGCTTCCAGCGCGGCGACGCGCGCTGCCAATTCGGCGTTTTCGGCCTGCAGCGCCGTGATTTCGCCCTCTTTCTCGGCCCGTAGTTCTTTCGTAGCCTCGATCAAGAGCGCCGCCATGCGACCGTAGTCCACCGCCCGATAGCCTTGTTCGCCCCAGGTGGTCACGAGTTCCGGGAAGACGGCTTCGACATCCTGGGCGATGACGCCGATCTCGCGACGCCCGGTGGCCCGCCCCATGGCTTCATAGCGCTGATTCCAGTCGAACGAGACCACCCGCACGCCCTCCAGTCGTTCCAACACGCCCGTGATGGGGGCGATATTGGTCTTGAGACGAGCGTCGGACGAGGTGGGAAAGCTGGAGGCATGGGCGGCGCCGGCTACATCGAGCTTGAAGGCCGGGTTCTCGGTGCCGATCCCCACCCGTCCCGAGGTAGGCTGCATGATGGTATTGCCGCCGTTGGCATAGACGAAGAGATCAGCATTGGTGGCGTTGACATCGACATTGTTGCCATCCACCCGCAGGTCCAAAATCTTGCCGCCACTGCCGACTACATTGCGCACACGGATGCGATTGCCCACCACATCCAGTTTGTAGCCGGGCGCGGTGGTGCCAATGCCGACATTGGCGCCGCTGGTGAAGACATTGGGCAGGGCCAGCGCCTGGGGAGCGGGCGTCAGCGCCTGCCGGGGCGTAAGCGTGGTATAGGCGCCGCTGCTGCTGCCGGCCCGCACCTGCACCTCCAGATAGCGGGCCTCGCCGGTGAAGACATTGCCGAAATCGAGCGGAACCGAAAACAGGCCATCGGCGACGGCAATGTCATTGCGGGCAACGGCATTGCCCACCTGATCGCCGTTGGCGGCATCGTAGAGCAGAAAACGAAAGTCATAGACGCCGTTGGCCGCGCCCCCACCGTCGGTCAGGCGCCCCTGGTAGGTGAAGGCCGTGCCCAGGGCGACCTGGATGCTGGTTTCGGCCTCGGGGCCTGGACCTTGCCCGGTTGCGGCGGTGGCGACGAAAATCGCCGCCAGACACAAGGCGAAAATGATCGCGAGTTTGCGTTGCATGGAAAAACCTCCTTGCAGAAAAGGATTGAGCGGTGTGTGGATGTCAAAAGCGCCGCCCGGTCGAAAAGACCGGCGTCGTCATGATGACTCGTTTGTTCCCAGTAGTACAACTGTCCCAGAAATGTCAGCGGATTATAGTCGCCTTGGTCGCAATTTGCCAAAGATGCGAATCTCCGCCCTTTTTAGAGGTGCGTGGCTTTTCCCCTATAATCTCCGTACCAACACCGCCCCGTTAAGCCCCCCGCCTCCCGCTCCCCGCCCCCATGCCTGACCCCACCCTTGCCCTCGTCACCAAAATCGCCGTCGTCCACCGCCGCCTGGGTGAAATCTACGGCTACCCGGCCTGGCAGCCGCACGGCGAGACGCCAATCGACGAGCTGATCCTCACCTTCCTCAGCCAGAACACCTCGGACGCCAACGCCGCCCGCGCCTTCGCCAGCCTGAAGGCCGCCTATCCCACCCCGCAGGCCGTGATCGACGCCCCCCTTGAAAAACTGACCGCGGTCATTCGCTCTGGCGGCCTGGCCCAACAGAAGGCCCCACGCATCCAGGCGGCGCTGCAGGACATCTATGAGGCTCGCGGCGATTTCGACCTGACTTGGTTGGCCGAGCTGCCGGTGGACGAAGCCCGCGCCTGGCTCACCCGACTGGATGGCGTGGGCGCCAAGACTGCTTCAGTTGTCCTCCTCTTCTGCTTCCAGCGCCCCGCCTTCCCCGTCGACACTCACGTCCACCGCCTCACCCGCAGATTGGGTCTGGCCCCGGCCGCCGCCAGCCCCGACAAGGTTATGCGCATCATCGAAGACCACGCCCCGCCCTCCATCTTCTACCCCCTGCATTTGAACCTGATCCACCACGGACGGGCCGTGTGCAAAGCCCAACGCCCTCGTTGCGAAGCATGCGTGTTGGCCGATATTTGCGACTGGCGGCGAGCTAAGCCTGATTAGCTTCTACAATTTCTCCCACTCATCCTTGTCAATCCCAGCCTGTCGCAAGATTTTGTGCAACAGCACCTGGCTGATCTCACCTTTGTGGGGATTGGGAATTGCCAGTTTGAGCTGTCCTTTCACCATATACTGATGCTTACCGCCGGAGTAGGGACCGTCAAAACCCATCTTCCGCAGATTCCGAATCAGGTCGTCCCGGTCTATTGGGCCGAAAGATGGCATCAAGCAAACTCTCGCATGACCCCGAGTCGAACTCCGTGAACTTCGGGCAAAGGGTGTCCTAGTTGTAACCCCAGCACGATCCACCCCTCGAGCACCTCCTGCAATTCGGCGCGACACGTTTCCAGGCTATCTGCGTTGGCATACACACCCTGGAACCCTGGGATTTCTCCGTAGAAGCTCTCATCTGCGAGAATCTCGTAATGCGCCTTTCGCATTGCCTGGGAAATGTACTCGGTCAACATATGGCGCTCCTTCAGAAGATTCCAATGCTGCATGAGATCAGAAGCCTTCCGTAGTCAGCAGCCCATCTATCATACCACAGACACTGACGACTGCGAAGTATCCGTGCAATCAGCACTCACTTACCCTTCATCGGTAGCCGTGATCTCATTCTTTCTGCGCCACATCGCTCTCTTTATCCTCGTCGCCTTCCTCCTGGCCGGCTGCGGGGCGATGGCGCCATCCCCCACTAATACGCCCATCCCTTCGGCAGTGCTCAGGGCAAGCCCGACGAGCGCTCCCACCAACACGCCCACCCTCGCGCCGCCTACATCCACGTCAACGCCTTCGCCCACCCCCATCCCTTCCCCCACCTCCACTCCGACGCCCATCCCACCCCCCACCCCCGGCCCCACCCCCGACGGCGTCCTGCGCACAGCCCGCGTCCCCATCCTGATGTACCACTACATCTCCGAGCCGCCGCCCGCCGCCGACATCTACCGCAAAGACCTTTCCGTCAGCCCCGAAACCTTCGCCGCCCACCTGGACTATCTGCAAGCCCAGGGCTACACCACCCTCCACCTCAAGGATTTGCTCTCCTACCTGGCCACAGGCAAGCCCGAACTGCCCGAAAAACCCGTCATCCTCACCTTCGACGACGGCTACGAAGACAACTACCTGAACGCCTTCCCGTCCCTTGCCCAGCGCGGCATGACCGGGACCTTTTTCATCATCACCGACTTCGCCACCCAAGACCGGCCGGGCTACGCCAACTGGCAGCAACTGAGCGAGATGGCCGCCGCCGGCATGGAGATCGGCTCGCACAGCCGCGACCACCCCAATCTGGCCGGAAAAGACCTGGACTATCTGGTCTGGCAGGCGCTGGGCAGCGCCGAAACCATCGAAGCCAACACCGGCGCCCATCCCCACATCCTCGCCTACCCGGCCGGCTCCTACGACCAGCTTGTGATCGACGTTTTCCGCTCGGCCCATTATTGGGGCGCCGTCACCACCCAGCAGGGTGTCATCCAGCGTAGCGACAAGCCCTTCGAGTTGAAGCGGGTGCGAATGCGCAACACGACCGGGGTGGAGGAGTTGGCGAATCTGCTGCAAGCGCCATGGGAGGAGTAGGGGCTGAGGTCACGCCTGACAATTCGCAACCACGGCTATGCTGACTATGCTGGCTATGCTATGATGCTAACCGACTGACCATCTCTTCTCTCTCCACGCTCTTTTGAATATGCTACGCAACCTGCTGACCAAAGTCGTCGGCGATCCCAACGAAAAAGAAATCAAACGCATCCAGCCCATCGTGGTCGAGATCAACGCCCTCGAGCCGGAATTCCAGGCCATGAGCGACGAAGAACTACGGGCGCAAACCGATCGTTTTCGCCAGCGCATCCAGGACGGGACCGCCGATCTACGCCAGGAACTGGCCCGGCTGCAAGCCGAACGCGCCGAAGCCGAAGACCCCGCTGATCTCGACGCGCTCAAACGCGAGATCGAGAGCGTCGATCAGGAGCTACGCGAGACCGAGGCCGACATCCTGGAAGAAATTCTGCCGCGCGCCTTTGCCGCCGTGCGCGAGGCCGCCGTCCGCGGCCTGGGCCTGCGCCATTACGACGTGCAACTCATCGGCGGCGTCGTTTTGCATCGCGGCCGCATCGCCGAGATGAAGACCGGCGAAGGCAAGACGCTCGTCGCCACCCTGCCGCTCTATCTCAACGCCCTCACCGGTCGCGGCGTGCACCTGGTCACGCCCAACGACTATCTCTCCAAATTCGGTGTGCAGTGGATGGGGCCGATCTACCACCTGCTGGGGGTCAGCGCCACCGTCATCCAGAGCGGGGCCGGCAATCCCGACCAGGCTTCCTTCCTCTATGACCCCGACTTCCCCAGCGAAGACGACCGCTATCGCAATCTGCGCCCCATCACGCGTGCTGCTGCCTATCAGGCCGATATAACTTACGGCACCAACAACGAGTTCGGCTTCGATTATCTGCGCGACAACATGGCCAACGAACTGAGCCACCTCGCGCAGCGAGAATTGAACTATGGCATCGTCGACGAGATCGACAACATCCTCATCGACGAAGCCCGCACCCCGCTCATCATCTCTGGCCCCGCCCAAGAATCCAGCGATCTCTATCGCCGCTTCGCCCAGCTCATACCCCGGCTGCGCGAGGAAGAGGACTACAAGATCGACGAGAAAGACCGCATCGCCACCCTGACCGATGAAGGTTTGCACAAAATCGAACGCTGGGTGGGCGTGCCGGAGGGCAAGACGCTGTATGAAGGCGAGTACGCCGAGATGGCGCCCTACCTGGACAACGCCCTGCGCGCCCAGGTGTTGTACAAACGCGACAAGGATTATGTCGTCCAGGATGGCGAGGTGCTCATCGTCGACGAGTTCACGGGCCGGTTGATGTATGGCCGCCGCTATTCCGAGGGTCTGCACCAGGCCATCGAGGCCAAAGAAAACGTCAGCATCCGTCGCGAGAACCTGACCCTGGCCACCATCACCTTCCAGAATTTCTTCCGCATGTACCGCAAGCTGGCGGGAATGACCGGCACCGCCGCCACCGAAAAGGAAGAATTCCAGCGCATCTACAATCTGGACGTGGTGGCCATCCCCACCAACGTGCCCACCAAGCGCAGCGACCACCCCGACCAGGTCTACAAGAGCCAGCGAGCCAAATTCAACGCCGTGATGGAAGAGGTGGTGGCCGCGCACCAGCGCGGGCAGCCGGTGCTGCTGGGTACGAGCGCCATCGAGACTTCCGAATTCGTCTCCAACCTGCTGCGGCGGCGCGGCATCGATCACAACGTGCTCAACGCCAAGAATCACGAACGCGAGGCCGTGATCATCGCTCAGGCCGGCCGGCCGGGAGCCGTCACCATCGCCACGAACATGGCCGGGCGCGGGGTGGACATCCTGCTGGGCGGCAACGCCGAGAATCTGGCCCGCGAAGAATTGCGGCACAGCGGCTATGATCTCAGCCTGATCGCCGAGGCGGACTGGAACGAAGCCATCGATTTGTTGCGGCGGGGACAAGATCCAACCGCCTCGTTTGGCGAGCCATGGGCCAAAGTCTTGGCCGAGCAATGGCAGCGTACGAAGATCGACGGCGACAAAATCCGGGCCGTGGGCGGGCTGTACGTCATCGGCTCGGAGCGACACGAGGCGCGACGCATCGACAACCAGCTGCGCGGTCGCGCCGGCCGCCAGGGCGACCCCGGCCAGTCGCGCTTCTATCTTTCGCTCGAAGATGATCTCATGCGGCGCTTCGGTGGCCAGACCATCGCCGGGCTGATGGATCGCCTGGGCGTCGAAGAAGAGATGCCCATCGAGGCCGGCGTGGTGAGCAAGGCCATCGAGCAATCCCAGACCCGCGTCGAAGGCTACAACTTCGACATGCGCAAGCACGTCCTCGAGTACGACGATGTCGTCAATAAGCAGCGCAACGTCATCTATGAACAACGCCGTCGCATCCTGAACGAGCCGACCCTGCGCCCGCAAATTCGCGAGATGACGGACAAGCACATCGCCGGCCTGGTGCAGGCGTTCACCAGCGAGAAGTTCAGCGAAGATTGGGATTTGGACGCCCTGCACAGCGCCATCCTCCGCATCATGCCCTTGCGCGTGGAAGAATCGCCCCAAGCCTGGCAGGGCCTGAGCCGCGAACAACTGACCGAGCGCTTGCAAGACTTGGCCGAGCAAGCCTATGAGGACAAAGAGAAGCGCCTGGGCGGGGACATGATACGCCGGATCGAACGGCTTTTGATGCTGCAAGTAGTAGACAATCGCTGGGTGCGGCACCTGACCGATCTGGACATCCTGCGCGAAGGCATCGGCCTACAAGCCTATGCCCAGCAAGACCCGCTTGTGGCCTATAAGCGCGAGGCGTTCGAGATGTTTGCCGAGCTGATGGACAGTATCGAGGAAGATGTCGTCAGCCGCATCTATCACACCGAGATGCAGCAAGCGCCGGCGCGGCGTCAGATACGCGCTATGCATCCTGTGGTAGGGGGTGGTGCTGGCGACAGCAAGCCGGAGCCACAACACCGGACCGGCCCCGGCCTGGGCCGCAATGATCTTTGTTGGTGCGGCAGCGGCAAGAAATACAAATACTGCCACGAGAGCAGCGACCGCGCCGGTGCGACCCAGCCCGGCCAGCCGCAACCCGCCGGAGGCAAACCCGCCGCGCAACCAGCGCCGCCGCCCGCGCGCACGCCGTCATCTCAGCCCGCCCGCACCTCTCCCGGCCAGCCCGTTGACCGCTCCCCCAGCCGGCAGCCGCCGCCCAAAGCGAAACGGCGACGCTGACGCCGATCAAGCAGATACAGTGATGGATCTTTCGTCCTGGCTTGCCCGTCTCCACCCCTTCGACTATGCTCAGGGCAGGCCCTTCGACTATGCTCAGGGCAGGCCCTTCGACTATGCTCAGGGCAGGCTCCAGGCCCCCGCCACCCTCCTGCTCGTCGCCCTCCAGCCCCTGAGCTGGTTCGCAGGCGAGCTATTGACGGCGGCGGCGCCCTTGTTGCCGCTGGATGCAGAACGGGTGGCAGGGTTGGGTAAGCGCCTGAGCGACGACGATGAACTCGACCGACTTGTCGCCGAGTGGTTCGGGGAGCGCGCATGAGCAGCTCGCTGACCGCGCTCGATGGCGCCAGCCTGGCCTTGCTGGCCTTGCTGGCCTTGCTGGGCCTGCTTGTCCTTTGGTCTCGTCGCGCGTTGGCGCCGCCAGCGCCGCCGGACGAAGCTGGCGATTGGCTGGAGAATAGCCAGACCGAGCGCGAGACCCTGGCATCCAGCCAACCCGCGCTTGCTCTCACCCTGCTCGAGCCAACCACCAGCGACGGCGCTCCACCCCTTTCTTTGCCCGGCGATCTGGCTGTCTTCGGCGACCCGCCCACCCCTCGGGCTGAGCCCCTCGGGCTGAGCCTCGGGACGAAGCCTCGGGACGAAGCCTCGCCTGCCCGCTTGCGTTCCTCCGACCCCACCTCCGCCTCCATCCTGGCCCTGCTCGATCCTGCCGTCCGCCCCGCTGACGAAGCGACGGCTGACACCATCCACCCGACCGTCCTCTCCCTGGCGCGGCTACTCGTGTTGGCGCTGGCGCTGGTGGTGTTACTGCATCGGTTGCTGTTTGGTTAAACCGTGTCCTCTCCCCTCGCCCCTCCTGCTGCCCCTTTCCGCGTTCTGGCCGGCCTGCTCGCCGCCATTGCCGGCGTCATCGTCTTCCTGAACTACTTCTTGCCCGGCACAGCCATCACCCGGCTGGCGCAACCGCTCTTGCAGGCGGTCGTCCTGCTCACAGCGGCGGCCCTCGTGTTCGCTGCCGGGCATCTCGTCGTGCGCCACATCCTGCGGGCGCGGCGCTTTCCCGCCAGCATCGCCCTGGTGGCCGGATTTGTCGTGACCTTCGTGATGGGATTGCTGCCGGCGGGGTTCACAGCCGGGGCCGGGCGTTGGGCCTACCAATGGCTGTTGGGGCCGGGATTGGCGGCCGTCTTTGCCCTGCTGCCCATCTTCCTCGCTTTCGCTCTCTATCGGCGCCTGCGTATCCGCGATCTGGGCATGGCCCTTTTCACCCTCAGCCTGATCGCTGTCCTTTTGAGCCAGACCCCCTGGCTGGTGGACCAGGCGCCCTGGCTGGCCGCCCTCCGCCACAACCTGATGGTCGGGCTGGCCGCGGCGGTCTTTCGGGGAATACTGATCGGGCTGGCGTTGGCGGTCGTGTTGGCTGCACTCGCGCGCCTGTTCCCGCGGAGAGGGCCGTGAGCCAGTGCGACTTCTGCGGGGCCGAGAACCCGGACGGCGCTGACTTCTGCGCTAACTGCGGCGAGTCGCTGCTGCAACCAGGCGCGAACGCAGTCGATAGCGAACGCGTTCCCCTTCCGACCCCGCGCTTGCTGGCGCATGTCCAGGGCCTCGTCCCCGCCGAGCCTGTCATCAGCAGCGGCCAGCTCAAACCCGGCAGCGAAGCCTCGTGGCAACGCATCGAGCAGGTTCTGACGCAATGGGAGGAGACGCAGGGCGGGGGAGAAAGGGAGACGCAAAGACCGGAAGACGAATCCCCCCTCGGGCTGAGCCACTCGGCTGAGCGCTCGCGACGCAGCCTCGGGACGAAGCCTTCTCCGCCCCCCGCTCCTCGGGCTGAGCCCCTCGGGCTGAGCCTCGGGACGCAGCCTCGGGACGAAGCCTCTCCGCCCCCCGCTTCCCTGCCTCCTCCCTCCCCCCCGCCCCGCCCCCTCGTCTCCTCCCTTCCTCCACGCTGGCTCGCCCCTGCCTTCTTCCTCGCCATCCTGCTCGCCCTCCTGCTATCTGATTTGCGCTCACCGCCCGCCAGCGCGCCGCCCCTTCGTCCCGACGTCGAAACCGTCTTCCAATTGATCGAGATCCTGCCGCCAGGCGCCCGCGTCCTCCTGGCCTGGGACTATGAACCGACGACCCAGGGCGAGATGCAACTATTGGCGAGGCCCATCCTGCAACACTTGCAGCAGCGACAAGCTCTCATCGCTGATGTCAGCTTGCGACCCTTCGGCGCGGGCGTCGCCGCCGATGCCAGGCGTCTGGCGGCCAGCATGCGCCCGCCGGGCGTCGCCGCCATCCGCCCCTCAATCGATCTAGGCTTCATTCCCGGCAATGCCGCCGCCCTGCAAGCCCTGGCCATCGCCCCCGCCCGCGCTGCCAACTTGCCCGCCTCCGACATGCAAGCGTTGGACATCGCGGCTGACGCCGGCATCACCGCTTTCGATCTGATCATCGAGTTCAGCGCCGAGGCCACAGCCACCCGCGAATGGGTCGAGCAGATCGCCGCCCGTCAGCCGACGCCGCTCATCGTCGCCGCCTCCGGCGCCATCACCCCGGCGCTGGAGCCATACGTCCAAAGCGGCCAAATTGCGGCCCTGCTGTCGGGTTATCCCGATGCGTTGGCCTACGAGAGCCTGCTGGGGCAAGACGGGCCGGCGGGGGCGCAAGTCACAGCCCAAACATTCACCCATCTATTGGTGATTGCCATTATCTTACTTGCTCTGTTGCGCTCTTCCTTCCATGCCTGAGACCGCGCACGCAGCCGAATTCGCCGGTGCCCTCGCCGCCACGCTCCTCACCCTGGCCGTTTTCAGTCGCGCCTGGCGGCCCAATGTTGCGTTCCGTTGGGCTGCGCACCTGCTGCTGGGCCTGTGGGCGGGCTATCTCGCAGCCATCGCCTTGCGCACGGTCTTGTGGCCCGGCCTGCTCGCACCTCTGCGTGCTTCTCCGGGCCAACCATGGCTGTGGTTGATCCTGGCGCTGTCTTGTCTCCTGGCTTTGCGCTTCACCCCCAGCCGCTCGCTGCGCCAGGTTGGGTTGATCCCGGTGGGGCTGCTGGCCGGCGCGGGCGCGGCGCTGGCATTGGCGGGCGCGCTGCGCGGCACACTCATCCCCCAAATCCTGGCAGTCGGCCAAGTCAAGCTGCTGCCGGGTGGGTCGGGCTGGGCCAACGCTGGGGCGGCCGTGCTGGCGGCGCTGGTTACGATCAGCGTTCTCCTTGCCTTTCGGCAGCGCGCTGCCGGAGATGCCGATCAGCCAGCATTTCGTATCCTCGCTTTCGTTGGCAAGATCGGCTATCTGGGGCTGATGATGGCCTTCGGCGTTTTGCTGGCCACGACCGCTGGCGCGCGCCTCACCTTGCTCATCGACCGGGTGCAATATCTGGTGACGCTGTGGAGCGGGTTACTGGGCCAGGGCTAATGTCGTCGCCGCACGCACGGCCTTGCCATCCGGCAGATCGAGAACGGTGCGCGCCAAAACCTGCACTTCGGGCATGGTGAGCCGCGCGAGGAGGGACTTGGCGGCGGGGATGGCGGGTGCCGACATGCTGAATTCGTCCAATCCCAGGCCCAATAAGATGGGAATGGCTTCGCTTCGGCCCGCCAACTCGCCACAAAGACCCACCCATTTGCCAGCGGCGTGGGCGGCGTCGATGACGTTGGCGATCTGACGGAGAATGGCCGGGTGGAGTGGATCGGCCAGGGCGGCCACGCGGGCGTTGCCGCGATCGACGGCAAACGTATATTGCGTCAGATCGTTGGTGCCGATGCTGAAGAAATCGACGCGGGAAGCCAGCTGATCGGCTAACGTCACCGCGGCCGGGACTTCGATCATGATGCCGGTGGGGATGGGATAGCGGTGGGGGATGTCGGCGGCAGCCAGTTCTGCCGCGGCTTCAGCGAGTAGAGCCTGCGCCTGCGCCACTTCGGTGGGCGTGGCGATCATGGGGAACATGACATGGACGTTGCCGTGAACGGCGGCGCGCAAGATGGCGCGCAGTTGCGTCTTGAAGAAATCGGGCAGCGCCAGCGAGATGCGAATGGCCCGCCAACCGAGGAAGGGGTTGGCTTCGACGGGGAGGTTCAGATAGGGCGCGGGTTTGTCGCCGCCGATGTCGAGGGTGCGGATGACAACGGGGCGCGGGGCCATAGCGGCGGCCACCTGCGCATAAGCTGCGGTTTGCTCGTCTTCAGTGGGCGGGGTGATTCGCTCCTGAAAGAGGAATTCAGTGCGGAGCAAGCCCACGCCTTCGGCGCCGGCTGCCAGCGCCGCGCTGGCTTCGGCGGCCAGAGCAAGGTTGGCGACGACTTCCACTCGTTTGCCATCGCGGGTGTGGGCGCTGGCTTGGGCGTTGGCTTGGGCGGCCTGACGCCGGGCGACCCATTCTGCTTGTCGGGAGCGGTAGAGTGTCTGGGTGTCGGCGTCAGGTTCGATGATGACGACGCCGGTGGCGCCATCGATGGCCAGCATGTCGCCCTCTTGCACCTGGTCGAGCAACGCCGACCCTACTCCCACCACTGCCGGGAGACCCAGGCTGCGGGCCAGGATGGCGGTGTGGGCGGTGGGGCCGCCGAGGACGGTGCACAAGGCCAGGATTTTGCTGCGGTCGAGGGTGGCAGTTTGGGAGGGGGTCAGGTCTTCGGCCAGGAGGATGGTTTCGGCGGGCAGGTCGAGCGCCGCCTCTTCCTCTCCACGTAAGAGCCGGAGAAGGCGAGCACCCACATCGCGCAGATCAACGGCGCGCTCCTGAAAACGCACGCCTTCCATGGCCTCGTAGCGGCGGGCGGCGGCTTCGGTGGCGTCGAGCACGGCGGCTTCGGCGTCGAGGGCCTGGTCGTGGATGGCCGACCGGATGGCGTCGGCGAGATCGGGGTCGCCGATGGCCAGGGCATGAGCCTGGAAGATGCGCGCTTGCGTGGCGCCCACTTCCCGTTCCATGCGTTCGGCCAGCGTCGCCAATTCGGATTTAGCCTGATCGGCGGCGGCCTGATAGCGCAGCCATTCGGCGGCGGGATTGGTTGCAGTCGTGTGGGTGGCTTGGGGTGAAGCTGCGGCCAGGGTGATGGCTTGGGGCGAGGCTGCGGCCAGGGTGATGGCTTGGGGCGAGGCTGCGGCCAGGATGAACGCTCTGCCCACGGCCCAGCCGTCGGCGGCGGGCAACCCGCGTAGCACGGTCTGGCCACTGCCGATGGCGGCCGTCGTCTCGCTCGGCGCGGGCGCAGCAGTGATCGGCGACGTCTCCGCCCCTTCGACAAGCTCAGGACAGGCCCCTTCGACAGGCCCTTCGACAGGCTCAGGACAGGCCCCTTCGACAGGCTCAGGACAGGCTTCAGGACCGGCTTCTTCGCCAAAGCCGGCTGCGGCCAAAGCGACCAGGGCCGCCAGCGCGACTTGCGCCTCTGGCCCGCGCGCCCGCAACTCGATCGTGTGCCCTTGCTCGGCTCCCAGGCTCAGCACTTGATTGAAACGCTTGGCATCGGCCGGTCCAGCGCCCGTCGTCAGGTTGCGCACGCTGATCTCCGTCGGGAACGCCGCCGCTTTCTGCACGAAGAGGACGGCGGGGCCAAAGTGCAGACCGGCGTGATTGACCAAAGTCACCGTCTCCACTGCCTCCCCCTTCGACAAGCCCTTCGACAGGCTCAGGACAGGCCTCAGGGCAGGCTCTCCGGCCTCCGGCCTCTGCTCTCTGACCTCTAACCCCTGCTCCTCCAGCGCCTCTCGCTTCGGCCCCATCGCCTCGGCTGCCTCGCGCGCCACGGCTTCCAGACCCATGCCAATCGAAGCTTGCACCGCGGCGGCCATGGCGCCTTCGATGAACGGCCCTGCGCTCAGCCGTACGCGCGCGGCCTGGTCGGGAGCCATGAATTCGAGGGCGGTTTCAGCGCTGAGGATGGCGCTGCCCAAATCCATGAGGACGAGCACGCCATCGTCGTGGTAGACCGACTGGATAGCCTCCAGGATGGCCAGGGCGTCGGTGCCGAAAGGAAAATCAGGGTCGCCGGTGCCGCCGACGGCGGCGATGGCGGCCCGACCCTGGGTTTGTTGCGCGGCCAAGGCGCGGCCGGCCTGAGCGAGTTCGTGGCTGTGGGAGACCAGAACGATGCCGACCATTTTCTCACTCCATCAACGCGCTCACGAGTTCGCGATTGAAGGCGGGGATGTCTTCGACGATCCGGCCCCAGACGATATTGCCATCTCGAAATGCGGCTTCATCCACCCAGGTCGCCCCGGCGTTGATCAGATCGTCCTTGATGCCCAACGAGCCGGTGGCGCGATGCCCGGCCACGATGTTGGCGGAGATGCCCACCAGGCCCGCATGGCAGATCATGCCGACGATTTTGCCTTGCTGGTAGACCTCGCGCACCAGGGTGGTGACGGCTTCGTAGCGGCGGATTTTGTCGGGCGCCCAGCCGCCGGGAACGATGATGGCGTCGAAGTGGTCAGCCCGCACGTCGGCGGCGGCGACATCGGCTTTAGCTGTCAGCCCGGCGCTTTTGCTGGGATAGACTTCTCCCGCCTTCAGACCCACCGTCGTGACCTGCGCGCCTTCTTCCACCAGCCGCATGTATACGACCCAGAATTCCAGGTCCTCGAAGCCGGGACCGACGAGAAAAGCGATTTTCTTGTGTTGTAGGCGCATGATGGCGCTCCTTTGTGGGGGGGCGATTGTTACTTGAGTGTGGAGACGAGCATATCTTTCCAGCGGCGGGCGTCGATGGTCCAACAAATGTCGATATTCGGTTCTCTCGGCCCCCACAAGGGATCGCGATAGGGTGGGGTGCTGGTCACGCCTAGCTCGTCGACGATGGTCATGCCGCGTGTGAGGTCGTCGCAGGCGATCTCGACGAAGTGGGTGCTGCGGCGGGCGCAGATGGTGGGATCGAGTGCGACCGCCATCGCCACGGGGTCGGGCAAGCCCAGACCGGGGTCGCCTTGCAGGTCGACGCTGGCAGCCAGGGCGTGTTTGTTGCATTCGATGGCAAAGCGGGCGCGCGGCGTTCCTAACTCGAATATCTGCTCCATCTCGGCCAGGGTCAGGTTGGCCTCGCCGCGGCTGACTTCCCAACCGATCATGAGGATAGGCAGGCCGGAATGGAAGACGATGCGGGCGGCTTCGGGATCGCACCAGATGTTGTATTCCGCCGCCGGGGTGACATTGCCCACGGTGCAGGCGGCCCCGCCCATGATGTAGCACTGTTTCACCCAGCCCGCCAGACGCGGCTCCAGGCGCAGGGCCATGGCGATATTGGTCAGGGGTCCCAACGTGACCAATTCGATCTCGCCGGGCGTTTCGCCAAAGCGTCGCACCAGCTCCAAGACGGCGTGGCCGGGGGCGGGTGGGCGCTGGGGCGGGGGATAATGCATGCCGCCCATGCCGTCGGGGCCGTGGAAGTAGTAGGCGTGGAATGGCTGGCGCAGCAAGGGTTGGGTGCAGCCTTCGTAGACGGGCGTGGTCTGGCCGCATACCTCGACCACATAGCGGGCGTTGGTGCTGCCCTGGCTGACAGGCATGTTGCCAGAGACGATGGTGATGGCGTCGACGTGCACATCGGGCCATTGCAAGGCCATGAGGATGGCGACGGCGTCATCGGAGGCGGTGTCGGTGTCGATGATGAAGCGGCGCATAGAATCTCAGAGGGCGGGCGTCAGACGGCGGCGGAATTCGGACCACCAGGCGGGGAGGGTTTGTTCGCTGGGGCCGAGGAAGACGGCGGTGGCGTGGTGGGAGAGCGGGGTACGCTCGGTGTTGAATTCGTAGACTTTGCCGCCGCGTTGTAGTGTATCGAAGGGCAGTTGCGCGGCGGGGTAGACCAGCGCCGAAGTGCCGACGACAAGGGCGATGTCGGCCTGCGTGAATGCGCGCGTGGCCTGGTTCAGCACCATGCCGTCCAGTGCTTCACCGAACCAGACGACGCCCGGACGCAGGAGGGCGCCGCAGCGGGGGCAATGAGGAGGCAGGGGATCGAGCGGGACCTGATGGTTTTCCTGGCGATGGTCGCATTGGGTGCAGCGCAGGTTCCAGATGTCGCCATGCAGGTAGAGGAGGCGGCGGCTGTTTGCCAAACGGTGAAGGCCGTCGACGTTCTGGGTGGCCAGGGTGAATTCGGGCAGGAGGGCGTCCATCTCAGCCAGGACGATGTGGGCGGGGTTAGGCTGGCAGGCGGCGATGCGCTGGCGCCGCCAGTCGTAGAATTCCCATACCAGTTTGGGGTCGCGACGGAAGGCTTGCGGGGTGGCGAGGTCTTGGGCCTGGTGTTGGCGCCAGATGCCGCCATCCCCGCGAAAGGTGGGGACGCCGCTGCCGGCGGAGATGCCGGCGCCGGTGAGGACAGCGACAGCGGGTGGTTTCACTCCACGATCCACTTGTCCACCGAGCGTTCCCAACTGGCGATGTCGTCGCCAAACCACAGGCCGGTCTCGAAGGCGGCGGTTTCGGGGCCATCGGAGCCATGCACCAGGTTGCGCCCGATCTCCAGGCCGAAGTCGGCGCGGATGGTGCCAGGGGCGGCGTTGGCGGGATTGGTGGCGCCGACGGTGGCGCGGGCGATGGTGATGGCGTTGGGGCCTTCCCAGACCATGGCGACGACAGGGCCGGAGGTGATGTAGTCGATCAGGCCGGCGTAGAAGGGGCGTTCACGGTGGACGGCGTAGTGTTCTTCGGCCAGGGGGCGGGAGACATGGACGAATTTCATGGCGACGAGTTTGAGGCCACGGCGCTCGAAGCGGCTGATGATTTCGCCGATGAGGCCGCGCTGGACGCCGTCGGGTTTGATCATGAGGAAGGTGCGTTCCATGGGGTTTTGAATAGCTCCTGAAATGAGATGAATGGACCGGAAAACCGGCTAAGAGGGAGAGAGATCAGAAAAATCGGTCTCTCGGTTTTAGGATGGGAATGACCAGCGCTCGGTTTGGTCCCAGGCGGGCAAGACGGCGCCGGGAGAGGGGGGCGGTTCGATGGCGCCGAAGCGATCGCGGGCGTAGAAGCCGTCGGGGTCGAGATCGGCGATCATGTTTTCTTGACGCGGGGATGAGGGCTTGCCGAGCCGCTCGGCGCAGCGAAGCAAGAGTAGATGCGCCTTGAGGCTGTGGGGAAGTTGTTCCAACACGACTTCGGCGACTTGTTCGCACAGATCGAAGCGTTCCAGATAGGCCAGCGTCGTGGCCAGCCCCAGCGCGGCGTCCATGCGCCCGGCCCTATCAGGCTGCGTCTGGCGATAGTGTGCTAACGCTTGCGGCCAGTTTCCCTCTTTGGCGGCCAGGTTTGCGCGCGCGATAGGGCTGAGGCGGGCGTCGGTTGGGTCTGGCTGTAAGTCGCGCTCGTGTAGGGCGGCGTGGGTGGCGGCTTCGAGTTGTTCGGTGGCCGTCAGCGCCTGGCGCAGCCCTGCCCACAAGTCGCCCGCCTCCGGATCGGCGCTGAGCGCGCGCTGGAAGCAGTCGATAGCATCTTCGTACATCCCAGCAGCCAGGGCGGCGCGGCCCAGTTGGGCATAGGTGTCGAGATGCTTGGGCCAGAAGCGCAGGATGTGCCGGCCCAGGGCAAAGCCGGCGGGGTAATCCTGGTCTTCTGCCAGCAGCTCGTGCAACTGTTGGCTGAGGTCGTACAAGAGGACGTTTGGCATGACGTTTGGCATACGCAGCTATCTTACAAGAGGCTCTGCCGCGCCGCCAAACCCCTCTATGATCCGCGAATAACGCTAATGAACACGAATAAACCAGCATTCTCATTTTATGGCTGGTGAGGGCGGTTCATGAACCGCCCGTACGCGTTCGACGTAGTCTGTGATCTGGCGGCGGAAGCGTTCGAGGCCGAAGCGTTCAGCGTTGGCGCGGCAGACGCGAGGGTCGTAGCCGCGGGGGTCGAAGCGAGCGAGGACGGTGGCCAATGAGTCGACGGTTGGCGCGGCGAAGAGTTCGCCCGTCCGTCCCAGCGCCACCGTGTCGATGGCCCCGCCGGCGCCGAAAGCGATGACGGGGCGGCCGGCGGCCTGGGCCTGGAGGGGCGTGATGCCGAAGTCTTCGAGGCCGGGGAAGAGAAATGCCTGGCAACGGGCCATGAGGTCGGCGGCGTCGGCGTCGGAGACGCGGCCGAGAAAGCGGATGGTGGGGCCTGCTATCGACTCGAGGGCCGCGCGGTCGCGGCCATCCCCAGCCACGACGAGTTGGACTCCCAGTTGGTTGCAGGCCCGAACGGCCAGGTCGATGCGTTTGTAGGGGATGAGGCGGCTGAGGACGAGGAAGAAGGGTTCGGGCGGACGGCCGTTGGGGCGGAAGCGGTCGACGTCGACCGGCGGGAATATGATCGTGCTCTGGCGCCGATAGAAGCGACGAATGCGGGCCTGGATGTCGGTGGAGATGGCGATGAAGTGGGTGACGCGCTGGGCGGCGGCGTAGTCCCAACGGCGCAGGAGGGCGATCAGCGGCCTGAGGGCCAACCCCGCCGCTGCGCCCAAGCCCTCGCGTTCCAGATAGGCGCTGGGCGTCCACACATAGCGCGTGGGCGCCAGGCAGTAGCAGATGTGGGGCGCGCCGGGCCGCGTTTTGACGCCGTGGCAGAAGCCCGATTTGTTACTGAGCACCAGGTCGTAGGCGCTGAGGTCGGTTTGGGCAAAGGCGAGCGGGTAGAGGGGGAGGTAGGGCTGGTGATGGTTGTGGATGCCGGGCAGCCGGTCGAGCCAGTTGGTGTGGATGTCCCAGCCTTGCATGACCGCCGGCATTTTGGCGGGCGCGTAGATGGAGGTGTAGAGCGGCGCCTCAGGATAGAGCGCCTTGAGGGCGATGAGGACGTCTTCGGCGCCGCCGACCTGGTTGAGCCTGTCGTGGACGAGGGCGAGGGACACGGGGGGGGAGGGATGCAGAGAGGGTGGGAGTTTATGATCCGCGAATGACGCGAATGAACACGAATAAGGGATACGAGGAGGGAGGGAGGCAGGGAGGATGGGAGTTTATGATCCGCGAATGACGCGAATAAACACGAATAAGGGAGACGAGGAGGGAGGGTGAGGGCGTTGGCAAGGGGGAAGGGATCAGGGGGGCTGGTGGCCCGCATCCTCCAATGCTGCCAGGAATTTTTCGGTTTCCATCGCCGCCATCGCGCCTTGGCCTACGCTGGTCGAGACCTGGCGAAAGTGGTTGTCCTGGATTTCGCCCGCCGCAAATACGCCCGGTACGCTGGTGTGCATGCGGCGGTCGGTGATGATGTAGCCGTCTTCCATTTCCAGTTGACCTTCGAACAATGCCCCGTTGGGATCGTGGCCGATAAAGATGAAAACGCCGTCAGTGGGAAAGTCTTGTGTTGCCCCTGTCTTGATGTTTTTGATGGCGACAGAGCCAACCGCGCCGGTGGGGCCGGCATCGATGCTCGTGACCACCGTGTCCCAGAGGAATTTGATTTTGTCGTTGCTGAAGACCCGACTTTGCAGGATTTTGCTGGCGCGTAGCTCGTGGCGACGGTGGATGATGGTGACTTCGGTGGCGAAGCGGGTGAGGAAGAGGGCTTCCTCGACGGCGCTGTCGCCGCCGCCCACCACCACCACTTTTTTCCCGCGGAAGAAGAAGCCGTCGCAGGTGGCGCAGTAGCTGACGCCGCGGCCGGTCAGTTCGATCTCGCCGGGGATTTGCAGTTTGCGCGGGGTGGCGCCGGTGGAGATGATGACGCTTTTGGCGCGATGGCCGTTGCCGCTGGAGGTCTTGACCAGGAAGGGGTGCTGGGTGAAATCGACTTCGCTGACGTAGTCGTATTCGATGCGGGCGCCGAATTTTTCGGCTTGTTTCTGGAAACGCTCGACCAGCTCGGGTCCGGTCAGGCTTTCGGGAAAGCCGGGGTAATTTTCGACTTCGTAAGTGATGGAAACCTGGCCACCGATCTCGTTGCCGGTGATTAGGAGGGGGTTCAATTCGGCGCGTCCGGCATAGATGCCAGCCGTAAATCCGGCGGGGCCGCTGCCGATGATGATGACGTTTTCGACGGTCATGGATGAAGGCTCCAGAGAGAAAGGGAAACCGGGGGAGGGTGTGATGGGTCTTGGACGCGTCAGGGGGCGTCGAAAGTTACATCGTCCGCCCGCGGGGCGGGGTGGTCGAGTTCGCCCAGGGCTGCCATGACCAGGCTGATGAGGACGATGGCGGCGGTTTCGGTGCGCAAGGTGCGGGGGCCGAGGCTGATCGGTTCGATGCCGGCCGCGCGGGCGAAGGCGATTTCGGTGGGATCGAATCCGCCTTCGGGGCCGATGAAGGCCGTGATCGGCCAGGCGGCGGTCGCCAACGCCTGGCGCACCGGGCGGGCAGCAGCGGTGGAAGGTAGGAGAGCAATGCCCCGATGATGAGTGATGGCTTCTTCGAAGCTGATCTCGGGCAGGAGTTGGGGCAGACGCCCGCGGCCGCATTGCTCCGCCGCCTCGCGCACGATGCGTTCCCAGCGTTGGCGTTGGCTTTCGCCGGGAGAGCGGTGCACGGTGCGGCGGGTGATCATCGGCTGGAAATGGGTGACGCCAAGTTCGACGCCTTTTTGCAGCACCCACTCGAAGCGCTCGCCGCGGGCGATGGCCTGGCAGAGGATGAAATCGCCTCCTGGTTCGCCCGCGGCCGGCGCTGTGTCCAAGATGCGGCCGAGGGTGTCGCTCTTACCCACGTGTTGTACGGCCACGCGATGGCGCCAGCCCTCGCCATCCAGCACCCACACTTCGTCATCGCTGCGCAGACGCAGGACGTGGCGCATTTGGTGGGACTGTTCGGCGCTGAAGTGCACCTGTTGGCCGCGGATGGCGGTGGGAAGGACGAAGAAGCGCTGCACGGCAGTCTCAGGAGCCGCGGGTGTTGGCTTGCAGGCCGTCGGTCAGGCGGTCGAGCAGGTTGGTCATCTCGTTCTTCTCGATGGGATTTAGGCAAGCCCAGGGCGCGAAAAAGTAGCGATCGGTGGTTTCTTCCACCCCTTGGCGGAAATCCCGGCCGGTTGGCGTCACGATGGGCGTTTCGTCCGGCCCGGCGATGTATCCCCACTCGCGCAGTTCTTGCAGCGCGGAGACATAGACGGCGAGCGGATGGGCGCGGCGCACGAGTTGGCGTTCCAGTCCGGCCAGCGAGGTTGCTTGCTGGCGCCAGAGAAGGGTGAGCGATTCCAGGGCGGGGCCAGAGAGGCCAGAGGGTTGCCAGGCGGCCAGGTGAGAGTCGTCGCGATAGGCGGCCAGGCAGGAGATGGCTTGCTCGCTGAAGGGCAGCGGGGGGACGCTCGCGGGCATGAGTTTGTAGCTCAGGCGGATGCCCCAGGGGACGGGTGGGGCGAAGTTGTTCAGGCTGGCTTCCACCAGACGGTCGAGCAGGTTGGCCAGGCGTTCGCCCTGCGCGGGTGGCAGTGGATCGACGGCGACCATCATGGTGCGCAAGTCGTCGACGAACTGGCGCGAACTGGCGCGACCGGCGCTGGTTAGATGGTATTCGTCGTCAGACTGGAGTAGAAGACCCTTGTCCACCGCGGCAGCCAGGTGGGTTAGATAGCGCTGGGGGCTGCTGTAGGGGTCGCGCACGTGGAAGCGAACGACGGTGGCCGGTTCCGGCTCGAACGTTAGGACGGCCAGCAGGTTGAACCACGTCCAGCCGCCCAGCCCCGTCTGTTTGTGATAGTGATCGAGGGTGGGGGCCAGGAAGGATTCGAGCGCGGTCACTGCCGCCAGCATCCGGCGCCAGAGAGCGGGGTCGTCAGGTGATGGGGGATGACGATCATCCCGGGCATGTTCGGTCTCCGGTTGGTGATGGGGGATGACGATCATCGCGGACATGTTCGGTCTCCGGCTGGTGATGGGGGATGACGGTCATCCCCAAGGGATGACCGTCATCCTTATTATCATCCAACACGGGCGAGATGCCCATTCTCACGTCTGCCCTGAGAATAGGACGCGGATGAACGCGGAGCGAATACGGCTTGATTTATCAGGCGTCGTGACGCCAAGCCCGGCATGTCAAACTGGGTTGTCGCCCCTTGCAGCCGCTGCAGTCGGGGATTGGGCGTGAGGCTGGGGATGCGATCACGCCTGTCCACGGGGCGGCTCTCGATGTCCGAAAACAAAATGCGTCGCACCTGCCAGGTGCGACGCATTTTGTTGGTGAGGAAAAGTGCGTCGCATCGGCAAAATGCGTCGCACTTCGTGGTGTTTACGGCAGGTAGGTGACCTCGAGCATGGCCGGGCTGCCCTGGTAGCTTTCGAGGCTGTCGAAGATGACGCGACCGAGCGGGCCGGAGGCCGAGACGGCCAGCAAGCCCTTGCCGCCCGCGGCTTGCGCGCCGGCGGCATCCCAGGCCGTCACCTGCGACTTGACGTTGAAGCTGACGTGGGCGTGGCCGCTGGGGACAGCCACTGCCGCGCTGGGGTTGTAGGTCTGCGGGGCCGAGGTGTACGTCACCGTCATCGGGTTGAAGTCGTTGACGTTCCAGGCCGTGAGCGATTTGCCCTTGGTGCCCGATTCGCCGACGAAGTGCACTTCCAGCGCCGCCGCCGTGATCTCCATGCCCGCGGGCAGACCACTGCGGTCGAAGCTGAGTAGCGCGTTGTCCAGGCCGCTGGTGCGGGCGATGAGGGCGGCGTAGCCGTTGAAGTTGACGTTTTGCTGACCGCCGTTGACCCAGGTGTCGTACATCAGCGGCAGTTCGAGCGTCTTGGCCACGCGCACCTCAGCGGTGGCGTAGGTGCGCCAGATGGACAGGCGGTCGCCGCCGTAACCCATGTCCAGGAACTGAGCGACGCCCTTGATGCGGGTTCCGGCTGCGGCTTCGCCCACCTTGACGCTATAGCCCATCTCGTTGCTGGCCTTGGTGAGGACGTCGTAGGCCCAGACGAAGCCGGTGACGTCCGCCGCGGGCGGTTCGGCCATGGCTGTGACGTTCTGACCAGCCGCGACCGCCGCCTGCACGGACGCCAGGTCGCCGGTGACGGGGGCCAGGCCGCCATGAGCGCTGCCGGCCACATAGGTCGTGCCGGCGGGCAGCGGGAAGTAGGCCAGGAAGTTGTCGCGCGAGCCGATGTTCAGGCTGTCCCAGTGGAACGAGACTTCGTTGCCGACGGCAGCGGTGGCGGCGGAAGCTGTGGCCGTGACCTTGATGTCGTGCAGGGAATTCCAGACCTTGAGCTTGCCCCAGCTGCCATCGGCGGCTTTAGCGACCACTTCGACATGGAGGCCATACTGCACATCAGTGTCGCCGGGGTTGCCGGTGCCGGTTTCGGCGGTCCAGAAACCGAAGAAGGCGCTTTCCTCAGGCATCCACTGCAGGAAGCCGGCGCCATTGTAATTGGCCGGGCCGACGCCATAGGTGTCTTTGGCCGGGACAACGACGCTGGCGTCACGTTCCTTGGCGACCCAGAAGTAGCGCGGGCCGCGCGGGTCGGTGGCCGAGCGGATGCTGGTGTATTCCAGGCCGGGGTAGTAGCTCCAGCTATCGTGGAAGGCGCTGACGGCCGGCTGGGCGGGATACTCGAAGGCCGGGTTGCCCCAACGGGTGGGGTTGGTGGGCGGCGAAGTGACGTGGAAGGCGGGCAGTGCGTCCAGGCCGAAGGCGGCGTCGCGCATGCCGTAGCAGCGATAAGCGGTGTTGCTGCGGGCGTTGTGAGCGAAGGGCGAGGTGGCGTCGCGCAGCGGCTGGGGATGCGAGTCGATGACCAGCGCCTTGCCTTTCGGCCCGAAGCTGGGCACGTCCGACAGATAGCTGTAGATCTCGTTGGCGGTGTACTTCTGGTCGTTGATGTACCAACCCAGCATGCCCCAGTTCTCTACATCGCAGCGTCCGATGGCCAGGTTGTGGTCGATGCCAGCGTCGTTGCGCCACTCGAACATGTAGTAGTGGGGATAGTCGAAGACGCCGTCGCTGATGCGCCAGCCGTCTGCGGCCGGGTCGGCCACCCAATCACCCATGCCATGTTCGACATCGTCGCTGAAGATAGCATCGCTGCCGTTCTTCACAGCGATATCATCGACCCACCAGCCCACGCCCAGGGTGCCCCAGTCGGTGGCGTAGCGGAAGCCGAGCCAAATCTGCTTGCCGGCATAGGCGCTGAGGTCGAAGGTCTGCTGCGTCCATTCGTCGATGTGGCCGGTGAGGCCAGGCAGGTTGGCTACCACATAATCGATGGCGCTGGGGTCGTGGTCGCTGGTGGTGTTGGCGTTGGCCAGGCTGGTCCAGGTGGCGCCCTGGTCGGTCGAGACCTGAGTGAAGCCGAAGTCCCAGGCTTCTTCGATGTCGTACTTGGTCCAGTAGGTCAGCTTGAGATTGGTGGTAGTGGTGGGGACGCCGGTCAGGTCGATGGGATGGTAGACCAGGTTGTTCATGAGGTCGTCGCGACCGCCCCACCACATGTTCTCGCCGCTGTGGGCGGTCTCGATCGTCCAGGATTGGTCAGGCAGCTTGACGATGAGGGAGTCGTGCACGCCGTCGGCGCGGTCGGCGGCCTGAGTGAGCGTGACTTCCTGAGCCGGGTCGTTGTAGTTGATGATGAGTGGGTTCAGCCAGCCCCAGCCCAACATGTGCCAGGGGTCCATGCCCACCGAGCCGCTGTCCCAGGGGATGCCGTGGCCGCGGTCATCGGCCATGTTGCTCCACTGGCCGGCCGAGGTGTCGCCATAGCCATAGGAGTAGAGGTCGTCGGCGCCCAGGCGGTGGCCGAATTCGTGTGTGAACGTAGCGACGCCGGTGGTCTCGCCCTGGAAGATGTAGGCGCCAGTGCGGATGTCGTCGTCGGTGTCGCACTGGCCATCCGGGCCAGGATCGGCGCAGTAGTCCACGCCGCTGCTGTGCGGCCAAATAGCATGCTCGCTGATCTCGCTGCCGCGATTGGCTTCGTCGATACCGGCGGTGACGACGACGATGGTGTCGACGACGCCGTCATGGTTGCCATCGTATTTGCTCCAATCGAAATCGGGCATGTTGGTGTTGATCCAGTCCACGGCATCCATGACCGCGGTCCGGGGCGTGCCGTAGTCTACGCGCGGCACCTCTTCGATGTCGGGGTTGTCGTTGTACCAGCCATCAGAACCGGCGCCCGAGATCGGCTCCAGTGATAGGTTGCCAGGGCAGATATCGGCGCCGTACCAGGGCATGGAGTGGGGCAGAGGGATCCAGCCAACGACATCGCCGCTGACGGTGTATTGACCGCGCGAGAGTTTCTCGTAATAGGTGCGCAGTGATTCGTCGACGTTGATGTTGACTTGCTCGCCGTTCAGTGCCTGGTAGCTGAAGGAGACGCCATCACCGAAGACCAGGTGGTCGAAGTGCTGGCGGCTGGTGTCGGGCGAGTAGAGTCCGAAGGAGCGGGTCGGCATCTCGCCCTTATAGGCATGATCGGCGGTGTCGGGCACCGGCACCTGGCCGTGTAGCGTGGGCGTGTAAGTGAAGGTTGTCGTTTGCGTGATGACGTTGGAACAGTCGCCCCGGCCCTCGGCGTCTACAATTTCGGCGACGCCATACGGGTCCCATTGGTCGCCGGGGTCCCAGGTGACGACATCGGTGCCAGCGAAGTCCAGCAAGAGGACGAGGAGTTTGCCCTCGCCGCTGAGGGCCTGGGCGCTGGCATCACCGGCCAAGATGGCTTTCTCGGTGGCGCGGCGCTGGCGATAGGCGACAGGGTCGGGTTGGTCTTTGGGCGGGAATTGCTTGGGGGTGACGCCGGTGGTCTTGACCTGCACGATGCCATCTTCATCGCCGGGTATCGGCGCGGCCAGGGCAGGCACCGCGGCCAGCAGCATGGCAACGACGACCAGCAGGCCGAGGCCGGCCCACAAGCGCGAACGACGTTGTGTATGGTTCATCTCGAAAATCTCCTTATACTTGCGGTAGATAAAATGGGGCCAAGAGGGTTCTGTGAAACGTGAGGCGTGAAACGTGAGGCGTGAAACGTGAGGCGTGAAACGTGAGGCGT
>JAYRVO010000167.1:0-28709 GCA_041918515.1 Chloroflexota bacterium | reverse complement strand
CGCGTTGTGGTCCTTCGTCGATCTTGGCTATCTCACCTACTACACCAGCTACATGATCGCCACTGGCCAGATGGAAGCGCGCGAGGGTGAAACCTTCAAGGCTGGCCGTATGGGTGAGTACACCATCACCAAGGACCCGACACGGGAGAAGGGCCTACGCATCCTCATGGGTCCCTTCACCGTCTATGACAAGACCAATGTCAAGTAAGAGGTAAAGTCACCCACAGATCGAATTTCGCAGCGGTTGGAGCGCTAGAAGCTCAACGCAGTTGAGCCGCGCTCCGACCGCTGACTTTTTATCAAGACCCATCCGTGGTTTCCCCATCCGCGTCCACAAAACCAATCCAGAACTATCCGCCCCTTCGCTGCACTCAGGACATGGTTTCCCCATCCGCGTCCACAAAAACCCTCAAATGGAGGCGCAACCATGAATTCACGTGAACGCTTTCTCGAAATCATGCACTTCACCCCCGGTATCCGCACCCTCAAATGGGAGTTCGGCTTCTGGGGCGAAAACATCAAACAATGGTATCGGGAAGGGTTGCCGCGAAAATACGGAACCAACCTCCCCACCCGCATCACCACCGTCGGCGCATCGTTGTATACAACAGCCTGGACGCACCAATGGCGCAAAGAACGCACCTATCTGGAAAAATTCTACGACGAGTGCGAACAGGATATCGAGTTGCCGAACGGCATCGCCATCTGGGGCGGGGCGCTGTATTGGCCCAGCCAGGGCTTCCCGCTGGCCCTGGACGTGATGGACTACTTCGGCTTCGACAAGAGCACGGCCATGGTTCCGGTCGAACAGCTCTTCCACCCCTATTTCGAGCCAACTATCTTGGCCGAGGACGACCGCTTCGTCACCTATGTCGACATCGACGGCGTCAAGCGCCAATTCCAGAAGGACGAAGCGGTGATCCCGACCGCCCGCGAATGGCCGATCAAAGACTGGGCTACCTGGCTACAGATCAAAGAGGAGCGGCTGCGGCTGGATGATATCCGCTCGCGCTTCCCTGCCAACTGGAACTGGTGGGTGCAGGAGTACCGCGACCGGGACTATCCCCTGGCCGTGGGTGGTTATCCCTGCGGCTTCTTTGGCACGCTCGTCCACCTCATCGGCTACCAGAACGTCTTCTATCTGTACTACGACCAGCCCGACCTCGTCCATGACATCTTACGCCATCTGACCAGTCTCTGGATCGCCGTCTGGGAGGAAATTTTGGCTGAGGTCGAGATCGACTGCTGTCATATCTGGGAAGATATGTCGTCCACGATGGGCACCATGGTCTCGCCCGCCCACTTCGCCGAGTTCATGGCCCCCTGCTACCGCCGCATCACCGACTTCCTGCGTGGCAAAGGCGTCGACATCATCCTCGTCGACACCGACGGCAATATCGAGAAGCTGATCCCGCAATTCCTGGAGGCGGGCGTGACCGGCATGTACCCCATGGAAACGAGCGCCGGCATGGATGTGGTCAAGTTGCGCAAACAATATCCTCGCTTCCAAATGATGGGCGGGGTGCCCAAGTACGATATGGCCCTCGGCCCCGCCCGCATCGAGGAATTCCTGACCCCGGTCGCCGCTCTGCTCGAACACGGCGGCTACATCCCCACCGGCGACCACTGCATCTCCCCAGGCGTCAGCTGGGAACAATTCAAATACTACCGCAACCGCCTGAACGAGATCATCGACGCTGCGGGAAGCAAGTAGACAAGTAGACAAGTAGACAAGTAGACAAGTAGACAAGTAGATAAGTAGATAAGTAGGCAAGTAGACAAGTAGACAAGTTGCAGGCCGCCTTGTCACCTTGTCACCTTGTCACCTTGTCACCTTGCCACCCCGTCACCTTGTCACCGTGTCACCCCATCACCTTGCCACCCTGTCACCCCCTCACCGTGTCACCCCAGAGGCCACCCATGCGCGAGTCCATCATCGACATCAGCCGCCAGTTCTTTTTCGAGGTGCTCGAACCCATCCTGGAGCGCCACTTCCCCGAAGAGACCCGGCGCACCACCTTTGGCGTCTTTGGCTACGGCTCGGAAGTTCTCCGCCTCGACGATGAATACTCCGCCGACCATCATTGGGGCATTCGTATCAACGCCCTCATGCCAGAGGAGCTTTTCCAGCCGCGGGGCGCCGAAATCCTGCGCGTGGTCGAGCGCGAGATGCCCAACAGCTATCGGGGTCACAACCTGCGCGAGGGGCTATCGGGCGGCAAGGGCTTGTCGCTCACCAGCCTGGAGGGCTATCTGCGCCGCACCATCGGCCTGACCAAAGTGCCGGAGACCTACGCCGAATGGCTAAGCGTGCCCGAAGAAGACATCATGCACATTATCAACGGCGAAATCTGGATGGATGACACCGGCCAGTTCACCGCCATCCGCCAGGCTTTTCTGAACTACTATCCCGAACCCGTGCGTCTGCGTCGCATCGCCCATTGGTGTCGCTACTTCTCCGGCATGGGCAGTTACGCGCTCAAACGCGCCATCCTACGCTACAACGAGTGGTACGCTAACATCACCTTTGCCCGCGCCCTGCGTCTGGGCACACAACTGGCCTTCCTCCTCGACAAGCGGTATTGTCCTTATGACAAGTGGACGATGGCCTTTTTCACCCGACTCCCGCGTCTGGCCTATCCCCTGACGCCGATCATCAACGAAGCTGTCAGCCTGGCCACACCCTGGGTGCGCAAGCTCGATCTGCTCAATCGCATGGCCGACGTGATCGACCAAACCCTGGTGGATGACGGCATCATCCGGCCCCACACGCAGTTCGTCGATCACTCCAGCTCTGGCTATCGCCTGCTCGAACACGCCTACGCCGAAATCCTCCAGGGTCTGCCACCCGACCTGCGCGCCATCGTGCCGGTCTGGGATCAGATCCACCTGGAATCATTCCACAGCAACTACGTAGCCGGACTTGACCTGGCCACCTGGGACAGCCTGTTGAACCTCACCCCGGCGGACTCACACACCACGCAACAAGGATAAGACATGAACGGCAAAGAACGCGTCCTGGCCACCCTGCGCCGCCAACCCGCCGACCGCACACCCATCGATTGTTGGCTCTTCCAAAAACAATTCGTGCAGAACCTTGAGACCGAATGGGGCACGCGGGAAGCTTTTTTGGATGAATTCGGCATCGACCTCTTCACCGGCTACGTGCCCTGGCCCAACCAGACCGGCCGCCTGCTGGATGTGACCGAACTGGCCGGCTTCTGGCCCGGCGACCCGCGTGACCCCAAATGGCTCACCCACACCGCCTGGACGCCCGATTTCGCCGGGCTGAACATCGTCCAGGCCGTCGAGCAACACGGCAGCAAGCGCGCCGTCGTCGCCCATATCTGGGGCATCGTCGAAGGCACGAGCCGCATCATTGGCATCGAAAATTGCTGGATGCAGATGGGCAAGAACGCGCAATTGATGGCGAATTGGTTCGACCGCTACGCCGACTGGCTGTGCAGCCTGGTCGATGGCTGCATCGACGCCGGGGTGGACATCATCACCCTCTCGGATGACTGGGGCAGCAATCAGAACATGCTGTTCTCACCGCGCATGTGGCGCAAACTGATCGCGCCCTACGCCACCCGCGTCGTCAAACATATCCACGAACGCGGCGTCCTCGTCAACTTGCACAGCGACGGCTACATCATGAACATCATGGACGACATCGTCCAGATCGGCTATGACTCGATGCATCCGGTGCAAGAAAGCGCCGGTATGGACCCGGCCACGGTCAAGCAGCAGTATGGCGACAAGATCGTCGTCTACGGCTCGCTCGATGTCATCGACGGCCTTTTCGCCTACGACGGCGAGGCGCTGAAGGACTACATCACCCGCGTCTTCTCGATCTACGCCCCCGGCGGCGGCTTCATCTTCAACACCGGCCACTTCGTCCAACCCGACATCCCCCCTGCCCGCCTGTTGTATGCCTACGGCATCGTCAAAGAACTGGCGCAGCAGTATAGGGGGTGATTGGTTATTGGTAATTAGTTATTGGCGCCGCCCCATCACCTTGTCACCCTGTCACCTTGTCACCCCGCCACCCTGTCACCTTGTCACCCCGCCACTTTGTCACCTACCGCCAACTGAACAAGGACTACGCCTATTGGATCGAGAAACGTCGTCTGGGGAAGGAGCGCGGCGGCTGTGTGAGTGGGCTGCTGACGCACAGCGAGGATGGTCGGGTGCAGCAGAACCTCCTTTTCGACTGCGGTCTGGGTGTGCTGGAGGCCATCGCCGATTTCTGCCCGGACGAATTCTGGGACCAGCCATTGGCCGTCTTCATCACCCACGGCCACATCGACCATCACGCCGAGCTGATGGTGCTGTCCGAAATCTACTGCGCACGGCGAGGAGATTTGCGAACCAAACGCCCTCCCCTGCCTGTCTTCTGCACTGAGCCGACTTATCGGCATCTGGAACGCACGCACTGGTACGGCTTCCACGACGGCGACACCCTCGCCTTCCATCCTCTCTCCCCCGGCCAACCCCTGCAAAACGGCCTCTTTCGCATCACACCCGTCGCCGTCGACCACTTCGAGGGCGCGGTGTTCTTTGCCATCGATTTCCCGCCCGGCCATCGCCTGCTCATCGCCTGGGACATCACCACCCCGCCGGTCGATCTCACCGCCCTGCATCGCCCCTCTCTTGCCTTCTTGGATGCCACCACCTGGTGCGCCATGAAAGAATGGACCACGCACGCCGGCATCGAAGAACTCGTCAGCTCCGGCTTTCTGGACAACCTCGACCTCACCTGCGCTCCCGACCAGCAGCACTATGGCGCCTACCTCGTCCACTACAGCGGACTGGAAGACCCTTGGGGCATGCTGACCGACGCCGAGCTCAAAGCCCGCTTCGACGCCGCCTATCCCCACCTGGCTCCGGTCGTGCGCGTGGCCGAGCGAGGACAGGTGTGGAAATTTTGGTAACGCAAACCGTTAGACGGTTCTAAAACGACTACTTCCTTCAAAAATAGAGCAAATGATGAACAAATTGAGAATCTGACATTTTAACAGAATCCGTGTTTCCCCATCCGCGTGCACAACAAAAACATCCGTGTTTCCCCATCCGCGTCCACAAGAACCCAATAGGAGCCAAGCATGAAACGCGTCGCCTTCTTACTCAAAGTCAAAGCTGACAAAATCCCTGAATACATCGCACACCACGAAAGCGTGTGGCCGGAAATGCTTGACGCCCTGAGCCGCACCGGCTGGCACAACTACTCACTCTTCATGCGCGAGGACGGCCTCCTCTTCGGCTACTTCGAGACCCCACTCAGCTTCCAGCAGGCCCTGGAGGGCATGGCCCAAGAAGAGATCAACGCCCGCTGGCAGGAATTCATGGCGCCTTACTTCGAAGGACTTGGCGGCGCCCACGCTGATGAAAGCATGATCGAGTTGAAAGAGGTTTTTCATCTGGATTAGCACGTGTTGCGTATTGCGTATCGTCTCTCGATGAATAAAAAACATGATGCAAAGACATTTTCAGAACTTCGTGTCTTCTTCTTGCTCTTTGTGTTAAAAATCTTACTCTTATTCGCGTACATTCGCATCCTTCGCGGATCAAAAGGAACAAACCATGAACTCTCGCGAACGCGTCATGATGACGCTCAAACGCACCGGCACACCTGACCGTGCACCCGTCCAATTCGACCTCTGCCGCTCGCTGACCAACGCCTTCAGCCAGAAATACGGCCTCGCCCCCCAATTCACCACCTCTTACTACGAAGACGTGACCTACCGCATCTCGGCCAACGAACTGCGCACGGCCATGGGCAGCGATTGCGTGGTGGTGGGGGGCAGCCTGCCGCGCGGGTACAGCCATCCGATCACGCCCGAAGGCTTCATCGTCAACGAATACGGCATGGTCATGCGACAAGGGTCGTTGTACATGGAGGTCGTCATCCCGCCCCTCAAACACGCAACCACCATCCAGGACGTCCTCGACCACGGCTATCCTGACCCCTACGCCGAAGGCCGCTTCGACGACGCCAAAGCCATGATCGAAAAATATCGGGATGAGTACTTCATCGTCGGCGACGTGGAGGTGGGCATGTTCGAGATGTCCTGGCTCCATGTTGGACTAGAGAAATTCATGATGGATATGGCCATGGGCGAGGACTATGTCTTCACCCTCATCGATCAGGTGAAGGAATTCAACACCGGCATCGCCAAACAACTGGTCGGGCTGGGCGTCGACGCACTCTGGTTTGGCGACGATTTCGGGGCGCAGAACAGCATGATCATCTCGCCCGGCATGTGGCGCAACATCTTCAAGCCGCGCTACGCCGAGATGTGGCAGGAAATCCGGGCGCTGGACCCGAACGTCATCATCGCCTACCACACCGACGGCGCCGTCGCCCCCATCCTCGGCGACCTGGCCGACATCGGCATGCAAGTTTTCAACCCCGTGCAACCCAATGTCCCCGGCCATGACCCGCTCGAACTCAAGACCAAATTCGGCGACCGCATGGCCTTCTGGGGCGCCATCGACCAACAACACTTGCTGCCCAACGGCTCACCAGCAGAGATCGCCGCGGATGTGGCCGAAAAAATCCGGATTCTGGGCGCGGGTGGAGGTTATATGGCCGCGCCGGCCCATGTCATCCAATCCGACGTATCGATGGAGAACGTCGAAGCCTTCATCGCCGCTGTCAAACAGCATGGCGTCTACCGTGGATGAAAGTCGGGGTAGGGCGATTTGCACGTCTGGCCTCACGGACCCGAATGGAGCAACAGGCTGATGTTACCCACAATCGTCCGTTTCACTCGGTCGACAGCGGCATTTTCTCAGGGCCGCTCGTGCGGAATCATCGCAAGCCCTCCGCGATCTGCCTGTACAGCGCCGTCACGGGATGATCCGGGTAGCGCAGGCTGAAGATGCCGCCACTCGCCAGGGCCATCAGCTCATCCGAGTGCGGCAAGATCCCGATCACTGGACAACTGTACGCCTTCTCCACCTGCGCTTTGACCGCGGCGCTGTCGAAAACCGCCGGAACCTTGTTGACGATCAGCGCCATGTTCGGCACCTTCAGCTTGCGCGCCACCTGCACGGTCACGCCGGTCCCTTCATAGTCCTGTTGGTCGGGGCGTAAGACGATCGCCAGGGTGTGAGAGATGACCATCGAGAGCAACGTCTCCTCGCCCAAGCCGGGGTGCGTGTCGATCAGCAACACATCCAGCCCCAGCGTATCAATCAACCCGCGGAAGCCCCGCGTGAGCAGTTGGGCGTCATACCCTTCGCGCAGCACCCGCGTGATCTCACCGGCCTTGATGCTGGAAGGGATCAGGTAGAGCTTGCCCCGAACGTCCGCGCCCAGCTTGGCGGTCACGTCGTGCGCGGTCTGGCCAGGTCTTCGGGCCTGAACATGCCGGCTTCCACAGCGCCGGCGTCGTCGGTGACCACCGCGACATTGCGCAGGTATTCGACCTCCGCATCGCGCAGCCGCTTCTTCTCCAGCGAGGCGCCGATGCGGGCGCGCAGCAGCACCGGGTTGAAGGGTTTGGACAGATAGTCTTCAGCGCCCGCTTCCAGGCAGCGCACCACGCTGTCCAGCTCATCCAGCGCCGAAATGACGATCACAGGGATGTCGCGGTGGGCCGCATCCCCCTTGAGGCGCTGCAACACCTCGTACCCGTTCATCTCGGGCATGATCAGGTCGAGTAGCACCAGATCGAACCGCTCGGCCCCGATCAGCGCCAGGGCACGCCGGCCATCCTCTGCCAGCGACACTGTGTGACCCTCGCGTTCGAGGTGACGGACCAGCAGATCGCGGTTCAGCGCGTTGTCGTCCACCACGAGCAGCTTGCCGCGACCGCGCTCATCGGGGCCGGACGCCTCGTCGGTCAACGGCCGGACCGCGCTGACGATCTCCTGGATCATGGCCGCGGCCGCGGGCAGACCTTCGAGGTCTGCTGCGCGGCCGGCAGCCGCACCTGGATGGTGCATTCGTTGCCCGCGGGTGGCGGGCCCAGGTCGCCAGGGTAGAGCAAACGGATCGGTGTCGCCTCTTCCTCCCGCCAGTGGTTGATGGCCAATAGCTCGATTTCAGCGCCCTCGGGCCAGGTGGCGATGGCGTAGGGCGCCTTGAAGCTGATACCGCGCTCCAGCGCCCGGCCGTGGCGTTCGATCGCCGCCTCCAACGCCCAATAGGCGGCATGGCGATACCTGCCAGGGCTGTGCTCAAAACGCAGGACTCGCCCATCCACCCGGTCGGCGGCGGATGCCGGGGCCGGTAACGCATAGGTCGCGGCAAAGCCAGCGGCCTGCTCAGCGAAATAGCCTCGATTGTCGGCCTGGATCTGATCCAGGATCAGCGTCGCCACGGCCCCCCAGCCTGCCGTGTCGTCTGCGGGCTGACTGTCGTAGATCACTTTCAGCAACCCCTGGGCCACGGCCTGTTCCTGGTCGGTCAAGCCCACGGTGGATTGGGTTGGATCGCGGGTACACAACGCGGCGATCCGGCCCCAGGCCATATCCGCCTGGCTGGGAGCATCGCCCCAAAAGTATGCCCAGTCGCCGCCCAACACGGCTTCGGCGCCCAACTCGAGGAGGGCCGGGAGCCGGGGCCAATTCGCCTCGTAGCGGTTAAGAAGACAGACTTCTGCACCAGCGGCTCGCCAACGCCCGGCCGTCTCCAGCAAGTGCGCGGTCGCACTGTCGTCCGGCCGGTCGCCGATCACCACCAGGCGGTCGTACGCGCCTGGGTCAAGCTCGGCCAGCACCTGGCCCCACAGCCACGCCGGGCCGCCCGCCGTGTCGGGATAGCACAGCAACTCAATTCCAGCGCCGTCGGCGAATTCGACCATACGCGCGCGAATTGCAGGATGGGAATCGCGGTGCGCAGGGTGGCGATGTCTTGTTCGGTATAGAGCCGATCCGAGGTTTGCAGCGCATGCCAAAGCTAGCCTACCAGGAACCACAATGACGCCAGTATACGTCTTCCGGCCTATTGCGTCAAAGTTTTTGTATCCCTGGATGCGTTTCCGCCGCGCCGATCCTATCTGTAGATCGAATGCGTTGCTACAATACTGTTGAAATCAAAAAGCTCATGGGTATCTACCCATGAGCTTTACAGTCGGGGCGGGGCGACTTGAACGCCCGACCTCACGGTCCCGAACCGTGCGCGCTACCGAACTGCGCTACGCCCCGACATCACGCCTATTATACTCGCCTCTGTGGATAAAAAGCAAACCGCACCGCGCGCGTTGCACATCTGGGGATTTGCCCTTCGGTCTTGTCTGTGGCATACTTTTTCCCTTGTCACGAGGGTGCGGATGCATCGCCCCTCGTTCTTTCTGTCAGCGGCCTCGCCTCCTCTGCGCCTTGGAGGGGATTGACCATTGACAAACCCACAGAAAGGAAACTACATGATGCCAAACTACGAATTGATTGCTCTTCTACACCCGCGCCTCGATGACGAAGGCGTTGGCAAACTGACGCAGTGGGTGCAGGGACGGATAACCGATCTGGGCGGGCAGGCACAGGAGATCACTCCATGGGGCCGGCGCACGCTATCTTATCTCATCGCCAAGCAGAACGAGGCCACCTATGTGCAGTTCGATTTCCAACTCCCGGGAACGAAACTGGCCGAGCTAACCCGCTCCCTGCGGCTGCATGAGGACGTTCTTCGCCATTTGACCGTGCGTAAATCAGAACACTAACATGGCTCGCTTGCTGGCATCGAACGCGTTCCTCACCAACGCCGCACCCTCGCCAGAGCAATCGCCTTTGACCGTCATCCCGCAAAAACACAAGGAGACAACCCATGTCCAGAGGTCTGAATAAAGTAATGGTCATTGGCAACCTCGGGCGCGACCCTGAAATGCGTCACACACAGGGCGGCAAAGCAGTGACCACCTTCAGCGTAGCCACCAGTCGCACATGGGTCACATCCGATGGCGACCGGCGTGAAGCAACCGAGTGGTTCAATGTCGTGGCCTGGGGACAGCTGGCCGAGATTTGCGCCCAATATCTGCGCAAAGCCTCCCGCGTCTATGTCGAGGGCCATCTGCAGACCCGCCAATGGGAAGATGCCGATGGCAACAAACACTTCCGCACCGAACTGGTCGCCAACGAGATGCTCATCCTCGATCCCCGGCCGACCGGTGGTCTTCCGCGCGAAGACGAAAAAGACTACTACATGAATGACGAGCCGGATCTGCCCTTCTAAGCAGCCGGACGCTCCACCGTTACCACGGGTGCACAGGCGCCACCCCTCACCTTAACTTGCTTTCTCGGAGGAATTTGTGACCGAAGAATCACGTCGAATCGTATCAATGGACGACTTCGAAGACGACGACGCCCCCCATCGCGGCGGGCGCGGCGGCAGAGGCCCAGGACAACGCCGCCGTCCCAGCGGCGAGCGCGTAGCCACCCCACGCGTATGCTCGTTCTGCGTCGAAAGAACCAAGTTCATCGACTACAAGAAACCCAACGTGCTGGCGCCCTACATCGCCGGCAATGGCAAAGTGTTCAGCCGGCGTCGTACCGGCACCTGCGCCAAACACCAACGGCGTCTTATCGTCGCCATCAAGCGTGCACGCTATCTGGCCCTTTTGCCTTACACTGCCGGACACAAGAGCTTGTTCAGCGGCGGAGCCGAATAACTAGCACAGCTGTTTTCCTCAACTACACGGGCATAGGAGCACCCTCCTATGCCTTTGTTTGTCAGAATCCCTATGGCAAAACCACGCGTCAAGAACGAACCCGCTCCCGCAGAACTTTCGCGCAAGCACCGCCGCCTCCTCCAACAGGAGCAAGAAAAACAGAGACGGCTCTTGCTAGTCATCGGCGCCGTTGTGGGCCTGGTGTTGGTCGTCCTTTTGGCCGGAGCGATCAACGAATTCGCCGTCAAACCCCGTCGCGCCGTCGCCGTCGTCAACGGCGAATCCATCTCGCTGGCCACTTTCCAGCGCCGTATGCGCTTCGCCGAGGACAACCTGGTCAGCCAGATCAACCAATACATCCAATTCGGCCAACAATTTGCCAGCGCCGACGGCAGCAACCCCTTCGCTCAGACCATTCAGCAACTGGCCGGCGAACTCAGTTCGCCCGAAACACTCTCGCTCAACGTGCTGGACAGCATGATTGAGGAGAAGCTCGTGGCACAACTGGCATCCAAGCAAGGCGTAAGCGTCAGCGACGACGAAGTGCAACAGCAGATCGAAAAAGACTTCGGTTACGAACGCAACCCCACGCCCACCCCCACCCCTGACCCAACCACAGCGGTGACCAATACCGTCACCAACACAGCGCCAGCCATGACGGTCGCTGAATTCCAGAAAAACTACAGCAACGCCATCACCCAGCTGCAAGACCGCAAAAGCGTGAACGAGGCCGAATTCCGCGAAACCTACCATAACCGCCTCCTGCGCCAAAAGCTGCAAGACGCTGCGCCCCTGGACGTCAAGACGACCGAAGAACAAGTCAACGCCCGTCACATCCTCATCCGCTTCCCCGAAGTCAGCGAGGGAAAAACCCAAGAACAAGCCGAAGCCGAAGCGCTCGCCAAAATCCAGGAGATTCGCAAACGCATCGAGGGTGGCGAGAATTTCGAAGATGTTGCCAAACAAGTCTCGGACGACACCTCCAACAAGGAGCAGGGCGGAGACCTCGGCTGGTTTGGCCGCGGACGCATGGTCAAGGAATTCGAGGATGCCGCCTTCGCCCTCGAACCGGGCAAGCTCAGCGAGCCTGTCAAAACCTCCTTCGGCTACCACCTCATTTTGGTCACAGAAAAAGACCTCAACCGCGCGGTTGACGAAAACGAACTGAGCCAACGCCGCAACCAGGCCTTCACCGACTGGCTCAAAGCCCAACAGGACGCCGCCGCCATCGAACGCAAGTGGTCCTCTGACCTGGCGCCGGCCCTTCCCGATGACATTCGTAGCTTCTTGAGCAACCTGACCGGCCTCCTCACCACCTCCCAACCCACTCCTGCCCCTGCCAGCGAGACGCCAACCGCACCCACGGCAACGCCAGCGCAGTAAGAAAAAACGATCACAGATCGATGGCAGATCACGAGGCGACTCTTGAACAAAGAGCCGCCTCGTTTGTTATACTGCCCCAAACGCCCGCTCGCATCACACCGGCCATGAGCACCCTCTCCCACCTGCGCCACTTCCTTCGACGCCACGACCTGCTTCCACCCGGCGCGCGCATCATCGTTGGCGTCAGCGGCGGCCCCGACTCACTCGCTCTCCTCCATGCCCTGCACGCCCTGTCGGGCGAACTCGGCTGGCATCTCCACGCCGCCTATCTGCACCACGGCCTCCGCGCCGAAGCCGAGGCCGAGGCCCTCTTCGTTGCCCAAGTGTCCGAAGCGTGGGGAGTAGGTTGCACCATCGAACACGCCGATACACGCGCGACCGCCAGACAGACCAATATATCGCTCGAAGAAGCCGCCCGCCAACTCCGCTACGACTTCCTGGCTCGCGTCGCCCTGCGCCTGGGCGCCGGCTTCGTCGCCGTCGGTCACAACGCCGACGACCAGGCCGAAACCCTCCTCATGCACCTCCTGCGCGGCAGCGGACTGGCGGGATTGCGCGGCATGCTCCCCTCCACCCTCCTGGCCGATCTCCACTTCCCCGCCTTCTCCCCCCACCTTCGCTTCGATCCCGACGACATCCATCTCGTCCGCCCCTGGCTGGAAACCCCGCGCGCCGACATCCTCGCCTACTGCCAGACGCACGGCCTGCAACCCCGCCTCGACGCCACCAACACCGACGCCACATTCTTCCGCAACCGCCTCCGCCACGAAATCCTACCCCTCCTCCGCCAGATCAACCCCAACCTGACTACCGTCCTGGGCCACACCGCCGCCGCCCTGCAAGGCGACTACGACACCCTCGAACGACACCGCCAGGAACTGTGGGCGCAGCTAACCGAAATCCAACCCGGCCGCGTGCATTTCGACCTCTCCACCTTTCGCACACTCCAGCGCGGAGACCAGCGCTCCCTACTCCGCCGCGCCATCGCCACCCTGCGCCCCGATCTGCGCAACATCGGCTGGGAGCACAGCGAACGCCTCCTCGACCTCTTAGCCGCCAACCCTGCCACCAACAGCGGCGGCCCCTACCCCCTCGTTGCCGGCGTCACCGCTCGACTCGACTACCACACACTCGCCATCGTCCATCGCGCCGACGCGCCCACCGCTCAACCCCAAATCACAGAACCGCGCACACTCCCTCTCCCTGGCCGCCTCCCCCTCGGCCCCTACTGGCAGATCGAAGCCGAGCGCGTGACCTGGGCAGCAGACGCCCTCCCGCCCTGGGCAACCGTCTCCGCTCCCAACCGCATCTGGCTCCCACCCGACATCGCTACACCCCTCATCGTACGTCCCCGCCAGCCGCACGACCGCATCCGACTCTTCGGCCTGGGCGGGAGCAAAGCCCTCACCGACCTGATGACCGAACTAAAACTCCCGCGGCCAACGCGCCCCCACTGGCCCCTGCTCATCGACGCCACCGGCGACATCCTCTGGGTCATAGGCCAGCGCGCGGGCGAGGCTTGCCGCGTGACCACGCGCTCAGCCTGGGAAGTGAGGCTCTTGGGTCCAATTGCTCCTCGAACCGAGCCAAACCAGGGCAAAAACTGATCCAGATCATGTGACACAAGCGTCGGATCATGGTATGCTCGCCGCAGATGCAATTGATTTGCAACAACACCCTCTCCCAGCCAGCGTCATGACCGACCCCGTCGCCATCACCCTCCACCCCGACCACTGGCCCAGCCTAGAGCTAACCCTCTCCGCCAACACATCCCCGGCAGCGTGTCCGCCCACCGTAGCCTGTGGCCTCTGCCACGCCGTCATCGCTGGCGATGATATATCGCCAGCCCTGGCCAAATGCGCCGCCTGCCTGAGTCGCCAGGCCCAATCAGCGGCGACAGCGGCGCTGGCGCCAGCCCCCACCCCCTCATGGCTACGGCGCCTCGATGCCGTTGCTACGCATCGCCTCCTGGGACTGCCGCTGTTTCTGGCCGTCATGTATCTGACCTTCAACCTGGTTCAGAACGTGGCCGCGCCCTTCCTGGAATGGATCGACAGCGTCATCAGCGGCCCCCTGACGCATGCCGCCCAGGCCCTGCTTCTGGCCTTGCACGCCCCTGCCTGGCTGATCTCCCTGGTCGTGGATGGCGCCATTGCCGGGGTGGGCGGCGTGCTCGTTTTTGCGCCCGGCCTCATGGTCATGTACCTGGCGCTGGGCGTGCTCGAGGAGAGCGGTTATCTACCCCGCGCCGCCCTTGTGGTCGATGGCGTGATGCACAAATTCGGGCTGCAAGGCCGTAGCTTCCTGCCGATGATGCTCGGCTTTGGCTGCAACGTCCCCGCCATCTACGCCGCCCGCAGCATCGAAAACCGCTCCACCCGCCTCCTCACCGGCCTCATGATCCCCTTCATGTCCTGCTCGGCCCGGCTGCCCGTCTACGTCATCTTCAGCCTCGCCTTCTTCCCGCGTCAGGCCACCTGGGTCATTTGGGGATTGTATTTATTCGGCATGCTCATCGCCGCCGCCTTGGGCATCATCCTCTCGCGTTTGGTCTTCAAAAACCAGCCCCCCGCCCGCACCCCCACCCTGCCCCCCTATCAGGTCCCCAATCTCCATCGCCTGCTCAGCAACACCTGGGAAAACACCGCCCAATTTCTCAAGAACGCCGCCACCGTCATCCTGGCGCTCTCGCTCCTGCTCTGGCTCCTGCTCAACCTCCCCTGGGGCGTCGAAGACCGTCAGGATAGCCTTTACGGACGGATCAGCGCCAGCATCGCGCCGGCCCTCGCCCCCGCTGGTTTCGGCGATTGGCGCGTGACCGGTTCGTTGATCACGGGCTTTGTGGCCAAGGAGATGATCATTTCCAGCATGGCCCAAACGACCATCGGCGCTAACACCCTTTCCTCTGCTCCCACGGTCCCGCTGCACGAAGAAGTTCGGGCCATGTTTCCGGGCTTTCTTGCCGCCACCGTTGAGGCGGGCAAACGCTTGCTGGATACTTTGATCCCTGGCCTCGACCTGTTCTCTCGCCCACCTGCCAGCCACGATACCGGCCTCACCGAAGCGCTGGGGGGCGTCTTCACGCCACTTTCGGCGTTGGCCTTCCTGGTTTTCGTCCTCACCTACGTGCCCTGCGCGGCCACCCTCAGCGCCCAAGCCCAAGAATTCGGCTGGAAATGGGCCGGGGTCTCCGTCGTCATCCAAACGGCCCTGCCCTGGACGCTGGCCGTCATCGTTTTCCAGGGCGGGCGGATATTGGGGTTGGGATAAACGCGCAGTCGCCGGAGTATGCACACGGCCAGAAAATAGGGGAAAATACCATCATTCGGGTATAATAAGGTGTTCAAGTCAGCCAGTTGTCAGCATAAGGAACCCCCATGGCGGAAGATTCGACCGAACTCAACGACGGGTCGGAAGACGGCAACGGCAGCGACGCCTGGGCCCAAGCCCAGGACACCGCCGCTCCCGGCATCGGCCTGATCCGGCCTATCGACATCGAAGACGAGATGCGCGTGTCCTACCTGGACTACGCCATGAGCGTCATCGTCGCGCGCGCCCTGCCCGACGCGCGCGATGGCCTCAAGCCGGTGCATCGTCGCATCCTCTACGCCATGCACGATATGGGCTTGCACTCAAGTCGATCATACAAGAAGAGCGCCCGCATCGTCGGCGAAGTGCTGGGCAAGTACCATCCTCATGGCGATTCGGCGGTGTACGATGCCATGGTGCGTATGGCCCAGGATTTCAGCCTGCGTTATCCCTTGGTCGATGGCCAGGGGAACTTCGGCTCTATCGACGGCGACAGCCCTGCGGCCATGCGTTACACCGAAGCCCGGCTAGCGCGCATCGCTGCTGAACTGATGGACGACATCGACAAGGACACCGTTGATTGGGCCGGCAACTTCGATGATTCGTTGCGGGAACCACGAGTCCTGCCCGCGCGCCTGCCGAACTTGCTGCTCAATGGCGCCAGCGGCATTGCCGTGGGCATGGCCACCAATCTGCCGCCGCATAATTTGGGCGAGGTCTGCGACGCTGTCGTCTATCTCATCGACCGCTGGGAGGAGCGCGACGAGGTGACGGTGGATGACCTCATGGAGTTCATCAAAGGGCCGGATTTCCCGACCGGAGGCAGCATCCTGGGTTTGGACGGAATCAAGCAGGCCTACGGCACGGGTCGGGGGCGTATCATTGTCCAGGCCAAGACGGCTATCGAGGAGATGCGCGGGGGTCGCTTCCGCATTGTCGTCAGCGAAATCCCTTACCAGCTCAACAAGACCAGTTTGATCGAGCGCATTGCCGATCTGGCCCGCGAGGGCAGGATGGAAGACATCGCCGACCTGCGCGATGAGTCTGACCGGCATGGGATGCGCATCGTTATCGAACTCAAGCGCGGGGCGGCTCCCAAGAAGGAGTTGAACAAGCTTTTCAAGTACACGCCGTTACAGACGACCTTTGGCGTGACCAATCTGGCGCTGGTGAATAACGAGCCGCGCATGTTGCCGCTCAAGCGCATGTTGCAGGTTTTCGTCGAGCACCGTGTGGAGGTGATCACCCGGCGGTCGCGGTGGGAACTGGCCGAAGCCGAGCACCGCGCGCATATCCTGGAAGGATTGCGTATCGCCCTGCAGTTTCTGGATGAAGTGATTGCCACGATCCGCCAGAGCGAGACAGTCGACGCCGCGCGCACGGCCTTGATGACCCGCTTCGGATTGACTGAGATCCAGGCCCAGGCTATCCTGGACATGCAGTTGCGGCGGCTGGCGGCGTTGGAACAGCAGAAGATCGAGGATGAGTACAATGAGTTGCTCGTCCGCATCCGCTATCTGCGCGATTTGCTGGAAAACCCCATCAAGATTCTGGGGTTGGTTCGCAGCGATTCGCTTGCTCTGAAAGAGAAATTCGCCGACGCCCGACGCACCGTCATCAGTTTGCAGGGTGCGCGGGAGTTCAGCGAAGAGGATTTGATCACGCAGCAGGGCGTCATCATCACACTGACGCAGGGAAATTATGTCAAGCGGACGGATGCGCGGGCGTTCCGGGCGCAGGCGCGCGGGGGCATTGGGGTGCGCGGGATGGAGACGAAGGCCGAGGATGTCGTGATCAAGGCCTTTTTCGCCCGCACGCTAGACACCGTGCTCTTCTTCACGAACAAAGGTCGGGTCTATTCCGAGCGCGCTTTCAATCTGCCCGAAGGTAGTCGCACAGCCAAAGGCGTCCACATCAATAATGTGCTCAACCTGCAAGCGGATGAACAGGTGACGGCGGTCATCCCTGTGCCTGGGTTCGGGGAATCGCAGTATATCTTGCTGTGCACACGCAAGGGTCGTATCAAACGCATGGAACTGAGTGAGTTCGAGCGGGTGCGCCAATCGGGCATCATCGCTTTTGGGCTGCCGGAGGATGATGAGTTGGTGCGGGCCAAGCTGACCAGCGGCAACACGGACGTGATCATCATCACCCGCGGCGGCAAGGGCTTGCGCTTCCACGAAGAGGCTATCCGGCCCATGGGCCGCACCGCCACCGGGGTGATGGGCATCGATCTGGCCGAGGAGGATAGTGTGGCGGGGCTGGCGACTGTCAGCGGCGCGCCAGGTGAAGAACTACTCATCGTCACCGAGCAGGGTTGGGGGAAGCGCGTGGCGCTGGACGATATGCCGACCAAAGGGCGTTACACGCAGGGGGTGTGGATCACCGACCATACGCGGCTGGACGAAACCGGGCCGGTGGTGGTGGCGCGCGCCATCGCTCCTGATGACGAGGTGACGTTCATGACCGTGAATGGCCTGGCTGTGCGTATGAAGGCGCGAGAGATCAGTTTGATTGGTCGGGCAGGGCGCGGGGTGCGTTGCGTGCGTTTGCAACCTGGCGATCGTCTTGTCTCGGTGGCGCGTATGGTGGATGTGATCCGGGAGGCCGAGGATGAGGAGCCGCGCGCTTTCGTCGCCCCGCCGTCCGAAGCTGCCCCCGCTACTGAGTCTACAGTCATCCCTGCCTGAAGCGGATTCCGTAGTTATGTCTATCAGCCATCTTTTGGGGCGCCAATCAGGGTTGCAGCTCGAGTTTCTGCCACGGCTCGAGTTGGAGCCGCTGTTGGAGACTATCGTCGCCTTCGCCAATAGCGAGGGGGGGCAGATCGTGGTGGGGGCGGATGCGTCGGGTCGGCTGGTGGGAGGGGTGCAGGCGGAACATGCGGATGATGTGTTGCGGGCGGCGTTGACAGGCGTCCGGCCGCCATTGCGGGTGGAGGTGGAGCCTTACGAGTTGCCGCAGGGGACGGTGCTGGTTTTCCAGGCGCCGCGGACGGGCGATTTGCATAGTTTGAGTGATGGCCGTGTACTGGCTCGTCGCGGGGCGTCGAATGAAGTGCTGACGGGCGATGATCTGGCCTTGCTGGCGGCGGGGCGGGCCAGTAGTGTGTTCGAGATGGAGGAGGTGGACGGGGCTGGGGTCGAGGCTTTCGATATGGAGGTAGTGGCCGAGTATAGCGAGCACCGCCGGCGTCGTCAGCCGCGCGCGTTCGTCGGTTCCAGCGAGTCGCTGCTCAAGCAGATCGGCGCGCTGAGTAACGATGGTGTGGCTACGGTCATGGGTTTGTTGCTGTTTGGCCGTGAGCCGCAGCTTTGGCTGCCGCAGGCGGGTCTGACGTTCGTGAAGTTTGCAAGCAGCGACCGCCGCGGAGAGACGGGGCAGATCGGTTATGGCCGCCGCGAGGATATCAACGGGCCGCTGGCGCGCATCATCGAGCGGGCGTGGCAGGTGGTGTGGGAGGAGATGGCGAAGCAGGCGGTGGTGCGTGGATTGGTGCGGGAGGAGGAGACGGAGTATCCGGCTACCGCCGTACGCGAGGCTTTGGTCAATGCGGTGGCGCATCGTGATTATCATATCCATGGCCGTCGCATCGAGGTGTTGATGTATCGTGATCGTCTGGAGGTGACGTCGCCGGGCGGGCTGCCCGGTTATATCACTTTACAGAATATCATCGACGAGCACTATAGCCGTAACCCGCGTCTGGTCAACGGCCTGTTGCAATGGGGTTATATCGAGGAGTTGGGCCTGGGTGTGGACAAGATGATCGAGGCGATGGTGGCAGCGGGGCATCCGACGCCGGAGTTCAAGGCGACGCCGCACGCTTTTACGGTGATGCTGCGCAAGGGGCGGGAGGTGGGGCAGCCAGGCGCGCGGGCGCAGTGGGAGCAGAATATGAACGAGCGGCAGATGCAGGCGTTGCAGTTCGTGCAGCGCGAGGGCCGTATCACCAACAAGGATTATCGCGATCTGTGCCCCACCGTCAGCGCCGAGACGTTGCGCCTGGATTTGGCCGATCTGGTGGACAAGGGTTTGTTGCTGAAGATCGGGGACAAGAAGGGGACGTATTATGTGTTGAAGCGGCGGGGGTCTGGGTAGCAACTGCTCGACAGACAAGGATTAGGTAGCGGGGATTTGGGGATGAGGGGATTTCTTGAGATCAAATCTCCCAATCCTCCAATCGCCGCTTTTTGGTTCCGGCTTGTCGGGGTGAGAGTTCTCTTTGGAAAAAGTTCGCGTTTGCTGACTTATCCCAAGTTTTATCCCAAATGGATTTGGGATAAAAAAAGAACCGCCCGTGATGGGCGGTTCGTGCGATGGCTGGCGGACAGGGATTCGAACCCCAACTGCCTGATCCAGAGTCAGGAGTTCTGCCGGTTAAACTATCCGCCACCGACAAGAGAAAGTATAGCAAAGGGTAGGGGGGCGAGCAAGTTCGAGGAAGTGTCTTTGCCGCGCCTTAGGTCGGGTGAAGAAGGGCGACTGCCTCGCGGATGCGGGCGATGACGGTCTTTTGGCCGATGGCTTGCAGGGTGACGAAGAGGGGTGGGGCTACTTTTTTGCCGGTGACAGCAACGCGGATGGGTGTAAAGAGCTGGCCGGGTTTCAGGGCCAGTTCGTCGGCCAGGTTGCGCAGGGCGGGTTCGATGGCTGGTTCGTCCCAGGAAGGGAGGGTGGCCAGGCGGTCGGCGGCGGATGCCAGGGCGGCGCGGGTTTGTTCCGGGGTGGTTTTGGGGGGGATTAGTTCGGCGAGATCGGGGATGACGATGTGGTCGGCGTAGAGAAAATCGACGTAGTCAACGGCGTCGCTCAGTTTTTTGATGCGTTCTTGTACGAAGGGGAGGAGCAGGCGCAGCCCGGCATCCTGGCGCAGATGGGCGGCGGGCAGGTGAAGCGCCTGGCTGAGATGCGGGAGGAGGGCGTCGAGGAGGGCGTCGGGGCTGAGTTGGCGAAGGTAGACGCCGTTCATCCATTCGAGTTTGTCGGCAGGGAAGGCGCCGGGCGAGGCCTGGACGTTGGCGATGGCAAAGGCGGCGATGGCGGTTTCGATGTCGTAGATCTCGGTGGAGCCGTCGAGGGCCCAGCCCACGCCGCAGAGGAAGTTGACGAGGGCGGGAGGCCAATAGCCCATCTGTCGATAGCTGTGTACGAAGACCGGGATGGTGGAGCCGTCGGGGCGCAGGATTTCCCGTTTCGACATTTTGCCCTGGCCGTTGGGGTTCAGGATGACGGGGAGGTGCGCCCAGATGGGCGGCTCCCAGCCAAAGGCGTCGTAGAGGTGCCAGTGGAGGGGGACGGAGGAAAGCCACTCGTCGCCGCGCAGGATGTGGGTGATGGCCATGAAGTGGTCATCGACGACATTGGCCAGGTGGTAGGTGGGCCAGCCGTCGCTTTTGAGGAGGACGGCGTCGGTGATCTTGATATTGTCGAAGGTGATGTCGCCGCGAATGGCGTCGTGGAAGGTGATCTGGCCGGATGTGGGTGTGGCCAGGCGGATGACCCACGATTGGCCTTCGGCCTCGCGCGCGGCGCGCTGCGCGGGTGTCAGGTGGCGACAGCGACGGTCGTAGCCGGGGTCTTCTTTACGCGCGATCTGGGCCGCGCGCATCTGTTCGAGTTCGTCGGCGGTGCAGTAGCAGCGGTAGGCTTTGCCTTGTTCGACCAGCCAATCGGCCCAATACTGATACAGTTCCAGACGCTCGGATTGGAAGTAAGGGCCGCAGGGGCCTCCGATTTCGGGGCCTTCGTCCCAGTTCAGGCCCAGCCAGCGCAGGCTGGCCATGATGTCTGGCAACGAATCGGGGACGAAGCGGCTGCGGTCGGTGTCTTCGATGCGCAGGATGAATTGGCCGCCGGTGTGGCGGGCGAGGAGCCAGTTGAAGAGGGCGGTGCGGGCGCCGCCGATGTGGAGGTAGCCGGTGGGGCTGGGGGCGAAGCGGACGCGGGCGGGGGTAGTGATCATACGTTTTTTGAATCAGGACAGATAACGAAAGGAGAATAGTATAAGATTATCATCTTCAAGGCGTTGAATCAATTCGTGGGAATTTCCAATTTAGCTTTCACTACGTTTAGGAGCGCCGCGTACTTGTGGACGCGGATGGAGAAACACGGATACTGTTCTCTACGCGCGGATGTACTTGCCAGGGATTTGGCGTATGCGCCGGGGTGTGGCACACTTTCATCATGCCGGTGATATCCCGGATTTTTCCCCGCAATACCGTGTTTCCGCGCGCAGCCCGGAAGCTTTTTGGCAAAGGAGTACAAACATGGCAGTTGATAGAAATCTCACTGATACTATTCAGAGCGAGCAGCATTCTGTCGGCAGGTTCCTGGATAAGATTCCCGGTTTTCGCGGCTATCGGGAACGGAGCCGGCGGCGAAAGGCCGATCAGCTTCTGCGCGACACGATCGCCGGACGCCTGCAAACCTCGCGGCTGCGCCTGAGCAACGTCCAGCGCGACTTGAGCCGGAATATGGCGATGGCGATAGACTACGCGGAAGAATTGGGCCGCGCCGACAATAACTTGATGGGTTTCACGGCCAAGATCAAGGATGCGCCGCAAGGGTATGCCGGATTCTTCGATGCCGTGAAGATCGACGTGGATGATCTGGAGCGTATCTATGCTTTCGATGAGAGTCTGTTGCAGCATGTGGACGAGATCGATGCCAGCATCCAGTCCTTGGGCAATGCTTTACAAGGCGAGGGTGATTTCGGCGCCACGCTTCGCCGCCTGAATGCCGTTTTGCAAAAGGCCAACGAGGATTTCGCCCGTCGCAGCGAAGTTCTGGCTGGTCTCCAATAGTTAACCGAGGAGGGTTCGAACGATGCCTAAAGTTTTTGACCGGGTCGCCATCGATCGTTGGGGGCCCGACGAAATCGTACAGAAGTTTCCGCAGGGAGGCCTGGGTGACATCAAGCTCGGGTCGCAGTTGATCGTCAATCCCTACGAGGTGGCTGTTTTCGTGCGTGGAGGCGAACCTCTGGGGACTTTCACGTCAGGTCGGCATACACTGACGACCGAGAATGTGCCGTTTCTCACCGACTTGCTCGAGCGCGGGCTATTTGGCGGCAAGAATGTCTTCACAGCCGATGTGTATTTCGTCAAGGCCGCCGACATGACCATGCGCTGGGGCACAGCCAACCCTATCGTCATCGAGCATCCTCAGCGCCCGCCCGGAGCCAGCGCCATTCGCGGCAATGGCACCTATGTCGTCCGGGTCAAGGAACCCTGGCGGTTCTTGCAGGCGCTAGACGCTTTCCGTGACAGCGTCAATCAAACCTGGATCAAGGAACGTCTCGATCCCATGTTGGGGGTGATGATTCAGGACAAGTTGAGCGAGTTGGCTGTGGCAAAGAGCCTGGGGCCAGCGCAGTTGCAGTCGTTCACCAAGGATCTGAATGATCTATTGATCGGCCTGCTGCAACAAGAGTTCGACGCCATTGGCATGACGATGCAGGCGTTCAATATCGTGCTGGGATTGCATCCCGATTCGCTCACCATCGTGACGAAGATGGGTTACGGCACCACCTATACGCAGATGCAGCAAGCTGACGCCATGGTGGCAGCTGCGCAGAATGCCTCAGGCAGCGGCTTGGGCGAGTTGGGCATCGGCGCGATGGGGATGGCGGCGATGCAGCAGCAACAGATGTTGCAACAGCAACAACAAATGTTGCAACAGCAAGCGGCGGCTGCCGCCCAATCGACGGCAGCCACTGCTGCGGCCATGCCCGATGTGATGACGCCCGTACAGGCGGCAGCGATCTTGCAGGTTCCCGAGGCTGATGTGCTTGCGGCCATCACCGCCGGCGAATTGAAGGCCAAGAAGATCGGCAGCTCCTATCGCATCAGCAAAGCCAGCCTTGAGGAGTACCTGGCCGGTTAGCTCGCCTCTGCCAATATGAGTGGAGAGACGGCGTGAAGAAAACAGTCGGCCATGTCGAACTCGAGTGGACGTGTCCGAACTGCCAGGGACGCAACCCGGGCCGTGTCACGGTCTGCGCCAATTGCGGCGCGCCCCAACCACCGAATGTCGAGTTTCACCAGGCCGCCGAAGAAAAGCTAATCACCGACGAAGCGACCATCCAACGCGCAGAAGCTGGCCCGGACATCCACTGCCCCTACTGCGGCGCGCGCAACCCAGCCGGCAGCAAGACATGCTCGCAATGCAGCGGAGACCTGAGCGAAGGCAAAGCCCGCGAGTCCGGCAAGGTATTGGGAGCGCAACGCACAGCCCCCGCGCCCGATGTGAAGTGCCCGGCCTGCGGCGTCATGAATCCCGCCAAGGCGCTGAAATGCAGCAGTTGCGGCGCGACTTTGACCGCAGCCGCACCCACACCGACAGCAGCGCCGGCCGGGCCAGCTTGCGGGGTGTCCAGCGGCATTCTCATCGGCCTGGGAGTGGCGGTGTTGCTTCTCATCGTGGCTCTGTTCGTCTTGCTCGGTCGCACCAACGATGTGGTCGGGCGGGTGAACAACGTACAATGGGAGCGCCGTATTGCCATCCTGGGCTATGCCACAGCACAGCATCAGGCATGGCGGGATGAGGTTCCGGCGCAGGGCGAGATCAAAAGCTGTCGCCAAGCCGAACGTTCGCGTTCGAATCAGCCGCAACCTAACTCGACCGAGGTCTGCGGCACCCCCTATACTGTGGATGAAGGCAGCGGCTACGGCAAAGTAGTACAAGATTGTCAGTACATCGTCCGCGCTGATCTGTGCACCTACACCATCCAGGAACTCCAGGTGGTAGACACTGTTGTCGATCGCGGCAACGACCTCTTGCCTGAATGGCCAACGTTGCAATTGCGCAGCAAGCAGCAAGCAGGAGAGCGGACGGAATCTTTTGTGGTCACCTTCAGCGTCGATGGCAAAGAATATACCTATCGACCCAACAACGCCGCCGCCTTCGCTCAGTTCGCGCCAGGGAGTCGCTGGACGCTACAGATCAATGGTCTGGGCGATATCACGGACCTGAAGCTGGCTGGACCGTGACCGTTTTTCGATAAACACTCTTTTTTCTCTTTCTCACACTCATTCCACCAAGGAGACACTTCTATGACTCTACGTGTACAACAGATCCGGGGCATGACTGTAGACCTGGGCACCCGCCTGAAGGAAGCCGGCATCGGTGATTCCGAGGCGTTTTTGGCGGCAGCCGCACAGCCAGAGGGACGCAAGGCGTTGGCCGCACAGCTAGGCGTCGAGGAATCCCAGGTGCTCGAGCTGGCCAACCGCGCCGATCTCGCGCGCGTCAAAGGCATCGGGGAGGTTTTCTCTGATCTGCTCGAGTTTGCTGGCGTCGATACTGTGGCCGAATTGGCGAAACGAAATGCCGACAATCTGTACGCCAAATTGCAGGAGCTTGGCGCTGAGCATTCGGCCAAACGTCTGCCGCGTCTAGACGAAGTCAAGGATTGGGTCGAGCAGGCCAAACAGCTGGGCCGCGGCATCCACTACTGATCTCGACTGCACTTCTGAAACGTGAGGCATAATGTGAGGCGTGATGCGTGAAAATTCCTAATGTTTTCTCACGCATCACGCTTCGCATTTCATGCCATCACCCCACCTCGCGCGCTAGATAGGCGCGCGTGAGGTCTTTTTGTGGTTGGGTGAAGAAGGGGGTCGCTGGGCCGCTCTCGATCAGCTCGCCCAGCCACATGAAGACGACAACATCGGCCAGACGGCGAGCCTGGTCGATGTCATGGGTGACGACGACGATGGTGTAGCGCCCTTTCAGGCCGAGCAGCAGGTCTTCGATGCCACGCGCGGAAATGGGATCGAGCGAGGCGGTGGATTCGTCGCAAAGCAGGATTTCCGGCTGGACGGCGAGTGCCCGCGCCAAACACAGACGCTGTTGTTGGCCCACAGAGAGGCCGGTGGCCGGGGCTTTCAGCCGGTCGTGAACTTCGTCCCACAGGCCGACGGCCCGTAATTGGGTTTGCACGATGTCGCTCAGGCTGGTCCGCGAGTCGTTGCCCAGGCCGTGGATGCGAGGGCCATAAGCGACGTTGTCATAGATGGACATGGGGAGGGGGAAGGGTTTCTGCGCCAGCAGGCCGATGCGGGTGCGGATTTCGGTCACGTCCACGGCGGGGTCGTAGAGGTTGATGTCGTCGAAAAGAACCTGGCCGCTGACCCGCACCTGCTCATTGAGGTCGAGCAAGCGGTTCAGGCTCTTGAGGAGGGTGGACTTGCCACAGCCCGAAGGCCCGATGATGGCCGTGATCTGGCGCAAAGGGATGTCCAATGTGATGTCTTTGAGGGTGTGTTTATCACCGTACCAGACATCGAGGTGACGGATGGCGAGGGTTTGCATGGGAGGGGGAGGTGACACGGTGACACGGTGAAGGGGTGACAAGGTGACAAGGTGACAAGGTGGCGCCGGTCGAGTATGAGTAGGGTGACACGGTGAAGGGGTGACAAGGTGACAAGGTGACAAGGTGGCGCCGGTCGAGTATGAGTGGGGTGACAAGGTGAAGGGGTGACACGGTGACGGGCATAAACCGATAAGCGTCCTTGTCTACTTATCTACTTGTCTACTTGTCTACTTATCTACTTGTCTACTTGCCTACTTGTCTACTTGCCTACTTGTCTACTTATCTACTTGTCTACTTATCTACTTATCTACTTTCCTACTGCCTCACCGAATGACATGGCGGCCCAGGCGGTGGAGAGTGAAGTGAGCGGTGAGGCTGACGAGGAGGATGATGAAGGTCAGCACGAGGGCAGAGGCGTAAGCTCGGGCCTGGACTTCGGGGTAAGGCGTACTGAGGAGGAAGAAGATGGCGAGGGGCAGCGAAGCTACAGGTCGTGTGAGTGATTGTGGCAGGTTGTCGGTGAAGCCGGCCGTAAAGAGCACGGAAGCGGCGTCGCCCATCCCCCGGCCGAACGCCAACAAGAGCGCCGTGAACAATCCCGGCAGCGTCTGTCGCAGCAACATTCCCAGCCATTCCAGGCGGGTGGCGCCCAACGCCAACGTGATCTCGCGCAACTCTTTGGGCGACATACTCACCACTTCGTCGAAAGTGCGAGCCAGGATGGGCAGTACGACCAAGGTCAGGGCGAGGATGCCGGCCAGGAGTGAGGCGCGCAGGCCCAAAAAGACCATCAAGGCAAAGCCGAAGGCGCCGTAGACAATGCTGGGGATGCCCCACATCACATCCAACGTCAGACGCAAGGCATTCGCCAGACGACGACTTTTGGCGTAGACATGGATGTAGAGCACGACCGGCGCCGCCGCGACTGCGGCCAGCGCCGTCGCGCCCACGGCCAGGCAGAGGGAGCCGGTAATCGCATTGAGGATGCCGCCCCCTTTGCCCAAGTACAGACCACCCTGGGGTGTTTGCGTCAGCATCTCCCAGCTCAGGGCGCCGATGCCCCGCCGAAAGATGACGAGCAGGATCAGGCCCAGGGCCAGGATGGCCCCCAGCGCTGACAGGCGCATGAGGCCGTGGAAGAAAAACGCTTCGAGCTTGCGGCGTCGTTGGCGCGTCATAGGTTTCGCTCAGGACCTCCGTTCCACGCGTACGATAACCAAACGGGCGGCAATGTTGAAAGCGAGCACGACCACAAAGAGTAGCAGCGCCGCGCCCATCAAGGCTGATTCGTACATAGGCACCGACATCATCTCGCCGTAGTTGTTGGCGATGAGGGCGGGCAGGGTGTAGGCGCCATCGAAGAGCGAATGGGGGATCTGGGGAACGTTGCCAACGACCATCATCACCGCCAGGGTTTCGCCGAAGGCGCGTGAGAAACCGAGGACGATGGCGGCCAGGATGCCGGGCAAGCCTCGTCGCAAAACGATGCACTTTGTCGTCTCCCAACGCGTGGAGCCGAGCGCGAGCAAGGTCTCGCGCATCTCGCGCGGAGATGAGCGCATGACTTCTTCGGTGACGGCAACGATCAGCGGAAACACCATGATCGCCAGCACCAACCCGCCGGCCAACAAACCATAGCCGCTGGAATTCGTCTGCCGGAAGAGGGGAAGGCTTTGGCCGAGCGTTCGATCAGCCCAGGGGCCTACATGTTCGCGGACGAGTGGGACGACAAAGAGGATGCCCCACAGGCCATACACCACGGAAGGGATGCCGACCAACAAATCGATCCAGGGTTTGATCAATGATCGCGAGCGCAATGAGGTGTACTCGGCCAGGTAGATGCCGGTGAAGACGGCTGGCAAGACGGCAAAAAGCATAGCGACCAGGGTCACGGCCAGGCTGCCAGCAAGGAAAGGGGCAAAGCCAAAACGTCCTGCGATGGGCTGCCAGCGCGGGCCAGCCAGCATGTCGAGCAAGGGATGGGCGCGGAGGATGGGCCAGGCGCGGAAGGTGAGCGTGGCGGCAATGATCACCACGATCAGGATCAGAGCAAGGGCGGCCACGGTCAATGTCTGCTGAGCAGCGGCGTCCTTGAAGCGACGCCAGGCGCGCGAAGATCGTTTGCGCCAGCCGCTATCTAAGAGATTCGCCCTTCGCTGCTGGGCGTAGTCGGCTTGCTGGATGACAGCGAGGATGTCAGGGGTCATTGCTCTTTCTTGAGCTTTGCCAGCTCGGCATCGATGCGCGTCGGGGGCAGGCTGACATAGCCGGCGTCAGGCACAAATTTCTGACCGTCGGTGAGGACCCAGCCGAGAAAGGCCGTCAGGGCGGGCGTGGGGCGACCTTTGGTGACCAGATAAAGGACGCGGGCGGGCGGGAAGGGATAGGCGGCAGCGGCGATGGCCTGGGTGATCTCCTTGCGCGTGCCGTAGAAGTTCTCCGCAGGGTCGATCTGGCCATTGGCGTTGAGATCGATGGGCAAGATCTGTAAGCCCGCAATCGGTTTGCCGGTGCTGGGATCGTAGGCGAAGCCGATGTTGTTGTAGCCAATTCCCAGCGGATCCTGGCGTACAGCTTCTGCCAAACCAGGGTCGCCGTTTACCGCGGTGCCGCTCAGTTCTTCCTGCGCCTTGCCGCCAGCAAAACGAACCCACACCTCGGCGGCGCCGGCGGCATCGGCGCGGGTGTAGACGTGGATCGGGTCGGCCTCTCCGGAACCCAAGAACTGGCCCCAGGTCTTGATCTCCTGGCTGATCCACGTCTTTTTGACTTTGTCCGGCGTGACGCCCGTGGCCAGGATTTTAGCGAGATGGGGGTGGTTGGCGTTGACGACGCCAACCACAGCATCGATGGTCACCCCGACCGGAAAAGCGCCTTTGTCCAATTCTTCCTGCTTGGGGTCGCGCGACAACATGGCGATGTCAGCGGCGCCCGCCAGCATGTCGGTCATGCCTTTGCCGGCGCCGCCTGCCTGGACGTCGAAGCGGACGTTGGGATGAATTTTCTGGTATTCCTGGGTCCAGACGGTCATCATGGGGAAAAGGGCGAAGGCGCCGGAAACGCTGATGGTGACAGTCTCGCCAGAGGCG
>JAYRVO010000166.1:0-66667 GCA_041918515.1 Chloroflexota bacterium | reverse complement strand
TAAGGGCGGTTCATGAATGATGGGGGTGTAAGGGCGGTTCATGAATGATGGGGGTGTAAGGGCGGTTCATGAATGATGGGGGTGTAAGGGCGGTTCATGAACCGCCCCAACACGACGCAATGCGAAAATTTGTGTGGGATAATGTGGGATAGTGTGGGATAGCCCAATAAAAAAGCCCCTCCAAATCGGAGGGGCTTTTGGACGGATGGTTCATGAACCACCTACTTCGACGTCTTGATGTATTCGATGATCGCGGTGATCTGTTCGGGTTTCAAGGTGATATCATAGCCCTTGGGCATCACGTTCGGAAAACCTTTGACGACCTTGGCATCCGGTTTGACGATGGATTCGTGCAGATAGGCGTCGTCCACCGTCGCCGTGCTGCCATCTTCGAAGGATTCGGTCTTGCCGTATAGCCCCTTCCATGTAGGACCAACGAGCTGGCTGCCATCGACCGAGTGGCAAGCCAGACAGCCGGCGCCGGCAGCCACGTTCTTTCCGTCTGGCGCGGCGGCGCCGGATGCGGGCGTGGCGCCGCCCTCAGCGGCAACGCCGGCTGCGGCCGGGTTCTCCAGGTAGTCGATGATCGACTGGATATCGATATCGGTCATGCTGAAGCTGAAGCTTTCAGGCATGGCGCCAGGAGCATGACCAGCAGCCACCGTGTTCTGCGGGTTGACGATGGCATTACGGACGTAATCGCGACCTTTGGCCTGCACCACACCTTCCAGCGCGGGACCGGTCTTGCCGGCGGCGCCATCGAAGGTATGACAATCTTTACAGCCGGCGGGGCCCTGGAAGAGGTACTTGCCCAAGGCGGGGCTTTGGACATCGCGCGCGGGCGGGGTGGGGTTCGTGGCTGGCGCTGCGGCCGCGATCGGCTCGACGCCGCCGATGGCAACTCGCTCCGGGGCGCCGCCCCATTGCTTGCCGGGGTCCATCCCCCAGTTCATGATGAAGGTGGCGATGGCGCGGACCTGGTCAGCACGGAAGGGGCCGCCAGCGGCTGCGCCCCAGGCCGGCATGACCGTGCCCACGCGACCATAGGTGATGGTGCCTTCGAGATAGCTGCGGAGGTCGCCGGTGTAGTTTTTCTGGAGCAAACGAGGCGGACGGGTTTGGCCAGGTTCGGGCACCAGGAGATCAGCGGCGTTCAAGGCCGGGCCGACCAGCCCTTCTCCATGCTGGCCGTGGCACTGGGTGCAGCCCTGGAAGTACAGATCGGCGCCGGCTTCGATTTCGCGGCCCCTGAAATTAGCTTCATAGCGCGCCATCCGGTTGCTCTCGTTGGCGCCGTAGAGGAGCACAACGATGAACGTGGCGACGATGCCGGCGGTGGCAATGACGAGGCGTGAAATTCCGTACATAAACGTCTCCCGGTCTCCTACAGTTGGAAGGCTTCCCAATAGAGGGAGTTCTCGTGCAGATAGAAGGGCTTGATGAACTGCGCCGGTTTGCCATCAGCGCCGGTGTAGTCGATCTCGTACTTGATGCGCTTGAGGCCCGGTTGGGCGGCTTCGACAGTGATGATGCCATAACCGTTAAGCAGACCAGGATCGGACTCGATGCGCCGCTTGAATTCAAGCATGACTTCCTCGAACTCTGAGAGGGGTACACTGCCCGTGAACGTGCGCGTGTCATAGATCCCCGTCTCGATTTCCGACCAGGGCACCTCTCGCAGAGGGCCAACACCCTCTTCGGGCATGAATTCTTGCACTACCTCCTCGGCAGGCGGCGATTGCACCGCATAGAGGGGCAGGCCCATGAAAGAAAGCACTACCAACGCCGAGACAAAGAAGAAGCCCAAGATCAGGGCGATGCGGCGGTCTTTGCCGCGCCGGCTGGGGTTGTAATCGATGTAAGGTAGAATGACCAGCAGGATGACCAACAAGGCGGGTATGACCAAACCCCAGAATACCTTGTCACCGATCTTGAGCAAGCCTTGTAGCCAGTAAAAGTACCAGGGGGCGGTGGTGTGTAATGGCGTCTTCAGCGGGTTGGCGATGTGTTCCAGTTTGGCATCGTAAAAGAAGGCGCAGAAGGCGAAGAAGATAAATGTCACTATCGATAGTAAGACGATCTCATCGATCGCGACATCCATCAAATAGTAGCGGCGTTTGTCGGCAGGCACGCGGTTGGCGGTGTCCTGGCCGACTTCTTCATCCTTGGCGGGCAACGAGATGCCAAAGTGCACAACCTTGTAGTAGTGGAAGAAGAAGAAGAAGATGACGACCAGCGGCAGGGCGAAGATGTGCAGTAAGTAGAAGCGCAGGAGGCCGCTGGCGCCGATGTCGGGAGCGCCGCGCAGCAGCAAGTTGACGAATTGGCCTACCCAGTTGGAGGTGCCGAACAAGGCATCGCCTACAAACCCCATACCAGGCGGCGTCGGTGAGGCTTCGGCCATACTGGTGCCGATGGTGACAGCCCAGAAGGAAAGCTGATCCCACGGCAAGAGATAGCCGGAGAAGCTGAGGAAGAGGGTGGCAGCGAGGAGGATGAGGCCAGTGACCCAGGTGAATTGGCGCGGCTTTTTGTATGAACCGGTCAAAAAGGTCCTGAACATGTGCAGGACGACGACGATGACCATCGCCTCGGCTCCCAGCCGGTGGATGTCGCGCATCAATTGGCCAAAGGGTACGTTCGAGAGCAGCCGCACCATGTCGACATAGGCCCGTTCAGGTGTGGGCGCGTACCAAATCATCAGGATCAAGCCGGTGACCAGCTCGATGAAGAAGATGTAGGTGCTGAGCAATCCCAGACGGAAGGTATGCCCCACCTTTGTCACTGCTTCATGGTAGTAAGTCGGCTTGATGTGCAGCCAGAAGGATTCCGAATGCGGTTTGAGGCGGGGGTTCGGGCGGTCGGGGGGGTCCCCGCGCAGCATTTTGCGGAAGTCTTTCCACGGGATGCCGGCGGTGATGCGTTCGAAGACCGAATCCGCCTTGGCTCCCACAGTGCTGCGGAAGCCACGAGTTTTCATATCTTGGCTAACGCTCATCGATTAAGCCTCCACACTGAGCGCAGGATCGGAAGGCCGTCCTGTGATTTTGCGACCGGTGTCGACTTTGTAAGTCAGGCCGTTCTGAGCAGTTACGTAGCGATGGTCGGCTGTGGTTTGATCGACCTGATTGCCTGATCCATCTTCGGCGATGACGACGAACTGATCGAGGTCGCGCGTGGCTGGGCCATGGATGTTGCGGCCAGCCTGATTGAATTTCGAACCATGGCAGGGGCATTCGAAACGCCCGGTCTGATCTTTCCATTCATACAGGCAGCCCAGGTGCGTGCAGACCTTGTACAGAGCCGCTACGCCTTCTTCTGAATTCGACCACCAGAACTTGCCGGTCAGGTTTTCGCCTGGTTTAGCGCCTTTGTCGGTCAGCGTCGTCAGGGTGAAGGCGCCGCCGAATTCGCCTGCTTTGAAGCGAGGGTAGGAGAACCATAACGTCGCCACGCCGCCCTGCAACAATGTCAGGGCCAATGCGCCGCCCCAGGCGTAGGTGAGGAACTCGCGACGGTTGATGGGCAGACCGGGGGCCTTGCTGGGGGCGGCTTGGGGCAGGCTTTCGATACTGCTGCGCGGGGAGATATCGACCGCACGATTGAGCAACGCGGCTTCGCGTTCCTCGCGGCTTTGTTGGACTTTCCCCCCTTCCTTGAGCGTCTGAAAACGTTGTGCGGCGTCGCTCAGGGTTTCTTCGCTCCCCGTCTTTGCACCTTCGACGGCCTCAGTGGCGGCTGCGCTGCCTTTGGCTCGCTCCGCCGCGCGGGCTTTGGCAGCGGCGGCCCTCTCTTCTTTGGTCATTTCTGTGATCGGTTTGATCTCGGTATCGGCCATAGATGACTCATACCCTTGAAAACGAGAGCTAAATAAGAAAACGAACGGCGTTTGCCCTTCGTATAAAGGAACGCCGACCAACAGGAGTGGATTATAGCACGGCGCGGAAAGTCATGTCAAAGTGATAAATGGCACAAGCGCCGGGTTTTATCCCGGCGCTTGTCGTGGGCAGGTTGGAGGCGATGCCCTGCCACAATGATGATGCAGTAAGAAGAGCGTCGCCTGTGTGGTGTATCAAGGTGTGGGCGTGGCGCCTGGCGTGGCGCGTAGATTGGGCGCCAACTGGTGGCAGTCTGTGCAGACATTCAGAGGAAATTGCTCGTCTTCGTGCCACTGGGGATAGGGTTTGATGCCACCCAGCCCGTGGCAGGTTTTGCACTGGCCGATGCGTTCTTCGCTGAGGGGGTGGGGGACGTAGGGCACAAAACCGGAGCCTTCGCCCTGGTTGGTTTTCTGTTCGGGAACAGCGCCTGTTTGCTTGGGCGGAGGGAGGATGGAGCGGAGGCCCGGGGCATCGAGGCCAGCAAATTTCCATTCTGCGCCGTGGCAGGTGCTGTTAGCGCAGAAGGAGCTGTTGTCGCTGCCGCCGCGGTTGAATGTGCTGTGGCAGCCGGAGCAGGTTTCGTCGAATTCGTCGCGGTGGCGGGCCAGCCAGTTGCTGTCTTTGTGTGATTCAGGCTCGTTGCTGGGTTCCAGGTTGATGCTGGGGGCGGGGAGGCCAGGGCCGGCAACACGCGGGATCGTATGGCAGATATTGCACTCCAGGCGAATGGTCTGACCTTCAGGGCTGGTGTGTTTGCCATCATGACAGCGGAAGCAGCCGGGAAAATCTTTGTGGCCCAGGTTGTTGGGATGGGTGTTCCAGCCCAGACCCATGTCGGGGAAGTACATGCCCTCGAAGAGGGTCTGCAATTCGGCCACGGCGCGCTGGATTTGCGGTTGCTTTTGGGTGTAGACGTCGGGGTAGTTTTCCTTGTACCAATCTCCCAGAAGGGTGATCTGGGCGAGGGCGTCTTCGCGGCTGCCGGTGTGCCCGACAAGGGCTTGCCCGGCCCGAACTTTGATGAAGGGCAAGGAGGGGTCGATAGTTCCGCGACGGATGGCGTCGTCGATAAGTTGATCAGGGGTGTCGAAGGTGTGGGAGACGCGGTTGTGGCAGTCGATGCAGTCCATGCGATGGAGTTCGGCAGACTGTTCCGCCACTTTTTCCGGCGTGATGCCGCTTTCCAGATCGTAGTATTCCACAACCGAGCCGTCATCGCGTACTTCTTTGACGTAGGGGATCTCTTGCTTCAGCTCGCCATCAGCCAGATAGTAGACCTGGTTGACGATGTGCCAATGAATGCCGCGCCCCAGCCCGGCGCGTTTGGCCCCGCCGCCCGTCTTCAGGGTGACGAAGGTTTCGACAGGCGAGTTGTCTTGATCGGGCCGGTACTCTACGAATTTCTTGACGCTGTCCAGCGCAGATTTTTCGGGGTTGTGGCATTTTTCGCAGGTGTCCCGTGCTGGGCGCAGGCTGCGGACGTAGATGGGGATTTCGTAGTCTTGCGTGAGTGCGTAGACGACGTGTCGGACTTCTTTGGCCTTGCGTGGAAGCGCCTCCAACACCGATTCCTGGCCCAGATGACAATCGACGCAGGCGACGCGAGCGTGGGGTGATTTCTGGTAGGCGACATATTCGGGCGGCATGGTGTGACAGGTGGTGCCGCAGAATTGGTTGCTGTTGGTGTATTCCCAGATGGTGACGCCCGTCACAAAGATGACTGATCCGGCGAGGGCGAGGATGGCGAGGCCGGCCAGGGCGAGTTTCCAGTGTTGGCGGAGCCAGGTGCGAAAACGGCGAATCATAGTCAATCGCTTCTTTAGTGGTGTGTAGGTTAGTTGTTGGGTGCGCCCGCTTCGATCCAGGCGCGCATTTGGGCCAGCTCATCGTCGGTGAGCCGCGTGGGATGCTCGGTTGAGGGGCGATTGTGAAGGGTGATCAGGCGGCTATGGACGACGTCGCCGGGGAAGAAGACGGGGCCTTTGGAGTCGCCCCGTAAGAGGGTTTGGTAGCTGGTGAGATTGAGGTTGTCGGTGGCGTTATGGCAGGCGACGCAGCGCTGCTGTAAGATGGGTAAGAGGTCGGTTGAGAAGCTTGTCGCGGGTTCGAGAGAGGGGAGGGGAGTGGCGTTGGGGGCGAGGGCGTGGCAGCCCCGGCAGGTGTCGTTGGCCAGGCGCAGATCGGCGTGGAGGGTCGAGAAGGGATAGAGTGCGCCCAGACCGTGGCAGGAAAGGCAGTTTTCGCGCCCGATGATTTCGTGGGAGATGGGGCCAGCTTTGCCGCGCTCGAGCACAGCACGAAGTTCGTTGGCAGAGGAGGGGAGGGGGGTGGGGGTGGCCGGGACGTAGACTTCGACTTCGGCGTCAGGGGGCGGGATGGTGGCGATGGCCGTTTGTTCGAAGGTGAGGAAGAAGTAGAGAGCGACAAAGGTCACGATCAAGAAGACGGCGGCGAGGGGGAGGAAGACGCGGCGACGGCGGCGGATGGCTTCGCGTGGGGATTCAGGGCGGCTGAGGCCGGCGTCGATGCGATCTTTCTCCTTGGGGTGCTCATGCAGCATCTGTTCGGTGGTAAGTTTGCCGGTGAAGATGCTTTTGTTGAAGGTTTTGATGTGGACGTTGTAGAGGTGCCAGATGACGATGGCCAGGAAGGCCAGGAGGGCTTCGCCGCCATGGGCGGCTTTGGCGGCGGGGATGATGCTGCCGGGGAGAAAGCGAGTGGTGGAGATAGGGTTCCAGAGCATGAAGCCGGTGACGACCATGACGATGGTGCCCCAGACCACGGCCCAGTATTCAAGTTTTTCCTCGAAGCTGAAGCGGTCGTAGTAAGGGTGTTTGCGCGATAGGCCCAGGTTGTAGCGCACGGCGTCGAGGAAGTCTAGAAAGTCCTGGAGAGTGGGCAGCATGGGGAGGCCGGTGCGGCGCACAAACAGTTTGTAGGTGACGGTAATGATGTGGAAGACGCTCTCTATGATCATGACGGTGGCGGCGAGGCGGTGGATGATGCGCACCGTTTCGATGCCGCCCATCGCTGAGATCATGAAATCGGCCCAGGGCGCCGGGAGGAATTTTTGGGGGATGCCGGTGATGACCAGGACTGTAAAAGAGGTGAAAAAGAGGAGGTGCTCGATGCGATCGAGGGGGCTGAAGCGGACGTATTCGCGCGCACCGGTGGTGGCTTGTTTAGTCATGGCGCCCTCCTTCCGCGTGAAAGGCCCGGCGACGGAAGCGCTGGATGAGGCGATGAAGGGCGTCGAGGGAGACAAAGGCGATCATGAAACCGAGTATGGCAGGGATGAAGATGAGGTAGAAGATGTTGACGTAGTAGACAAGGGGGTTGTGCTTGCGGTCGGGAATGAAGTGGCTGGTCCAGGAAGCAGGGAAGTTGGCGTCAGCGCCGGGGTGGCATTTCTGGCAGGTGACAAGGAGGTTTTCTTTGACGACGGTGGCTTCGGGATCGGTTACGGCTTTGATGTTGTGGATGCCGTGGCAGTCGTAACAAACGGCCTTGTTTGTGGTTTCGTCAGAGTGCCGGCGTTCGAAGAGGGTGACGGTGGTGCCGTGGAAATCGGCGACGTAGGTGTTGAAGACATCGGTGGAGATGTTGTATTTGCTCATCAGCGCTTTGTCGCTGTGGCATTTGCCGCAGATGTCGGGCGAGGCCAGGCGAAAAGCGTTGGTGGTGGGGTCGCCGATGTTGTGGACGCCGTGACAATTGATGCAGGTGGGAACGTCGGGGTTGCTTTCTTCCAGCAGGGCCGAGCCATGAACGCTGTCTTTGTATTGTTCGTAGATGGCGGAGTGGCATTTGCTGCAGGTCCGCGAAATTTTCTGGCGGGGTACGTTGGCGTCGGAGATGTCGTGGGCGCCGTGGCAGTCGGTGCAGATGGCGGCGTTGGCGTTGCCGCCAGCCAGTGCCTTCGTGTGCATCGAGTCCAGGGTTTTGTCGTAGACTTCGGGGTGGCAGGAGCGGCAGATGCCGTAGTGGTTGAGTTGATAGTCGCGGCGGTCGAGCGCAGCTAAGGGTGGGTGGGGGAAGCCGGTGATGCGGGTGTGGCAGGCTGTACAGGGCAGGGGCGCGCTTTCACCGCCTTGCCCGTGAACCGACTCTCGGTAGACGGCGCCATCGATGTAGAGAGGCAGTTTCTCGCCGGTTGCCAGTTCGGTGTAGCGGTCGGGTACGCCGTGGCAAGCCAGGCAGGCCGCATTGTTGTCATCGACTCCGTCGTTTTGGGCAAAAGCAGCGACAGTAAAGGCCATGCAACAGAGCATGGCCAGACAGAAGGCTTGGGTGAATCTGCGAAGGGGCGGTGACAGAGCCATCTATTGGTAGGCGACGGTGGAGGTGGGAAACTTGGCAAGCAGCGAGGCCGATACCTTCATCCCCTGTTAGGGTCGATAGTACCGAATTCCTGCGCTGGGATGGCAGCTGCGGCAACGTTGGTTGTATTCGGTCTTCGTGACTTCGCCGAAGGCGCCGATGCCGTCCTGTCCGTGGCTGATGCCTATATCGGCGTTGGTCAGGGCAGGATAGTTGACGCCATTAGCAGAGGACTTGACGCCGTGAGGGTCGTGGCAGGTGATGCAGGAGGGTTTGGAATCGGGGGCGCCGTCGCCGTCGCTGTCCCAGTTGACCTGGTTCATATCCAGGTGGTCCCAATGGATGTTGGCTGGGAAGTTGCCGAAGTTGAAGCCTTCGGCGCGTTCGTTGCGGAAGCGAGTGGCGACGCTATCGACGGGCAAGGGGTAGCCGGCGGGTGGCGGTGTGCTATGTGTGAAGAGGGCGTTGCTGTAGCCAGTGGCCAGGCCGACCTGATTGGCTTCTGGGTGACAGATATAGCAGAGGTTATAGTTGTCTTTGGCGTAGGTTTCGCTGGCGCCCAGGGGTACATTCAATCCCCCCATGCTCAGCCATTTCGCCGCGGCGTAGTTGTCAGCCGCGGCGGTGTAGGTTCGAGCCATGCCGTCGAAGTGGTTGCTGTTCGCGTCCTTTTGATGGCAGGCGCCGCAGGCAATGCCGCTGGCGCTGTGGCCGTTGGGGCCGCCATCGCCGACGACGTTGGGGGCGGTGACGCCTTTGATCACGCTGGATTGAGAGTCGTGGCAGCCTTCGCAGCGCAGTGGCTGACCACTACTCCATTTGCTGCGCGCGTCGGCCACGCCATCCACGGCCCCGCCAGGGCTGTGACATTCGTTGCAGGTGGTGGTTTGGGAGAGGGTTTTGCCGTCGGCGAAGTTGACCTTGCCGTTGGCGTGTTGGTCGTCGCCGTAGGAGGAGTGGCAGGCGTCGCACGAGGTGATGCCGGGGCCTTGATTGGAGCTATCGAAGTGGCGGGCGTGGGCGCCGGAGGTCATCGTTTGGGGGGTGATGTCGTGGCAGGTTCCGCAGGCGCCACTGGCTGGGTTGCCCCAACGCGGGGTGGTGAAGGCGGGGGTTCCCGGCCGCTCGCGACTGGCGGCGCCGTCGGAGTGGCAGAGGCTGTTGGCGCAGGTGCGATTGTCGGCGTTGAAGTTGGCGCTGTCGGTGCGGCCCCAGAGATCGGTCACATCGAAATGGACTTCTTTCTGGAAATCGACATGGCTTTGTGTGCTGGCGACGGCGTTGTTATTGTTGTTTTTGGCGGTGTCGGCGTGGCATTCGTAGCAGCCGATGGCGCCTACGCTGCGATCGCGATAGAAGGGCAGGAGGTGTTTGGTGTGGCTGCCGGTGGCCAAATTGGTCTGGCTGCCGTGGCAGCCGTCACAGCTCAGGCGACTGTTCTCGCCCCAGATGGCGGTTTTGTAGATCAACTGGCCGCCGGTGGGATTGCCGTTGCTATGGCAGCCGACGTTGGCGCAGGTGCGATTGACGCGGTTGTAGCTGCCCCCGGCGTTCAGGCTGGTGAAGAAGACGTCCTGGAAGCTGGCGGGCTGGGTGATATGGCCGGAGCCGGAGGCGCTGTAGGCGGGGTCAAGGCGGTTGTGGCACAGGCTGCATGGTTGGCCGTATTCGTCTGCGTCGGCGCCGGCGTGCTTCTGATGGGGGGTCAGGGTTTCGTTGAGGGCATAGCCAGCGCTGGCGGGCGGCGGCGGCTGGCCGTGGCAGGCGCTGCACGAGGGCATGAAAGCGTCGCGGGTGGCGATGGTGTTGTCGGCGTCGTGCAGGTGGCAGGTGGTGCAGTCAGTCCCGCGCAGGTCGAGATCGCCGGCGGGGCGATGGTCGCCGCCAGGATGGAGGCGCGCTTTCCCTACATGGCAGGTGGCGCAGAGGTCGTTGCGGTCGTCTTTGTTGGGGTCGTCGAAGCTGTTGGCGCCGGTGCGAGAGGTGAAGGTGATGCTGTTGCCGCCGATGTTGGTGGCGATGAGCACCAGGTTGCTGCTGCCGTGGCCTTGATGACAGTCGTTGCAGCGGGTGCGGAAGGGGTCTTCCTGGCCGCCGTGGAAGTCGTGGTTGCTGTGGGTGCTGGTGGGCGGCAATGCTTGCAGGTTGCTGCCGTCGCGGAAGGGATCGCTGGGTGTGCCGCCAGGGGCGCTGCCGATGTTGCTGCCCTGGGGGTTGTGGCAACTTTGGCAGAAGGAGGTCAGATCAGCGTCGCGGGCCTGGATGAAGCGGAGGGGCGGGGCGCCGCCGGGGGTTTTGAGATCGACGTAGCCATCGCCGTGCGTGGTCATGTCGTGGCAGACGACGCAGCGGGCATCGGTGAGGTCACCCTGGACATGGTGGCTGCGGGTGCTGAAGTCGTCGCCGACGCCAGGCCGGCCGCCGGGTGGAATGTTGTCGCCGTCGTCTTGGGGGTCGCGGTGGCAGTCCATGCAGCCGCCCTGGGGCATGAAGGCGTCAGATGTGCGGGCGTCGCTATCGGTTTCGTGTTTGTGGCAACGGGTGCAGTCTTGGCCTTCGTAGTGGGGCGCTTGAGGGCGGTTGCTGGGGGTGCGGTTGTGGCGGGTGGTGGTGTGGCAGGTGGCGCAGAGGTCGCGGCCGTTGCTGTCGTCAGGTGAGTCGAAGCTGTTGGAGCCGGTGCGCGCCAAGAGAACGACAGTTTTGCCGCGGATGGTTTGGTTGATGGCCGATAGATTGGTGCTGCCGTGGGGGTTGTGGCAGGTGGCGCATTGCTCGACGAACGATGGCTGGGTGGCCAGGCCGAAGCCCTGGTTGCCGTGGGCGCTGACGTCGCGACCGGCGCGTTGGGGGTCGTTGTGGCAGCGGGCGCAGAGGTTTGCGGCCGTGTCCCACAGGCGGGGGTTGTAGGCGGCGTCGAAGTGAGGGGCTTTGGGGTTGTGGCAGGCCTGGCAATCGAGGTCGTTGGGGGCGTTTTGGCCGTGGCCGTTGATAGTCCAATATGCATCTTGGGCCGCGGCTGTTTTGCCATTGAGTTTGCCGGGGTTGGCGGCGTTGTGGCAGCCCAGGCAGTTGATCGGGCCGGAACTGCCCCAGCTGGTTTTGGCTTCGCTCACGCCGTTGCCGTGGCATTCGTTGCAGACGTTGGTGGCGCGCAGGTCGGCTTTGCCTTTGTCGTCTTTGAAGTTGACATAACCATTGTGATGGCCGGGATCGCGCCAGTTGCGGACTTTGGGATGGCAGGCGTCGCAGTCAGTCTGATCGATGTCAGCCTGGCGATGACGAAGGTGGGCGCCGCTATCGGGTGGGTCGCCGTGACAGGCAGAGCAGCTATTGGGGTCGGGGTGAAAGCCAGATGTATGAGGATGGCATTTCGTGCACTGTTGCTGTTCGTAATGGGTCAGCCTGGCAGTCGTGCCATGATAGCGCGTCTTGGTGTGACAGGTGCGGCAGATGGAGTTGGCAGTCTGGTCGAAGCTGCGGCCGTCGAAGGACATGGGTTTGCCCCAGACCGTGGGCCGGATGAGGCTGGCGTTGGTGGTGCGGCTGTGTGGTTCGTGGCACTGGGCGCACGCCTGTCCCTGGTGGGTTTGGATGGTGGGGTGGCAGCCGCTGCAACCGGCTTCGGGGGTGGCGGTGGTTTGGTGAGGGACGTGGCAGGTGGTGCAGCTGTGCGTTGCGGCGCTGTAGCGGCCGTGGGGATTGAAGGGGGCGCCTTGCTGAGCGTCAACAGGGGCGACGCCCCAATCGATGGGGCCGTTGGCGGCGCTCAGGACGAGAAGTAGGAGGACTGCGCTGAAAAGGAAGGCGAGCCGTTTCATAAGGTATGCTCTAACGCATGGCGGCGGGCGCCTGGTCGAATTTGTGGCAGATGAGGCAGAGGGCGTCGCCGCTGGCGCGCAGGTCGGCGGGATGGGTGCTACCGTGGGGGGTGTGGCAACTGATGCAGCTTAGTTCGCCGCCGCGCACAGGGTCTTGGCCGCCGCTGACGGGATGGAAGCCGTGGGGCAAGCCTTTGTGGCAGGAATCGCAGAGGGCGTTGGTGCGAGCGTGAAGGAGATTATCGATTTGGCCGTTGTGGGCCTGGTGACAGGCGGTGCACTGGGCGCTAACGCGGGTGGCGTGGGCGCTGGCGCCGAAGGTGGCGGTTTGCCTGGGATGACAGGCGCCGCAGAGTTGGCTGGGGGCCTTGTTCAAGAGGGCGGTGTGGGGGCTGCTGTGGGGAACGTGGCAGGATGTGCACTTACCTTCCTGATAGGGCGGGTGCTTGACGGGGCCAGTTTCGGGTTGGTGGCAGTCGGTGCAGTTTTTGTTGACGGCGGCGAGTTGGTCGGGCTGCTGGCCGTGGAATTGGGGATGGCATTGCTGGCACTTGCCCTCTTTGACCGGTGTGTGGGCGCTGCCCTTAGCCAGTACGTCTTTGTGGCAGGTGCCGCAGGCGATGGCGACGGGCGGGCCGCTGGTGGTGGGTTCGTGGGGGCTGTGGCAGGCGGTGCAGGCGGGGAGTTTGTCGGCCTGGTGTTTGGCGAAGGTGGTCTTGGGGTCGAATTGCTCTTTGTGGCAGGTGCGGCAGATCTCGTCTTCGGCTTTGACGAGATGGGCGGGGAAGTTGCTGCCGTGACCATCATGACACAGGCGGCATTCGCCTTTGGCGACGTTGGGGTGGGGCTGGTTGACTACCTGGCCGTGGTCTTCGTGGCATTTGTTGCAGAATTCGGCCTGGGTGGGAGCCAGTAGGGGCGCGTCGGGGTTCTTATGAAAGCTAGGGTGGCAGTCGGCGCAGCGACCCTGGGCGTAGGGCGTGTGGGGAAATTTGAAGCTGGCCGGTTTCGGTAGGTTGTCATGGCAGCTGGCGCATAGCTCACGGTTGACGGTAGCCGGCTTGCTGGTGGGGTCGTGCGGCTGGTGGCACTGGCTGCACTGGATGTTTTCGGCCTGGGCATGTCCGGCAAAGGTCTTGGCGGGATCGACCTGGTCGGTATGGCAGGCGCCACAAAGCTGCGCCTGCGATTGGCGCAAGATGGCGGGTTGCTCGGAGCCGTGCGCAAGATGGCAGAGATTGCATTCACCCTCGGCCACGCTGGGGTGCGGCTGGCGGAGAGCTTGATCCTGATGGCATTCGTGGCAGAGCTGGGTGACAGGTTCGACGAGAAGTTTGGGGTTGGCGCTGGCGTGAGGAACGTGGCAATCCAGGCAATTCCCTTTGGTAAAAGGTTCGTGTGGATAGGCCACCGGGATGTTGGGATCGGGCACTTCTTGCCAGTGACATTCGCGGCAAACCGTTTGCACATCTCCCCACAGTTTGCGTGGATCTTTCCCATTGAGATCGTGACACGCCCCGCAAGCGCCGTCGCCAAAAGGTTGATGAACGACATCCAGGCTGGTGATAGGCGCCGGCCCCAGGCCCACTTGGGCGGCGGTGGGCGGCGGAGTGGGGACGACGAAGGGGGTGGCGGTGGGCGTCGGGGTAGGAGCGGGCGCCCGCGTTGCCCGGCAGCCTGCCAGCAACAAAGCCAGGGCAGCGATGCCAAGAATAAGGAAGAGTACGCGTCGCCAGCGACGGGATGAGATGATCATGAGTGTCGAGAAGAGCCGAAAATAAGCGTAGGCCCATTATACTTAGCTTCGATTGAATACACTATGATCTATATCAGGTTTATGAACGGCTCGTGAGAGAGACGGCCGAGAGGTGGGCGGCCTGTTCCTCCTTCGACCAGCCAAGCCATTCGCGAAAAGAGACAGGTATTGTGGTATAGATCACGGTGTTTTCGTTCAGGATCGTTATAATTATTACCAACCGTTTTTGCCTTTGGCGCGACGGGATTGTACGCAGGCTCTGAAGGTCTTTTCGCTGTTGCTGTGTGTCATTCGCCTATCATCAGGCGGGAGGAGCCTATGACAGAAGGAGATCGCAATACTGAGAGCGGCCCTGGCCAACAGGTCGCCGAGATAAGCCGCCGCCGTTTCATAGGGTATTTGCTTGGCTTTTCGGTGATAGCGACTGCGGCAGGTGTGCTGACGCCCATCATCGGCTATCTGTGGCCGCCAAGCCGGCAGTCGGGTGGAGGCAAGGAGCCGGTGGAGGTGGGGAAGGTGGAGGATTTTCCAGTGGGGCAGGGGAAGGTTGTGCCTGTGAATGACAGGCCGGTGGTGATCGTGAATACGGTGCAAGGGGGGACGAAGGCGTTCTCGGCCATTTGCACTCATTTGGCTTGCATCGCCGAATGGGATAGCAAGCGCCAGGTTATCCTTTGCCCCTGCCATGATGGGCGTTTCAATCCTGTGAATGGTGCTGTGATCTCCGGGCCGCCGCCAACGCCCTTGCCCGAACTCAAGCTGGTAGTGGAGGGGGGTGTGGTGTATGTGAGTGAGGCATGATGGTTCCTATTCATGTCTTGGATTGCGCGTTTTGTGCGAGAGGTCTTTGAGCTTTTCAGGAGTGGAGTGTCATGCAACAAGTCAATATCAAATCGCCTATCAAGCGGATGTGGGCATGGCTGGATGGGCGCTACGATTTCAAGACCGTGATCGACGCTTTGCTGCACGTTGTCATTCCGACCACGGCGAAGACCTATTATCTGGGCGGCATTACTCTCTTCCTTTTTATGGTGCAGGCCATCACTGGCATTCTGCTGGCAATCTACTATCAGCCGACACCCGATGCAGCTTACAACAGCATCTTGTTCATCATGAATCAGGTCAATTTCGGCTGGCTGATCCGCAGCATTCATGCCTGGGGCGCCAACCTGATGATTTTGTTCTGTGTGCTGCATTTGTTGCGGGTTTTCTTCCAAGCCGCCTACAAGGCGCCGCGCGAGATCACCTGGATAGTGGGTGTGGCGTTGTTGGGTGTGACGCTGGTGTTTGGGTTCACGGGCTATTTGCTACCTTGGGATCAGCGAGCGTATTGGGCGACGACGGTGGGCAGTGAGATCGCCGGAGCGCTGCCGGGGGTGGGGGAGAAGTTATTGGTGTTCCTTCGCGCGGGCGGCGATATCACAGCCCGCACCCTCAGCCGCTTCTTTGGCATTCACGTGTTGGTTCTGCCTGTTTCATTGGCCGCGATTTTGATGATTCATTTGGTCATGGTGCACCAGCAGGGCTTGGCCGATCCCAAACGCAAAGTAGAGGGTAAAAAGAGAGGATCAAGCGAAGGAGCAACGCCAGCGGCGCCCAACGGAGATGTACAACCACGCAAGCTCCTGCCATTTTTCCCCAACTATGTGCTGGATGAGGTCATCGCCTGGTACATGATCCTGGCTGGCATCATCGTTCTGGTGTCGGTTTTTCCGGCGGGACTGGAGGAGCCTGCCAACCCGCTACGCACGCCCGAACATACCAAACCCGAATGGTATTTCCTGTTTCTTTACCAGGCGTTGAAACTGGTGCCGCGCATCGTGGGTGTGACTTTGCCCATCCTCGGCGGAGCCATTCTTCTTTTCTTGCCTTTCATCGACCGCAACCCCAACGTCGAGCTGCGCAAACGACCCCTTGCACTTGTGCTGGGGGTGATCACCCTTGTCGCCATCCTTGCGCTCACGATTTGGGGTTGGCTAAGCTAACCAGTCATTGGAGGGAATGAGCGATGAAACGAATGACGATCCGCTGCCTGATCCTGACCATTGCTGTTGGCTTGATCTTGTTTCTCGCCTGGGGAGTTGCTGCCCAGGGAAACCCGCCCCAGATCCCTCACCCGATCAGGGATCGCGAACGCTGCCTGGGCTGCCACGGCCGCGGCATCCAGGGGATTCCCCAAACCCCGCGCGGGCACGAGTCCTACACCAATGATGTCTGCCGCAATTGTCATACCCCCTCGTCATTGGTTGAGGAGGGAGCGACGCCCGTTGGGCCGCCAGCGGCGCCAGTGCCGCACCCTGTGAAGGGTCGCGAAAATTGCCTGGTCTGCCACACCACCACAGAAACCGGCATCGTGCTTCCGGGCGGCCCCCCTCCCATTCCGCACACCCTCATCGGACGCGGAGACTGTCTGGCCTGCCACAGCGAAGGCGTGGGTGGGGCGCCGATCATTCCGGCTGATCACAAAGGTCGCCCCAGTGCCATTTGTCAGGCCTGCCACCAGCCGACGCAGCCGCTCGGCCCGGCTGTGGTCGCCCCCGAAACAGGCCCCGCGCCCACCCCTATCGCTCACCCGGCCGCGGGCGGGGTGGACAATTGTGTGGAGTGCCATCGCACTCTGGATGACAAACATGCCGAATTGGTGAAGGATTGGCAGGCGAGCATCCATGCCGAGCGCAATGTGGGTTGCGCCGACTGTCACGGCGGCGATCCAAACGCAACCACCGTGGACGAATCCATGTCGCCTGCCGCCGGTTACATCGGCTCCCCCGCGAAGAAGGATACCCCCGCTCTCTGCGCCAGTTGTCATGCCAATGTCGAGATGATGCGCCAATACAATCTGTCCACCGATCAGTACAGCCAATATCAGCAGAGTACGCATGGTATGCGGCTGGCTGCGGGAGATGAGAATGTGGCCACCTGCGCGGATTGTCACGGCAGCCACAAGACGTTAAAGGCCAACGATCCTACCTCTAGCGTCTATCCCGCCAATGTACCGGCTATGTGCGCCCGCTGCCATGCGGATGAGAAATTGATGGCGCCGTACAAAATCCCGACCGATCAGTATGATCTCTACCGCCAGAGCGTGCACGGCCATGCCTTGATCGACCAACAGGATTTCCGGGCGCCCACCTGCGCGACCTGCCACGGCACCCATGGGGCCGCGCCGCCTGGTTTTCAGGAAGTTGCCAATGTCTGCGGCGACTGCCATTCGGCCACTCAGGAATATTATTTGAAAAGCGCTCATGCTCAGGCCAAAGATGGCCCCAAGTGCGTCACCTGTCATGGCCGCTACGATGTCGGCAAGCCTTCGGAGGCGCTGTATTTGGGCAGCGAGTCGCGGCATTGCGGCTCCTGCCACGATCCGAATACAGAACAAGGCCGCACAGTAGGCGTATTCTATGACATGATCGACGAAGCGGCCATCGCCTACGATGAAGCCGAAACCAGTATTGTTGCGGCTAAGCGCTTGGGCATGTTGGTGGCGCCACAAGAAGCCCTGATGAGTGAGGCCAACACGGCTTTGGTGACAGCGCGAACCGCCCAGCATGCCATCGACGCCAAGAGTGTCTTTGATATGACCACCACGGCCATGGAAAAGGCCACCGAGGCCAAAGCCGAGGCTGAAGAGTCAGTAGCCCAAAGCAGATTTCGTCGCGAAGCCATGGTCGTCGCTGTGGCGGCTATTGGTCTGACCATAGCCGCGCTTTATATGCTCAAGCGGGAAGTGGAGCGCCAACAAACAGAGTAGGCGATCTGAGCTAGGGCGCTGATCTAGCGCCTTCCCCTCTGTGATCTGCGATCGCTTGGAACTGGGCCGCGCCGCGCACAGGTCGGCCGATGCCATCGCTGTCTGGCGCCCAATCGCGGTGACTGCACTCCAGCCGGTAGCCGAAATCGGTGCTGAAGCTGTTGAAGGCTTTGCGCGGCCAATCGCGCAGCGGCTGCCGGGCTAGATTACGCATTCCGCGGTAGGCGATGCTGCGATAATCATACAGCTTGCGCGAGAGCCAGTTGTAACCCTGCGCCAATTGTTCCGCCGACATTTGGGCGGGATAGTAGGTCACGTGGTTCGTGTCATACAGCAACCAGGGCACGCCGGGGATGAGACGGTTTTGCTCGACCCATGTCTGGCGTTGGGGCGTGCCGACATAGGGCGTGAGTATGGTGATGCTGACGCCATCCAACCCACTACTGCGGATGAAATCGTAGGTGTGCTCGAAGATGGCGGGCGTGTCGCCATCGAAGCCAAAGACGAACAACCCCACCACGCCCAGCCCTGCCGCATGCACCTGGTCGATGACCTGGCGATAGCGTTCGATGTTGCCCTTGGCCTTGCCGCCCAACTCGCGGCGGTTTTCGGGATTGGCGCTTTCGAAGCCGATGAAGAATTTGTCCATGTGCGCTGCGCGGGCCAGCTTGAGCAGGTCGGGATAGTCGGCCACCATCTGTTCGGCCTGGCACGTCCAGCCAGCCAGCGGCAGCTTGCGCAGCGCCTGGAACAGTTCGACCATGTAATCGGGATGCAACCGAAAATTGAGGCCGAAGTTGTCGTCAGTGAGGAAGAAACGTTTGATCTGACGGCGCTCGATCTCTTCGACTATCTGCTCGATCGGACGCAGGCGCATTACCCGACCAGAGACGCGGATGGCCGTGCAGAAGGTGCAACTGCGCGGGCACCCGCGCGTAATTTCCAGATACGGCGTCCAGTAGTGGCGATTCTCGTCCACCTGCCGCAAGACCCGATCCGTCAGCGGTTTGAGGTCGTCCAGATGCGCCCACTCTTCATCCACATAACGAGGCTGGAGTTGTCCGCGGTCGAAATCGGCGATCATTTGCGGCCAGGTGCGATACGCCTCGCCCACGGCAATGCTGTCGGCCCAGGCCGAGACCTCGTCTGGGGCGAGGGTGGCGTGCGCTCCGCCGATGACGACTTTGGCCCCACGCGCCTGCACTCGCTCGGCGATCCACTTCGCCCGGTCGATCTGTAGAGTTTTGGCCGTGATCCCCACCAGATCGCCGGGGCCGAGCTGGTCGAACGGAACCGGGCGCAGGTCTTCGTCGATGATCTCGACCTCGACTGCATCCGGCACGAGCGAGGCCAGGCGCATGAGTGTGTAGGGCGCCATCGTCGCCTTGCGCAAAAAAGCGCCGTCGCGGCCAGGCTGGATCAGGTAGGCTTTGCGGATGGGCATAAGGAAGTGGAAAGGGTGGGAGCTTTGATAGGTTTGGGGTAGTGGATATTGGTTATTGCGTATTGCGTCCTGATGCCTCGAGGGGATCGGAATTATAGGTGGAGGGGGTGAGGGCGTCAAATAAGTATGAAAGTCGTTATAAAAATTATCGGCAACGGCGCGGTGGCTTCAGAGGTATCCCAACGCGCGCAGGTGCGCCTCGATGGCGGATTGCTCGTCGGCGGCGAAGGTCGTTCGTGGCTCCGAGCTTGATTCCGGTCCCGAGCGTTCTTCGGCCCAGATGACAGGGCGGGGCAAGGACCAAAGGGGAAGGACGCGACCATCGCTGTCGTTGGGGACAGGGAGGCCGAGGCTGTGCAATAGGGTGGGGGCCAGGTCGATGAGTCGGGCGCCGTTGAGGTCGCCGGAGGGGATGTCTGGCCCGGCGGCCAGGAATATGCCATCAAGGGTGTGGTTGCCGGTGATGTCGCCGCTGGGGGTGAAAGGTTGGGCGGTGATGTCGTAGGCCAGGAGGGTGTTGAGTGCGGGGTTCGGGTCGCTGCGACGAGGTTCCAGGATGAGGTCGGGGGCGAGTTCGACGTGGGGGCCGTGGTAGAGGTCGCTGCGGCGGTGGACGGCGGTGATGGGGTGGGCGCTGGTGGCGGGGTCGGTGAGGGCAAGGAGGGCGGGGATGAGGTCGGCGGCGAGGGCGTCAGCGGCGTCGAGGCTGAGGATGCCCTGTGGCTCGCGACCACGGATGTTGAAGCGGATCCCACCGGCGGGGCTGAAGACGGCGGCGGTGCGAGGCCAATCGATGGCGGTCAGGGGGGCGCCGGGGGAGGGTGGGCGTTTCCAGTCGCGGAGGAGGGGGATGCGGTTTTTGATCTGGCGCAAGGCGGCATGGCCGCGCAGCCGTCGCCAAAGGTCGGGCCGAGGGGCGGGCGCGGGCGCGTAGACGAGTAAGCCTTGTTGGGCGAGCCAGGTGTTCGGGTGGAAGGTTCGGGCGCAGGGGGCGAAGCCGTGGTCGCTGAGCAAGATCACCGTTGCCTCTGGCCCGGCGGCAGCGATGAGTTCGCCGACGGCCTGGTCGAGGGTTTGGTAGGCATTCAGCAGGAGGGGGAGGAGGGCGGCGGCTTCAGCGGGATCGTGCTGCGGGTGGTTGGGGGCCAGGAGGTGGAGGGTGTAATGTTGGAGGCGGTCGGTCTCGGTGAAGACGGCGATGAAGGCGTCCCAGGTTTGTTGCGTCAGGAGCCAGGTGGCGGCGCGGGCGCGAGATTGTATGGAGTGCGCGGTTTTCTGGATGAAGCGTTGCAGGCTGAGACCGCTACGATCGATATTGATGGTGTAATCGGGAACAGCAGTCAGGAGATGTTTTCGTAAGTCGGGTGGCCAGACGAAGGAGCTGCGGATGCCAGGGGCCAACATGCCGGCGATGTTTACGCCGCCGGGCAGGGGTTGGGGGGGGTAGGTTATGGGCACGTTGAGCAGGGCCAGGCGGCGGCCAGCGGCGGAGGCGCGTTGCCAAAAGGTGGGATGGCGGGGGCTGGCCGAGGTGACGAGGGTGGTTTCGTAGCTGTCTGGCCGTTGGGCGCTGAAGCTGTAGACGCCGTGGCGTCCGGCGTCGACGCCGGTGGCGAAGGTGGTCCAGGCGATGGAGGATTCGGGGCGGATGGTAGAGCGCAGTGGCCCCCAGAGGCCGCGCTGGCGCAGGGCGGCAAGGTGGGGCAGGCGCCCTGTGGTCAGCCAGGGGTCGAGGATGGCCCAGTCAGCGCCGTCGAGGCCAAGAACCAGAAGCATTAGAGGTAGCCTAGCCCGCGTAGGCGTTCGTCGATGGCGGCGGCTTCGTTGCTGGTGAGGTCGGCGGGCGGGGGGGGAGGGGGCAGGCTGGGGCCGCGGCGGGGGGGATGGAGGACGAGATAGCCGTCGGTGAAGACGTCGGCCAGGACTTGGCCTTCCATGCTGTCGGGGATGGGGAGGCCGGCAAAGTGGAGGAGGGTTGGGGCCAGGTCGATGAGGAAGGGTGTGTGGGGGAGGATGCCGGGGCGGACGTTGGGGCCGTAGGCCAGGAAGATGCCTTCGGGGCGATGGTCGCCGGTGCGAGGTAGGGGTGAGGAGACCTCGCTCCTACCTCTGGCGGGAACGGGGGTGATGAGGCTGACGCCGAGGGTGGGGACGGCGGCGTAGTCGGGGTCGAGGGTGACGATGAGATCGGGGAAGGTGGTGGTGTGGGGGCCGTGGTAGATGTCTTCGCGGCGCTGGATGGTGGTGATCAAGGGCCGGGCGGCGCCGGGGATGAGGAGGTGGGGGGCGGCGTCGATGAGGCGTTGGCGCAGGGGTTCGGCGGCGGCGGGGCTGACGGCGCCTTGGGGCCAGCGGTCTGCACGGTGGAGGTAGATGCCGGCGATGTTGTTGTAGAGCGGCTCTGCCCAGGCGAGGGTGTGAGGCCAGTCGATGGCGTCGGCCAGGTGGCCGTGGGTTTGGAGGGCGGCGCGGGCTTCGTTGGGAAGGATGCGTTTGGCGATGTCGTGCAGCCAGGGGGCGCGGTGTTTGAGTTGGTGGAGCCAGCCGCCAGGGCTGGTGGTTTGCAAATGTAAGAGGCCAAGTTCGAGCAGCCAGTTGTTCAGGTGGGCCCAGTGGTGGGCGGCGGAGCCGAAGCCGTGGTCGGAGAGGAGGATGATGTTGGCATCGCGACCGGCGGCGCGGGCCAGGCTGCCAATGATGTTGTCGAGGAGGTGGAAGTAGGCGACGAGTTGATCGGAGATGGCGGTTTCGAGGCCGCGGTCGTCGTCGGATTGGAGGTAGCGCCAGAAGTGGTGGAAGATGCGGTCGGTGCCGGTGAAGACGATCATGAGGGCGTCCCAGGGGCGGGTTCCCATGAGACGAAGGGTGTGGAAGCCCTGGCGTTCGGTCATGATGGCGATGTCGGCCAGCATGTGGCGGGGCGAGGGCGGATCGGTGGAAGCGGAGCCGGGGGCAAGGGGTTGGCCGTAGTCCAGGTCGATGACGTAGCCGTTGAGTTCGGCGGCCAGTTCGGGGGGGTAGGTCCAGTCGGTGGCGTGGGGAGGGGTGAGCATGCCGCTGATGGCGAAGCCGTCGAGCGGGCGCAGGGGGTAGCTGAGGGGGAAGTTGATGTGGCCGACTTTGCGTCCGGCGGTGTTGAGGTAGTCCCACAAGGTGGGGGCGGTCAGGTGGCTGGCGTTGATGGGGGTGCCTTGTCCGCGTAGGGAGCGGGCGGGGCCGTCGGCGGAGGGATCGGGTTTACGCCGGAAGGCGAGGATGCCGTGTTGACCGGGGTTTACGCCGGTGAGGAAGGTGCTCCAGGCGGGGGGGGTGAAGGGTGGTTGGGTGGAGAGGAGGCCGGACCACGCGCCCTGGCCGCGCAGCCTGGCAAGGCTGGGCATTTCGCCGAGGTCGCACAGGGGGCCGAGGATGTCCCAGGTTCCACCATCGAGGCCGATGATGAGAAGCCGGTGAGCGGGGGCGTGGATGGACATGGGTGGAGATCGGGGATCAGAGATTTGAGGGGGGAGGGTGGTAAAGGTGGTCTCAGTGGTCGAGTGTCACCAACAAGGCGATGATGTTCAGGGCGGTGAGGCAGGGAAGGAGGAGGAAGGGCAGACGGGGGCGCCAGCGGGGTGGGAGGGCGGCTTCCCAGCCGAGGAGAAGGAGGAGGGCGATGGGTAGGAGGGCGGGGAAGAGGTAGCGGCCCTGGGGCTGCCACGATTGGCCAAGCATGGGCAACCAGATTTGGATCAGGACGAGGGCGCAGGCAAGGGCGCTGAGGCCGAGGAGTCGGTCGGTTGTGGTGGTCTGGCGCTGACGCCAGTTGCGCAGGGCGGTGACAAGGGATCGGAATAAGCCCCAGGTGGCCAGGAGGGTGCATCCGGCGAGGAGGAGGTAGATGGGTGAGGGGAAGGGGCGATCAAGCCAGCCGAAGTGTCCCCAGAAGCTGGCCCAGGTGAAGGCGGCAAAGAGGAGGTAGCGGAATTGGGCGGGCGCATCCCAGGCGCCAGGGGCCAGGGCATGGGCGAAGAAGCCGGCAGGGATGGGGAGTTTGCGTTCGAGGTAGGTGAAAAGGGGGCTGCCGAGGCGGTCGGGGAGGGCGCCGGCGGGGTTGAAGAGGAGGTCGCGCTCGTCAGGGTCACGCAGGTGGAGTTGGAAGCGGATGGGGGTGCTGGCAGAGGCTATCAGGTAGAGGTAGGTGGAGGAGGGGTGGGGCGTGAAGCCGATCTGGCAGGGTTGGGTCTGGGGGGTGGTGCAGATGAGGTGAGTGGTGTGGGTGTTGTCGGAGAGGTCGAGGGTGAGACGGCCGTTGGGGTCGTCAATCAGCTGGGCTTGCAGGTGCAGGGGTTGGCCGCGCAGGGCCAGGGCTTGTTTGCCGCCGATGATTTGGGAGAGGCTGGCGGAGGCGCCGGGTGGAGGCTGTAGGGTCAGGGAGGCGCTGGCGCGCGTGGGTGAGGAGGGAGGGGAGCGTCGCCAACCGGCTGCCCAGCGCGGCGCGGGCAGAAGGAGGAGGGCCGCAAGGAGCGCCACGAGTAGGAGTGGCGCCCAACGACGCTGCCAGGGGGCGGATCCACCGACAAAGAAGATTGCTGCGATGAGGGCCAGGGGCCAGAGAAAGAAGAGGCCAATATCGATGATAAGGGGGCCGGCGATAAGGATGCCGCCGAGGAGCAGGAGGCGCGGGGGCGGGGCGGGGGGACGGTTCACGAGCTGTTTGGCAAGCAGGGTGAAGGTCAGGGCGCCCCAGAAGAGGGCAAGGGTGTCGTTGTTGAAGCTGGCGCCAATGAAGCCGACCATGGGTAGGGTTCCCACCAGGAGGCCGAGGTTGAAGCTGCGCTGGGGTTGGTGTGGCCAGATCGAGGATGCCAGGTTGAGGGCGCACAGGGTGGCGGCGAGGTGGAGGAGGAGGGGCCAGAGGCGGAGCCAGCGTAGGGCCTGGGCAGGGTCGGCGGCGAGGGCGGGGAAGAGGCGCAGGGCCAGGGCCGGGAGGAGGTAGAAGGTGGGAGGCTCGTCGGCGGCCTGGATGCCGCTGGCGGCCAGGAGGGGGTCGCGGTTAAAGCGGTCGGGCAGGGGGGTGGGGGTGGGGCGGTGGTTGTAATGCCACCAGTCGTGAGTGAGCAGGCTGGCCAGGATGGGCGCTTCGACGGCGGCGAGTTTGTTCTGGAGGTTGGGTAGGGTGAGGTCGTTGGCAGAGGGGGGGCGATCCAGGATGGCGATTAGTTGGGCGTTGAGGTAGTGGCCGGGTTCGTCGGGGGCGGCCCAGGGGGGGGTGAGGCGCCACCAGAGGAGGCTTTGAACCAGTGTCAAGGCCAGGATGGCGAGCCAGGCGCGCTTTTTGGCTCGATCAAACCTGGAACGACTGAAGTCGTTACTACGAAATAGCGAACGACTGAAGTCGTTACTACGAAATTTCGGCGTCACGCCAATAGACGGCGACGATGGCCAGAAGCAGGCCCAGGAGCAGGCCGCCTGCCAGGGCGAGGGCCAGATTGAGGATCCAGCGCGGCTGCGAGGGCTGTTCGGGGGGGATGGCGTCGTCTACGATCTGGACGCGGCTGCCTTCGACGATGCCTTTCATTTGTAGTTCGACGCCGCGGCGTTCGAGGGCGGTGACGGATTCCAACCAGACCCCGCGCACCTGCAGGATGTTCTCCATTTCCTGCGTGTATTTGGATTCGACGAATTGGCGGGCGATGGTGTTGACGGCAAGTTTGTCCAGGTCGGCGGCCATGGCGGCGCGCAGGTCGGTCAGGGTTTTGAGCAAGGCGGGCTTGTCGGAGGAGGCAAGATCGCGCAAGTTGGCGTAGCTGAGGCCGTAGGTGTCGAGGTTGGGGATGTCTAGGAGGGCGATGGAGAGGGGAGGGGAAGCGTTTTTGATGGCTTCGAGGGTGATGTCGATGCGGTCGATGGCGGTTTGGAGGCTGGCGCGCGCGGAGTTTTTGAGGGTGAGTTCTTCTTTGATGGTGCTCTGAGCGCCATAGAGTTCGTCGCCGCGAGCGGTGGCCAGATCGCCGCCGAAGCCGATGCCTATGCCGGTGCGCCCACGAAAGTCGAGCAGTTTGTCGTCCCATTTGCGATATTCGGCCATGGCGGTGTCGAGGGCTTTTTGGTTGCTTTCGACATCGCCGCCGAAGTAGTTGGCGACGGCTTCGGGCAGAGAAGCAGCCAGGGCGTTGGCGAGGCGGGCGGCGTCGTCAGCCGAAGCGGCGGTGACGGCGATGGTGAAAAGGTCGCCTCTGCCAGGGGTCACGCGGGTGGCTTCGAGGAGGGCGTCGGCGTCGATGGGGTGGGTGAGTTGGCTCTGCACTTTGGTCAATGCGCGCTCGGCTAGTTCGCGCGTGCTGAGCAAGGCCATGACGTCGCCTCGCCAGGGTGCGCGCGGGTCGGCCAGATCGCTGATCTTGTTTTCCCAACGCCAGGCGAGTTGGGCGTTGGGGGCGATCATGGTGGCGGTGGCGATGTAGCGGGTTGGCGTTAGAAAGTTGATGGCGATGGCCGCGATCAGGGCGACGAGGGGCGGGATGATCAGGAGGGGCCAGCGTCGCGCCAGAAGGCGCAGGTAGCGAGCAGGTTGGAAGGGTCGGTCCATGGCCAGAGAGCGGAGATTGGAGATTGGAAGTGGAGAGTGGAGGGTTAAGGGGGTTGGACGGTGATTTCGCCGAGGGTGAGGAGGTTGTTGGGGAGGGGTTGGCCGTTGGCGTCGATGGCGGTAAGGCGCCAGAGTTGGGTGGGGTGGTAGAGGGCGATGGCGAGACGGTAGCGGCCGGGGGGGAGATCGTCGGGTAAGGTCAGCCAGCGCACCGCCTGCAGGCGATCGCCGCCGCGCCAATAGGGGGGAGGCAGATGGTTGTCGGGGCTGCCGTCGCTGCCGGTCACCCAGCGACCACTGGCATCGAGTAGTTGCAGGCTGAGTTGCACGGGCGAGGCGGGGCCGTCGAGGGCTTGCCCGCGGACGACGACGGGGAAGGTCCAGCCAGGTTGTTGGGGATAGTTGGGCAAGCGGGCGTGGGTGATCAGCATGTGATTGCCGACGCGGGCAAGGGGGGAAGGGGCAGGGGGGGCGGGGAGGGAGTCAGGGGTGTGATCGATGCGCATTTCGCCGACTGTAACTGCATCGCCGAGGGAGGCGCCGTGGGGATCGGTGACGGGCAGATAGTGGGGCTTGTTGTCGTCTCGGAAAAGGGCGATTTTGATTTGCCCCACCGTGGGTGTGACTCCCTGGGGGTGAACGATGAGCCAGTAGGTTTCGGTGAAGCGTGCGCCTGGCTGCCAGACGGTCGTGGCGGCGTTGCCGTTGCCGGGATAGGTTGTGATGTTGCCGTAGCTTTGGCCGTCAACGCCGACCAGATGGATGGCAAGGGTGTAAGGTTCGGTGGTGCGGCCGAGGATTTCCCACGCGAGGGTTACGGCGAGGGCTTTGCCCGGTACGGCAAGGGGGTTGGATCCCAAATCGACGCTGAGTAGCCTGGCTTTGCCGCCGTAATCAGCGTTGACAGGTAAAGCGGTGGGGGAAGCTGGTCGCGCGGCCGGCGGCGCATAGGTGGGGATGATCAGCAGCGGCGCCAGGGCGATGGTCAAGCCCGCCGGCCAGACGATCAGGAGTTTTTGCGTCCAGGGCCAGAAGCGCCCGCTCAGGCGCCGCCAGCCCTGCGCCAGCCCCCAGGCGACGAGGGGTAAGAGGGCGAGGAGGTAGCGCCCACGTAAGAATCGGCTGGCATGGAGCAGTTCGCGCAGCAAGGGTAGGGCGACGATGGCAACTACATAGATGAAAAGAAGGGTGGCGGCGATGAGGAAGCGACGACGAGGTCGCGTTGCCGGCGTTCGCAGCCATTGGATCCAGCCAATGATCCCGCCCACAACGACGATGAGCCAGACAACGTAGAAACCATCCGAGACGCCAACGTTGCCCCAGCCAAAGGAGACCCAGAAGGTGTCGAAGGCGTAGCGCAGGGCAAAGGGGATGGCGCCCCAGTCGAGATTGAGGGGTTTGGCTCCCGTCAGGCCGGCCAACAAGCTCGCCTGTGCATGAGGGTCGCGCGGGAGCAATTGGCCTGTAAATAGGAGGTTGCGCGCCAACAGCCAACCGCCAAAAAGGATGAGGGGGAGCGCGCCAAGAAGCAGGGCCAGCCAGAGGCGTTGGCCAGCCAGCGGCCGTTGCCCTGATCCCGGTCGTCGTTGCCAGGCCGCCAGGATCAGCGCCGCCAAGGCAACGGGAAGCATGGCGAGGGCCAGGTATTTGGTGAGCAAAGCCAGGGCCACTATCAGGCCGAGGGAGAGGGTTCTGCGGGAAGTAAGGCCGTCGTTGACCAGGCGCAGGGCCATGTAGAGCGATGCCGTTTCGATCGCAGCGAGGAGGATGTCGTTGGTCATCGTGGCGCTGAGGAATACGTATTGCGGCGTCAGAGCTTGAAAGGCGACAGCCGTCAGGTTGACGTCATCGCGCCCAGGGCTGAGCAAACGCATGAGCAGCCATGTACACCAAAGTCCAATGGTGCTGATCAGCACCGAAACCAGTCTGCCCAGGTGCAAGGCCAGGAGTGTTCCCCGCCAGGGCCAACGCTCTTGTTGGCGATCGTGGATGACGAAGTTGACGCCGCCCTCGCCTGTGCCACGCCCGACGTAGGGGTTCACGGCGGGGTGGTAGCCATCGCGGGTGTCGACGAGCAGCATGGGCAGGGCCGCCAGGGTGTAGTAGAGGGGGGGCTGATTGCCCTCGTCGAAGGCAAATTCGGTTGTGAGACGCTGGCTGGGGTTGGGTAAGCTCTTGTTTTCGGCGATGTAGGCGGCGTGGCGGAAATGCGCCCATTCGTCGTGCGCTTCGAAAGGCGGGATGAGGAAGCTGTACCAGGTTGCCAGCAGAATATGCCCCAGAAAAATGAGACCCAGCCAATGTTTTGTCTGAAGTGCGCTCAGAAGCACACGTGGGGAGAGGCCGTGCGCCGGCGGGCGCGAGGTGGGTGATAAGGTCGCCATACGTGCAATAAACAGCGAAGCTCCCCGTTGGGGTTGACACTGAATTATAGCACAGCCGCTGATGAGCCAGAGAATCAATTTCTAAGAGCGAGTGCGGTCAATCTCCAACCGCAATCGGTGTTCTTCGGCCATCAATGCCTCGAGCCGCCGTTCCAGGGCCGCGCGGCGGAGGCGGTTGCGCCAGGTGGCGCGTTGCTGCTCTTTTTCTAGCTCCCGTCGGGTGCGGTCGATGTCGGCGATCACTTCGTGTTTGTGGGTGATGAGTTGCTCGCGGTTCATCATGGTAGAAATATAGCAGATTGAGGGAACCGGCGGGAAAAGGTGTGCATCTGTTCCGTCTGCCTCTGGCTATACAATCACCCCCATCCGCCCACAAAACACCTGCGTTTCGTACGCGAACCAGACGCGACCCTCGACCTGAAACCTGGCGAAAAGATCGGTAAGCGCCGTCATCATCGGTTCGTGATTGAGATGGCCGGGTTCGGGCGCGTAGGACGAGGAGAGCAGGCGGCCGGCCAGTCCATCGAAGTCGAATTCTTGGGCGTTGACGAAGCTGGCCTTGAGGAAAGAATCAGGGCCGAGCCAGGCGCGAAGGTCATCCTCACTCACATCCCTGTGATTGACCTGAACATATTCGGAGCAGAACGACAGCAGCAGTTGCTCATACGCCTGCTGAAAGGGTGAAGTCATATCGCGCGCATTCCAAACCACTATCACCCAGCCGCCGGGCCTTAAAATGCGGGCGAACTCTCGACGCGCAGCCTGGCGGTCGAACCAATGGAAAGCTTGGCCGGCGGTGATGAAATCAACGCTGGCGGCGGGCAATGTCGTCGCTTCCGCCGCGCCCTCGACGCTGACGAAGTTGGGGAACCCGGCCAGCAAGCGCTCGCCTGCCTCGCGCATTTCCCGATTCGGTTCCACCCCAAACACGCGATTGCCGTTGCCCAAGAAAAGCTCAGCCAGCTTGCCTGTGCCCGAACCGATATCGGCCACCACCGCGTCCGGGGTGAGCCCGCACTCGGTTCGCAGCCAGTCGAGCACAGCGGTGGGGTAGCCGGGCCGATATTTGACGTAGTTTTCGACGCGGGTGGAGAAGCGAGCGGTGGGGGCGAGCATGGCGTTGTTGACGGGTGAAATTGGCATCGGTATAATAGCCATTGAAGGGCCATGAATTGGCTATTTCAGGAGGAATCTCATGTTTCCCATTCCACAAATGGCGCCCGTCTCCGACTTGAAGCATCGGCATCTGGAAGTGTTCAAACGCTTGCGCAGCGGGCCGGTCGTGCTCTCCAATCGCAGCCAGCCGGCGGCGGTGCTGGTTTCGCCAGAACGGTGGAATGCAATCGTCGAGTACATCGATGATTTAGAGTGTGGGATCGACGCTCTACGCACCGAGTTGGCGATCGCCAAAGGCGAGGATGGGTTCGAGCGGCTGACGCCGGCAGAAATCCAAGACTGGTTGGGCGACAATGGCGTATCAGCTTGATATCACCAGGCAGGTGCGCCGACAAATCGACGATCTACCGGGTCACATGCGCCAGCGGATCAAGCGCGAAATCGCAAGCTTGAGCTTTGATCCACGCCCCGATCACAGCGAAGAACTACAAGGTCCCTTGCGCAGTCTCTATAAGATCAAGATCGACCAATATCGGATTGTCTACACGGTGGATGACGAAACCGCGGTCGTCCGGGTGCTAAAGGCGGGGAAGAAGCAGACAGAATTCTACGACGATCTATAGGCCACGGTAGGAATAAGCGGTCGGAGCATGGCGTTTCGACCGTTACGTTAGCCCAGGTTGTGCACATACTGCTGCAACTCGCGCTGATTGATCTTGATGAAACGGTCGGTCAGGATCTCGCCCATTTCCGCTTCGCTCAGGCGGATGCGCAAGATGGCCAGCGCGTCTTCGGGTGATTCGCCATAGGCCAGCTTTTGTTTGCCACTCTTCAGTTCGAAGAGATACATGTAGTGGGGGTTGCTGAAGCTGCTCATGGTTGGTTATTGGAGGTTGGTTATTGGTAATTGGAGATTGGTGCGCATCTCAATCTCCAATTACCAATAACCAATAACAATTTACGCCTTCACCAGCGCGCCTTGATAGACATCCGCGCCGCGAGCGCCGGCCAGACCGCGATTGACCTCGGCGTCGTACTTGCCCTTGAGCAGGTCGCGGTAGAATTCGTAGTCGATGCCCTTCACCTTCTCGTCGTCGGGGAAGCGGTGGTAATTGTCCTTGCTCATCAGGCTTTTGCCCTCGGCGATGAGCTGATAGCCCAGGGCGGAGCCGGGGTAGGGGGCGTAGAACGAGATCGAGGGCATGACCGAATCCATACGCTTGAGCATGCGCATGGTCTTGAAGGCATCTTCATGGGTCTCGCCGGGGATGCCGAGCATGATGTTCGACCAGAACACTGGCGGCTGCTCGCCTTTCGCTTTCAATTCCACAGCCAGGCGATTGACCAGATCGATGGTGAAATAGTTGTCTTCCTCGGTGCACTCTTTGTTCAGCAGCTTGAGGATGCGGTCGCTGCCCGACTCGAAGCCGATGGAAATGGTGCGCCAGTTCGTTTCGCGCACGAGCGCCTCGAAGAGGTCGGGCCATTGCCGCACGGTGTCGGCGCGACCGGCAGCCCAATACGTCCAGCGTTTCGTTTGACGTGGATATTTCTCGATCCATTCCTTCAGCCATTTAGGGTTCTGAAAGAACATGGAATCGTGAATGACGACCGAGCCGACGCCATACTTGCGGTCGAGGTAATTCAGCTCATCGATGACCTGATCGACCGGCTTGCGGCCCATGTTGGGGATGTACGAGTTCTCATTGCAAAACACACATTGCCACGGGCACACCCGGCTGGTGATCAGCGTCGCCACCGGCCCTGGCCCCCAGCCGCATTCTGGCTCCAGCGGCCATTTCCATTTCCAGCGCCGCTGCATCCGCCAGCCGCGCGGCTTGGGCCACAGCTCGCGGTCGATGTGCGGCCATTCGGCCATCGATTTGGCGCCCTCGGCCCGGAACACGCGCTCGAAATCGTGCGGATTCTTGACCAGATCGACGATCACCTTCTCGCCCGGCCCGACGCAGATGCGGTCGAACTCCGGCACGGCTTCCATCTCGTCCGGGGCGACGGTGGCGTGCATGCCGCCGGTCAGCACCATGCTCTGCGGGTTGATCTGCTTGAAAAGTTTGGCGGCCTGGAGCGCTGGGGGGTAGGTGTAGCTGCGCACGTTCATGATCAACGTGCCATAGCCACGCAGCTGCGGGATCAGCTCGTCCCACGAGGTCACGGCCCGCGTCGAGGCCAGGTCGGTCTGGATGCCGTTTTGGTGCAGGATGGTGCGCAATAGGCCCAGACCGTGATCCTGCCATTGCTCGTGCGGCCCGCCGGGATGGACGAGATCGCCCAGGTCGCCCAGGTCGAGCCAGAGGATGTTGGATTGTTTCTTGGGTCGGGGTGAGAAGAAGGACACTTAGGATCTCTCGATTCAGTCGGAACTGCTCTCGCCGTCGGCGAGGTAAGCAAACTCAGGGACAGGGCGATACGACACGGAGCGATTCTCCAGCCAGCGTTTGAATGAGGATTGGCCTTCGCCGGAGCGTCTGCCGAGCAGCACATTTTCAACACTGACGTCTTCATCGAGATCCGGCCAATGAACCCCTTCCCCACCACCAATCAAGCGCCAATTCAGGCGCTCCTGTAGTGTTCCATTCAACAATCGCGGATACCAGGCCAGTGGGACGGATAGAGTACGACCATCGCTGAGATCAAGAATCAGATCGTCGTCAGTGACTTTCACGGACGTTGCCAAAGCAAACTCGGTTTCAATGACCAAAGTACTCATGCCATTTCCTCAGGAAGTCTTCGCGGTTTTCTTCAACCAAGCGCAAGATACGGTTGATCTCGCTTCCACCGAATCCTCTGCTTCTGTGAAGTCGCACGGGAGCAAGCCAAAACTTTGCAGTGCCATTGTCGCGCTCGACATGCACGTGGGCAGGTTCATGCGCATCCCCAGCATAAAAGAAAAAGCGATAAGGGCCAATTTGCTGTATAGTTGGCATGACAACTCGTCATCACAGCGTCCGATCTACCAGTCCCTTCATGCTTGTCACCGGCTCGGCGGGGTCGAGGCGCGGGGCGTGCTGATCCTTTTGGCCGACGAAGAAGCGGCGGGCGTTGGCGACAGTGCTGGGTAGCTCCGTCCAGAAGCTCTTCTTCGACATCTTCTCCCACACGCGCTTGGGGCGGTAGAGATAGAAGCGGCGGTAGGCCTCGCGCCATTTGCGCACGACCAGGTCGGGGTCGTAGGCGCCATCGTGCATGGTGAAGCGCGCTTTCTGGTCGTGGATGGCGTAGTCGGGCCACTCGTGGGCGAAGACCTCGCCGCCTTCCTTGATCATGTCCCACATCTTGGTGCCGGGGAAGGGCGCGGCCAGCATGAAGTTGGCCAGGTCGGGGTCAAGCTCCAGGGCGAGCTGAATGGTCTTTTCCATCGACTCTTCGGTGTCTTTGGGCATGCCGAAGATGAAGAAACCCATGGTTTGCAAGTCGGCGGCTTTGGCCCAGCGGAAAGCGTCGCGCACCATGTCCAGCGTCTGGCCCTTGCGGATGACGTTTTTCAGCATCCAGGGATCGCCGTTCTCGACGCCGAAACCGACGCGCTTGGCCCCGGCGGCTTTCATGAGATGGAAAAGCTCGGGGTCGGTGTGATTGACTTTCATGCCATGCACGGTCGTCCAGGGCACGGTGTTCAGCCCTTCCTCCACCAATCTCCGGCAGAGTTCCTTCGCCCGCGGCAGTTTCAGGTTCCAGATGTCATCGGTGACGCCGATCTCGCTCGCGTGTAAGTCTTTGACCAGCCAACGCCACTCGGCCACCACGTTCTCGACGCTGCGCCCCCGCCAGGTGTCGCCGGTGACGGGCTTCGAGCAGAAGGTGCATTTGTAGGGGCAGCCGCGGCTGGTGATGATGGTGAACGAGCGGGCGTGGCGATCCAGGCCGTCGGTGAGGGGCTGGAGGTTGGTATATTTGTCGATCTTGAACAGGTCGTGCGCCGGGAAGGGCAGCTTGTCCAAGTCTTCGATCATCGGCGAGATGGGCGAAATGATGATCTCGTCGCCGCGGCGGAAGTTGAGGCCGGGGATGTCTCTGTCCTCCGGCTTCTGTCCTCGCTCCAGCGCATCTACGAACGCGACGATGCCTTCTTCGGCCTCGCCCTTGAAGGTGTAGTCCACGTAAGGGTGTTCGGGGCCGAGCGATTCGCCGGGGAGGATGGTGAGGTGGGGGCCGCCGAGGATGGTGGTCAGTCCATAGCCTTTGGCCGTTTTGGCCATCGTCCAGGCGTCGCCGATCAAGGGCGTGGCGGCGGTGATGCCGATCAGTTTGTACGGCTTGCCCGCGGCTGCGGCCTGCTCGATGTAGAATTCGACCGGGTCGTCTTCGATGGCGGCATCGTAGATCATGACATCGTGGCCGGTGTCGCGCAGGACGGCGGCAAGATAGCCCAGGCCGAGGGGGATGTGCTTGCGTTCGGACCAGACTTTGGCTTCGGGGCTGGCGAGGATGATGCGCATGGGAGGAGATTGGTTATTGGTTATTGGGGATTGGAGATTGGAGATTGGAGATTGAACGCTCGGAACTCGGAACGATTATAGGGCGGCGGGAGGAGGAGGGCAAATTTTTATGAAGGGTTTCATAAAAATTACTGAGGAGCAGGTCATGCGAAATGGGCTTTCAATCGACGCCGCCGTCGCGCAAGCGCGCCCATCCCCTGCCGGACCTCCCGTCGCCGATTTTTATGTTTCCACGTGGGCAGGAGCGGGAAAGGCTGGCTTTCGCACGCGCATGAGCCAGGTATGAAGAAATATCAGCCTATGGCAGCCCACTCAGCGCCGTTGTACTCAGCGCGTTGTACTCAGCGCGTTGTACTCAACGCCGTCACCCGACACAAATCCGTATCGGCCACCAGCATGACATCGTCCGGGCCGAAGGCCACGCCGACGGGGCGACCGAACTGACCGGGCGCAGCCCCGCGCACGCCAAATTGCGCCAACGGCCGCACATCGGGCGTCAGGGCCAGCACACGGCCACCCTCGGGGTCGGTCAACAGGATGCGGCCGTCTGGGGCGATGGCAATATGAGGCGATTCGATCGTGTTCGCCAGGGGGCCGGGGAAGCGCTCGCGGCGACCGCTGGCCGGGTCCACTTTCCAGAACGCGCCCGCGATCGGCTCAGCCACGAATAGCAGGCCGCCGGGGCTGAGGGCGGCGTCGGTCGGCTGGCCGGGGCCAAGCTCGTCCTCCGGGCCGCCGAACTGCTGGATGCGTTGGCCGTCGGGATTGGCCTGCAATACGCGCACTCCACCGGTGTCGGCGATATAGTAATCGCCGTTGGCGGCGACACTGAAGCCGCGCGGCCGGTAGGTCGTCAGCTCGGCGCCGAACTGACGCAAGAATTTGCCCTCCGGCGACCACAGCGAAATGACCTGGTTGACGGCGTCGAGGGCGGCGATCTCGCCCTGGGGTGTCACGGCCAGATCGAAGACCTCGGTGAATTGGCCCGGCCCCTCGCCCTTCTCGCCCCAGGCAGCCAGGAACTTACCATCGGGGCCGATCTTGACGATGCGATTGGCGGCCATGTCGGCCACGTAGACATTGCCCTGCTGGTCGGCAGCCACGCCGACGGGTTTCTGAAGCTGATCCTCGCCTGTGCCACAGGTTCCGAAGGTCCATAGGACAGTCGGTTCGGCGGTGGGGAAATCACCAAGGGGCGAGGAGACGGCAGGCGCGGCGGGGGCGGCCTGGCCGGGTTGTTCCGGGGCGGGCGGTGCAGGCGGCTGGGTTTCGACAACCTGGCCGGTCTCTGGCTCGACCGAGACCAACGGCGTCTCGAGGGTGGGCGGCGGGGGGAGCACCAGGCCCTCGGGCAGCGCGTCTTCGGCGGGATAGAGATAGGCGCTGGGGACGATGGTCTTGCCGCCGCTCGGTGGCTGCCACCAGAGCTGCATATCGCGCGATCCGCCCAGCTCGTTGTACTTGACTTCGATGTCGTGGAAACCCTCGGCCAGCTCGATCACACCCTCGCGGTATTCGGAGCCGTGCGAGCCGCTGTTATCGACCACCAATTGGCCATCGACCGAAACCAGCGAGCCATCATCCGAGCGCGTGCCGAAGACATAGGAGCCGGCGGTGGGGGCGGCGATCTTGCCCACCCAGCGGATGGAGAAGGGTTCGCGCAGGGTGTTGTTGGGCAGGATGAAGAGGTCGCGCTGGATCAGGCTGGGCGTGCCCGACCAGTCGGGGGTGGCGTAGTAGTAGCCGACCAGGCCGTTCGAGGCCCCCGGCAGGGTGTAGAGCGAGGCTGGGTCGATGGGGGTGAGGGTCGGGTTCTGAGGTGTGCTCCAACTCAGACGCAGTTGGCCGGGCTGAGCATCGGCGCGATAAGCGACGCGCAGGCCCTGGAAGCCGCCGGGCAGGGTGCGCTGAATCTGCTGGCTGCCATCCTTGACCTTGAGGACTTCGGCTTCGTCCAGGAAGAGTGTCGCTTCGCCGCCTTCGGCTGTCAGCTCGAAAGTGTAATCGCCGTAGCCGGGGACGAGGAGGGCGCCCTGGTATTCGACCTGGAAGGGGGCGGGGAGGGGGGCGGGGTTGGCGGCGAAGTCGAAATCGATAGCTGCAACCTGTGGGCCGGGCACAGGCGGGGCCGCCTCATCGCCCAGGGGGGCGTAGGATGTCTGGAGGCCGCGGGCGGCGTCGAAGGCGGAGCGAGAGACGTTGTAGGTCAGGAAGAGGGGACGGCCGAATTTGTCGGTGTGAGTCTCGTAGATGCCGCTGGGATAAAGCTGCTGCAGGAGGGGGATCAGGCGCTCGTCCACCGGTTCTAGCAGATATTCGACATCGCCGCCGGGGTCCTGGCGCAGGGGCACATGTTCGGATAGGTTGAGGATGGTGATGGGCTGGCGCTCGCCGCCGATGAATTTGACCGCCGAATGGTGCGTGTATTGCGGGGTCATGAAGATGCGGGTTTCGGGCGGCGTTTCGGCCAGATGCTGACCCACGGCCGATTCGTTGGGGCTGTACGCGGCCCACACCTCCGGGCTGACGGCCTGCACCCGAAAATAGGTGTTGATGTTGGCCGCCATCACGAAAATGACCAGCGCAGCCAGCCCTATCGCCAGCGGACGCCAGCGTTTGACGCCCCAGCCTTTTTCCCAGGCCCACCAGATTTGCTGGAAGATGGCGGCAACGAGCAGGTAGATGACGGGGACGAGGCCGATGGGACGGCGGGCGGTGGGGGCTTCGTGTGCGACCGAGAGCACAGCCACGCTGGCGATGGCGCCGAACCAGACCAGGTAGAGGAAGGGCTGCTCGCGCCAGAACCAGCGGATGGCCCAGGCGATGCCCAAGACGAACAGCACCGCCACGACCGCCTGCAGTAGGGGCGCGCCGGGTAGGTTGTTCAGCGCGGCCACATCGCCCTGCCAGTTGAACATGTACAGCGTCTTGAACAGGTTCGACCACAGTGGCGCATACGAGCCGGCGGCCTCGACATCACGGAAGACGGAGATATGGTTGATGCGCGAGAGAAAGACGTTCCAGTTGCGGATGGTGTAGACGCCCAACGGCGCTACGCCCACCACTGCGCCGGCGGCGAAGACGATCATGCCTTCCAGGTCGCGACGGATGCGCTGGCGGTGGGCGATCAGCCAATAGAGGAAGAAGACGCCAACGAAGACCGGGACGAGGCGATAGGCGGTGTAGGTGTTCATCCCCAGCGCCAGCATCAGCCCCGCCAACCCCCACCAGCGCCGTCGCCCGGTCTTCAGGGCCTTGACCAGGAACAATATTTGCAGCGAAAGCACCAGTGGCATCAGGATCAGCTCGTAGACGATACGGCTGAAGGTGAGATGCCAGCGGTCGGCGGCCAGGAGGGCGGCGGTGAGCAGGGCCAATCGCTGGCCGTAGAGTTCACGCGCCAGGAAGTAGAAGGCGAGGACGGTGAGCGAGCCGGCCAGGGCCGAGACCGCGCGCATGGTGGTTACGCTCTGCCCGAACAGTTTTATAAAGAGGGCGATGAAATAGGTGAAGAGCGTGGCCTGGCCCTCGTTGGTCTCGGCGTAGGGGCGGTAGGGCAGGCCGCTCAGCCATTTGAGCGCGTCGAGGCCGTTGTTGCACTCGTCCGACTGGCAGCCGTTGGGGTAGGTTCCCAGGGCGTAGAAGCGGGCGGCCAGGGCCACGACCAGGATGACAACCAGCAGGCCGATGACCCAGCGGCGGTCGAGCACGTCGTCGTGCCACGTCCGCGCGGCCTGCTGCTCCCCGGCCGGGTCGGGGCTGGGGATGTCGAGAAAGATGCCGGCGACGAAGAGGATGATGGCGATGATCCACAGCCAGAAGGCCCAACCGCTGTACTCGCCCCGCCAGAACTGCGTGCTCGCTATCCCCACCAGCAGCAGCGCCGCCCCCGCCAGGCCGATGCCGATGTACATCCACTTGCGGCGCGGCGGCAGCTGTGGCCAGGCGGGCGGCCTCTGCGAGACGATGGCGAAGATGGCGCCGGCGATAACGAAGAGGATGAGCGAGTCGCGCGGGATGCCGCCGTGCGTGAGCCAGCGTTGGCCAATGGCAGCGAGGAGGAGGGCGAGGAGGAGGTAGAGGAGGCGGGTCACGGAGAACGTTTGGAGTTGCTTGCCGGAGGGAATGAGTTAGTTTTGTTCATCAAGCGTCGTTAGTTGACTGATGAATACGAATGCGATCCGTTTCAATTATCCATAGCTGCCCAGAAATCGGCTCTCTTTCTATGGCGTTCAGAAATCGTTTTATCACTTTTTCAATGACAACAAGATTGGAATTTTGTGGTAAACGAATTACCGCAATGCCGGCAGAAGTATGTGGCGGAAATCGAACTACATTGGAAAAATCCAAATCCAGGGTGATCAAACAGCGTTTTTCATCCTTACAGACGTTGAAAAGACGCCGGTCGGTCGCTCCTTCTAACAATTCTTCTCGCACAGTCACAACGTCGTGTCCTGCCGCACGAAAAAGCCATTGGCTTCGTGTACCGAAGTTCTCATCAAGCTTGAACTTCATGCCGCCACCAATATGGGAAGATCGACATAACGTTCGCGTGACATCTCGGCGCCGTAAGCGATGGCGGCGAGGATGTCGTTTTGGACAAGGTGAGGATACTCTTCAAGAACCTCGGTTATTGTCATGCCGCTGGCAAGCAGGTCCAGAAGGAGTGAAACCCAAATGCGAGTCCCGCGTATACAGGGTTTGCCGAAACAGACGTTTGGGTCGATGGTGATGCGACGGAGCAAAGGATTCATCGGTGCAACCTCCGCCTACATGGTAGTCGTAATGGGGGGAACTGTCTACTTAGGGAAAGCCCGCAGATATGAAGGACAAACAGAGTTGGTTTCATCCGGTCAACAGCGGCCAGGGCGCGGCTACGATCTTCTCATCCAGGCGTCGAATTTCTTGCCCACCGTGCAACAGGATGCCGCCGACCGCCTGAGGATGCTCGGCCAGGAACTTCGCCAGCCCTGCCGTGTGCCGATAGCCGGGAGCATCGGTCATCTTGACCTCGATGCCCACCACCCGCCGGCCGTGCTCGATCACGAAATCGACTTCGTCGCCGGTTTGGGTGCGCCAGAAGTGTAGACGAGCGCGCGGGGTCAACAGACCGGTGCTTACACGCAGATGCTGGTAGATCAAGGTCTCGAAGAAAGCACCCAACTCGCGCGCGCCTGCCAGTTCATCGACACTGTAATAACCGGCCAGGAAAACAGCCAGACCCACGTCGGACCAGAAGGCGCGCGGGGATTTCAACAAACGGGTGGTGTGGCTGGAAAGATAGGCAGGCGTCCGCTCGAACAGGTGCGTGACTTCCAACAAGTTCAAATAGCGATGAACCGTCGGCTGCGAAAGACCGGCATCACGCGCTATCTCAGATTGGTTGAGCAATTGCCCGCTGCGCAATGCTAATAGCGCCATGACCCGGCGATAATCCAGCAGTGACTCGACCTGCGACATTTGCCGGAGGTCGCGCTCCAGGTAGGTGGCCACGTAGCCCTCCCACCAGCGCAGATAGCTTTCGGGGGAGGGAAGTGTAAGGAGGGCGGGCATGAAGCCACGTTGCAGGAGAGGCAGGGGATCGGGAGGGGACTCTGGCAGCATCCTCTCTTCTGGCCAATGGCCGGCCAAAACCTCGGCGAGCAGCGATGGGGGTGGTTGTTTATGCAGTTCGCCCAGTGTCAACGGATCGAGCACGAGATAGACGGCGCGTCCGGCCAGGCTTTCGCTCACTTTGCCCATCAGGAGTAAATTGGCGGAGCCTGAGAGGATGAATCGATAACGGCCAGGGTGCTCATCGACGGCGCGTTTGATCGCTGGCAACAACTCGGGCGCCTTTTGCACCTCATCCAACACCACTTCGTCCGTTCCGGCCCATAGGCTTGCCGGGTTTTCGCGCACTTGGCGTAGTGCGTCGAAGTCGTCCATGGTGTGATAGCGCCAGCCGCTGAATGGCTCCGCTCGTCGCAGCAGCGTGCTCTTGCCAACCTGCCGCGCCCCAGTCAACACCACCACAGGATGGGCCTCGCACGCGGCTTGCAGCAGTGGCGTCAACCAACGTTGATAATAGTTCGACGCATCTGAATGAAAGTTATTCACGACGTGAATGATAGTGTAAAAAACCTGATTTTGTCAATGCCGAACGAACTAACGAACCGACTTGTGGGCGCGGATATGTCTATCAAAGTATCCGTGTTGCTCCATCCGCGTCCACGAATTTATTGCCCACCCGGGCCCGGCTGTAAATACTGCGGTCCCACCGGCTGCATGGCCTGGCCCGGCGGCTGCCAGAAGAATTCCAATGCCTTGCCGCCCCCGCGCTGGAAGTAATCGATGCGGATGGGGTGCGGCCCGGCGCTCAGGTTCAGGCCGGCGTCGATGGCGTTGACCGTGTCCGGGTTCAGGCTTTCGCCCACCACCTGACCATCCACCGTGAAGCGCACGCCGTCGTCGGCGTCCAGGTGGAAGAGATAATAGCCGTCGGCGGGGATGAGGATGTCGCCCGTCCAACTGGCGCTGAAGGGGCCGAAGATGGGTTCGGGGTCGGGCCAGGAGGCCAGGAGCATGGGGTCGAGGCGCTGCATCAGGGCGGGGCCAGACCATTCGCTGCCGGCGTAGTAGGTTCCTAGCAGGCCCTGGCCACTGGGCGGTTGGCGGAAGAGGGCGGAGTCGGGAACCGATCCGGAGAGAGATGGGCCTTGCCAGGTGAGGATGGGGGCGTCGAGGGGCAGGTCGGGCGGGAGGTCAGTGATCTCGATGGCATGTAAACCTTTGCCCAGGAAACGGGGGCCGGGTTCGAGGGGCTGGCCGTCGAGCAGGAGATGGGTCGGAGGCGGGGCGCTCAGGCTGTATTCGCCGCTGGCGGGGATGTAGAGGCCCTTGATCGCATTGGCTTGATCGGCGCGATTGTGGGCTTGCAAGGCCGAGATTTCGTCGCCGGGGACGGTGATGCTGAGGTAGAGCGGGGCGCCGTTGCGGTCGCTGACGACTTGCGAGGTGGTTCCGGGATAGAAGTAGCGGAAGTGGTCGAGGACGTGCTCGAAGTGAAGATCGACGAGGAAGCTGGCGCTGTCGCCGCCGAGATCGGGCAGGGGGAGGTCCGAGGCGGGGTCGGCCAGGCGGAAGCTGGGGTTTTCCAGGCCGCCGCCGAGACGGGTGAAGGGCGAACGTTGCCAGGGGCCGAGCTTGATGCCGTAGGGCTGAGTGGGTTCGTAGGCCAGGAAGCGCAGCGGGGCGAAGTAGTAAAGCCGGGGGCTGAGATAGAGGCGGTGATCGTCGCGCTTGGCCAGGACTTCGCGGGCGACGGTGGTCTCCAGCGGCGAGAAGCCGATGTAGACGCCCGGATCGTTAGCCTGGCGACCGAAGTAGAAGCTGTAGTTCAGCCAGGCGACGACCAGCAGCCCGGCCGCGGCGATGCCCCCGAACAGCCACGGGATGGCCGCCCGGAGTCGCTCTTTCTGCCGGAGGCCGCCGAGCAAGCCGCGCAGGGCCAGGTCGTAGGCGTCGGCGCAGAGGAGGGCAATGGCCGGGGTGACGGCCAGAGTGCGGTAGGCTTGGGGGGCCTCGGCCAGTTGGGAGAGGATGCCGCCCAGGAGGGTGAAGGCGATCCAGATCAAGGAGAGGACGCGACGGTGATCCCGCCATTTCCAGATAGCCCAACCCGCGCTCAGGATGAAGAAAGCGCCGGTGATGGGGTCGAGCATGGGCGCGCCGGGCAGGTTGTGGCGTCCGTTGGTATCGCCGGCCACATGGAACATGAGCAGGTGACGCTTGATCGACTCCTGCAAGGGGGCTAGATCGCCGCCGGCCGCGCGCACGTCGTTGAGGATGCTGACCTGTTGGCTGCGATTGAGGAAGGTGAAGGGGTTGTTGTAGTAGGTGAAGGCCAGGGGGGCGAAGGTGAGGGCGTAGACTGCGGCGAAGACGATCAGGCCCTGCCAGTGGCGGCGCAAAAAGCCGCGCTCGACGACGGCGCGGTAGACCAGATAGGCGCCGATGGCCAGCACCGCCAGCCGGATGGAGAGATAGGTGTACATCCCCAGCCCCAACAAGAACCCGGCCAGCGCCCAATCACCCCAACTGCGTCGCCGCGTCGCCCGCGCGATGAAATAGACCGACAACACTTGCAGCAACGGCGGATAGACTTCGTTCCAGCCCCAACGACTCATGTTGACGTGCCAGCGGTTGAAGGCCAGAAAAGCGGCGGCGAAGATGGCAGGCAGAGGGCCAAATAGCTCGCGGGCCAGCAGCCACAGCGCCAACACGGTCAGGATGCCAGGAATGATGGATTGCACCTTGATGGCGGCGAAGGTGGTTCCCAGCAGTTTGATGGCGACCAGTTGCAGGTAGGCGAAGGCGTTGGGGGTCTCGAACCAGCCAGTGCCGAAGAGACTGTCAGGTCGCCCTTCCATGATGCGTAGGGCGTCGAGGGCGGTGTTGGTCTCGTCGATGAAGATGCCCGGCGGCATCGACTGAATTTTGTAAAGGCGGAAGAAGACGGCCGCGAGGAGGATGAGGACAACGGCGGTGATCTCGAGCCAGCGGGGGAGGGTTGGAGATTGGTTATTGGTTATTGGGGATTGGGGGTTGGCTGCGCCGGCCAATCTCTTATCTCCAATCTCCAATCTCTGCTCTTCGTCTTCGGCCAGGCCGAGGGCGCGCAGCTTATAGCCACTGGGGCGGGGGCCGTAGAAGGGGGGAGATTGGAGATTGGTTATTGGAGATTGGTTATTGGAGATTGTGGGTCTGTCCTGAGCAGCGTCGTCGGCGTGAGGACGGGTTTCCCCGGCTGATCTCTTCTCTCTAATCCCTAATCTCCAATCTCCAATCAAATACAACCCCACCATCACCAAGATCAGCCCCAGCATCCAGCGCCCGGCCTGGTTCCAAACGAAGGGATGGACCCAGATGTCGAGCAAGGCCCAAACGGTTAGGCTCAGCCCGGCCAGGATGAGGAGGAGGCCGATGATGCGTCGCGGGGAGGCGAGACGAGCGGGCGAGCGAGCGAGAAAGGGGGCGGGTTCAGGACGAGGCCAGTCTTTCTCGGCTCGGCGGAAGCTGTAGACGGCCAGGACGACGCCCGCGGCCAGCAGGGCTGTTCCCTGAAGACGGGTGGTCGGGTCGGGCAGGCGCCATGTTCCCAAGAGGGCGAGAGCGAGGGAGGCGAGGGTGGTCAATGCTGTGAGCATGCGCCGTGACTCCTCATCGCACAGCGAATTGGAAAGGATAGCGCCCCTTGGCCAACAATTCTTTTCGTAACAGAATTCGATCGACTTGATTTAGTTGCAAAAGTTGCACCGTAGCGCGACCAAAGGCCGACAGCGGAACAATGAGAGGCCCTTGCAAATAAAAATGATCGACCCACTGTTGAGTGCGCGGGTTGAACAATGGGACAATATCACCAGAGCTTGGATCCAATCCTGCAATATTGCTACCTTTGAAGCGATTACACTGGGCGCAGGCAAATGCCAGGTTCTCAATCGATGTCACACCGCCGTGCTGACGTGCGATGACATGATCGATTTCGTGAGCAAAGACCGCGTAATCTTTATGCACCAAACAGTATTCGCAGCTATGCCGAGCCTGCTGTTCGACCGCATTTCGTAGACGAGTCGGAATGGAAGCCATCAATCATTATGCCTCGACGCTGCTATACGCCTTGGCCTTAAGTAACGACATCATTCGGTCGATACGGATGTAATGATCGAGTTCTTCCTCTTCGCTGAAGTTCAGCTTGCGGGCGCGATTAGCTTCTAGCAAATCGCTAAATCGATGCTGTGCCTCCGGTCGCGGGCGGAAAGCGATGATGTCCAGCACGGAGGGCGCGCCAGCGAGGAAGTCCAGGATTTCTTCGTAGAACGGTAATGAGTATTCAGCGGTTTTCATGGTGGAAGCCTATGCATGTGGAAACCTCTGCATTACGATGCCGATCAGATTGTACTGAAATGTCATAGAAGCTGCCAATGCTTGTCCTTGGTGAGTGACAGCCTACCAATGTCTACGATAACTACCAAACGACGTTCAGGCCAGCCACTCCACGAAATGCCTCGTCTTTGCTGATCAGGGGCAAATTCCAGCTAAGCGCGGTGGCAACGACAATTCGATCTGGTAAGTCTGGGACCTGAGTACGCGCGACCGTCTCTAGCCGCTTGATAACGGGTAGATCCAGAGGGGCGAGTTGGTAATTGATCACCGATGAATCGAGCAAATCAGTGACTTGTTGGATTAGCGCGCTAGCCAGGCGACGCTTCTCAATCAAGTAGATCATCTCAATCAAAACGATGCCAGGGATAATGATCCTCGCTTCACCCCGCTCAGCTTTCTGAAAAGCATTGCGCCCCAATCGCCCCAAACGCGAGTCTTCGGCCAGATGCCACACAAGGGGGTGAGTGTCTACAACGAAACTAAGCATCGAAATCGCGACCGAGCGACTCCCAGGCTTCGCGGCGAGCCTGGCCGATTTCATCTTCTGTAAACTCAATCCCCTTCCATAATCCGCCCAACTGCACGATGCGCCGCTCACCCACTACCGGTCTATCACTGTAGGCATGTAATAAACGTGTGAGGTCTTTCAGGAAAAGTAAACTGTTTTCAGGGAGATCATCCAGTGAATGGACGATTTCCTGTTTGATTTGTTCGGCAACAATCGTGTGTGTTTGCATGGCGTTCTCCCTTCATCAACCTGCATTGTACCGAAAAACTTCAGCCGCGCCAAGCGTGTTGGCGATGCGACTGCCAGACGGCGGCAGTCGCCGTCTGGCAGTCGCACGAGCGCTTAGCGCACAGGCTCGAAGCGCATCACGCGGTTGTTGTCGGCGTCGGCCACCCAGAGGGCGTCGTCCGGGCCGATGCTGATACCGTTCGGCCAGGCGAAGTCGGTTCCTGTGGCGCCATATTGGCCCAGAACGGCGGTGGGGTCGCCGTCGCTGTCCCACACTAGCACGCGCCAGCCGGTCGGGTCGGAGGCATAGACCGTACCTTTGCTATCGACGGCGATGTAGGGCTTGGTGAAGATGTTTTGATCCGTCCAACCGGGCACGGGCCATTCTTTGACGAGCTGGTAGCTGGCATCGAACTTCTGAACGCGCGTATTCCAGGTGTCGGCCACATACACACTGCCATCCGGCCCCACCGCCACGCCCACCGGCTCGTCGAAATAGCCCGCTTCGATCCCGGCGCCACCGAACTGCGTGACTGGGTTGCCCTCGGCGTCAAAGATTTGGACGCGCTTGTTGCCGGTGTCGGTGACGAGGAGGTTGCCGTTGGCATCGATAGCGATGTCGCGGGGGCCCCAGAACACGCCCTGTTGTCCGAGTTGGCCATCGGTCGAGACGAACGCTCCCCATTTCTTCAGGAACTTGCCGTCGGCGTCGAAGACCTGGACGCGGTGGTTCCAGGTGTCCACCACATAGACGCGACCGTCGTTCGCGACGGCAATGCCCCACGGCTCATTGAACTGGCCATCGCCCTCGCCGAAACTACCCCAGCCGAAAGCGAAACTGCCATCGGCATCGAAGACCTGGATACGGTGGTTGCCGGTATCGGCCACGTAAATGCGGCCATCAGGTGCTATGGCCATATCGCGCGGTTGCTTGAGCTGTCCTGGCCCTTCGCCGCTGACGCCGCCCACCACCCGCGTCGCCGATTCGAGGCGGTACTTGTTCTCGAACGGATCGACGACCGCTTCGACAGGCGCCAACGCTGGCGCCGCGCCCAGATTCCATACCTGGCTGGCAATATCCTTACGCACGAACATGAGGAAACGATCGGAGGGATCCCAATCGGCCAAAGGCTGCTGGTAGCGACGGTAAAGGATGACATCCAGCACGTTCTTGCGGATTTGCGGGTCGCGCAGGCCATCCCATATCCGTTTCCAGGTCAGGTCTTTGTAGGTCTCTTTGGGCCACCAGATCTGGCGATAGGGGATGCGATAGTAGTTGTTGCCGAGGAAGGGCTTGACCTTGTTTTCGTTCTCGGTGCCCACCAACACCACCGGCGCATCTTTGAGATAGTCGCGCGAGGGCGAAGCGCCGAAAAACTTCTTGTTTGGGAAATCGCGAAAATACCACTCGAAAGGCCAGGTGGTCTCGTTATCATAGGCGAAGGCAAGTTGGTTCTCACCCACCGTGCGTCGCGAGATGTCTTGCATCTCGTTGACAACGATTTTGATATCTGGTGTACCGTGGGCGTAGACGCCCGGCTCGACCGGATAGTCGTAGAAGACGTAGTTGTAGAGAAACGCGGTGCGCAGTGAGAAGATGGCCAACAATCCGACCAGGCTGAGGAAGGCCAGGCGCCCAGTGGGGACCCAGCCGCTCTCTCTTGCTTTGCGCACGAGCACCCAGGTTAGACTCAGCACCAGCGCCAGGGCCGCAATCCACGCCATCGTATCGCTGAGGCCATTCAGATCAGCCCCCCGGAAGGGGCGCAGTCGCAGAAAGGCGATCAGGGCGAACACCCACAGCGGTATCCCCACCAGCAGCCACAGACCTCGCTTGCTGCGCATCTCCTCCCAATCGATTCTTTTCAGTCGCTCGGCCAGATACCAGCCGCCCAGGATGCACATGGGCGCGGCGAAGTGGGTCGAGAGCCAGGGCATTTTCTCGCCGGCCCAAGTGAACGCGCCCCAAATACTGATCATCCACCAGCCGAGGAACAGGAGCCATTGGCTGCGGAAGGAGAGAGGGGTGGAAGCATCATCGGCGGTGGGGTCGAGTGAACGCCGGCGCAGGCCGCGAACGGCCAGGGTGAGGAGGCCGAGACCGCTGAGGATGAGAGGGAGGAATTCGTAGAAGGGAACAATGAGGAAGTAGTAATACCACGGTTGGCCCCCGCGCTTGACCTCTTGCTGGGCCAGCCAATAGCCCACGCTCCCCACCAGCCCGGTGCCGATGCCATTGCCGTTGGTGAAGAAGGTGGTGAATAGCACGATCATGACGCCATAGAACAGCCCTAGCCCGATCAGGTAGCTCGTCAGGCGGCGTCGCGAACCATCGGCGTCGCGCCAGTTCCACAGTACGCCCACCGCCGTGAACACTATCACCATGGCCACGAAGATGAGGGCGGACTTGAGGATGTCGGGTTGGAGCATGTTGGGCAGGATTTTGACCGACTCTGGATTGCCGCCAAAGAGCTTGATGGGGAAAGCTGCGTACAGTGGGGCCGCCAATGTCAGTATCCAAAAGACGATGTCCAGTTCGCGGATCGCAGCCAGCTTCTGTCCGCCAAAGCCTTTCCAGGCCAACCAGAAGGCGCCTATCAGCACAGCCAACCCCAGCAGGAAAAACGGCCACATCACCAACCCGCCCAGACGCGTGCTCGTCGCTGGCGACCCCATTGGCGCTTTGATGGCTTCGAACAAGGGATAGACAGCCAGCAGCGCTCCCACGGCCAGCACGCCGAAGAAGGGCCAGCGGTAGCTCTGGATCTGCCAGGAGGCGAGCAGAAGTTTCGCCAGCGTCCAAATCAGGAAGAAGCCGACGAAGATGATGGCATAGATGAACGACCCTTCCATCGTCGTGAAAGAGAGGCCCATCGCCGCTACCAGTCCGATCAGCCATTTTCCACCCCCTTGTTCGAGATAGCGAAAGGCCAGCAGCGCCATCAGCGCGACGAAAAAGATGAGGTAGACATCGTGGCGGATGTAGCGACTGTGATAGAGCAACACGGGCGAAAAAGCCAGCAGGCTGGCCGCCAGAAGCGCGCCCAGACGGCCCAGCCAGCGGCGGCTGAACCACATCAGCGCCACGATGCCCGCGCCGAAGAAAACCAGCGGCAGACGAGCAGAGGCATCGCTCGGCCCAAAGAGGAAGTAGCTCAGTGCGGTCGTCTCGAACAGGAACGGCCCGTGCATGAGCGGGTCGTGTTGATAACCTGTGCCTTTGTAGAGGTTATAGCTATAAGTGGTGTGCAGGCTCTCGTCATGGCTCATGGTGCGGGCGCCAACGTTGTACAGGCGCAACGCAAAAGCCAGCAGGATCAACACGATCCAGGCGATTTTCTCCCAATTCAGGTTCAGAGCGATCAGCGCCGGTTGGTCGAGGAGCCTACGAGCGGGGGAGGCGACGGGGGAGGGAGGTGGGGTCACCGACGTTTGCTTCACGGGTTTTCCTTCAATGTGAGTGTCTGTGCGTCAGCCCAGAGGACGATGTTAGCGGTGGGGATGTCCCAAGGGGCGGTGCGAAACAAGAGCCAGGTTAGCTTCTGCTGTGTAGATGACGTGGCGCTATCGGCGGGGTTCCAGGCTGTAAAGGCGGCGAGTTCCTGGCCGGCATAGCGTTCGGTCAACGCTGCCGCCGCCTCTTTGGGAGCGACGACCAGCGGGGGAGCGTTTCCCAGGCCAATGCTTGTCATAACGTTCAGGTTGCGCGCGGGGCGTAAATACCAACGGAGGGCGTCCTCGGCCCCGATTATTGCCAGCGTGTTGCCAGTGGCGCGGGTGGCGCCGGTCACGAGAGCTATTGGCAGCGCCCAACGCTCGCCTCTTTGCCGCTCGCTGAGATCGCCCAACGTGTCCACTAGCGTGAGCAAACTGGGTCTGCTGGCGCTGGCATAGAGGGCGGGGTAGCGAGGCAGGGTGGTATCGAAGGCCATTCCCCAGGTTGTCGCCAGGTTGAAGAGGGCGAGGAAGGTGAGCAAGACGAGCGTCGTCGCGGCCAGGATGACTCGGCGTTGGATGAAATAGGCGAAGAGAAGGGTCATGATGATGGCGATGACGAGCGTTACCCCAAAAAGGATCAAGCTCTGGCGCTCGGCGTCGTGGCTGTACGTGGCGAGCGACAACCAGGCCAGGACGATGAGGATGCTGAAGACGGCGGTGTAAAGCAGGGTTTCAGGTTGCGAAACATCCAGACGGCGGAAAAGGCGGAGGAAGAGAAAAGCGGCAGGGATCGAGAGCAGGGGAGCGGCGACCGCGCGCGTCCCGGCGGCGTAAGGCCCCTGCCAAACGGCGAGGAGCATGATCAGCAGCGCCGCCAGCCCGAACGTTCGCGCTGCGACTGATCGTCGCCAACCCCAACCGATGCCGGCGATGCCGGCGACGACCAGCAGTGGCTCATCCAACACCACCCGGATCAGTCCCCACAGCCAGACCGAAGGCGAGAAGCTGAACCCGGCCAGCCATTCACTCCAGCTCAGAGCGATCAAGCCCAGGGCAGAGACATGGGTGAAAAAGGCTGTGCCGCCAACGAAAATGACGCCCAGTAAGATCACCAGATGGGTTAGCGTTGGTTTGGGCAGGGATGAGAAATCGGGCCGGGAGAGCAACACGACCAGGGTCAGGGCGATCAGCGCCGCCGGGCTGGCAGGGCCGCCGATGAGCACCAGGCCGGCGCCAATGGCCGCCAATGTCCAGCCGCGGCTATCGCTGCGTTGCAGATGGGCCCATCCGGCCAAAGCCAGGGCCAATCCCAGTAAGACGAAGGCGGCGCCATCGCTCCGCCGGGCAAAGGCGTTGACCAGCGGCGAGAATGTAACCAGTGTGGCGGCCAATAGCGCCTCGCGTCGCCCCACCCAGCCGCGCCAGCCAAATATGGCCCACGGCAAGAGCGTCGCCGCCAATAGAGGCCAAAGGCGGGCCAGGCCATCACTGGCGCCAGCCAGGAAGAAGGTGCCGGTTTGCAGACTGAACAAAAGGGGCGAGCCGGCATCGAGCGCCGGACCGAGGCCCTGGCTGGCTTGCCAGGCGCGTAAGGCTGTGGTCGCTTCTGCCGGCGCCAGGGGATAGCCGCCAACATGGATCAGCCGCGCAATCAACGCCGCCAGCGTCAGCACGGCATAGGCCAGATGTTCGACGGTGACGTGGCGGAGCAGCGAGTCAGCCGGGGAATCGACGGCGATGGAGGGGTTGGGAGGAGCGGTCGAGACTGTCATCTAAGTTGGAAAGCGGAGGGCAGAGGTCGGAGGGCAGAGGGCGGAGGGCGGAGGGCGGAGGGCGGAGGGCGGAGGGCGGAGGGCGGAGGACGGAGGGCGGAGGACGGAGGGCGGAGGGCGGAGGACGGAGGGCGGAGGGCGGAGGACGGAGGGCGGAGGACGGAGGGCGGAGGGCGGAGGACGGAGGGCGGAGGGCGGAGGGCGGAGGGCGGAGATCAGGACGCAGCACACATCACCCGCCTCGCCACAAGTAGACGGTGTAATCGCCTTGCTCGAAGATCGGCTGCCACAGGTTGATGAAGGTGCGGCGACGATCGGGGGCGATCTTGTATTTGTCGATCTCGCGTGGGCCGACGATGAGGTAATCAATGCCGAATTCGTCCACGATAGCGCGGATGCGTTCCTCGTCGCGGTTTTGGTACACGGCTTCGATCAGGGGCTCGCGGCGGCCCGGTTCTTCGTAGGTTCCCCGCCATTGTAGCTCGTGCCCGCCCCAGCCGAGGACGGTTGGGCGACCGCTATCGGCGGAGATGAAGTTGAAGTCGGAGTAGGAGCCGCCGGGGGCTTCCAGGATGACGGCGTCGGGAGCGGAGTTCTGCTTGAGCCAGGCAGTGACAGCAGCTTCGTCCGGGCGATATTGGGTCACGTAACGGGCGCCATCCAACGAGGGGTCGCCCTGGAAATTGTTGGCCTTGCTGGGGATGGCGAAGATCGGATAGATCATCCCGCCCGCCGCCAGCACGACTATGACGGCCCACGAGCCCCAGCGCAGACCTCGCCCCGCCCGTGTGTTGATGTAGTACAGCGCGTAGGCCGAGCCGACCGCCATCAAAATCCACGCCTGATAGTAGAATTTGAAGACGGTGTTCATGCGCGTGCCGAAGGTGTCGCGCAGAAAAACAAATTCGACGCCGTAGGTGAGCAGCAGGGCGGTGAAGAAGAGGGCGAGGACGAAGATGACGGTGGCATTGCCTGTCCTCTTTGCAACCGTTTCATCGCCGCGTGGTGCGAAGACGCTGGCGAGCAAAGCGCCCATACAGGCGAGTAACGCGCCAACGAAGAGCCAGGTTCCGGGCGCCAGGGCGCGAATCCGCGCCAGTTGCGGGATGAGTTGGCCGGCGCTCTGGCCGAAGGTGGATTCGATCTGCCCGCGCACGCCAGGGAGGAGGGCGGCGAGGAGGGTGGCAAGGAAGAGGAAGATGAGTGGAAGCAGCAAGACCGCCAGAAGCCAGCGCAGCAGGGCGGATCGGCGGGCGTCCAATCGGCGGTAGGCCGCGACCAGGAGCAGGATGAGCGCGGCCAGGAAGGGGCCGAACATCAGCAGGTATTGGACGAGGCGAGTGGGGTTGTAGAAGTTGGGCCAGATGCCGTTGGCCTGTGATTTGAAGCTGAGGTAGAAGGGCAGGTAGCCAGCAAAGCCGATCACGGCCAGGGCGACGAAGGTCAGGGCGATCTCGGTCCACAGGCGGCGATCCAGGCGGGCGCCGCTCAGCCCACGCCGCAGGGCGTAGATCAGGGTGACGAGGAAGACGTAGATGGGGAAATCCCAGGTGTTGAGGAAGCCGAGCGCACCCAGGGCCAGGCCGTAGAGCGGCAAGCCCCAGCCATCCAGCCCGAAAACGGCGACGACCGCGGCCCAAGCCGTGCGCCAATCCCGGCTTTCTGCTTTCTCGACGATGGTCGCCGGGTGGCGGAACAGGTTGAGGGCCAGGGCCAGGGTCAGTAGCACGAAAGGCAGGGCGAGGACGTGGGGGTGCATGTCGCCGAGGAGGAAGCTGAAGATGGGGAATTCGCTGATTACTTCCTGATCGAGCTGGCGGGTGAAGTTGTAGTCGTGGATGACGCGCGAAGCCCGCCACCACCACCAAAAGCCACTGCCGGGATTCCAGGTATTTGTGATCGGCGCATTCACCAGTTCTTTCACGTCGAATAAGGCATGGAGACGGGGCGACATGAGGCCGCGCGCGTGTAACGCTTCCAGGGCGCCTTCCAGATTGCCGAGCAGACCCAAAAACAGCGACCCCAGCAAGCCGAAGATCACACCGCGGCCAAAGGGAGCGGGATGGGCGTCGTCGCTGCGCACCAGGTTGTAGACCAGCCCGAAGCCGCCGAGAAGGGTGAGGGCGAAGATGACGGCGAGGCCCAGGTTGAAGGCAATGCTGGGCTGCACGCCTGTGAGCTGGACGAGCATGTTGAGCTGGACATAGCCGAAGTAGTAGTAGCTGATGCCATAGCCTGATAGCCAGGGGTCGTGCGGAGGGAACTGGGGCGAGTTGAGGATGCCGTTGAGGAAGGCGAATTCCATCGGCTTCTCGGTGCCGGCGATGTCGGGGTTGTAGGCGCGGAAGTAGGCCCAGACGCCCATCGCCAGCAGAAATAGAAGCTCGACGACCAGCACATACCATTTTTGCTGTTGCAAATGGACGAGCAAGGGACGCTGATTCCCGGCATCTTTGCGCCAACCCGCGCGCCCTAGCCACATCCCCACCCCCGCGAAGATCAGGGTGGCCAGCACTGCTCCGCCCGCGGTGTTGCGCAGCAGCCCGAACGTAGAGCCTAACCACAGCAGATAGCTGGCGCCCAGCAGTCCGAGGGCGCGGCTGAAGACGTAGCCGCGGTCGGGCAGGAAGGCGAACAGCCGCGAGGAGAGCGGCAGGCCCGCCAAGCCAATCAGGGCTAAGATCAACCAGAAACGGAGGAAGTCGAACATGTCAAGATATCCTCACGCAGGCGTATCAACCAAACGACCAGAGACATATTTGTGAAGAATACTGGAAATGAGCGTTTGGTAAGGCATGCCTTCTTCTAGCGCTTTCTGCTGTATTCTCATCAGATCTCTTTCGGAGATGCGAATGTTAATACGTTTATCTTTGCGCAATGTGGCTTCTGCATATTTAGCATATCTGTGTATTTCTTTGTCGATATTTGGCATTGATTGCCATTCGCCTTTTTCTATTGATTCCAGGATGTCTATTTCCTCGCGTGTCATATCCATTTTATTCACCTGTTAGATAAGATCGCATCATTTTCCTACTGGGAATCCGGGCTTTCCGTTCCTCATTTTGATGAAGAAAAAACGCCGATTTTGTCATGCTGAGTGAAGCGAAGCATCTCGACTTGCATGGCAGATGGCTTTTTTGGCAACGCGAGAACCTGTCCTGAGTGCAGCGAATGGATGCTTCGCTGGCTTTCAATCGCAACAATTTCGTGTGATCGACCCGCTCAGCATGACATAATCAAATCTTGGATGCTATACGACGCGGTTGGATATGAGAACCGGAAAGCCCTGACTGGGAATGATTGTTTTCAAGAAGACATGGTTCTCATCTTCGACAAACGGAACGAGATAAACATAATCATCAATGGAGACGATAAAAATCCTCTGATCGGGATATTTGGCGGGATTGTGATGTTGAACAACGTCCAACAAGTTGCCATGCGTCATCGCTAACAGAACTTGCTCGAATGACACGCCCCGTTCGCGCTGTAACCATACATTCTTTTCCTCATTCCAATCGTAGGTTTTGACGGTGACATCGTATGACATTGTATGCCCATTGTCAACCAGCCGTGGATTTCAGTTTGTATATGGTCACACCGTCATTCTGGAATACGACTTCGGCTTCGCTCGCGGCCACGAGGTCATCGAACTTGCGTAGCTGCTCGGGAGAGAAGAGGGTGCGTTCGAGCTGGCCGAGATAGATGTAATCGACGTGTAGCTCGGCGATGATCTGGCGGAGGCGGGTGACATCGGTGGTTTCCCAGAACTCGCGCCCGATCTGTTCGCGCGGGCCGGTTTGCGAGCCGAAACGCTGTTCGCCCTGGTGTTGGCCGAGGAAGGTGGGCAGGCCGGTGAGTGAGGAGGCGCGCAGCCCACCCGCCCGGTAGTAGTCATAGCCCATATTCTGGCCATTGACCGGGTACCACGAGGCGGGTGCTTCGGCCAGGACAGGCGTGCCGGTGATGTTTTCTTGCAGCCAGCGAATGGCTTCGTAATCGTATTTCAGTTCGACGGTGTGGTTGCCATCTGGCCAACCATAGCGTCCGACGGTCATGAAGGCCATGCCGTCGAGGGTGTTGCGGGCGGGGACGGGCGGCGGGAAGCGGTCGTTCACCCGGTCGGCTGTGCCCAAGATGGGGAAGACGATGCTGAAGGCGAGCAAGACGCCAAGAACGGCAAACCAGACCCCGCGCCAGCCGCGGCGCCACGAGCGTACGGCATCGAACAGCAAAGGCAGAGCAGCCGCGGCGCCGATGCCCAATAACACCCACACCTGGATGTAGAACTTGAACAACGTGTTCATCCGGTAGTAGTCGCCGTGCTCGCGGCTGAAGAGACCGCCGTCGCCGCATCCACAAAGGAAGTCTTTGAGATAGAAGATTTCCACGCCCAGGACGACCAGCAGGCCGGTGAAGAAGAGGAGGGCGCGGAATTGGTCGGGGGCGGAGGTGGTGCGGCGGAACAGGTAGAGAGCGGTGATCGCGATCAGCGGCAGGAGCAGGCCCACCACCGGGTATCCCAGGAAAGCCAGGACGACGCCGAGCACGACGCTGATCGCCAGAACAGCTTGGCCGAGCGACAAGACCCAGGTGGGGTGGGTGAGGGCGGCGACATGATCGAGATAGCGTGGCGCCTGATCGAAATGGCGCAACAACCCCGCCAACCAGCGCAGGGCCGGCACATCGCCGGGCTGCCGTCGCAATTCCACCAGGATGTAGGTGAGGGCGACGAAGAGGAACAAGCCCCAAATGCGCAGCCACGACCCCATGTTTGTCTTCATATAGGTCAAGCCGACGCCAGTTTTGAAGACGGTGGTGTAGTTGTGGTAGAAGGGCAGATAGAGCAGGTATGAGAGGGCGGCCAGGCCAACGATGAAAAGCAGGGTGGGCGCGATGCGCAGGCGACCCCAGCCTTTCCATTCGCGCATTCCCCAGGCCAACACGCCCACGCCCAGGTAGGTCGGCAAATCCCAGGTGTTGATGGCGCCGATAGCGCCCAACGTCAGCGGCAGTAGGGCGAAGGGCAGGACCGAGGCCAGACAGCCTGCGGGCGTTTCTTGGGGTCGGCGATACCCGGCCGCCAGATTGTAGGCCAGCGCCAGGAAGAGCACGGTGAAGGGGATGCCGATCATGTGGGGGTGCAGATCGGCGAAGAGGAAGGACCAGAAAGGGAATTCGTTGATGGTGAAGGGGATGACGCGCGACGGGTCCCAGAAGTTGTAGCGCGGCAGGTCGACGTGGCCTCCGACCGCAGCGATGATGCCGTTGAGCGTGCGCACGGCAGGTTGGAGCAAGGGGAGATTCGAGGTGAAGGTGCTGTTCGAGCGTTCGCCCAATTGCCGGAGGAGGATGAGGCCGCCATCCAGGTTGCCCATGATGGCGACGAAGAACACTCCGGCCAATCCCGCCCATACCCCGCGCCGGTCAACTGTCTTCGGTTCGTCAGCCGTTGGCTGTTGACTGTTGACTGTTGACTGTTGGTTGTTGCCTGTCTTTCTCTCCATGCCCACCGCCAGGGTGTAAATTAGGCTGAACACTCCTCCCGCCGTCAGGGCGAAGAGGGTGGGGAAGGCGAGATTGAAGGCGATGGTGGGGCTGACGCCGGTCAGCTTGATCAAAACGGCCAGGATCTGGTAGCCGTAGTAGTAGTAGTTAAGGTAGCCGCCCGCAAAGTAGGGGTCGAAAGACGGAAAGTAGGGGGTGCGGGTTACAGCGTTCAGGAAGGCGAATTCCATCAGTTTTTCGCCGCCCTGCCAGGGCTGCCACAGATCGGGGTTGAGCAGGCGAATGAAGACGAAGAGGAGGAAGGCGGCGGTGAAAACGCCTTCGCTGAGAAGGATGAGGCGGCGGCGTTCGGCCCAGAAGGCGCGCATCTCGGCCCCCCGGCGTCGCCAGAGGAGGAAGCCAAGCGCCCCCACCAGCAGCACGGCGATCAACGCCGGCAGGATGGTGTTCACCAGCAGGTGCAATGCTGGCAGAATCCAGGCGAGCCAGGCCATCAGGATAAGGCCGAGGGCGCGGTTGAAGCCGTAGCCGCGGTCGGCCAGGCGTGCGAAAATGCTGAACGCAATGGGCCAGGCCAGCAAGTTGATCGCCAACAACACCAGCCACCAGAAGATCAGGCTGAGCCAACTGTTGTGGCGGAAGGGGTTCCAGGTCACGCGACCGGTGTTGGGCAAGGTGTTGACGGGCTGGTCAAGCAAGAGGGTGGGGCCGGCGGCTTCTCCGCCGGTCTCGGACCGCTGGTCTCGGACCGCTGGCTTCTGGCCGGTATAGCCGTAGGCGGCGCCCTGCCACGACTCGCCTAAAAGCTGATCCCACTCGGCGTCGCTGAGGTCGCTCACCTTTTTGTAGATGAGGACGCGCGGGTGGTCGTAGACCCAGAAGCTTTCGTCAGCAGACTGGTCGGGGACATCGACGCCGAACAGGGAGGGATAGGCGGTGAATTCAGCGGCCAGCTCGTAGCCCAATTGCCCGGAGAATAGCAGATCGTAGAACTTGATGCTCATCGGGTAGCGCTGCGGCAGCTTGGGCAAGGCGCCATAGAGGCGCTTGGTGGCCAGGACGTAGTAGCTGCCCTCGCGCATGTTCTGCTTCAGGATCTGATACTTCTCCGGCGTATCCTCCTCGTACATCGGCATCATCACATTACGCCAGCCGTGCTCGCCTGGATTGCCGCGGGGGATGGGCAACGCCAGCGGCATCCCTTCTTCCCAGTGCTCGGTGATCCACACACTGCCGTCGGGGATATTGTCATACATCCACTTCGAGGCGGTGATGAAGGTGTGCTCGCGGTTGTAGACGCCATTGACGAAGGCCAGCGCCCACAAAACGGTAGGAATCAGTACGATGAGGCCGAAAATCCAGAATAAACGCAGGGCTGGAGATTGGTTGATTGGTTGATTGGAGATTGGCTGGGTAGAGATTGGTTGATTGGAGATTGGTGGTTCGTCCGAATCACCTCCGGCCGCCTGCTCACCACTCACTGCCACCTGCGATCCTTCGCTTCCCTCAGGACAGGCTCTGCCACCTGCCCCCTGCCGCCTGCGACCCACCCACCACGCCGCCCCCGCCCACAGCATCCCCGCGCCCAGCACTGTAAGCAAGGGCACGACGGGGGCCATGTAGCGGTTGAATTTAGCCAGGAAGCTGCCGGTGATCAGGAAATAAGGAACCAGCCAGGAGAGGATGATCCATTCGCCCGGTTTGGCGCGCAGCACCAGCGCCTTGAGGATGGCCCAAGCGAAAGCGATCCACCCCACCAATCCCAGGAACCAGCCCATGCCCCAGCGAATCTGTTGCATGATGAAATAGAGATAGGGCGTGGTGCCGCGATATTGGCGGGTGAAGGGAAAATCAGCGATCCCGCGCACCATCGCGCCCTGTTCTTTGATCACGGCCAGGCTGAAATTCTCCCAATCCAGCAGCACGAACGGAGATGTGACCACGAACGCGACCACGGCAATCCCAATCGCCGCTGCCGCCAGCCCGATTCCGCGCACGGCCCGCCGCTCACCATCACCCCGCCACCAAAGAACCAACCCGGCCACGCCTGGCGCCGCCAGGATGGGCAGGGCGCTGAACTTGCAGGCGATGGCCAGCCCGGCCATGACGCCCGCCAGCCCCGTCTGCTTCCACCCACGCGTGTCCACCATACGGATGGCGTGGTAGATGGCGGCCACAGTGAAGGTGGTGGAGATGGGATCGACGGCGAAGAAGTGGGCAAGCTGGATTTGCAGGACGGTGAAGGCGCCGAGGGCGGTGGCGAGTAGGCCCACGTGCTTGTTATACAGCCTTCGCCCGATCAAGAACAGATAGAGCAGCGTGATCGTGTCGGCGATTGCCATCAGTAGTCGCCCCACCCAGGCATAGCCCGGCGAGCCGACAGCAATGCGCATCATGTCCACGTATTTCTGTGGCGCGCCGATGGCTTCGGCGACTGGGACCAGCTTCTGCACCAGGTGTCCGGCGACGACGAGCAGGTAGAGCGGGAAATGGCCGTAGGTGTACGAGCGCCGCGCTTGGTTGCCGACATCCCATAGCGGATTGAGCGTTGATTTGCGCGGGTCGAAGAATGTGCCCGGCTCAGTTGGCCAGCGGATGGAGGGCGCGTAGAAAGCGATGGTCGAGCGCTCGTCGGGGTGCGGCAGCTGGCCTTCGGCCCAGTCGACGTTGAAGGTGCGCAGGGCGAAGGCGACCAGTAGGATGAGCGCCAGGGCCAGGATGATGAGCCAGCGGCGGGTGCGGGATGTCATGAAGGCGGAGGACGGAGGGCGGAAATCGGAGGGCGGAGGGCGGAGGGCGGAAATCGGAGGACGGAGGCAACTACTTGTCTACTTATCTACTTGTCTACTTATCTACTTGTTTACTTATCTACTGCATTCCCCACAAATCGCCAGATGCGGGTGACGGGCGGGGGGGAAGTGTAGACGAGTTGGAAGGCGCTGGGATCGGCGCGGAGGACAGGGCGCAGGAAGCGGTCGGTGACGTCCGACCAGGAGAAAGCGTCTTCGATGACATAGGTGACGTTGTTCTGGGTCAGATAGGAATGCCAGTCGGAGGCAGCGAACGACCAGGGGAAGGCAACGGCGCGGCGATCATCGAACAGGTAGACGAGGTAGGGTTTGCGCGCGGCGGTGGTGGTGGTGGGCGGGGCGTTTTCTGTCAGCCAGTGGGTTGCCTCGAAATAGCTGGACCACGCCGCGTTTTGCGGACGGTAGTAGTCGGCAACGGTCGGGGCGTGGCGCAGGCTGAAGAGGCGCAGGCCGGCGTTCAGGTTGGTGGCAATGAGGAAGAGAATGATGCCGCCAACGAACAGGGCGATGGCGAGGGTGGTTGATCGGTTGACGGGTTGATGGGCTGATGGGTGGAGCGGTGAGGTGAGGAGACGGGGGAGGGGTGGGGGAGATTGCGCTTGCTGTTTTAGCCAGTCGAGGGCCAAGAAGAGGTAGAAGAAATAGAAGGGCAGGAGCGGCAGGAGGTAGCGTTGCTGGAAGAAGGGCCAGACGAGCAAAATAGCTTGCATCCCGGCCAGGTAGAGCAAGAAGAGCCACTGTCGTCGCCGCAGGCCCACGAAGAGGCCGAGCAGGATTAGCCCGGCCAGCAGCAGTCCGAACCCGACATCGAGCTTGCCCGACCAGGCCGGAAAGGGGCCGACCGGCAAGCGCCGCCAGGGTTGGCCGAGGAGGACGGCGCTGAGGGCGAGTACGCCGGTGCGGGTGTTGAAGCGCAGGCGGCCCCAGTAGTCGGCCAGGGTGGGGGCGCTGGCTGCGGGTTCGTACAGATCGACGCTCGTCACCGCGCCGAGGTAGCTGGTGGTCGATAAGGCGGCGGTCGTTTCCGCGCGCTGGACGGGATCGAAACGGTTGTAAAGGAGCCAGGGAGCCAAACAGAGGAGGGCAAGGGTGACGAAAACACCGGCGGCCAACCAGCGGCGGGTCATCAGTAGATACAGGCCGCCCGCGACAACGAGGACGGCGCCGACCAGCCGGATGTTGCAGGTGAGGCCAGCGGCCAAGCCGGCGAACGCCGCCCATAGCAGGTGCGAGGAGGCTGGGGTGGCGCGGTCGAGCAGCCAGAGGGTGAGGATGGCGGCGGCGACGAAGGGAACGTCGCTCATCGGCTCGGTGGCCAGGCTGGTCAGCAGCGGGCTGACGGCCAGAGCCAAGACCGTGACCAGGGCTACCCAGCGGGGGCCGGAGCGGGCCAGTAGATCGTACAAGAGAGCCAGCGCCAGCAAGTGCAGCAAGAGGACGGCGACTTTGGCGGGGAGGATGGCGGTGTCAAGGGGCTGGCCAGTTCCTGTGAGCCACATGGCCGCCGCAAACAGGGCGGGCAAGCCGGGGGGGAACTGATGTTCCATGCCGTCGAAGAGATCGTAACGGCCCTGGAAGCGTAGCGATTCCGCCAGCATCAAGAAGCGGGCTTCATCGTCGTAGGCAGATGTAAAGCGGTTGAGACGTAGTGCGCCGAGAAGGACGGCGATGAGGAGGATGGCGACGAGGTAGCGGGGTGGCAAGGTGATGGGGTGACAAGGTGACGGGGTGACAGGGGGGTAGGCTGGTGATGGATGAGGGGCTAAAATAACCCAAAGGTTCGTAGTAACGACTTTAGTCGTTCATACGATGCTTAACGACTAAAGTCGTTATTACGATAACGTTACGATAACTATTATTCCTCTTCTAGTTTCAAAACCGACATGAACGCTTCTTGCGGGATTTCGACGGAGCCGACCATCTTCATGCGTTTCTTGCCTTTTTTCTGCTTTTCCAATAGTTTGCGCTTGCGGGTGATGTCGCCGCCGTAGCACTTGGCCAGCACGTCTTTGCGTACAGCCTTGACGTTGGCGCGCGAGATCACGCGCTTGCCAACGGCCGCCTGGATGGCAACATCGAATTGCTGGCGAGGGATCACGTCTTTCATTTTCGAGACCAGGCGCTGGCCTTTGGTATAGGTCTGGTCGGCGTGGATGATGATGGAGAGGGCGTCCACGGGTTGCCCGGCCACGAGTAAATCCAGTTTGACCATTTCGGCAGGGCGGTATTCGCGAAAATGATAGTCGAGCGAGGCGTAGCCGCGCGTGCGCGCTTTGAGGTCGTTGTAGAAATCGACCAGGATCTCGGTGAGGGGGATGTAGTAGCTGAGCTGAACGCGGCGCTGGTCGAGATACTCCTGGTTCTTGAACTCGCCGCGGCGCTTCGTCACCAGATCCATGATCACCCCGATGAATTCAGTGGGCGTAATGACGTTGATCTCGACCCATGGCTCGCGGATTTCAGCGATGAAGTTGGGGTCAGGCATCTCGGCGGGGCTATCGATGACGATTTCTTTGTCATCGGTCAGCGTGATCTGATACTCCACCGACGGCGCGGTGAAGACCAGGTCGAGATCATACTCTCGTTCCAACCGCTCCTGCACAATCTCCATGTGGAACAGACCCAGGAAGCCGCAACGAAAGCCGAATCCCAGCGCCTGTGAGGTTTCTGGCTGGTAGTGCAGCGAGGCGTCATTGAGTTGCAGCTTTTCCAGGGCGTCGCGCAGCAGGTTGTAGTCCTCGCCTTCGGTGGGATAGACGCCGGCGAATACCATCGGCTTGAGCGGATTGAAGCCGGGGAGTGGTTCGGCAGCGGGGTTGGCGACGATGGTGAAGGTGTCGCCCACCCGGCATTCGCGAATGGTCTTCAAGCCGGTGGCGACATAGCCCACTTCGCCGGCCTCCAGTTCGTCCACCGGTCTCATGCTAGGAGCGAAGACACCGATCTCCAATGGCTCGGTGACGGCGCCGGTGGACATCAAAGAGAGGAGTTCGCGGCGGCGGATGCGGCCGTTGACCACGCGCACGTAGGCCACGACGCCTTTGTAGGAATCGTAATGACTGTCGAAGATGAGGGCTTGCAGCGCCGCGTCCGGGTCGCCGCGGGGTGGGGGGATGCGCTGAACGACGGCTTCGAGCACGGCCTGGATGTTGACGCCTTCTTTGGCCGAGACGCGCGGGATGTCGAGGGCGTCGACGCCGATCAGGTCTTCCAGATCATGTGCAACTTCGTCCGGGCGGGCAGCAGGCAGGTCGATCTTGTTGACGACAGGCAGAATCTCCAGGCCTTGTTCGATGGCCTGGTAGAGATTGGCCAGCGTCTGGGCCTCGATGCCCTGCGAGGCGTCGACCACCAACACCGCGCCCTCGCAAGCTTTCAGCGCCCGCGAGACCTCGTAGCCGAAATCGACGTGGCCGGGCGTATCGATCAGATTCAGTTCGTAGCTCTGGCCATCGTTGGCTTCGTACTGCATCCGCACCGCCGACGCTTTGATCGTCACGCCCTTTTCTCGCTCCAAATCCATGCTATCGAGCACCTGTTCTTGCATCTCCCGGTCGCTGAGGGTGTGCGTCAGTTGCAGAAGACGGTCGGCCAGGGTCGATTTGCCGTGGTCGATATGGGCGATGATGCAGAAATTGCGGATGTTGGCGGTGCGCATAAAGAGCTATTATACGAAAGTGACTGTCACTTCCCTAAGCGACAGTCACTCGTTGCAAAGGTCGGATAGAAGCCAGCATCAAGGCGGCGGCTCTTCGATGTAGACCTCGATCCAGGGTGCACAGGTGGGATTAGCCGTACACTCGCTGGCATAGAATTGGTACCAGACGTTTGCCCCGGCTTCGCCTCGTAATAGAAAGCCGAAGTTGGCGTTCGGGTTGGCGTACAAATCCTGGATTTGCGAGCTGATGTCCCAGGTGTAGGAGCGGGTTTGGGGATTGAGTTGGGCCTCGGCGATAACGATATCGCTGCGATCGACGCCGATGCTGCTGGCGCCGGGCCGCGCCCAACGTTCGCTGGCGGTGGCCTTGTTCCAGGTAACGGTGTTCTCGTCCCAGGGTCGCAGTAGGCGATAGAGCCGCGCCCGCGAGGCGCCGGAGTTGTTGGGGTTGTTGGCGATATCCGCCAGGTTCAGATGCAGACGGGCTTGCAACGGGCGCACACCGGGGGCCAGGGGAGGCGGTGTGATCTTCATGGCCAGGTGCCATTGTTCGTTGCCTCGGATGGAAACGATGCCGGCGCTGCCGTTGTTCGTGTCGGGCTGCCAGCCGTTCAGATTGGCCTCGACGATGCCGTCGTAGCCATTGACGCCGGGCCGCGCCGTGATCCAGCGCCGGATGGGGCCGTTGGTGAAGCGCATGAGGCCCTGGCCAGGGCTGGGGGTGCTGAAGGTGGCGCCTTCCCACACCAATTGCTGCAAGATCGCGCCCTCGTCTCGATCCTGCACGCCCCAGGTGAAGCCTACTTCGGCGTTGGAGAGAAAGTCAGCGCCAAATTGCTCGAGGGGCAGCGAAAGCTCGCCCTGCCAGCCGGTCGTGTTGCGACGAATGTCAGAGATCACGCCCAGGGCCAGGCCGCCGTTGTTGGTCACCAGGCCGTCGGGGCTGAGCGTGAGGCGCAAGTCGCCCAGGCTGAAGGCGCCGTCTTTGTCCACATCGAAGGTGAACTCGGCCATGTCGTCGAGGTACCAGTTGCGGGCGCGGCGCACGACGTTCTCGTCGGTGACGTTGACGGCGATATAGAGTTTGTCCGAGTCCCAAACGATGCTGGCCCAGGCGCTGAGGTCGTTGGCCGCGGGGCGCTGGTTGGGGGGCGGATAGCTGGCGGTGTCTTTGTCGAGGGTTTGTTTGGGGTGGGCGCTCCAGTCGCTCAAGTTGCCGTCGATGATCGGCGATGTGCGCTGCCAGAGGGCATCGAGGGTCTTGATAGAAGGGGCGGCGTGGGCGGGGACACTGGCCGGAACGAAGCTCAGGCTCGCCAAAATCAGTAACAGGGTGATTAGCCGTAAAAGGATGCTACGCATTAGTGGGTTGGAATCTCCTCCAATTGAGATAGGTGTTGGGGAGAGGAAGGTAGTGTAGCGCAGAAAGCCGGGCAAACGCAATCGTCGCGCCCTCTCAGACCAAGACGCTCAATCCCTCTCCGTCCGTACCTTCCTCCCCGGCTGGCTCACTCGGCCAATGCCTGCGCCAGCGCCCCGCCCAACGCCCCCAGCACCCCGCCCAGCAGCCACAACCCGCCGCACAAAAGGACGCTGAAAAAGATGCTGCCCCCCAGCGTGTCCATACTCATCAGATCGAGGCCAACATCTTTGAAAGCCCCAACCACCCCAGCAGGAAGCAGGTGCAAGCTGGTGAGGGTGTCGCCCGCCAGTTTGAAACGCACAGGCGCCAGGGCGATGTTCGCCAGTCCATCGACGATGCCAGCGAGGATGCCAGCGCCCAAACCTGCGGCCACGCCGCTGCCGCCCGCGCGCAGCGCGATGCGCGCGCCGAAATAGCCGCCAGCGGCGAAGGCCAGGATGCGGAGGGGTAGCGCCGCAAAGCCGCACACGGGGATGACGCCCAACAGCGAAAAGGCTACCGCCAGGGCTGCGCCGAGCAGGCCGCCTCGCAATATACCGCGAGTGGTCATCGGGTTTTTCTCAGGCGGGCAAGGGGTTCACGATACACGACGGCAATCTACCATTGCAGCGCAGGCTTGTCAACGTCCATCGACGTAGAAGTTCACGTTGCCACAAAATTGGCTCACGCAAAGACGCAAAGCCGCAAAGAAGACATAAAAACTTTGCGTCTTTGCGGTGAGATAAAAAAGGCACAGGTGAACAGCCGTCGCTCTCAGTCCCGCGGTAGGGCGAGCGCCGCGGGCGGCGGGCAGAGGGTCAGGCGGGCGTCGTCGAGAAAGGTCGCGCTGCGCCCGCCGGCGCCGGTGTTATAGGTGCCGAACTGCAAGCGCGCGGTCTGTCCGGCCAGGCTGCGCAGATCGAGATCGGCCTCGCGCCAGGCGGGATCGTTGGCGCGCTCGACCAGCAGCCAGACGAGCGCGCCATTGGCGCGTATCGCCAGGACATAGAAGAAATCGGTGCCCAGGACGGCATTGGGTAGATCGGCTTCGGTGCGGGGCAGGACGAGCGAGGCAGGCCGAGCCGAGGCGGCCGCGCCATCGCCCCAGAGCCGGTAGCGCCAGAAGCGCAGCCGGGCGGTGCTGACGCCGGCCGGGATGGTGATCGTCTGCTCGATGGGCGAATAGCTGTGCAGGTTGGCGCCGTCGGGGGCGATGCCGGTGCGCATGGCTCGGCTGCCGCTATGGACGGGCGTGGCGACATAGTCGGCTGGCGCCGGGTTGTCCTTGATCAGCCAGGCGTCGTTGGTCTCGAAGCCGCCGTTGTGCAGGCCGTCGTAGCAGGCGGGTGGCGGGACAGGAGTGGGGGTGGGCGTCGGCGTGGGCGGATGCGAGAAGGTCCGCAGCAACATGGGCAGGTAGGCGCGCGGGGTCGGGGCGGCAGGCCAGCAGACCACGAGCGAGACATCGTCGGCGTACAGGGCCGTCTTCTTGCCGTCGCCGTCGTTGAAGACGCCGATGTGAAGTTGAACCGTGCGCCCGGCGTAAGCCGAAAGATCAAAGCTGAGCGTCTGCCAGATGGCGGCGTTGCTCCTTTCCCAGGCCAGAGTCCGCAGCGGGCTGCCTTGCTGGTCGAGCAGGAGGATGTATTGGGCGTCGTCGTCCAGAGCGTTTGCGGGCGCGCGGCCGTCGGCGATGGCCTGGAGGTCGGCTGCGGCCAGGGTGACGCCGCTCTCCTCGGAGAGTGGGCGCCACCATAGGCTGAGGGTGGCGTTCGACAGCCCGGTGGGGAGGGTCAAGGTCTGACGGGCGGAGGAGTAGCTGCGGACATCGGCATCATCGATAATGCCGGCGCGCAGGTCGCGATGACCGCTGTGGGGCAGGATGATGTTGTATCCGGCAGGATAGGGTGTGTTTGGGAAGCCCCAGGCAGCGTCGGTCTCGAAGCCGCCATTGACCAGTCGTTCTTCGCAAGCCCCACCGTACTCCCACACCCCCCGTTCGGTGGCGACATGGGCAACGACGCCCTCGGCCCCGGTGCGAGTGATGGCCACCGCGAGGGCGTTGGGATTGGCGGGCGCGGGGCCGAGATCGACCCAACTCTCGCCGCCATCATACGAACGGAAGAGGCTGTGCTGATCCCAGCCCAGGAACTGGCCCCGCAGGGCGGTGAAGAGCGAGCGGTCGTTGGCGAAGCCAGGCGAAACGGCGAGGGTGGCGGGGAAGGGTTCGTAGTCGCCGGGCAGTCCGATGCTGGTGAGATGCCAGGTGGCGCCGCCATTAGTCGAGCGGATGATCCCGGATTCGGGTGTGCCATCGCCCACGCCCTCGATGACGCGATAGGCGCTCCAGAGGGTGCGATCCTGGCTGAAGGCGGGCGAGATGGCCAGAGCGTAGGAGGGGTTGTAGCCGGGCAAGGCTTGCCAGGTGAGGCCGGCGTCGGTGCTACGCTGGGTGGGGCCGTAGCCGGCGGCAAAGAGGGTGTGGTCGGCGGTGAAGGCGGGTGAAATGGCCAGGTCGAAGACATCGAGCGGGTGCTCGGTGGTGGGGAAGGGCAGGGGTTGCCAGGCGCCGCCGCTATCGGTGGAACGATTCAATGTTCCTTCGATCATGACGAATAGTGTGTGGTCGGCCCCGAATGCGGGCGAGAGGACGAAGGGGCCGATCTGCATCCGGGCCAGCGCGGCGGCCCAAGTTTCCCCGCGGTCGGTCGAGCGATAGAGCGTGCCATAGGGGGCTTGCGGGGCCACCGAGGACGGCGCCGAGGACGGCGCCGAAGGGGAAAGATTGCCGTTGTAGCTGGCGAAGACGGTGGTAGCCGGGCCAGAGAGGGTGGAGGCCACTGCTACTTGCCGGAACCAGCCGCCGGAATAGGGGCCGGGCGGCGTGGGATAGAAGATTTCGGCCCAGTGTCCGCCGCCGTCGGTGCTGCGATAGAGGCTGCCGTAGCTGCGGCCATTGCCGGGGCCATTGCCGGCGGCGAAGAGTGTGGCGTCGCTGGCGTAGGTCGGCGAGGCGGCGACCGCGGTGACCACGATGGGTTGGCCGGCCTCGTTCAGTGGTCCGCCGCTGCGCCAGGCGCCACCAGCAGCTGGCTCCGCACCCGGGCGCACGGGCGAAGCGGCCGCGGCGATGGCGCCGGCGACAAACAATGCCAGCAAATTGATAGCGAGCCAGAATATGAATCGCCTGCTCATGGCAAGCCTCCTGCGTTTGCCCCGCAAACGCGAAGAAAAGGTAAGATCGACGGTGATCTCACCCACACAAGTGATGACGGCGCACCCCGGTGGAAGTTACGGTGAGATTGTGGACTTGTCTTCGATGGTGGAGCGCAGCAGGGTGAGCTGGCGGAGGATGACTTCGGCGTCCACCACGCCGGGATTCAGGCGCAGGAGCTGCGACCGCAGCACGTCGGTGAAGAATAGCTTGTCCTCGCCTCCGCGCCATTGCAGGGCTGCCTCGGAGGCGACGTAGGCCCAGCCGATGTCATCGGCGTAGCGGAGCATGGGGTTTTGGACGGCGGTGCGTTCGGATATGACTTCACCAGTTGCTTGGATGCCCAGGTTGAAGTTGATCTTTATTCCACAGTCGGGGATTGGCAATGATATAGGCGCGGATGCGTTCCAAATCCGCCTCATCGCGGATGATGTGCTCGTAGTAGTCCCTTTGCCAGAAGGCCCCTCCCGATCCTTCGAGGAGAAGGTTAGCGCGTTTGGCGCTGTTCATCTTGAAGTAGCCGATAATCTTGGGCAGCAACATGCGGCGGCGATCTTGTGGTGAGGGCGGTGGGGATGGTGGGGGTGGTTCATGTCGGGTTGGTTCGCGTTTGGGGGGGAGGGGCGGTTCATATTGGGTTGGTTCGCGTTTGGGGGGGAGGGGCGGTTCATATTGGGTTGGTTCGCGTTTGGGGGGGAGGGGCGGTTCAT
>JAYRVO010000165.1:0-3923 GCA_041918515.1 Chloroflexota bacterium | reverse complement strand
GCCCTGGGCGTCGAACGCAGCCAGGGCGCGGTCGTAGGCAGCCAGGGCCGGAGCCAGGTCGTCGCCGGTCGCCGCCGCCAGCCGCTCGGCCATCAGGGCCAGGTGGGTCTCCGCGGCCACGCGCTCGCCCTGGGCGGCGGTCAGCACATCGCCCACGCTGGCGCCGGCGGGGAAATCAAAGGCCTGGGGCAGGTAGCCCCAGCGCAACGAGACGGGCGCGAGGGCGACATGGCCCTGGTCGGCGGCCAGCTCGCCGGTGATGATCTTGAGCAGGGTGCTTTTGCCGCTGCCGTTGGGGCCGATCAGCCCGGCGCGGTCGCCGCGGTTGAGGGTGAAGTTGATCTGGTTCAGGACTCTGACATCGCCGAACCATTTGCTGATGTTGCGTACTTGCAGCATAGGACCGCCTTTGGTATGTGCTCAATAACTTGGGGTAGAGAAGGATGAGCGAGCGAAGACAAGATTGGACAAAAAGGTATTGGGCGGATATAGTCCAGCGCGCAGGAGGAAAGTGAACGATGTCAGCAGGATTGCCCGGCATAGACCTTAGCCAAATCAAAGACCCACTGGCGCGGCAGGGGATGGTGCTGCTGATGAATCTGGTGGAGGAGTTGAGCGCTGAGAATCAGCGATTGCGTGTGGAAGTACAAAAGTTGCGGGATGAGATCAAGCGGTTGAAGGGAGAGAAGGGGAAACCAGACATCAAGGCCAACAAGCAGAAGGACTCGCCAACACATTCGAGTGAGAAAGAGCGGCGGCAGCCAGAGGCGTGGCAGAAAGGAGGGAAAAGGGCTGAGATTCAGATCAACCGGACGGAAGTGCTGGAGGTAAACAAGAGCGAGTTGCCGGGGGATGCGGAATTCAAAGGTTACGAGGAAGTCGTAGTACAGGATGTCAAGGTCGTGACAGACAACGTGCTCTTTCGCAAAGAGAAATACTACTCGCCCAGCCAGCGGCAGAGCTATTTGGCGCCGTTGCCGCCGGGATATGAGGGACAGTTTGGGCCAGGAGTGCGGGCATTTGTGCCTGTGCTGTACTTTGGCTGCCAGATGACAGAACCAAAGATCGTGGAATTGCTGGCGAACTTCGGGATACTGATCTCGGAGGGACAGGTGTCAAATCTGCTGATACACGACCAGGAGCGCTTCCATGCCGAGAAGCACGAACTGGCCCAGGCGGGCTTGAAGAGCAGCAACTGGCACCTGGCGGATAGCAGCAGCATACGTATCAACGGCAAGAACGGCTATTGTCATGCCCTGGCGAACGAGTGGTACACGATATTCACGAGCAAGAAACGCAAGGATCGGCAGACATGGCTGGAGGTGGTGCAGCAGAGTGAGGTGCGACGCTATCGCCTGAATACAGAAGCGCTGGACTTGCTGGCCGAGATGGGTTTGGCTGCGAGCAGGCGCCGGCAACTGGCATCGCTGGCGGCCAGTCAAGCCGAAGCACAGGAGTGGGATGAGAAGGAGTTTGGCATCTGGCTCGACCAGCATGTGCCTGGTTTGGGTCCCCAGCAGCGCCAGCAGGTGCTGGATGCGACTGCTATCGCCGCCTACCATGCCCAAACAGAGTGGCCGGTGATTGGCATCCTGGGCAGCGATGATGCACCAGAGTTCAACTATCTTGCCGTCATCCATTGGCTGTGTTGGGTGCATGATGGCCGTCACTACACCAAGCTAACGCCCTTCCTGCCCCACCACCAGGAAACCCTGACCGCTTTCCGTAAGGAGTACTGGGAGTTCTATCACCGGTTGGCCACCTACCGCCAAGCGCCGAATGCGGACGCAAGTCAACGTCTGCGCACAGATTTCCAGGAACTCTTTACTCGCAAGACCGACTACCGGGCGTTGAATGAGCGCATCGCCCTCACCTTCGCCAAGCAGGCGCAACTGCTGGTCGTGCTCGACCACCCCCAAGTGCCCCTGCACACCAATCAGATCGAACGCGATATCCGTACTTGGGTGCGCCGTCGCAAGATCAGCGGCGGTGTCCGCACGCTCGCTGGCGCTCAAGCTTGGGACACGTTTCTGTCTTTGGCCGTCACCGCTCGCAAGCTCGGTATTAGCTTCTACCACTACATCTACGACCGCATCGCCGCCATCAATCAGATGCCCAGCCTCGCTCAACTCGTGACCGCACAGGCACTGACGGTGGACCAGGCACGACAAACCCTGGCGCCACCCTAACTCCTTGCTCTTCAATTCTCAAGGTACAAACAGACCACTTGGCCTGATTTCTACTGCTCATCCTCTTCGGTCTAGCCAATGCCCTGTGCTGCTTGCTTAAGGCTTACCCCGGATTATTGAGCACATACCATCTTATCATATCACACGCGCAATAGGCGCATAAAGCAGAGAAAAAGTATTATCTGTGTTTCTCCCATTTGTGTCATCTTATCATATCACACGCGCAGGTGTTGCATAAAGCAGATAAAAAGTATTATCTGTGTTTCTCCCATTTGTGTCATTTCAGCCAGCGGAGGAGGAGGGAAGGACGTCGGGCAGAGCGGGTCTGGCAGTCGGCGGCGGCGGCTTCGAGGTGGCTCATCTGCTCGTCCAGGTCGGGCGAGGATGGGGCCGGGCCGAGGGGGACATGGGGATAGGAGGTGTAGGGGCGCGGGTGGACGAAATCGGGCCGGGCCTGGCGCAGGAAGGCGGCCGTGGCGGCGGTGTGCGCGGCCGTCTGGCCGGGCAGCCCGGCGAGGACGAAAACGCGGGTGCGAATGCCGTAGCGGCGGGCGTCGGCGATGACGCGGCGGGCATAGGCCAGGTAGGGGGCGGCTTCCTGGGCGGCGGCGATGCGTTCGAGTTTGACCAGCAGCTCGGGGTCGGTGGTCTCGATCCCCAGCTTGATCACCGTACAACCAGCCTGCGCCATCTGTTTGAGCAGCGTCGGGTCGAAATGCTCCGGCCGCGACTCGCATTCCCAGGCGGTGCGAAAGTCGGCGGCGGCCAGTTGGCGGGCGATGGCCAGGGCGCGGTCGCGGTCGGCGGCGAAAACCAGGTCGCGCACCATGATCCGGCGCGGATGAAAGACGTCTTGCAACCACAGCATCTCGTCCACCACCTCGGCCGCCGGCCGGGGTCGAAACGAGCGCCCCTGCACGGCCAAATAGGCGCAGAAAGTGCAGCCATCATCGCAGCCGCGGGCGGTGGAAAGGGTGAGGAAACCGTACTGTGGCCAGGGGACGGCGTCCCAGGCCGGGCGAGGCAAAAGGCCGGGGTCTCGCACCAGGCCGGCATGATTGTGCTGGTGGGGGAGCAGGTCGCGCACGCGCACGGGGCCGGGCGGGGGCAGGGGCGCCGCGGCCAGCCGGGCCAGGGCCAGGTCGGGGTCGCCCAACAAGACGTGCGATGCCCCCGCCGCCAGCAGCCGATCGGCGTCGAAACGGGCGCCGGCGCCGATGGCGACCGTGGGCAGGCCGGGGAAAGCATGGCGCAGCCCGCCCAGGGCGGCGCAATCGGCCGCCAGCGTGGTGTGGCTGACCAGAACGGCCAACAGAGCCGGCGCCGCGGCCTGAATCCGGGCGACCGTCGCCGCCCAATCAAGGCGTTCACCAACTGCATCCAACACCGCCGCCTCCAACCCGGCCTGGCGGCAGGCGGCGGCGACCACGGCCAGCGTCTGGGGCGGGTAGGCAAAGCCGGTCGAGAGGACGCCAAAGCCCGCCACGCCCTCGCGATTGGCAACGGCGTCGGCTGGAGAGGGAGGATTGAGCAAGAGCACCATCGCCATCAGTATAGCATGGGCGACACGGACTCCACGAGGCGGGGATCGCTGCCGTCATTGACACTTGACAGGGGTTGAAGTAAGATACCCCCCGATGTAAGGTTGATTGTCAGTATTGCTGACTATCGCCCCAGCAAATGGTTGTAGCCGCTTCCGTTCTCACCTTTCATTCCTTTCCCCCACAACTTTTT
>JAYRVO010000164.1:0-9448 GCA_041918515.1 Chloroflexota bacterium | reverse complement strand
CCTCCGCCCTCCGCCCTCCGCCCTCCGCCCTCCGCCCTCCGCCCTCCAATCCCTAACCCCGATCTCCATGTCCCCGCCCTCCCCCACCCCCTGGTCCGAAGCCTGGCTCGACGCCTTAGCCAGCTTCTCACATCCTGGCCGCATGCGTCGCGGCCAACAATTCGCCGACCGTCGGCGCATCCGCCATTTCGAAGTCATCCCTGGCGAAGTCAACGCCGACGTCAAAGAAGGCGACCGCGTCTACCACACCCGTTTGCTGATCACCCCCCTCGACGACGCCACCTGGGATCGCGTCGTCGCCCGCCTTGCCAGCCAGGCCCTCTACAGCGCCCGGCTATTGGTCGGTGAAATGCCGCCGGAAGTTGTCCAAGTCTTCACCGAAATCAACGCCCCCCTCTTCCCCGAAGCATCCGATTTGCAAGCCAGCTGCACCTGTCCTGATTGGGAAACCCCCTGCAAACACATCGCCGCCCTTTACTACGTCCTGGCCGAACGCTTCGACGAAGACCCCTTCCTCCTCTTCCTCCTGCGCGGCCGCAGCAAAGAACAACTCCTGACCATGCTGCGCCAGCAACGGCAGGCCGCTGCCACCGTTGCCGCCCAGACCAACACTCGCGGACAGACGCCGCCTCTCGCCGAGACCATAGACGCCTTCTGGGATATTGGCCCCAGCCTGGAAGACATCGTCTTTCGCATCATCCCCCCCGCCATCCCCCTCCCCCAACTCAAACGCCTCGGCCCCCCACCCTTCCCCCAAATCAACCTCTTCGAACTCCTTCCGCCCATCTACGCAACCGTCACCGACAAAGCCCTGGCCTGGGCCAATGAAGCGCATGGAGGACAGCCATGACCGAACTTGCTGCCAAAGCCATCCAGGAACAACTCCTGCGCCACTTCACCCGTTTCGATGCAGGCCCCCTGCGCGGCCTCTTGGAAATCACCGGCCACCCCACGCCCACCACCCTGCGCCGCGACGAAGCCATCTTTTACCTCATCGATCAGATGAGCAACAAAGCCGCCCTGCGCAAACTGTGGGACCGCCTCGACCCCCTCACCCAACAAGCCCTCGGCCTTACCATCCACGTCACCGGCGGCAGCTATCAGCCCGAGATCATCCAACTGCGCTACGGCCAGGCCCCGCCCCCGCCTCAACGCTACTGGAGCGGCTACAAACCCACCGAACTCGACCTCTTTCTGGACGAAAACCAGACCATTCTCAGCGAGATCTACCCCCTCCTGCGCGTCGTAGCCCCCAAACCCGAACCCTGGAAAATACCGACCCAACCCGACCCCCCGCCCCGCTACGAAGCCTTCGGCTTCGAACGCAGCCCCGACGCCGAGACCGGCCTCCAGGATCTGATGACCGTGGTGGCCCTGATCGGTCAGGGGCGCCTCCAGGTCAACGACCGTATCCTTCCCACCTTCGACAGCATCCAGACCCTTCTAGAGCACCTGACCGCAGGCGATTTCTTCACCCTGCCGGTTGGCCAGGAACTGACCGAAACCATCCGGCCCATCGGCCTTATCCGCTTCGTGCTCGGCAGTGGGCTGGCCGAGCTAGGCTCGCGCAGCGGCTACAACTACATCCTCCAACTCAAACCCCTGGGCTGGGAATGGCTGACTCGCCCCAGTGCCGACCTCATCTTCGACGCCCTCGAAACCTGGTCGAAAACCGAACTTTTCGACGAAATCGAGCGGGTGACACACCTTCGCGGCGCCCAGCGCAAAACTGGCGGCCTGGAAACACCGCGCTCCGACACCGGCAAACGCCGCGACCGCATCCTGGAGGCCCTCTCGTGGGCGCCGCACAACGTCTGGCTGAGCACCGACGACTTCTTCAAGGCCATCAAACTCTGGCAATTCGACTTCACCATCGACCGCGAAGCCGAACTGACCGCCATCGACGACACCGCTGGGCGCAAGCTCGAAATCAGCGAACTGCGCGACCCCTGGCGCGCCCTCAAAGGCATCTACATCCTTGTCGTACTTTGGGAGACCCTGGCCTCCATCGGCGCCCTCGACATCGCCTACACCGAACCCCACCACGCCCCGCCCCTGCTCGAAACCCCCACCGAAAGCTGGCAACGCCCTATTCACCCCTACAGCCGTTATGACGGTCTGCGCTACTTCCGCATCAACGACCTGGGCGCCTACCTCTTCGGCCACACCAAACGCTACACCCTGCCGCGCAGCTGCACCGCCCCCTTCTTCTTCATCGAAGAATCCTACTTCTTCCGCCCTACGCGCGACAGGCTCCTTCCCTACCAGCAACAAATCCTCCCCATCCTCGGCGCCTTCGATGCCGCCAGCGGCCTCTATCGCTTGGACAAAGCCGCCTGGCTGGCAGCCCAACAAAGCGAAGGCACCTTGAAAGAACGCCGCGAGCTGCTCCAGGCCCGCCATGATGGCCCCCTGGCGCCGAGCGTCGAAGACTGGCTGGAGCAAGCCGAAGCCGACACCACCGCCTTGCGTCGTGGACGCACTATGCTCACGATCCAGGTGCGCAGCAACGACGTCCGCGACGCCATCCTCAACGACCCCGAGCTGCGTCGCTACAGCCGCCTCTTGGACGACCGCACCCTGCTCATCCCCAGCTCCCGCGAACACGCCTTCTTGCGCCGGGTGATGGAACTGGGCTATGGCATCGTCGGCGGACCGGCCGGCAACGGACGCTGACCTGACGATTATGCAATATGTACACCATCGACGTTGATGGACTTCACCTGACGATCGCCGACGTCATCACCATTGCCCAGGCAAAGCCGGACGAAGTGGAACTCCGCCTGACGCCAGAGGCTACGGCCAACGTGGCGCGCGCTGCCGGCGCCGTCGCCGACATGGTGGCCGCCGGCAAAGTGGTGTACGGGATCACCACGGGATTTGGGGCCTTCAAGAACAAAGTCATCGCCCCTCAGCACCTGGCCGAACTCCAACGCAACATCCTGCGTTCGCACAGCGCCGGCGCCGGCCCACCCTTCGCCACCGATGTCGTGCGGGCGATGATGCTCATCCGCGCCAACACGCTCGCCTCCGGCCACTCCGGCATCCGCGTGGAAACCTTGCGCCTGTTGCTAGACATGATCGAGCGCGGCGTACACCCCGTGGTGCCCCGGCAAGGCTCACTTGGCGCCAGCGGCGACCTGGCGCCCCTCGCGCACATGGCCCTGGTCATGATCGGCGAGGGCCGCGCCGAAGTCGGGGGGAACATCCTGGCCGGAGATAGGGCGCTGGCCGCGGTGGGCTTGCAGCCGGTCGAGTTAGCAGCCAAAGAGGGATTGGCCCTGACCAACGGCACAGCCTTGATGGCCGCTTTGGGCTGCTTGGCTGTGGCCGAAGCCGAAAACTGCGCCTTCATCGCCGATGTGGCCGGCGCACTCTCGCTCGAAGCATTGCACGGCACACCCACCGCCTTCGACCCCCGCCTCCACGCCGTGCGCCCCCACCCCCGCCAGCTGAGCACCGCCCAGATTCTGAACCAACTCCTGGCCGGCTCCGACTTCGTGCGCACCGACCTGAGCAGCGATCCCCAAGACGCCTACACCCTACGCTGCATTCCCCAAGTTCACGGCGCCTGCGCCGACGCCGTCGCTTACGCCCGCTGGGTCGTGGAGATCGAGCTGAACAGCGCCACCGACAACCCTCTCATCTTCTTTGCCGACGATGGCGCCGTCACTGCCCTCAGCGGCGGCAACTTCCACGGCGAACCACTCGCCATTGCCTACGACTACCTGGCCCTGGCCATGACCGAGCTGGGCAACATGTCCGAACGTCGCCTCAACCGCCTGGTCGATCCCGCCAGCAATGGCGGCCTCCTCCCCCCCTTCCTGACCGAAAACGGCGGCCTCCACTCCGGCTTCATGCTGGCCCAATACACTGCCGCCGCCCTTGCTTCCGAGAACAAAGCCCTCTGCCATCCCGCCAGCGCCGACACCATCCCCACCAGTGGCAATGTCGAAGACCACGTCTCCAACGGCCCCATCTCCGGCCGCCAGGCCCGCCGCGTGCTTCGCAATCTCAACCAGATACTCGGCATCGAGCTGATGGCCGCGGCTCAGGCCATCGACTTTCGTCGTCACCAACTGGGGCCAGCTGCGCGGCTAGGACGCGGCGGCGCCGCCGCCTACGCGCTGATCCGTCGCCACATCCCCTTTCTACCTGAAGATGTCGAGCTGGCGCCGCACATGGCTCGCGCCGCAGACCTCGTCACCTCTGGCGTCATCCGCCAGGCTGTGGAATCAGCGATCGGTTGATTAGTGATCGGTGATCCGCCTCTCGATCACCCTGTCACCTTGTCACCGCGCTGTACTCAGCGCCATCACCTTGTCATCCAATGGAACTCGCCACCCTCATCCACTACGCCCGCGGCGATACACCCGCCGACCTCCTCCTCCGCAATGCCCGCGTCATCAACATCTTCACCGGCGAGATTCTCCTGACGCATGTTGCCATCGCTCATTCGCGCATCGTCGGCTTGGGCGACTACCAGGCCGAGGAGGTCATCGATCTGGGTGGGTCCTACCTGGCGCCGGGGTTCATCGATGCGCATGTTCATATCGAGAGCGCCATGGTCCCCCCTGGCGAGTTCGCGCGCGTCGTCGCGCCCCGCGGCACCACCACCGTCATCACCGACCCGCACGAGATCGCCAACGTCCTGGGACTAGACGGCATTCGCTTCATGTTCGACAGCGCCAAGTACGGCCCTGTCAGTATGTACGTCATGGCCTCGTCGTGCGTACCTGCCACCCACATGGAGACCAACGGCGCCGTCCTGCACTGGTATGATCTGGTCTCGCTACAGAACGACCCCTGGGTGCTGGGCCTGGCCGAAGTCATGAACTTCCCCGCCGTGGTCAAAGGCGAGGCCGAAGTGCTCGACAAACTCCGCATCTTCAAAGGTACCGTCATCGACGGCCACTGCCCCGGTTTGAGCGGAAAGGCGCTGCAAGCCTACGCCGCCGCCGGCGTCGCCTCTGACCACGAATGCACCACGGTGGAAGAGGCGCGCGAAAAACTACGCCTGGGCTTGACCATATTCATCCGCGAGGCCACGAACGCCCGCAATTTGAAGACCCTGTTGCCTCTGGTAACACCGCTCAACCAACACCGTATCTGTTTTTGCACCGACGATCGCCAACCCGCCGACTTATTGGATGAAGGCCACATCGACTTCATGGTGCGCACCGCCATCGCCGAGGGCCTGGACCCCATCATCGCCCTGCGTTTAGCTTCCTGGAACCCGGCCAGCTACTTTCGCCTGCACGACCGCGGCGCCGTGACGCCCGGCCGCCGCGCCGACCTCATCGTTTTCGATGATTTGCAGGCCCCGCGCCCGCGTCTGGTTTTTCGCGGCGGCCAACTGGTGGCCAGAGATGGCATGGCCCTGACCCCGCGCCGCGAGCTGCCCCGCAGTCTGCGCGGGACGATGAACGTCGCCTGGGATCAAGTGGATCTCCGCATCCCCGCCGAAGGTCGCCGGGCGCGGACCATCGGCGTCATCCCCGACCAGCTCGTCACCCGACACCTGATCGTCGATATTCCCAGCCAGGATGGTCTGGCTCTGGCCGACCCCGCGCGCGACCTCGCCAAAATGGTGGTCATCGAGCGACACCAGTATTCGGGGCAGGTGGGCAAGGGGTTCGTGCAAGGCATGGGCTTGCAGCGAGGTGCTATGGCCTCATCGGTGGCCCACGATCACCACAATATCGTCGCCATCGGCGCCGACGACGCCTCCATCTTCACCGCCGCGCGGCGGGTGGCCAAGCTGGGCGGCGGCATGGTGGTGGCCGTGGGCGAGCAAATTGTGGCCGAAGTGCCCCTCACCCTGGCCGGGCTGATGAGCATCGAGCCGGTCGAACTCGTCCGCCAACAGGTGGACAAGGCTATCACCGCCGTGCACGAACTCGGCTCGCCCTTGCACGATCCCTTCATGGCCATGAGCTTCATGGCGCTGGAAGTCATCCCCAGCCTGAAACTAACCGACCGCGGCCTTGTAGACGTAGAGAAATTCGAGATCGTGCCGCTGTGGGTGTGAGTGGGTGAGTAGACAAGTAGACAAGTAGACAAGTAGACAAGTAGACAAGTAGACAAGTAGGCAAGTCAGGGCAAGTAGGCAAGTAGACAAGTCAGGGCAAGTAGGCAAGGAAAACAGCCTTTGTCTACCTGTTTCCTTGTCTACTTGTTTCCTTGTCTACCTGTTTCCTTGTTTCCTTGTCTACTTGTTTCCCTGTCTACTTGTTTCCCTGTCTACTCATCTACTTTCCCTTACTTCGCAAACTCCACCGCCCGCGTCTCCCGGATCACGGTGATCTTGATCTGACCGGGATATTGCAGGCTGTCTTCCACTTTCTTGGCGATCCCGCGCGCCAATTCGATGGAGCCGTAATCGTCCACTGCTTCGGGCCGGACGATGATGCGCACCTCGCGGCCTGCCTGGATGGCAAACGCCTGTTGCACACCGCCAAAGCTAGTGGCGATGTCTTCCAGGGCAGTCAGACGTTTGACATAATTTTCCAGCGACTCGCGGCGCGCCCCCGGCCGGGCGCCGGAAATGGCGTCGGCAGCAGCCACCAAAAGCGCCTCGAGCGACTGCGGCTCCTCCTCGTTATGGTGTGAGGAAATGATGTTGACGACCTTCTCAGGCACACCATAACGGCGGGCAATCTCGGCTCCGACCAGGGCGTGTGGGCCTTCGACCTCGTGGCTGACAGCCTTGCCCAAATCATGAAGCAGGCCGCCCATGCGAGCGGCACGCACGTCGCCGTGTAGTTCGGCGGCCAACAGCCCTGCCAGATGGCTGGTTTCGATGGCATGATAGTACTGGTTCTGGCCGTAACTGGTGCGATACTTCAGCCGACCGACGAGCTTGAGAATCTCAGGGTGCAGACTCTGGAAGCCAGTTTGATAGGCGGCTTCCTCGCCGGCCTCGCGGATCGAGCGCTCGACCTCTTCCTGTGCCTTTTCCACCTCTTTTTCCACGCGTGCGGGATGGATGCGACCATCCTGCACGAGCTTGGTCAGGGTCAGGCGGGCGACCTCACGACGGACGGGGTCATGGCTGGAGATAATGATGGCCTCAGGCGTGTCGTCCACCACCAGATCGACGCCTGTCACATTTTCGATCGTACGGATGTTGCGACCCTGGCGCCCGATGATGCGGCCCTTCATTTCATCGCTAGGCAACGGCACAGAAGTGATGGTGCTTTCGGTCACGACCTCCGAGGCGATCCGTTCGATGGCCAGCGTAATGACCTCGCGCGCCTTACGGTCGGCGGTCTCCGCGATTTCGCTCTCTACCTGGCGAATGGTTTTGGCCATATCGGCGCGGGCTGAAGCCTCGACGCGGTGGATCAATTCCTCGCGCGCCTCTTCTTGGCTCATGCTGGCGATGCGCTCCAACTCGGCCTGGTACTCTGCTTCGGCCTTCTCTAATTCGCCGAACCGTTTGTCGATCTGGCCCTGGCGTTGATTCAGACGGCGCTCGCGCTGTTCTAATGACTCGGAGCGAGTGTCCAATTGTTCCAAGCGGCGCTGAGCGCGCTCTTCCAGGCGGCTGATCTCGCGGCGACGGCGGTTGACTTCGGCTTCGGCTTCGTTGCGGACGGCGAGCGCGGCATCTTTGGCTTCCAGTTCGATACCGCGCGCTTTCTCGTTGGCTTCGGCCAGAGTGGCTTCGGCTTGCAGTCTGGCAGCTGTGAGTTTACGTTCGTCCGCACGTTGCTTCAGCCTGAAGCCCACACCGACGCCCACAGCCAAGCCGATGATGGCCAAAGCGATGGCGACGATAATACTTACTATTGTCATGGGGCAACGTGTCCTTGGTTAGATAATGAAGATTGAGTGATAAGTGCTGCGTATGCGTACTAAGTATTGCGTAAAGTGTCATAACACAATACGCAATACGTCATGACAGCTTCACGGATCATTGGCGAGCGGATCAGCGTTCGTCTCGGTTTCGCCGGCGCCGTGTTCTCGCCAAAGCTGGTCGGCGGCGGCGCGAGCGGTGGGGTAATCGAAGCCCCGGCGCTGGAGATGGCCGAGCATTTTCTGGTAGAAATCCGGCTGGGGGAGCTGGCTCCAACGCTCGGCGCGTGGGCGACCTGCCGCCAGGGCTTGTACGCCGGCGTCGAGGGGAAGCAGAGCGGCATCGATCAGGTCGCGGGAGACGCCCTTCTGGGCCAACTCCTGGCGGAGGGCTTGCGCCCCGCGCGGACTGAACGCAGCGCGATTCTCGATCCACCACTGCACGAAAGCGTCGTCGTCGAGATAACCCGCGCGTTGCAAGCGGTCGCTGACCTGACCGATAACGTCGTCGCTGAACCCTGCCCGTTGCAGGTGGCTGCTGATCTCGACCTGGGAGCGGGGACGCGCGGCCAAAAGCCGCAGTGCACGCGCGAAGGCTTTGGCCTCGGTGTCGGCATCTCGCAGCCGGGCGATGTCGTCATCGTCGAGGTGCTGGCCAATCTTGAGACGAGCCGCGACTGCGTCGGGCAGGGCGAAAGCGAAGGCGCCATCGAGATAAACATTGACGCGTTGGTGGTTCTTCTGTTGGTAAGTGAGGCGGGTAATAACGCCGGGCATGAGAAATAAAAAGACGCTACAACGAGCATGTTGTAGCGTCCACAGCGCTGGCCAAATGGCAAAATAAGGCAAGCGAGAACAGATTCAAGGATAGAGGCAGCGCTTGCAGGAATGCTGCAAGTAAAAGCCCTGAACAACAAGTATCCTGAAGCTGGCGGAAAGACTCCGCTGCGTGAAGCTACAACGTGATGCCGAAAGCGATCGACCCGGCAAGCGTTCAGGAAGCTGAGCGCAGGGGTAGACTGCTGGCGGCGCGGATTTGATTCTCGATGGCGTCGAGAACCTTGGGGTTTTCGCGCAGGAAGTCTTTGGCGTTTTCCCGGCCTTGGCCCAAACGAGTGCCTTCATAGGAGTAGAAGGCGCCCCGCTTTTCCACCGCGTTCATTTCCACGCCCATGTCCAGCACTTCGCCCGTGCGCGAGATTCCCTCGTTGAACATGATGTCGAATTCGGCGACGCGGAAGGGCGGGGCCACCTTGTTCTTCTTCACCGTCACCCGCACACGGTTGCCCACCGCCTCGTTCCCGGTCTTGACCGCATCCACGCGGCGGATGTCCAGCCGCACCGAGGCGTAGAACTTGAGGGCGAGACCGCCGGGGGTCGTCTCCGGGTTGCCGAACATGACGCCGATCTTCTGACGCAACTGGTTGGTGAAGATCATGATCGTGTTCGTCTGCTTGATAGCGCCGGAAAGCTTGCGCAAGGCCTGGCTCATCAGCCGCGCTTGCAGGCCCACATGCTGGTCGCCCATCTCGCCTTCGATCTCGGCGCGAGGGACGAGGGCGGCGACGGAGTCGATGACGACGATGTCCATGGCGCCGGAGCGGATGAGGGCTTCGGCGATTTCGAGGGCTTGCTCGCCGGTGTCGGG